>JBGPHM010000005.1:0-91179 GCA_041484365.1 Terriglobia bacterium | reverse complement strand
TGGCGACAGGGTCCGATTCGCTGGAGCCCTGCGCCACTTCAAAAAAGTTGTCTTTGGCGACAGGGTCCGATTCGCTGGAGCCCTGCGCCACTTCAAAAAAGTTGTCTTTGGCGACAGGGTCCGATTCGCTGGAGCCCTGCGCCACTTCAAAAAAGTTGTCTTTGGCGACAGGATCCGATTCGCTGGAGCCCTGCGCCACTCAGTGAAAGGTTGCTGCAGCCCCGCGGCGGTTCAAATAAGTCCGGGTTGCCCCAAAGCGCCCCTCGTGACGCATTCGAATGTCCTAGTACTCTCCGCTTACTCTCCTCATACTCTCCGCCACAATGTCGCATATTATTTCCAATTCTTTTCTTCCTTTTTTCGTTACTGAAATTTAGTTGAATGACCTACCAAATAAATATCGACGCCCGTAACCACTTTATTGTCATGCTCTTACAAGAGAAGCAAAACAAAAAAAGAAGGCCCGGTCCGCCATGGGCAGACCGGGCCATTCACACACCCGCGCGTTATGCAGCTACTTGCTTTACGAATGGCACCGTCTTGATTTCGATCTTCTTCGGCAGCGCCACTTCCGCAACCGGCGCGGTGATCTCCAGCACGCCGTTCATGAACGACGCGTACATCTTGTCGCAGTTCACGCCCTCGGGCAGCTCGAATTCCCTCTCGAACTTGCCATAGGTGAGCTCTTGATAGAGATAGTCCACATCCTGGGTCTCGCGGGTCAGTTTCCTCTCGCCCGAGATGGTCAGCACATTCCCCTGAACGTGGATCTGGACTTCCTTGGGCTCGATGCCCGGCAGAGCGACCTTGCAAATGTACTTCTTAGCGTCTTTGTCCACAAAGGACTCAATCGCCGGCACAAAGTCGAAGCCGGTCCAGGAGCCGACTTGCTCCTTGCCCACTGGCTTCACAGTCAGCATCCGGTTGAAGATCTTGTCGAATTCACGGCGGACATCGAAGAGATCCTCAAACAGATTGTCACGCAGAATAAGATTCGTCATCACACACCTCGTCTTTCAACTCCCTTTCTCTTAAATAGATTCTGTTTCATGGAAATTGGGGGGCAGCGGCTGGGTCCTCAGCCATTCCGGCCGTTTACGGCCGGTGCGTCGAATATCCGGGCGCTCTCTGTAAGCTTGGTGCCCGGTCGCCGCCCCCGGAAGAAGGGAACGAGAGTTCTCGAAGGTCAGACCTTTTGCGCTTTCAACTGCGCAGCGGAGCGGGTGGAGCTGCTGAAGCCATCGGTTTTTTACCTCGCCCCCGGGCTTTGTCAGCTCACTCCCATCGGATCCCGTTCCTTCTACGCGTCCTTCATAGTCCACCATGAAGCCAAATGCAGTGACCACCGCTACCACTCCGCGTGTCCGGGGTCACGCGGACGGATTGGGGAGGCAGCTTCGCTAACTCGAGTGCATTTGACTCAGGGGCAGGAGAAACGTACGATTTCCCGCTTAGAGATTCCGGGGCGCCAGCTCTGGAGAGTAAAACACCAGGAGAAGAACAAATGTTGCGCATAAACGACGTAGCTCCCGATTTCACCGCCGAAACTTCGCAGGGCAAAATCAACTTTCATGAATGGATCGGCAACGGCTGGGCCATCCTGTTCTCGCACCCCAAAGATTTCACCCCGGTGTGCACCACGGAACTGGGGTACATGGCGGGCCTGGAGCCGGAATTTGCGAAGCGGAATTGCAAGATCATCGGACTGAGCGTGGATCCGGTGACGAATCACACGAAGTGGGCTGTGGACATCGAACAGACGCAGGGCCACAAAGTGAAATACCCGATGATTGGCGACACGCAACTGAAGGTGGCGAAGCTTTACGGCATGTTGCCGGCGGAGGCTGGAGAAACCTGCGAGGGCCGCACGGCTGCGGACAACGCCGCGGTGCGCACCGTGTTCGTGGTGGGGCCGGACAAAAAGATCAAGCTGATGCTCAGCTACCCGATGAGCACCGGACGCAACTTCGACGAAGTGCTGCGCGTGGTTGACTCGATGCAACTGACGGCGAAGCACAAGGTGGCCACGCCGGTGAATTGGAAAAACGGCGACGATGTGATCATCCTGCCGTCGGTGTCGGAAGAAGAGGCCAAGCAGAAGTATCCCGCCGGATGGAAGGCGCCGTGCCCGTATTTGCGGATTGTGCCCCAGCCGAAGTAGGTGTTCGCGCTAGGAGCGAGAAACAAGAGTGCGGTTGGGCCCGTGGGCGGGCCCGCGAAGTGGATCGGTCCGCGATTGCATGCGCTTCAGGCGATCGGAAACTTGAGCGAGAGCATCGCGCAATTCGTTGAGCTCGGTGGAATTGGACGCGTGGGAATTTGGCGCGGCGTTCGCGGAGTCAAGGTTTGCGGGATTTGGCCTAGCTGCCTCAGCGTCGAGGTCCGCGGCGATTTCGCGGCAGAGTTTCGTGGTGCGGCGAATGCGCTCGGCGGCAATCTCCGAGTGCAAGTTGTTGTCATCCCGGCCGCGGAGCTGAACCTCGCGCAATTGCTGGGCGACGGATGTGACACCACGGATGTATTCCACCGCGTCGCGAAATTCACTGAGCAGACGAAGATCCACGCCCTGCGAGCCGAGCGCGGTCTCGAGTTTTCGCAGCTCGACGCCCGTTTTCCTGGCTTGAAGGTCCACGCCCCAGAAGTCTTCGTTGGGAACGACTAACTCGACGGCTACGCCGCCAGCGACGCCCGCGCGGGTTTGCGGCGTGGCGAGGACGCGGGCCTCGACTGTTTGCGCGGAAAGGAAATTCGTTAGGGAAACCCTGCTGCCGAATTCAGGCAATGATTCCATTTCCAGGAATCCGCCGCGCTCGTTGACTTGCCGGGCAATCGCGTCCGATTTGACGGCCTTCCCATCCGCCCCCCGCCAGCTCACTTCGACAGGGACGGCCACACCAAAACGGTGGGATGTCCTTTTTTCTACTTTCGTTCCGTCGGGATTCGTGGCTCGCCTGCTAATTCGCAAAATGACCCTCTCCCCCAAAGACCGCTGGATATCAAGTTAAGAATTGAATGTGGGGGAATAGGCTGGAAATATCCATAGTACTTGCGGACAGGTGGTGGACAGGTGGGATATTCAGAACCAGTCGCTGCGGTATGCGATCCACCAGCTTGCATAACCCAGGGGGACGGTGGCGGCAACGGCCCACCAGAAGGGCAAGACGAGGTCGGCCACAATCCCCAAAGCTGAGAAGGTAATCCAGAAGACCTTGCGCTGCATTGTTCTATTTTAGGCCTGAAAATTTCCCGTGCGCGGAAAACGCGGGAGCAGATTGCCAAGATTCAACGGCGGGTGGGCTCAAGGTTGAACTTGTATGAATTGATGTGCAAACGCTTCGGCGTGCGGCGCAATAGGAACACCGTTGCTCAATGGAGTTGATGGTGGAAGGTGGCCGGATCGGGATCGCCAATGTTGTCACCGGAGAGCGGAACGCCGAGAGCGGAGGGGTCCATTTTCATCGCGGTGACGCGACTGTTCACGATGACGAATGAGATGTGACTCCGTGGGGATGAGCGCATTGCAAAGGTGCCGTCGTCCTGTTTAAGGAGACGCTCCGCGGGTTCGCCGAGCGGCTGGATCATCAGGCGTCCATTTTCATCGAACACGCGGTAGGTGCGGCGATACTGCGCGAAGGAGTCATGGAGATCGGGCGTGAGCCGGTCGAGTTTCAAGATGAAAATGCCTTTGAGCCGGGCGCGTTCCTCGGCGGAGATGGGGCTATCGGTGAGAATTCTTTCCGCTGCTGGTCCAGGAGAAGGTAAGGGGGCGAGTCCGAGGACGGCTCGGGCAAGCGCGCGAGTGATGGCATAGGCGTTCTGGCCTTCCGTGTTGGTGAGCACAGCGATGGTGAGTCCGTCGGCGGGAAAATCGTAGAGGCTGCCACTGTAACCAAACAAGGAACCGTGCTGGCCGATGCGGCGATGATCCTCTTCATGATTGATGCTTACGGCGAAGCCGTACTGGTCGAGCGGGTCCTGAGGATTCTTATGAGCGGCGGCGCCTTCAGCGGTGGTCATCTGCTTAAGCGTCTCAGGCTTGATGAGCTTTTGTTCCTGAATGGCGCGCCAGAGCTGAATGAGATCGCCGACGGTGCTGCAAAAGCGAAGGTCGTAGTTGTAGGCCATGTCATTCTCATTGGCGGCGACGAACCCGGCGCCGAATCTGCGGTAGGCGTGGGAGAGGCCGCGGACAAGAGTGTAATCATCACAGAAGGAAGTGGACTTGACGCCCGCAGGAACGAAGATGTTTTGCTGGACGTAATCGGCGAAGCTCTGGTGAGAGACGCGCTCGATAACTGTGACGAGAAGTTGAAAGCCGGAGATGGACCAATCCCATTTCGTGCCCGGCTCATTGACCCAATTCTTACCGGCGTAGAGGGCCATTACTTCGTCGAGGGCTTTTGGAAGACGGCTGGTGGCTTCGATGGGATCGCCGAGGTAATGATAGTCCACGATGCCGGAGGTGTGATTGAGCAGATTGCGGAGGGTGACGTGACGCCCCTGCACAGGAAATTCCGGAATGTAGAGATTGATGTCATCGTCAAGAGAGAGCTTGCCGCGATCAACGAGTTGCAGAACAGCGACACCGGTGAAAGGCAGCATGGGGCCGACGATGTGATAGACGGTTTCGTCTTTGGTAGGGGCTTCGAGGCCGAGGTCGGCAAAGCCATAGCCCTTATGGAGAAGGACTTTGTCTCCGCGCATCACAAGGACGGAAGCGCCGACGACGTGTTGCTCGGCGATGGCTCGTCTGACGATTGCATCGAGATCTTGCGCGGAGGCCTGGGCGACGGCGATGCCCGCGGTGAGAATCGAGAGTGTGAAGAGAAAGAATGATTTTGAATAACGCATAGGAGCGCGATTGTAATGCTGGTCTGGCGTTGAGGCCATTAAAAAACTGCAGGACGAAGATTTGGGCCGGTGCAATCACCTCACTGCGGCCGACGGGCGAAATCCGGCAGGGGGGCTTTTCCCACACCTGCCAAAAATAACACTTGCATTCCTTTTGGGGCGGGGCTACCCTCCCGAATGTAAGTGAGTACTTACTTACAGACACAAGAACAGGAAACGCAAACCACGGGGAAAACGTCAATCAAATTGGGCTCCTATACCAGCGTAGGAGGATTACAATGCAAAACTCGAAGCACCGCAGTTCAAGCAGGATTTCTTCCCTTCTGATTTTCTCCACGATTTTTCTTCTGATAGCCACAGCCGCGACGGCGCAAAACAAGCAAGACAAGAACAAGAGCGGGCCGGCGTCTGAAATTGTAAGAATCAGCTATTTGCAAGGCGACGTCCGCGTGTCGCAAGGCGACGGCAAACGCGCCGAAATTGATAAGTCCTGGCAGCAAGCGAAGGTAAACCTCCCGATGGGGATGGGCTTCAGTCTCGCAACGGGGGCAGGGCGCGCGGAGGTGGAATTGGAAAACGGCTCAATGATTTATCTGGCCGACAATTCCGTTTTGATCTTCGAGGAGTTGGATTCCAAAGACGGGACCGTGACGAGCGTCGTCCGGATCGTGACGGGAACGATGACGCTCTCCTTCGATCCGGAAGACAAGGAAACGTTTACGGTTCATACGCCTTCGGATGAACTGACATTCAACAAGAAGTCTTATTTGCGTGTGGACAGCTTTCTCGATGCGACATCGGTGACGCCTCTCGAAGAGGGCGGCGAAGACGTGGTTCGGCACGGACTGAAGACGCTTCATCTCTCAAAAGGGCAAACCATCACGACGCGTAATGGGCTGGCCCTATCGGTTTCAGGGATGAGCAGCCTTCCTGTGAATTTGAGCGTGAACGGAAACCCCTCCGATACGATCCGCATGAAAAGCTTCTCTGAAGATGACCGGCAAGTGCTGGCTGAAGTGTTATCGCAATATTTGTTGAGCCATGGGGGCATCTCCACGATGAATGGATTCCTCCCGCCTGGCCAAGCAGTTCCCTCCCCCGCGCCAGCGGATTGGGACAACTGGGTGGAGGCGCGATTGGTGAAACGGAATTCGGAAATTGCGTTGGCTGAAAAAGCTGCAGGGGTTACGCAATTTATGCCGGGGATTACGGACCTTTACGAACAGGGAGTTTTCTTTCCGTGCGAAGGGTACGGGCAATGCTGGGAGCCAAGGGACCAGCACGATACGAATATGATGAATCCAGTTGATCCGGCGGACGATGCCGAGACACAAACCATTTTGCAACCGGCGGCATTAAGAACAGGCGCACAACAACAGGCGTCCGGGCAGCAGCCGGGCGGACAAACCAAGAAGACGCAGCAACTGCCTCCATTGCTGATAGCAAACAGATCGTACGAATACCTTCCTATGGCGGATTGCTCGGATAGCGTGCTGCGGATTACGTATGAAGTGGACCCGAAGACCGGACAGAGACGCGAGATCAGCAGAGATACCGTCTCGGGATTTCCGTACTTCCAGACGTGGTCATGGGGCTATTGCCACGCCGGAGATTTCATTCGCTTGCGCGGGCGGTACGTTCTCGTCCCGCACCGCAAGCACCACCATCCGCCGGTTTGCTGGGTGCACATCGGCAAGAAAATCGGATACGTGCCGCGGCACCCGCACGACGGGAAAGGAAAGCCGCCAATCAACATGAAGCACGGGGTGCTTCAGCCGACGGGAAAGCGTGGCGGGACGATCACGCGCGTGACATTCAATCCGTCTGAGAAATTCAAGTTGCTGGAGCGAGCGCCGAAGGAATTCCAAGCACGAACTTTCACGGGGCTGCCTCATGCGGAGCGGCCGCAAATTCCGGGGCATTTCCGCAATGAGAATCTGCCGGGGACAGGGCCTGTCGCGAGAGGAATTGTGCCCGGAACACTGGCGCCGAGAATTCAGTACGATTACAAGTCGCACCAGTTTGTGCAAACGGGGCCAGCGGTGGCTGGACATACAGCGCCTCCGATCCCGGTCGGCACGATGAATCCGCATGGAGGAATTGAGCCGGGGAGAATTGTGAATCCCGGGAACAGTGACAGGAGCGCAGGCGGCGGACGGACGGGAAGCGGGAATTCGGGAGGAACTCCGTCAGCGAGCCACGGATCAGGCGGCGGGTATGGTGGAGGCGGAAGCGTTGGGGGCGGCGGGAGCAGCGGTGGCAGTGGTGGCGGGAGCCACGGAGGCGGGAGCAGCGGTGGCGGAGGTGGAGGCGGTGGGAGCAGCGGCGGAGGAGGTGGTGGTGGTGGCCACACTGGCGGTGGCGGCATGGGAGGTGGAGGAGGTAGTAGTGGTGGTGGGAGCCAGGGTGGCGGAGGCGGTGGCAGCGCAGGAGGCGGAAGTGTTGGTGGCGGCGGCAGTGGTGGTGGTGGAGGAGCCGGCCGCGGACATTAAGAATTAATTCGCATCGAGTGATATGAATGCGGAAGGATCGGCCCCGGAAATTCCGGGGCCGATTTTTTTACGAGTCCTTCAAAGAATCGTGCAGGCGATTGGCTTCAGCGAAGGACTGCTCGAGTTCGCGCGAGGTGAGGTGCGTGCGGAGCTGGTCGATGGCCTGCGCGAGGCGGTCGAGCGCGCGGCGGAGATTGTCGGAATTCGAGACGGCGATATCGCGCCAGATGGAGTAAGGGCTTCCGGCGAGGCGAAGCATGTCGCGCGCGCCACTGCCCGCGAGCGATGCGGGGAGGCCGGACTCGTCGGTTTCCGCGGCGATGACTTCGGCGAGTGCGATGGCGGTCATCTGCGGCAAGTGCGAAATGATGGCCGCGGCCCAATCATGGGTTTCAGCGTCGAGCCAGGTGACGCGCGCGCCGATGGATTCGACGAGCGTGGCGAAGGCAGCGGCGCGCGGTTCCTTTTGCATTTCTTCGCTGCCAATGAGTGCGTAGTTTGCGCCGCGGAAAAGTTCGGAGTCCGCCGCGGCGATTCCCTGCGATTCCTTGCCTGCCATGGGATGTCCACCGAGAAAAAGAGCGCCACTCTTGAAATGTTGCGTGGCCACGCGGCAGACGGAGCGCTTGGTGCTGCATGCGTCGGTGACGAGCGCGGCGGGCGCGCAGTGGCGCGCGATTTCGGGCAGGGCTTCCATTGATGCGGAGATGGGAAGCGCGACATAGACGAGATCCTTGCCAGCGACGGCGCGGGCGATGTCGGGCGCGGCTTCATGGATGGCGCCGCGTGCCTGGGCTTCGCGCAAAACGGGCTCGAGGTCGTAACCGATGATGCGCGCATTCGGGAGATGCTTGCGGAGCACGAGCGCAAATGAGCCGCCGATGAGGCCTGTGCCAAGGATGGCGACGCGGTGGAAGGCGGGAGTGGCGCTTGAGGTCATGATTGTTTTCTATGGGATGAAATCGAAAAGCAGATCCTTCGTCGCACAAAACGCTCCTCTGGATGACAACCCTTCTTATTAATCCTCCAAAATTACTACGCCAACGAATCGGCGTCGTCCTCTGGAACTAGAGGGCGCCCGAATTCTCATCCGATGCGGCGGCCGACGGCGGGCGCGATGATGCGCAGCTCGCCCATGAGCTGGGCGAACTGCTCGACAAATAGCGACTGCGCGCCATCGGAAAGCGCGTGCTCGGGATCGTGATGGACCTCAATGAGCAAACCATCGGCTCCCGCGGCGACAGAGGCGCGGGCCATGGGCGCGACCTTGTCGCGAAGGCCGGTGCCGTGCGAGGGGTCCGTGATGATCGGGAGATGAGAAAGTTTTTTGATGACGGGAATCGCGGCGATGTCCAGAGTGTTGCGCGTGTAAGTCTCAAAGGTGCGGATGCCGCGCTCGCAAAGTATGACGTTGTAATTTCCGCCGGCCATGATGTATTCGGCGCTGAGGAGCAGCTCTTCGATGGTAGCGGACATGCCGCGCTTGAGAAGGATGGGCTTGTTGACTTCGCCGAGCGCGCGAAGGAGGTGATAGTTCTGCATGTTGCGCGCGCCTACCTGGAGAATGTCCACCAGGGGGAGCATCAACTGGACCTGCGAGGGGTCCATCACTTCACTGACGACGAGCAGATGGTGGCGGTCGGCGGCGTTGCGCAGCAATTCAAGCGCTTTCTCGCCCATGCCCTGAAAACTGTAGGGAGATGTGCGCGGCTTGAAGGCGCCGCCGCGAAGAATCTTTGCGCCACATCGCGCGACATGGCCTGCGATGGTCTCGATTTGTTCGCGTGATTCAACAGAACAGGGGCCGGCGGCAACAACAACCTCGGGGCCGCCGATCTTGACGCCGCGAGGGAGCTCGATGATCGTGCCTTCGGGCCGAAAAGCGCGGCTGACAAGCTTATAAGGCACGGAAATGCGGACGACTTCGCGCACGCCCTCGAGCAACTGAAATTCGCGCGGGTCGTAATCGGCGCGGACGCCGACGGCGCCGAGGACCGTCTGTGAAGCACCGGTTGAACGGTGAACGTCAAAGCCAAGCGCGACGAGGCGGTCAATCACATGCTGAATCTGCTCGTCGGTCGCTCCCTGTTGCATGACAACAACCATGGATTCCCCCTGAGTATGAAACTTGTGGCGGCCGGTGGCCGCTGGTCGTCATTTGTCAATCCCGAATCAATCGCGCTTCGATGAGTCCTTTGGTGAATCACCGGGCTCCATCGCGTGCCGCTCGACAGAGCGCGCCTCGTCAAGAATTCGCTCGAAGAGGCGGCGAATCGCAGTGTCCGGCAGCGGGCCGTGATTGTGGCCTTCCGCATTCGCGATGACTTCCTTTTCGCGATCCGGCTGATACAGCGGCAGACCGGCTTCCTGCTTGATGTGGCCGATTTCCATTGCGCAACGCGAGCGCTCATTGAGCAACTCGACGAGCTTGCAATCAAGTTCATTGATGCGGCGGCGCCAGTCTTCAATTGTTTTTCCGGTTGTGGTCACGGGCGCGCCTCCCGCCGGCTAAGGCCACGGCCCGCGGCTTCTTTCAATGAGCGGACGCGCGCCGCGACGTTTGCAGCCGCGGCCGCGGGGCTGCTGGCCCGCTCAATTTCCTCGACGAGGGCCGAACCGACGACGGCGGCGTCCGCGAGGCCGCCGAGAATTGAGACGTGGCCGGGGAGCGAGATGCCGAAGCCGACGGCAAGCGGCAGCGAAGTGGCGGCGCGCGCGCGGCGCACCAGCGCGGGCAAATCATCGGCCAGATTCTCGCGCGTGCCGGTCACACCAGTGCGCGAAACAAGATATAGAAAGCCGGAGGAGGCTTCGGCGATGCGCTTCATGCGCGATTCTGTAGTGGTCGGCGCCGCGAGAAAAATCGTGTCAAGGCCGCGTGCGCGCAAGGCGGCGCGATAATCGGCGGCTTCCTCGGGTGTGAGATCGGTGACGAGCGAGCCGTCGGCGCCGGCTTTGGCGGCGCACTCGGCGAATTCCTCGAGGCCCATTTGTAGAACGGGGTTGAAGTAGCCGAAGAGCACGATGGGGATTTGGCTGGCGCGCCGGATTTCGGCGACGAGATCAAGGACACCTGCGAGCGTTGTGCCGCCGCGCAAAGCGCGTTCGCTTGCGCGCTGAATCGTCGGGCCATCCGCGAGGGGATCGCTGAACGGAACGCCGAGCTCGATGATGTCTGCGCCTGCGTCCGCCGCGGAGAGAACGATTTGTCGCGTGGCGTCGAGCGAAGGATCGCCGGCGGTGATGTAGGCAACGAGACCGAGCTCGCCCGCGCGCGAAAGTTCAGCGAAGCGGCGCGCGATGCGCGTTGCGTGAGCAGCCGTGGATGGAACCGTGGAAGTCATAAGGCACTAAAGATAGCGCGAGTAAGTCTCCATGTCCTTATCACCGCGACCGGAGACATTGAGGATGACGGCGGAGTCGCGCGGCATTCTTGGCGCGCGGGTGATCAATTCCGCGACGGCGTGCGCGCTCTCCAGAGCGGGGATGATGCCTTCGATTCGAGAGAGCGTGCGCGCGGCGTCAAGCGCGGCGTCATCGCTCACGGCGGTGTACTCCGCGCGGCCCTGGTCTGCGAGCCAGACATGCTCGGGGCCGACGGCGGGGTAGTCGAGCCCCGCCGAAATGGAATGCGTGCGCGCGATTTGACCAGCGCTATCCTGCAGGACATAGGTGTAAGTGCCGTGCAGGACGCCGGGCTTCGCGCCGACATAGCCCGCCGCGGCGGCGAGACGCGCGGCGTGTTCACCGAGACCGTGTCCGCGTCCACCGGCTTCGACGCCAATGAATTTCACACCGGCGTCATTCATGAATGCGTGGAAAAGACCGATGGAATTCGAGCCGCCGCCGACACACGCGAAAAGTGCGGCGGGCAGATGACCTTCGGCGCGTAGGATTTGCTCACGCGCTTCAACGCCGATTACTCGATGAAAATCGCGCACCATTTGCGGATAAGGATGCGGGCCAAGCACGGAGCCGAGAAGATAGTGTGTGGTGCGGACGTTGGTGACCCAGTCGCGCATGGCTTCATTGATGGCATCTTTGAGCGTGCGGCTGCCTGAATCCACTCCGACAACTTCGGCGCCGAGCATTTTCATGCGCGAAACATTCAGGCGCTGGCGCTCCATGTCTTCGGTGCCCATGTAAACGACGCACTCGAGGCCGAGGCGCGCCGCGACGGTGGCCGTGGCGGTGCCGTGCTGGCCCGCGCCCGTTTCCGCCACGATGCGCTGCTTGCCCATGCGCTTTACGAGCAGGCCCTGGCCGAGACAATTGTTGATTTTGTGCGCGCCGGTGTGGAGCAGGTCTTCGCGCTTCAGATAAATCCGAGGGCCGCCAAGGTGATCGGTGAGGCGCGCGGCAAATTGAAGCGGGGTCGGGCGGCCGGCGAAATTGTGCAGCAGGTCCTCAAGCTCCGCAGCAAACTTCGGATCGCGCTTCGCGGACTCGTAGGCCAGCGACAGTTCCTCGACAGGCGCCATGAGCGTTTCGGGGACGTAGCAGCCGCCATAGGGACCGAAGCGTCCGCGCGTGTCAGGCCAAATTTTTGCGGCAGTGCTCATTTTTTCTTCAATGCGATGCAATCGATTCACGATTCACTGATTCAACTGCGTGCATGAATGCTCGCACGCGCCGGGGATCTTTCCTGGCGATCTTCACTTCCAATCCAGTCGCTACATCCACGGCATACGGCCGCGCGGTGCGAATCGCTTCGGCAACATTTTCTGGCGTCAAACCGCCAGCAAGTACGATGCGCGCGACGCGTCCCGCGCGTTTCGCGACTTCCCAATCCATCTGCGCGCCGGCTCCACCGTGGAAGCCACGGCGAAACCCTTCGAGCAAAATGGCGCTCGCGGCGCGATATCGCTGGAGCGATTCCGGCTTGAAGCCCGCCTTCACCGCGAAAGCCTTCACGACAGGAACCTGCTTCGCGAGCACTTTGACATCATCAGCGGACTCATTGCCATGAAGCTGCACGCCGGACAAGTGAATGGCGCGAGCAAGCGCCAGCATTGCCGAGGGCTTCCAGTCAACGAACACGCCCCATGCGTCCACGTAAGGCGGGAGGCGGCGAATCATATCCCACGCTTCCGCGGGAGTGACACACCGCGGACTCGGCGGGAAAAAATTGAAGCCAAGTGCGTGCGCGCCTGCGTCCAGGCAAAGCTTCGCGTCAGCCCAGCTTGTGATCCCGCAGATTTTTACCCGGACCATGCAATCTCCGCAATCGTTACGAAGCAGCCAGCAATTTCAATAGACCCTCCGCCGGATTGGGCTGCGTCATCAGATGCTCGCCGACAAGAAACGCATCAAACCCCGCCTTGCGGAGCGCGGCGATTTGAGAGGCGTCCCGAATCCCGGATTCGCTTACGGTGGTACATTCCCCGGGAATCACCTCGATCAATTCAAACGAAGTTTCGAGCCGGACTTCCAGAGTGCGCAAGTCGCGATTGTTGACACCCAGAATACGAGCGCCTGCGGTGAGGGCGCGGTCGAGCTCTTCGCGCGAATGCACCTCTACCAACGGCTCCATCCCCAATTCGCGTCCTAGCGATAGCAATTCACCGAGAGCGGCGTCCGACAGCGCGGCAACAATCAGAAGGAACGAGTCTCCATCCGTCGCGCGGGTTTCCCAAACTTGCCACGGATCGATGATGAAATCCTTGCGGAGAATGGGGATTTCCACCTTTTTACGGGCGTCTCGCATGTTTTTCAGGGAGCCTTGAAAGAATTCTTCTTCGGTGAGAACGGAGATCGCCGCCGCGCCCGATTGCTCGAATGACCTGGCAAGATCTTCTACCTGAAAATCTTCACGGAGTACGCCGCGCGAAGGTGAAGCCTTTTTCAGTTCGGCAATTACGTTCACCCCGCTTCGAGTGAGCGCGGCGCCTAAATCGCGAACCGGCGCGGCTTTTTTCACACTCATCCGCAACACCGCTTCGGGCAGCACGCGCTTTCGGTGTGAGATAGCAGCGCGCCGCGCGTCGAGGATGCGGTCTAATACACTTCCGGATTGGGTGCCCGGTTGCATAGACACCCTACACTGCGCCGCGCGCAGCGATAGGGAATTCAGCAATGCTATGCGGCGATTTGAATGATGTCAATTTGAGGAGTGTGAAGAGAGCAGTCCGAAGTGGCTTGCGGGGCCTGTCCGCTTTTGCGACGACCATTCCCACAAGCGGCCAAGGACGGCTTCATTTGCGTGTCTAGAAATTGGTTAACCGTAGTATTTGCAGTAAGATAGAGACGATGTAACTAGGCCCAGCAGTTGCGGGTCTCCTAGTGTGAATTCCCTTCGATAAGGACAAACTAATTCAATGGATATCGCACGGCCGGATCAAAAGAGGAAGAAGCGAATACGCCTGATCATCATCCTGGGCGTGGTTGCAGTGGGACTTACGGGCTTGACGTATGTGCTCGCAAAGATGAAACCCGCCGCGCCCACTTATGATGGTTCGATCGCGTATCACAGCGTTGTAGCGCGCGGAAACATGATGATTGAAGTTCACGGACTGGGAACACTCGTTCCCGAAGACATCCGCTGGATCCCGGCGCAATCGAGCGCGAGGATTGACCGCATCGTCCTCCGATCGGGCGCCCATGTGACTCCTGACAGCGTGATCATCGAGCTCAGCGACCCGCAACTGCAGAATGATTTCCTTGTCGCGCAGAACCTATACAAATCCGCGGTGGCGGATTTCGACAGCCTGAAAGTGCAGCTTGCCAGTCAGCTTATGGTGCTGAAAGAAGCAAACGTAGGATTGGAAGGCCAATACAAATCGGACCGTCTTCAGGCAGATGTGGACGCACAACTATTCAAAGAAGGGCTAAAAGATAAGTTGCACGCGCAGCAATCTCTATTGAGGGCGAACCAGGAAGAGGAGCAACTGAAACTCGATAATAAGAAAATGGCCATCGCGGAAGATTCGAACAAAGCCCAGATTGCTTCGCAGGCTGCCAAGGTGGAATCGGCACGCACACTTTTTGAATTAAAGAAGAGCCAGCTCGATGCTCTTCATGTGAGGGCGGGGATCAACGGCGTGGTGCAATGCGTTTGCAGCGCGGCCGGAGTTGATGTGCAGCAAGGTCAACAGGTAGGGCTTGGCACAAACCTCGCGCGCGTGGCCGACCCGACCAAGCTGAAAGCGACCGTGCAAGTGCCCGAAACACAAGCCAAGGACGTGGCCCCTTTGCAACGAGCCGTAGTGGACACGCGCAACGGAATCGCAAAGGGGCATGTGAGCCGAATTGACGCCGCGCCCATCAACGGCACCGTCGGCGTGGACATTAGTTTCGATGAAAAGCTACCTGACGGCGCTCGCCCAGACCTGAGTGTGGACGGCACCATTGAAATCCAGAACATGACCAACGTGCTCTACATTGGCCGGCCTGTGCATGGCGAGCAGAACAGCACTGTGGGGCTTTTCAAGGTCAGCGCCGATGGCACGGAAGGGCAGCGCGTGCAAGTGAAGCTGGGACGCGGATCCGTGAGTACGATGGAAGTGGTTGGCGGGCTGAGAGAAGGAGATATAGTCATTCTCTCTGACATGTCGCAATTTGACGGCGTGGACCGCGTTCAATTCTCGCCGCGCATACAGGGTAATTGACGCACTGCTCCGGGAGTGCGCGAAATCCAACGGCTCAGGCTCTTTGCAAAGAGGAAGATTTGCGTTGATATGCAGAAATCTGATTTCGCAATCTTCAGCGCCACTTTCGTTCAACTACGGTTTTAGCCTGAGGGCCTTTTCTAAGCAGCAACAATCAGGGGGGGAATGATGGGCACTCTTTGGCAGGATTTCCGATACGCGATCCGAACGCTGATAAAGAAACCCGGCTTCACGTCCGTTGCAATTCTTTCGCTAACGCTTGGCATCGGTGCGAATACGACGATATTTACGCTGGTCAAGGCGATCTTTCTTCAGCCCGTGCCTGTCGAAGAACCCAGCCGCGTTGTCGCAATCTATTCCACTCAACAGAGCAAGGGAAAACCTGTACAGCAGTACCTTCCACTGACCTACCTCAATGCAAAAGACTACCGCGACAAGAATGATGTTTTCTCCGGGGTATCGGTGTTCATACCCACCGGAGCACAGCTAACGGCTTCGGGGAAAGATACCCCTGTGTTCGTGGAACTCGTGAACTACAACCATTTTGACGTGCTGGGAGTGCACATCACGCAGGGCCGCACATTTCAACAGGAAGAAGACCATACGCCCGGCGCGCATCCCGTTGCGATCATGAGTTACGCAAAGTGGAACACGGATTTCGGCTCGGATCCCAAGGTGGTTGGCAGGACGGTTTTGATCAATGCGCAACCCTACGATGTAGTGGGGGTCGCACCCGCGGCATTTCATGACGTCGGGTTTCTCGGCAGTCCGGACTTCTGGATTCCGATCATGATGCACGACCAGGTGTTGACCGGAATTGTGAAGCAGTGGTTCAACGAACGCGGAGCAAGAATTGCCTTTGCTGTCGCAAGAATTAAGCCGGGCGTCACACTAGCAACCGCTCAGACTTCAATGCACGCGCTGGGCACGCAACTTGAAAGGGAATATCCCAACTTCAATAAGGGACGAAACAACGACATTGTTCCCCTCGACCAAACGAATATCCCGCCCCAACAACGGGCATTGTTCGTTCGCGCGGGCGCACTGATGATGGTGACCGTTGGCCTGGTATTGCTGATTGCCTGCGCAAACGTGGCCAATCTCCTGCTAACGCGCGCGACGCAACGGCGGCGCGAAATGGCAGTCCGGCTTTCGCTCGGCGCCTCGCGGGGACGGATCATCCGGCAGCTCTTGACGGAGAGCCTCCTGATCGGACTTGTCGCGGGAGGTCTCGGCATCCTGACCGCGGACTGGGCGAAGCGTCTGGTGATTGCGCTGATCCCGGGCGGTTTGCCCGGTGGTGTGGACACCTCGATTGATATTCGGGTTCTCCTATTTACGATGGGACTGGCAATTTTTGCAGCAGTATTATTTGGCCTTGTCCCCGCGCTACAGGCCTCGAAGCCATCGCAAATGGGAGCGCTGCGGGATCGCACGGATACACCGGGCGGAGCCACGCGATGGTACGGGTTGCGCGGCATTCTCGTGATGACTCAAGTGACTCTCTCACTGGTGGCTCTCGTTGGAGCCGGACTCTTTATTCATAGCTTGAAGAACGCGCAGGAGATGGACCCTGGATTTGAAACGAAACGAGAGCTCGTCGTAGGCGTCAACCTCGCGGCACTGCATTACACCCAGCCACGGGCCGAACAATTTTACAAGGATGTTGTGGACCGCCTGCGCGGACTCCCCATGGTGGCCGATGCGAGCGTTTCCGATGGGGCCCCATTTGCGCCGAACCTCGCACGCACCACATTCCCGGAAGGGGTGGACACGAACGATCCGACAAACGGGACGCTGACGCCGACAGTTTCCGTAGCGCCCGGCTACTTTTCCACCGCGGGAATTGCGTTGTTGCGCGGGCGCGAGTTCGATGATCATGACGACGCGCAGGGACAAATGGTCGCAGTGGTCAATCAGGCATTTGTGGATAGCAATTGGCCGGGGCACGATCCCATCGGAAAGCATCTTCATTTCTTGTTGCAAACGTGGAACGTTGAAATAGTGGGACTCGTGAGGACCGTCAAATACGCAACGCTGGGGGAGCCGGACCAGCCAATCGTCTATTTTCCGCTGAAGCAACACTATTCTCCGTTTGCAACAATTTACGTACGCACGAAGGGCGATACGAATGCAGCGGTGACCAGCGTACGCGGCGCTGTGCAGTCGCTCGAACCGGCGCTGCAATTGCGAAACGTTCGGGGCGTGCTGGAAGTCCTCGACCAGACTCTGGTCGCACCGCGGATCGGCGCAAAACTTCTGGGCGCATTCGGAGGGCTTGCGCTACTGCTTGCCGCCATTGGGACCTACGGCGTGATGTCTTATTCCGTGAACCAACGCACACAGGAGGTTGGCATCCGGATGGCGCTCGGCGCGCAGCGGGGAGACGTTCTGCGGCTCATCATAAAGAATGGACTGGCCATGATTGCCGGTGGCATCGCGGCGGGACTGTTCCTATCCGTTTTGCTGACGTACACAATGAATACCTTGTTGTTCGGGATCAAATTCTTCGACCCGGTAAGTTTTGGCGCAACGGCAATGATCCTGTTGATTGTCGCGATGATTGCTTGCTATTTGCCGGCGCGCCGCGCGATGCGCGTGGATCCGATCATCGCGCTGCGGTACGAGTGACGCAAGCAGCGTAGCTGTGAGAGGATGGCCCGGCTGTGAGGTCGAGGGGCGAGAAAGAGTGCACCGACCTGCTAACCATTGTGGCTCTTGTGGCGTCTTACTTGCCAGCGCGCCGCGCCATGCGGGTGGGCCCCATGGGCGCCCGGAATTACAAGCAGGTGATGGAACGAATTGGACGGTTCCGGCGTATAGACCTTATAGAATTGCACGGGGATTGAGAGCTTTCGGAAGATTCAAAAAGGAGAGCGTTGCCCAATGGCTGAAAACAACAATGAAATCCTGATTCTCATGGAGAGCGTGAAGAAGGTCTTCCTGACTGATGAAGTCGAGACGCACGCTCTTGCGAACATTCACCTTCAAATCAAGCGCGGCGAGTTCGTGGCCATCAATGGCCCCTCCGGCTGCGGCAAGTCCACGCTGCTCTCCATTCTAGGGCTGCTGGATTCACCTTCGGACGGCAATTACGTGTTGAACAGCAAGCCGGTCTCGAAATTGTCCCTTTCGGACCGGACGCGAATCCGCAACCGGGAGATCGGGTTTATCTTCCAGGCGTTCAACCTGATTGGCGACCTGAACGTGTATGAAAACGTTGAGCTGCCGCTCACCTACCGCGGCATGGGCTCGGCAGAGCGCAAGCAGCGCGTGCAGCAGGCGCTCGAGAAGGTCGGGATGGCGCACCGCATCAAGCACTACCCCTCGCAACTGTCCGGCGGTCAACAACAGCGCGTGGCCGTTGCTCGAGCGCTCGTGGGCGATCCTTCGATCCTGCTGGCGGACGAGCCGACGGGCAACCTCGACTCGAAGAACGGCGAGGCCGTCATGGAATTGATGACCGAACTGCATCGCGGCGGCGCGACCCTTTGCATGGTGACGCACGACCCGCGCTATTCGGCCTTCGCGGATCGGAGCATCCACCTTTTCGACGGGCGCATCGTCGAGGAGAATTTTGAAGAGAGCAGCGCCGCCGCGCACTAATCGCGGTCCGGCGAACTCCTTTTTGAAACAAACCGGCGCGCGCGGTTTTTCACCGCGTGCGCCGGTTTGTAATTTTGGGCTAATTGGAACATTCCCGGCCTTTGAATCGTTCCTTCCATGTGGTTCCGTTCTCTATTTGAACTAGGGCGGTGGAGGATCGGCATGGAGACTCTCTTGCAGGACATCAAATACGGCTGGCGGATGCTGGCGAAGGCGCCCGGCTTCACTGCTCTTGCTGTGATCGCGCTGGCGCTCGGGATTGGTTCCAATACAGCAATCTTCAGCATCGCCGACGCCTTCCTGCTCAAGCCCATCAATATCCCTGACCCGGAACATCTGGTCATCGCAGGAGAAGTAGCTCCGCGCCAAACCGACGGCTTCAATTCCGTTTCACCCGGAAACTTCGCGGATTGGAAACAGCAAGCGAAGTCATTCGAATCCATGAGTACGTTTCGGTGGGACGAAGTGAACCTGACCGGAGTCGGGCTTCCTGAAAAAGTGCAGGGCTTCCTCGTTTCTTCGAACCTCTTCGCGATGTGCAATGTCCAACCGATCTCAGGGCGCGTATTCCTGCCGGAAGAAGAGCAGCCTGGCCATGACGGCGTTGTGGTACTGAGTCAGCGGCTGTGGGAACGGCGATTTGGCTCCGACCAGAGCTTGGTTGGGCACGATATTCACCTGGATGGTCGGCCTTACACCGTAATTGGAATCATGCCGCGGAAATTTGACTTCCCTCTGACCGCTGAGTTGTGGGTCCCCATGGCGCTGAAGCCCGAACAGTTGAATGACCGCAAATCTCACATGTTCATTGTGCTCGGCAAGCTAAAGCCCGGTGAGACTCTCGGCAGTGCAAGAACGGAGCTTCAAGCTATTGCGCAAAGACTTGCCGCGGCCTATCCGGCCACCAACCGGGGTTGGGGAGCGGGAGTGGAAAACATTCGCGTCTATTTGCTTGGCAATGAAACACGGACTTACACGTTCATGCTCATGGGAGCAGTCAGTTTTCTTCTCTTGATTGTGTGCGCGAACGTCGCGAATCTTCAGTTCGTGCGGAGCGCAAGCCGCCAGAAGGAGATGGCTATCCGCACCGCGCTCGGAGGAAGCCGCTGGAGGGTCGTCCGGCAATTGCTGACAGAGAGCATCATCACTGCGATGGGAGGAGCAGCGCTCGGACTGCTCTTCGCATATTGGTCCATCCGGATGGTCTTGCGCTACATGCCGCCGGAAATCGCCAAGTTCCTTCCCGGCTGGTACGACATCCGCCTGGACGGGCGAGCCCTTCTCTTCACGATTGCCGCAGCAGCAGTGGCGGGAGTCCTTGCAGGAGTTTTGCCCGCGCTCCAAAGCTCTCGTGTGGACGTGAACGAAACATTGAAGGAGGGAGGCCGCTCGAGTTCGGGTGCGCGCGGGCGGCACTTGCTGCGAAATACGCTTATCGTTATGCAAGTCTTTCTCGCCGTTGTCCTGCTCATCGGAGCTGGTCTCCTTTCGCGAGGATTCCGAAACCTTCTCGACCTCGGGGGCGGGTTCCAGCCGGAATCATTGCTGACGATGAGTGTGGACCTCCCCGCCTCGCGTTACGCAGGTCCGCAACAGTGGCGTATGTTCTTCGACCAGGCGCTTGCGCGGCTCTCCGCGCTCCCGGGCGTCCAGACTGCGGCGGAAACCTCCTGGATCCCGTATGGCAACGGCGGCGGCCGGAATCAATTCCTTATCGCAGGCAAGTCCTGGCGCGACCCGAGCGAAATTCCCACGGCGGATTCACTGGTGGTCAGTTCCGCCTATCTCCAGATGATGCACATCCCGTTGCTCCACGGCCGAATGTTTACGGAGAAAGATGGCTCGGACACGGAACGTATCTGCGTTATCAGCCAGAGCTTGGCGAGCGCCTTCTTCCCCAATGAAGACCCCTTAGGTCATCAGATCAAAATTCCGACAGACAACTCAGCCAATCCGTGGATGAGGATTGTCGGCATCGTCGGAAACGTGAAAATGGATTGGACGAATCGCCGTCCGACTCACGCATTCTACCGGCCCTACATGCAACTCCCACGGAACTATGGCTCTTTTGTTCTGCGGACATCAGGCGACCCAATGACCCTGGCCTCTGCGTCGAAGGTTGCTATTGGGGCGCTGGACGGGGATATAGCTGTTGCTGACGTTCAGCCGATGTCCAAGGTCATCAGCAATTCGGTCCTCGGCCTTGCATACGTGGCAGTCATGATGAGCGTGGTCGGTGGCCTGGCGCTCGTGCTTGCCGCGGTAGGAGTCTACGGAGTGATGGCCTTCACCGTCACGGAGCGCACGCATGAAATTGGCATCCGCATGGCGCTCGGCGCTCAGCCGACTCAGGTTCTTCGTCTCATCGTTGGTGGAGGTCTACTGCTCGCCGCTATCGGGCTGGCGATGGGTTTGCCTGCGGGACTAGGAGCATCATTTCTTCTCGCCAGGTGGTTCTATGGGATTGGGTCCGGAGATCCGATCACCTATGTGGGCGTTGCTTTCGCGCTCTTGGCCGTCTCTGTATTGGCAAGCTGGATTCCAGCGCGGCGCGCCGTGCGCGTGGACCCAATTGTAGCGTTGCGATACGAATAGGAAACCAGTCACCGCAAAGACGCAGAGAGCGCGGGGACAATTCATTCAGGAGACCCGGAAATGGAAACTCTCTGGCAGGATTTGCGGTATGCGCTACGGATGTTGCTGCGCAGCCCCGGCTTTACCACCGTCGCAGTGTTGACGCTCGCGCTGGGAATCGGCGCCAACACTGCCATCTTCAGCGTTGTGAATGCCGTGTTGTTGCGGCCGCTTCCCTTCCGCGATCCGGAACGCATCTTCCTGCTGACCGAGCACACTCCAAAGTTTCCAATTCTTTCGGCAACTTACTTGAATTTCAAAGACTGGCGGGACATGGCGCAGTCCTTTGAAGGCGTTGGCGCCGTTCACAACGATAGCTTCACTCTTTCCGGTGAGGGGGATCCCGCGCGCTTGACCGCGCAGATGACTTCCGCGAATGTTTTCCCCCTTCTTGGCGTGAATCCGGAGATGGGCCGTACTTTTTCAGAGGATGAAGACAAGCGCGGGGGCGAGCACGTCGTGCTCTTGAGTGATGGCCTGTGGCGCAGACGTTATGGCGCCGCGGCGGACGTGATGGGGAAGCGGCTTACCTTGAACAATGTCCCTTATAGCGTCATCGGGATCCTTCCCGCGAGCTATCTGTTTCTTCAGCCCGCGGAAGTTTACGTGCCATTCGAGCCCTGGACCGCGGGCCTGCCTGATGACCGCGGATGGCACCCGGGCATTATCCCGGTGGGGCGGCTTAAGTCCGGAGTGACAGTTGAGCAGGCGCGCGCGGAGATGACCACCGTCGCAAAGCAAATTGAAAAGCAGAGCCCCATTACGAACCTCAATGTCGGAATCAACGTGACGAGCATGCGCGAACAGGTGATCAAAAATGTACGCGGAGCGCTCTGGACGCTGCTCGGCGCTGTCGGATTTGTGCTCTTGATTGGCTGCGCGAATGTCGCAAACCTTTTCTTGGCGCGCTCCGCGGCTCGCCGTCACGAGATGGCGATACGGACGGCGCTTGGCGCGAGCATGTGGCGTATCCTGCGCCAGCTCATGACGGAGAGCATCATTCTCTCCATGCTTGGTGGAGCCGCGGGCCTCGCCATTGGGATGGCGGCGATGGGTCCGCTTCTGCGTCTCGCGACGGGGAGCATCCCGCCCGGCACAGTGGTTGGAATGGATTCGACGGTGCTGCTTTACACCGCTGCAATTGCAATCCTGACCGGCATTTTCTTTGGACTTGCACCGGCACTGCAGGCATCGCGGCTCGAACTCCGCGGAGGATTGAATGACGTAACGCGCGGTGGTTCGGGATCCGGCGAAAGCAAGCGCCTTCGCTCGGCGTTCGTTGTTTCCGAAATCGTTCTGGCGACTTTGCTGCTCATCGGCGCTGGGCTCCTGGTGAAGAGCTTTTCGCGAATGCAGGACGTATCCACCGGTTTCCGTCCCGAGGGATTGCTGGTCGCTGATCTCCCGCTCTCACCCACAGCATACAGTCAGCCCGCGAAGCGTCTCAATTTCTATGACAACGTGCTAGACAAGATCCGCGCGCTGCCGGGTGTCCGCTCCGCGGGAGGCGCCTCATTTTTGCCCGTAAGTGGCGCCGGGGGGATCATTCATTTCAATATTCAGGGCCGCCCGCCACATGGACCCGGCGAATTTATTCTTGCCGGCTATCGCAGCGTCACGCCCGGATATCTTTCCACGATCGGCTTGCCGCTGCTGAACGGCAGATTCGTATCTGAGCAGGATACTGAACGCGGGGCTCCCGTCGTAGTAATCAATCGTGCGATGGCCCA
Source organism: Terriglobia bacterium (assembly GCA_041484365.1). Taxonomy (GTDB): domain Bacteria; phylum Acidobacteriota; class Terriglobia; order Acidiferrales; family UBA7541; genus DASTCZ01. The sequence goes on along the minus strand of JBGPHM010000005.1, from coordinate 68,259 downwards.
ACAGTTTTTTCCCGGACAATCCCCAATCGGACAGCACTTGCAGCTTGGCGCTCTACCCGAGAATGAAGTTCCGTGGATGGAGGTGGTCGGGGTCGTTGGAGACGTGAAGCTCTCGCTGACTTCAGACCCGCAGTCGGAAATGTATGTCCCGTTCCGTCAGGTGGACGCGTTGCTGCCTCAGTTTTTCCTGTCTGTGGTTGTACGCACAGATGGGAATCCCAATGGGCTCTCATCCGCGTTGCGCGATGCCGTGCGCCAAGTGGATCCGGGCCAGCCGGTGGTAAAGATGCGGACTATGGAGGAGAACATTTCCACCTCGGTGGTTCAACCGAAATTCCGGGCCACACTGCTGGGCATTTTCAGCGGGCTCGCGCTCGTGCTTGCTGCGATTGGGATTTACGGTGTTATCGCGTACTCCGTAACCCAGCGGACGAGGGAAATCGGAATTCGTATGACGCTCGGCGCGGACAGACCCGCAGTGTCGCGGATGATCCTTCGACAGGGAATGCTGCTTGCGCTCCTGGGAGTCGGTCTGGGTCTCGCAGGCGCGTTCGGCCTGACACGGTTCCTGGAAAGTTTTCTCTTTCAAGTGAAGGCGTTTGACCCGCTCACTTTTGCGGGCGTGGCGGCTGTGCTCATCGCCGTTTCGCTGGCTGCCTGCTGGTTGCCGGCGCGTCGAGCGACGCGCGTGGACCCGATTGTCGCGCTCCGTTACGAATAGCACCCCGTTGACGGAACGGCCGAGTCTGAGACAGACAAAGAAACTCGCCCTGTCGGGTACTATCGAGTAATATACCCGCCGTGGGTTCCCTCTGGCAGGACATCCGGTTCGGGCTGCGCGCTCTGGGCAAATCTCCAGGTTTTGCAGCGATTGCCCTTGTGGCTCTGGCGCTGGGAATCGGCGCCGGCACTGCAATCTTCAGCGTTGCCGACGCCCTATTGTTGAAGCCCATCGGCCTTCCGGATCCCGATCACCTTGTGATTCTGTTGGAACAAGCGCCGGGACAATCCGGCAATGACGCCACCGGAGTTTCTCCCGCAAATTTCCTCGACTGGAAAAAACAGACCCAGACCCTTGACGATATGTCCTTGTGGTTGTGGGATTCGGTAAGCCTGACAGGAGCGGGACAACCGGAAAGAGTTCAGGGGTACGCGGTTGCTTCAAATTTCTTTTCCATTGGAGGAGCCCAACCATTCCTGGGTCGAACTCTCCTGCCTGAGGATGGCCAGCAGGGGCACGGGGATGTTGTTGTTCTGAGTCATGGATTCTGGGTGCGTCGCTTCGGGTCCGACCGTGGGATCGTGAACAGTACGATTCATCTTGATGACAAGCCCTACACCGTCGTCGGCGTCATGCCCCCCTCATTCCGTTTTCCCATTTCGGCTGATATCTGGTTGCCTCTTAATTTTCCGGACAGACTTTGGACGCGACGAGATTGGCGCGGTCTCGTTGCAATCGGTAAATTGAAGCCTGGAATTAAGCCGCGCAAAACGTTTGCGGAGATTAACGGCATTGAGCAGCGTCTCGGAGAAGCCTATCCATCAACCATGCGGGGATGGCGTGTGACGGTGACGCCGATTCGGGCATTTGAAGTTGGGAGCGATAAGGAGAGCTACGTTTTCTTGCTCCTCGGCGCCGTGGGGTTCGTACTCCTGCTCGTGTGCGCAAATATCGCCAACTTGCAATTTGTGCGGGGCGCTGGGCGTATGAAGGAGATCGCCATCCGCGCAGCGCTTGGCGGAAGCCGGTGGCGCATCGTCAAACAATTGCTCACAGAAAGCATTCTTTTGGGCTTGGGCGGCGCGGCGCTTGGACTTCTGATCGCCGAATGGACCGTGCGGCTTATCGTTCTGGACATGCCCCCGGAGGTTTCGCACTCGATTGCCGGCTGGGACTCAATCCGACTGGATTGGCGCGCGCTCGCGTTCAGCATCTGTGCCGCAGTAATGGCGGGAATTCTGGCGGGACTGCTTCCTGCGCTTGAAAGCTCGCGCGTCGCATTGAGCGAGTCCCTTAAAGAAGGAGGTCGGTCGAACACAAGCGGCCGCTCGCGTCATCGGTTGCGTAACTTGCTCGTGATTCTACAAGTTGCCTTCGCCGTCGTATTGTTGGGTCTCGCCGGGCTGCTCGTGCGCACATTTCAGGGGATTCTCGACGCGAATCGAAGCTACCGCCCGGAAACTCTGATGACAATGGTTCTTAATTTGCCGTCCTCGAAATACGCCAAGCCGGATCAGATCGAGGCATTCTTTGATGCAACGCTGGAGCGGATAGCCGCGGTGCCGGGAGTGGAAGGGGTGGCCACTACCACGACACTTCCACATGCAGAGGGACATTCCACACACGTTTTCAGCATCGAGGGCCGGCCTTGGACAAACCCGGCCGAATCAGAAAACGCGGACTTTGAGTCCGTTAACGCAAGTTATTTTCGATTGTTCGGGTTGCCCTTAATGCGAGGACGCGAACTCACGGGACAAGATGGTTCGACCTCCCAGCCAGTTATTGTTATCAGCCAAAGCCTGGCGCACAACTACTGGCCGAATGAAGATCCGGTCGGCCATCGTATTCGAATCGGTGCTGCTGACGACCCCAAATATCCGTGGATGACGATTGTCGGCGTGGTAGGTGATCTGCAAATGGACTGGACGAACACCGCGCTGAATTCGGTTATTTACATTCCTTACCAACAATTTCCACGTGTCTATGCCTCGCTCGCCGTGAGGACGTCCGGGAATCCGAATACCTATGTACCCGCGATCCGGTCCGCAATCGCTTCTGTGGATCCAAATCAACCGTTATTCGGGGTGAAGCCGATGTCCGAACTCATTCGCGAAGGCACAATCAACGTGACCTATGCCGCACGGATGATGGGCGCACTCGGTGTTTTGGCACTGGTGCTTGCGGCTGTTGGAATTTACGGCGTCATGGCATACATCGTCGCGGATTCAAAACATGAACTCGGCATCCGGATGGCTCTCGGGGCTTTGCGAAGCGATATCATGAAATTAATTCTTGTTCGAGGAATGACGTTGGCCGCAGCGGGGCTCGCGATAGGCGTGCCGGTTTCAATTCTGATGGTTCCGCTGATGGGAAGTTACATCATGGGACTCGGCCACGCGGACTTCATAAGCCTGGGCGCGGTTTCGCTCGTCTTGGCTGCAGTTGCACTGACGGCTTGCTTCATCCCTGCGCGCCGTGCCACCCGTGTGAATCCAATTGCCACCTTGCGGCAGGAATAGCGCTCTGTCCTTGGGCTCCGCTTTCGCCACAACCTCGTCCCAATATCGGGCAAATCAGTGAGACTCTCTTGGAGAATCAGCCTGTAACTCAAATGATTTCAAGTGTTTACAGACGGAGATCTGGGCCGCAGAGTTGCTCATGTCTAAACAGGATTGCTGTCTGAAGAATTTGCTCTCCGGGGCCTTTGGACAAAGTAGGGGGAAAACATGGGATCGCTTATGCAGGACATCAAGTACGGAATTCGGATGCTCTCAAAGAGACCCGGCGTAACAGCCATTGCTGTGCTGACGTTGGCGCTTGGCATCGGAGCCAATACGGCAATTTTCAGCGTGGTGGATGCAGTTCTACTGCGGCCACTTTCCTATCCTGAACCGGAGCGGCTGGTTTTTCTAGCGGAATGGTCCGAGCAGATTCCTGACATGAGCATTTCCATGGCGAATTTCAATGACTGGCGCTCCATGAACACCGTGTTCGAGAGCATGGTGCCCTACCGCGCGAACACAGTGATCCTGACGGGAGAGGGCGAACCGGAGAGCCTCCAGATGCGGCAGGTTACCGCAGGACTTTTTCCGACGCTCGGCGTTCGACCGATTCTCGGACGCGCGTTGACTCCGGATGACGACAAAGTTGGCGCCTCTCTCGTGGTGTTATTGAGCGACGGTTACTGGGACCGCAAATTCGCGCGGGATCCGAAAGTGATTGGAAAGAAACTCAATTTGGATGGAGAGCTGTTCACCATTATCGGGGTGCTCCCAGCAAACAAGCTTCATGGCAACTGGCGACGATTCGCTCTCTTCAGTTCACTCTGGAGGATCGAAGATAAAGAGGGAGGCGCGGCACGCCGGGGCGAGCACCCCGGAATTTATGCTTATGCGCGGATGAAGCCCGGCGTCACGTTGGAACAAGCAAAGGCGCAAATGAAGGATATCGGTGAGCGCCTCGCCAAACAGTATCCGGAAACCAATGGCGGACACAGCGTCACAGTGGATTCTCTGCTCAATGCCTATGTCGGCGACATCCGCCAGTCACTTCTAATTCTACTTGCGGCTGTCGGATTTGTACTACTGATCGCCTGCGCCAATGTCGCCAACCTTATGCTTGCGCGAGCCACCGAGCGCAACCGCGAACTTGCGATTCGGACCGCGCTTGGCGCCTCCAGGATGCGGCTGATTCGTCAGCTGTTGACGGAGAGTCTCATTCTCGCCGTGCTCGGAAGCGGCCTGGGGCTGCTGATTGCGTACAACGCTTCGGGCGCGCTGGCAAACATTCCAACTTCGAGCGTTCCGCGAATAGACGGCGTTTCCGTAAACACCAGCGTCCTACTCTTTACGCTGGGCCTTGGTCTCCTCACAGGACTGTTCTTCGGGATCTTCCCCGCGTGGCAAGCGTCTCGAACCGATGTTCACGAGTCGATCAAGGAAGGCGGACGCACCAGTAGCGCCAGTGCGGGGCGGAAAAGGTTGCGGGCTGCACTTGTCGTTGCGGAGGTGAGCGTATCTCTAATCCTTCTCGTAGGCGCGGGATTGACGGTTAAGAGTCTGTATCGTGTGCTGCGTGCAGAATCGGGATTCAATTCCTCCGGGGTCCTCACTGGTTTCTTCACCATGCCCGAGACACAATACAAGACCGAAGCGCTGAGGCGGCAATTTGTGAATGAAGTAGCCGCAAAGCTCGAAACAATTCCAGGCGTCCAGTTTTCCGGAATCAAGAACCCGCTTCTCGGAAGTTGGCAATCGGGATACATCGTGGAGGGAAGACCCCGACCGGAACCGCGCTTGATGCCATCAACAGATATTTCCCGCGTAACGCCGGGCGCTATACAGGCTCTTGGTATTCACCTCTTGCGAGGGCGCTATTTGACGGCGGCGGACAGCGCGGACTCCGAACCTGTATGCGTCATTGACACGACGATGGCGCAAACGAACTGGCCGAATGAAGACCCCATTGGCAAATACATCGCAGTGGATGGACGCAGTGACAATCTAAATGACCCAATCTGGCGCAAGATCGTCGGAGTGGTTGCGCACGTGAAAAACTACGGTGTGGATCAGCCTTCACGCGTCGAGACGTATCTTTCTTTTGCCCAAACCCCCGCGCATGGGGGGTTCGTTATCCTACGAACATCTGGTGACCCGACAAGTCTATCCCCGGCCATGCGAGCTGCGGTTCAGTCTTTGGACCCAAGTATTCCCGTGTCTCGAATCCAGACGCTGGGAGACATCGTTGATGAAAGCGTTGCGCCCCGCAGGCTCTCGGTCGTACTACTGGGCTCGTTCGCCGGGCTCGCGCTTGCTCTGGCGGCGGTCGGCATTTATGGAGTAATGTCCTATACCGTAACACAGCGAACACAGGAGATCGGGATTCGCATCGCGCTCGGAGCGGCGCGCGGCGATATCTTCCGGTTGGTGGTGCGCAGCGGAATGATGCTGCTTGTGGTGGGAATTGCAATCGGATTTGGCGGCGCGCTTTACTTGAGCCGGTTCCTCGGCACTCTGCTCTTTCAGGTCCGGCCCACCGACCTGTTGACGTTTGTGAGCGTGCCCGTCATTCTGGCGGCGATCGGCCTCGCGGCATGTATCCTACCTGCGCGGCGCGCGACCAGCGTGGATCCGCTTGTGGCGTTGCGGATGGAATAGCAGAATTAGGGGAACAGGCTCTCGCGAGACAATGGAGCGCGCGCCGAGTCTAAGATAGAAGGGGATTGCCGAAATGTCTGAACCATTGATTCAGTTGCGGAGTATTGAAAAGGCGTATGACATTGCCGCGGGAAAATTTTTCGTCCTGCGGCGGGTCAATGTTGACATCCAGCAAGGGGAGTTTGTCACCATCATGGGGCCTTCGGGCGCTGGCAAATCCACGTTGCTTGCGATTATCGGAATGCTGGATGGAGCGTGGACCGGCGAATATCGCTTCCTCGATCAACCTGTTCACAAGCTGAGCATCAAGCAGCGCAATGAACTCCACAAGCGTTACATCGGATTTGTTTTTCAGAGCTACCACCTGATTGACAACCTCACGGTATTCGAGAATCTCGAGATTCCACTTTCATACAAGAATGTTCCGCGCGGGGAGCGCGTGAGTTTGGTGTGCGACATCCTGGACCGTTTCAACATCGTCGGGAAAAAAGATCTTTTTCCGAACCAGCTTTCCGGCGGACAACAGCAACTGGTCGCCGTGGCGCGCGCCGTAGTGATGAGTCCCCGGCTAATTCTTGCCGACGAACCGACCGGCAACTTGCATTCGGGACAGGGCGAAGAGATCATGCAGCTCTTCAAACGGCTCAACGATGCCGGCACTACCATCATTCAAGTAACACACTCAGAACGAAATGCCGCGCATGGGGACCGAATCATCAATCTGAAAGATGGCTGGGTGGTTGATGAGACTCGGCCGGTTGCTGCGGGTTCCGGTTCCGGCGCCGTCAGCTAGAACCTTGCATTCATCGCAGGAAAAACACACCCGGTTTCGCGACAGGGCGTCCCATTTCCGGGCAGTACAACGCACCCAAGCATTGAGTTCACATCATAACTCCAATTAATTCAATCACTTATGGGTTTCAATCTGGGTTGTGAAGTTGCATATCATGTGAACAATCGATAGAGCCCGACGAGTGGTTTAGGGGACGCAAACATGACAATTCTAGGACAGGACATTCGATACGGCTCGCGCACGCTGGCCAAGAATCCCGGCGTGACCGCTGTGATGGTTTTTTCGTTGGCGCTGGCGATTGGAGCGAATGCCTCCATTTTCAGCGTGGTTGACAGCGTTCTTCTCCGGCCGCTTCCCTATCCGCAACCGGACCGGATTGTGACGCTCAACGAGTTGAACTCAAAGGGCCACGCAATGAATTTCGCGGATCCGAATTTCGACGATCTCCGCGCGATGAACCACAGTCTGCAGGCGATGGCGGAATACGCCAACGGTGTCACGTCTGTTATCGGCGGAGCCGAAGCGACGCGCACGATGGCTACTTCAGTTTCCAAAGATTTCTTTGCGGCGATGGGCGTGGCGCCCGCGGCGGGGCGCGTGTTTGCCGCGGAGGAATTGCGAATTGGGGCGGTGCCGGTGGCGCTTGTCAGTCACGATTTCTGGCAACAATTCCTCGGCGGCAAGCAGGATCTCTCACAGTTCAAATTGAAAATGGAAGACAAGGTCTACTCCGTGATTGGAGTGATGCCCGCTGGTTTCCGTTTTCCCGACGAGACGAACGTTTGGGTTCCGCGAGAACAAGAAGGGCGGTATCCAAGCCGCACGGCGCACAACTGGCCTGGAATTGGACGCCTGCGCGATGGCGTGACGCTTTCTCAAGCGCGCGCAGACCTTTCCGGTATTGCAAGCCGGTTGAAGAAGCAGTATGGCGACGACACGATGATGGAGAGTGTGTCCGCAATTCCTCTGCAAGAATCGCTTACGAGCGGCGTTCGCCCGGCGCTGATGATTTTGCTGGGCGCGGTGGGCTTTCTGCTGCTAGTAGCATGCGCGAACGTGGCGAATCTGCTGCTGGCGCAAGCTTCAGCGCGTACCCGAGAGCTGGCAATCCGCGCGGCGCTCGGAGCAGGGCGCTTGCGTCTTGCCCGTCAATTCCTGACGGAAGCGTTGCTGCTTTCATTGCTGGGCGGGCTTCTTGGAGTTTTGGTCGCGCAATGGGGCGTGGATGCGCTGATTTCGCTGGCGCCGGCGAGTTTGCCGCGCCTCAACGAAGTCTCCGTCAATTCCGGAGTTCTGCTCTTTGCTCTGGGCGTGACGATTCTGGTGGCCGCGGGACTGGGGATCTTTACGGCTGTCCGCGCCACGTCCGGGGACGTTCGAGGCGCGCTGGTGGAGGGCGGGCGCGGGCAATCCAGCTCGCAAAGCGTCCAGCGATGGGGCCGCGCCGTCGTTGCCGCGCAAATGGCGATCACGCTGGTGCTGGTGATTGGCGCAGGGTTGCTCGGTCGAAGCTTGTTGCGCGTGCTCTCCGTGAATCCGGGATTCCGTATCGAACGCATCGTCACGATGGATCTGGTTCTGCCGCCCGCGGGCGCACCGGCCGCCGCCGCAAGAAACATCGCCTTCGTCAACAATCTCCTTTCGCGATTGCATGCAGTTCCCGGCGTCGAAGAAGTTGGCGCCGTAAATGGTCTGCCCCTGGCCGAAGACCTTGCCAATGGGACATTTATCGTAATGAGTGCGCAGGAAATGCCAAAGAATATGGAAGACTTTGGGCGCCTCGCCAAAGACAAGTCACGCACCGGCGATGCAGACTTCTGTGTTGCGACGGACGGCTACTTCCGCGCGTTGGAGATTCCTCTACTGCGCGGCCGGCTTTTTGAAGAGCGCGATGTGATAGACGCGCCGCATGTCGCCGTCATTAGCGAGTCACTGGCAAAGACAAAGTGGCCGCAGGAAGATCCTATTGGCAGGACAATTGAGTTCGGCAACATGGACGGCGACGTGCGTCTTTTCACGATTGTCGGAATTGTCGGGAACATCCACCAGAGAAGTCTGGAGATTCCACCGCGGCCTACGGCGTACGTGAATTACCGACAGCGCCCGCGGGCAGCCTCGACATTCGTGACGGTAATTCGGGCGAATGGCGATTCTGCATCAATCATCACGGCAGCGCGCGAAATCGTCCGCGATCTCGACCGGACAATTCCGCCACGGTTCCGGACGTTTCCTGAAATTTATTCGGCTTCCATCGGTTCGCGAAGCTTCAATCTGACTCTTGTCGCAGCCTTCGGCGGCACCGCGCTCCTGCTGGCGATCGCAGGGATTTATGGCGTGATGTCTTACTGGGTGCAGCGGCGGAAGCGCGAAATCGGGGTGCGGATTGCGTTGGGCGCGCAGGCGCGCGACGTCCTGCGGCTGGTTTTACGCCAGGGCATGGGCACGGCAGCGATGGGCGTGATGGCGGGGATTGTCGGCGCGCTGGCACTGACTCGATTCCTTCAATCACTACTGTTTGGCGTGGAACCTACGGACTTTCTGACGTTTGCCGGCGTAACGCTTCTGCTGACCTTTGTCGCGTTCCTAGCGTCCTACATTCCGGCACGACGCGCGACGCGGGTGGACCCGCTCGAAGCGCTGCGCTACGAATAGCCCGCAAGCGGGGCTACACAGGAGGTTGGACAATGAGACTGGCAAGAACATTGGGTCTGACGATTGCGGTGCTGGGCATATTTCTCGCTGCGATCGCTGCGCGCCCCATGCGTGCTAACGCGTGGGACGATAATTACACCGAAGGACAATTTGAAAAGACATTGAAAGTCAGCGGCGCGGTGAATCTTTCCATCGGCACCGGTTCCGGATCGGTCAGCGTGCGCCCGGGCGATGGCTCGACCATTCATGTGATCGGCAGAATCCGCGTGCATGAGGGCTGGGGGATTTCCGAGGCCTCCGCCAAAGAAAAAGTTCACAAGCTGGAAACGAACCCTCCGATCGAGCAGGATGGCAACACGATTCGCATCGGCGAAATTCACGATGAGGAGTTGCGGCGAAACGTGTCCATCAGCTATGAAGTGGTCACGCCCGCCGAGACGCAATTGCATTCCTCCACAGGCTCAGGCAGCCAGATGATCGAAGGCGTCCGCGGCCCAGTGGAAGCGACGACCGGCTCGGGTAGCATCAACATCAGCCGGATCGGAAACGAACTGCGCGCGAGCACGGGCTCCGGCACGATCACGCTCGAAGAGATTAAGGGCGGCGTGCGCGCGACAACCGGCAGCGGTAGTATCCGCGCGCACGGCATCGCTGGCGGACTGAGTGCGCACACCGGGAGCGGCACCGTGGAATACGAGCAGACGGCTCCGGGCGATGTGGACATCGAAACGGGTTCGGGCGGAATCGAGATGCGCGGAGTGCGCGGAACCGTGCGGGCCAGGGCAGGCAGCGGCCACATTTCAGTGGAAGGCACGCCTACGGGCGACTGGCGCCTTCATACCGGCTCCGGCGGCGTAACGCTTCGGTTGCCGGCGAACGCGGGCTTTGAACTCGATGCGAGCACCGGGTCCGGGAGCGTGTCAATCACACCGGAGCATGAATTGACAGTGAGCGGAACGCTGAACCGGCATGAGCTGCATGGCAAGGCTCACGGCGGGGGGCCGCTCATTTACGCGAGCACGTCCTCGGGCAGTATTCGCGTAGAATAAGGGCGCGCGGAAATGGGCTGGGGCGGGCTTGAACGAAGGTCCGCCCGAAACGGCCCCGCAAATAAAGCGACGAAGGACGCACGCCCGCGACGACGGAATGAAAACATCGAACCCGGCCGCAGCGCGCGTACTAATCGCGGATGATCAGCCCGACGTGCGTGAGGCGTTGCGGCTGCTGCTGAAAAACGAAGGCTACGAAATCCAGACTGGTGCGTCTCCCTCCGAAATCCTGGCGGCGCTCGAAACACGCGAATTCGATATTGTCCTGATGGACCTGAATTACGCGCGCGATACCACTTCGGGAGCAGAAGGCCTCGACCTGCTCATGCGCATCCAGGCGATGGACAGCGCCCTGCCTGTGGTTGTGATGACGGCGTGGGGCAGTGTCCAGGTGGCGGTTGAGGCGATGCGGCGAGGGGCGCGCGATTTCATTCAGAAGCCGTGGGAAAACGCGCGGCTGCTGGCCATCGTCCGCACGCAGATCGAATTGCGGCAGTCCCTTCGGCGCCAGATGCGGCTCGAAGCGGAAAACAAGCTCCTGCGCGCCGATTCTCTGCCAACCCTGATTGCGGAGTCCGCCGCGATGCGCCCGGTGCTGGAGTTGATCGCGCGTATTGGGCCATCCGATGCGAATGTCCTTGTAACCGGCGAGCACGGAACGGGCAAGGAAGTCATTGCGAAAACGCTTTATGCGCTTTCGCCGCGCGCAGGCAAACCGCTCGTGACAGTAAACGCAGGCGGACTCTCGGAGGGCCTGTTCGAAAGCGAGCTGTTCGGCCACGTCAAAGGCGCGTTTACGGATGCGAAGATGGATCGCGTAGGACGATTCGAACTGGCTGACGGCGGCACGTTGTTTCTCGATGAAATCGCGAACGTGCCATTGAATTTGCAAGCCAAGCTCCTCCGCGTGCTCGAAACGGGTGAGATGGAACGCGTCGGATCCTCGAAAACACGAAAAGTGGATGTGCGAATCCTGGCAGCGACGAATGCCGACGTGAATACCGAGGTGTCCGCGGGACGGTTCCGTCAAGACTTGCTGTTTCGGCTCAATACGATTGAGATCCATTTGCCGCCGCTGCGCGAAAGACGTGAAGACATTCCTCTGCTGGCAAGCCATTTTTTGCGCACGTACGCGCAGCGCTATCGAAAAACTTTGGGAGGTTTCGATACCTCCGCGTCGCAGGCATTGCTCGAGCATCCGTGGCCGGGAAACGTGCGCGAATTAGATCATTCCATTGAGCGCGCTGTTCTGCTTGCGCAGGGAAATCAAGTACGTGCATCGGACTTGGGCCTTCGTCCGGCGGTTGCCAGCGGCGGAGTGGCGCGCCTCGAAGAGATGAGCCTCGAAGATGTCGAGCGCTACCTGGTGCAGAAGACGCTGGCACGATTTGACGGCAACGTGAGCCAGGCCGCCGGTGCGCTGGGACTGAGCCGCAGCGGGCTTTATCGCCGCATGCAAAAGTATGGCCTATGAAAGAGCTTTTCCATGAGCGCCGCGTCCTGCTGCTGGCGCTAATCGCGGGGCTACCCGGCTCCACTATTGGGCTCATACTTTTGTGGTATGGCCCATACTCTTCCAAAACCTGCTGGACACTTACGATTCTGATTGTGACCGTGTGGCTAGGCTTTGCCGCGTCCACGCGCCAGCGAGTCGCTTTCCCTTTACAAACGCTTTCAAACCTGCTCGCGGCTATGCGCGAAGGTGACTATTCCATCCGCGGGCGCGGCGCTGATTCACCCGACGCGCTTGGCGACGTTATCCGCGAAGTCAACGCACTCGGGCAAACGTTGCGCGAGCAGCGGCTGGGCGCTGTTGAAGCGACGACTCTCCTGCGAAAAGTTGTGGAAGAGATAGACTTCGCCGTTTTCACATTTGACGGGACGCAGCACTTGCTCGTCGTGAACCGTGCAGGAGAACGATTGCTAGGATTGCCCGCCGAGCGGATGCTCGGGCGCACGGCAGCGGAGTTGAACCTGGCGGGTTGCCTCGAAGGAGAGGCCGCGCGCACGCTCGAGGTGAGCTTCCCCGGCGGCACGGGTCGGTGGGGAATGCGCCGGAGCACGTTCCGCGAAGGTGGCTTGCAACATCAACTGCTCGTCCTTTCAGATTTGAGCCGCGCGTTGCGCGAAGAAGAACGCCAGGCATGGCAGCGGCTGATCCGCGTGCTCGGGCACGAACTGAACAATTCCCTCGCGCCGATCCAGAGCGTCGCGGAAAGCATGGAGACACTTCTCGGGCGTCTGCCGGTTCCCGCGGAATGGCCTTCCGACGCTTCAGCCGACATGAAGAGCGGGTTCGGCGTGATTCGCGCGCGGTCGGAAGCGCTCGGACGATTCATGAGCGCTTATGCGCGCCTCGCTCGATTGCCTCAGCCACAGCCCGCACCGGTGGACGTCGCCCGATGGATCGCGAGGACGGTGAGCCTCGAACAGAGACTAAGTGTTACCGTTGTGCCGGGGCCGCGCGTCATTATTTCCGCGGATGGCGACCAGCTCGACCAGCTTCTCATCAATTTATTGCGCAACGCGACCGATGCGGCACTCGAAACCGGAGGCGGTGTGCGCGTCGGCTGGTCGAAAAACGGAGAATCCATTGACGTGTGGGTGGAGGATGACGGCCCCGGGCTTTCCAACACGACAAATCTTTTCGTCCCGTTTTTTACAACAAAACCCGGGGGCTCCGGGATTGGACTTGTGTTGAGCCGGCAGATTGCCGAGGCCCATGGCGGCAGTTTGTTGCTGATGAACCGGAAAGACAACCACGGGTGCCGCGCGAGGCTGCGTCTTCCGATTGAACCGCAGTAGAATTCCCCGCCCTGCCTGGTGATTAGCAATCACGATGAAAACCATCCAAATTGCGGATTCCCTGAAAGTATTGAATCAGCGCATCGTGAGTTGCCGGAAGTGCCCGCGGCTCGTTCGGTACCGAGAGGAAGTGGCGCGCGTGAGGCGGCGCGCGTACCGGGATCAAACCTATTGGGGACGTCCTGTACCAGGATTCGGTGACCCGCAAGCCGGGCTGCTGATCATAGGACTAGCGCCCGGCGCGCACGGCGCCAATCGCACAGGCCGGATGTTTACCGGAGACCGCAGCGGAGATTTTCTTTATGCACAGCTTCACCGCGCTGGATTTGCAAACCAGTTGACATCCGTTTCGTGCGACGATGGCCTGACGCTGAAGAACGCCTACATCAGCGCGGTCGCGCGATGCGCGCCGCCCATGAACAAGCCTTCGCCAGATGAGATATGCAATTGCTTGCCGTATCTAGAAGCAGAACTGGATTTGTTGAAGCCGCGTGCAATTCTTGCACTCGGACACATTGCCTGGACGCAATACATGCGCTTGTTACAAAATCGCGGACGGATCGAGCGCGCCAGTTTCTACAAGTTTGGCCATGGTGCAAGCTATGCATTGCCGGAGGGATTGCCATGCCTGTTCGGCTCGTATCATCCGAGCCAGCAAAACACGCAGACGGGCCGGCTAACGCAGGCAATGTTCGGAAACGTATTGAGGAAGATTCGCCGCGCCCTGAATGAAAAGTAACTCAGCGGTCCAGCCTACTCATTCATATCGCAACGCGACCATCGGATCCACACGGGCGGCCTTGCGCGCGGGCAAGCTGCTTGCCAACAAGGTTACAGCCACGAGAAGAATTACCGTCAGCCCAAAAACCAATGGGTCGCCGGCTTTGACGCCGAAAAGCAGGGATTGTACGAGCCACCCGACACCGAATGCCGCGGGCAAGCCGATCACGACACCGACCGTAGTCATGCGAAAAACTTCGCGCAGGACGAGCCAGCCGATATTCTCCCTCGACGCACCCAGAGCCATGCGAATTCCGATTTCCCGCGTGCGTCGCGCGACCACATATGCCATCACACCATAAAGGCCGACGCCAGCGAGCAGCGCCGCAAGCAACCCCATGGCCAGGGAAAGGGCCGTCACAAACCGGTCCGAAAACATAGTTTCATTCACCTGCTCAACGAGCGTCTTGAGCCCATACACGGGCAGGTTCGGGTCAATATCCGCGACAGTCTGCCGCACCGCGCCGGCAAGAGATGCCGGGTCTTGTTCGGTGCGAACATACACGGTTGCCATGCCCATCCTCTTGTCTTGTGTGTAGGGAATGTAGGCAAACGCGATGGGCTTGTCTTTGACATTGGAGTACTTGCTGTCCTGCACGACTCCGACGATTTCGATATCCGGATGAACTTTGTTTCCCGCGCCATAGGCAAAATGCGCACCAATTGGGTTGCGCCCGGCAAAGTAGAGTCTCGCGAAGGTCGCATTGATGATTGCGACCTTTTTGGCGGTCACGGTGTCACCTGCGTCGAATTCGCGCCCTGAGATCAGGGGAATGGACACGGTGGCGAAATAGTTCGGCCCAACCCAGTTCTCGCTGACCTCAATGTTCTCTTTTCCCTTCGGCGTATAGCCTTCCACTGTGATGTTGCTGTCTGAGTTGTCGCCATCCAAGACAGGGATCTCAGCGGCGCTTGCTGAATGAACTCCAGGAATCAAAACAATATGCTCGCGAATCGTGTCAAAAATGGCGGCTGTCTGCGCCGGGGTGTACTTATTCAACTCGGGCGAGACAGAAAATTGAAGAATATGGTCGGTGCGAAGCCCCAAGTCCAGCTTCTCGAGATTGATGAGGCTTCGAGTGAAGAGTCCCGCCCCGGCCAAGAGCACAGTCGTCAACGCAACCTGCGCGATGATCAATCCCTTCCTCATGCGCACGCTCGCGACGCCGCCCGAACCGCTCGTTCCCTGATCCTTGAGCGTGCCCTGCACGTCTGGGCGAGTTGCTCGTAGCGCAGGAGCGAGACCAAATAGCAATCCCGTCAGGAGCGAAAGACCAAGAGAAAAAGCAAGCACTCGATAGTCAAGGTTCGCACCAATGCCAAGAAAACCGATGTCTGGCGGAACTGAACTTACAATGGCTCGCAGTGTCCAATAACCTACCAACAGGCCTGCGGCGCATCCGCCAGCAGCTAGTAATAAGCTTTCCGTCAAGAGCTGCCGGACGAGCCGGCCGCGTCCCGCGCCGATTGCAAGCCGGATTGCGATTTCCCGTTGACGGGCTTCCGCTCGAGCGACGAGCAGGCTCGCCAGGTTGGCACAGGCAATCAGGATAACGACGCCAACCATCGCCATCAGAAACCACAAAGGCTGGCTGGCATCGCGCTGGAGAATTGAGCGGCCGTGTTCTCCCGCATCAAATATCAACTGCCTCGAAAGGAACCTCTCGTGTGTGTCCGCGTTCATCTTGAGCAAGGGCCATTCAGCCTCAAGTAGCGCGCGGTAAGACGGCTGCGCGGCGGCTTGCGCCTTCTCGCGTGTTTCGTCCGGCTTCAGCCGACCGAGGATCGCCAACCACCTGTTGGCATGGTCAGGGAGACCATTCCAATTGGGCGTCATCTGCACCTTCATCGTGATGGGGATAAACATGTCGGGGACTGAACCGACCTGGACCCCGGCAA
Organism: Terriglobia bacterium; assembly: GCA_041484365.1. Lineage (GTDB taxonomy): Bacteria > Acidobacteriota > Terriglobia > Acidiferrales > UBA7541 > DASTCZ01. The sequence goes on along the minus strand of JBGPHM010000005.1, from coordinate 52,404 downwards.
ACCCGGGTTGTGCAACGCCGACGACCGTGAGTGCCGCTCCGTTCACATTTAGTTGCTTATTCAGGATCCCAGAGTCTCCGCCGAAGTGGCGGGTCCAGTAACCGTAGCTCAACACCGCGACCGTATTCGCGCCGGGAGCCGTTTCGTCATCCGCGCTAAAGACCCGTCCGAGGAACGGACGAACACCCAGCACCTGGAAGTAATTCCCGGAGACAAGTTCCCCTTGCCCGCGCTCCGTACGGCCCTGACCCGAAACGCTCAAAGCAACGGAGAATCGAGCGAGAAGCCCGGAGAAGACGGGGCAGTGGTCGCGCAAGTCTTTGTACATTGGATAGGAAAATGACATCGAGGAATCGCCGTCCGCCCAGGTGCTGCCCGAAAAAGGTCCCGGTGAGCGGAGTACTACCAGCTCTTCCGGATGGGAGACCGGCAACACGCGAAGAAGAATCTGATCAGTGAGAGAGAAGATTGCAGTATTCGCGCCAATGCCAAGAGCGAGCGTCAGAATTGCAATCGCTGTGACGCCGGGGCTCTTGACCAACATGCGCAAGCCGAAGCGGAGATCCTGCCAGAGGTTTCCCATTTTTCTCCCAATGACCAAGCAAACTTGAGTCTACATCTTAAGACGGCGGGCCCAGAAAATTGTCATCATGCTATTCGTAGCGCAGGGCAACCATCGGATCAACCTTCGTAGCGCGGCGCTTGAGCTCCCTAGACCGAAAGCCCTGGGCAATCTTTCTCCGATTTGTGCATAAATCGAGGGCTAGACAAATACCTTGAATAGCCGCTGCCGTCGGTCGGCCCATTCGTCACTGGTGAAGACACGGGGGCCAACTTCAATCATCCGAGGAAGTAAGTTGAAGACGGCGACCGGATCCCAGTTACCACCCGAGCGTGTGCGGTAACCGCGCTCGTTGAGTTCGCTGGCAATCCGTGAAAAGGGATAATCCTGCACAATCAGCTCGAGCATATATACAAGAGCCTCCTTCTCAATGCGGTTCTCCTCGAGGTGGAGACAATCGCCGGAAACCTGCAGCCCATAGGGCAGCTCCGTTTCCATTGATCCAAAAGGACGATCTTCCTCGCCATCCGAGGGGCGCTCCCACTCGATGGCAAACATCCGCCACCCCGCCGCAGCTCTTTGGCGCATATGCTCGTCGCTTAGCTCTGCTCGCAAAACTTCACGCACACGCTCCATTTTCGGCATTGCTCCTCCTGATCAAAATACTGGATTCGAGTTTGACCAAATTAACCCCGGCCCCGGCCACCACCTGGATGGCATGACATAGGACAATTAAGACTGTAAACACACTTCGAGCAAACCTTAGACACCGACGTTTATGCGCAAATAGGGGGCCGTAAATCATGAATAATAACCCTTTTGTTTTCATGGGTTTATGTGGCATCAACGACTCGGGAATCCGAAGGGCTGGCCATTCGTGGGACTCAACGTATCGGAAGCGGACACACCAGTTAATTCATGCCATTATTCGCAACGGCCCGAGCTCGGATTTCGTCAAACATCGGTAAGGGGAATGCCCACTGAGCAATTCGAGAATCAAATCAACGAATGGGGTATTATTTGCGATTCCCGGGCTGATTGGAATAAGAGATTCCTTGGCGGAAACAACCTAATGCCGACACCCACGATTGAGGAAAAACAAAGAAATTTGAACGGGTCACAAAATGATAGAAATTCCAGTGCTCCACGAACGAAGCGGCACTGGTGGATTTGGCTAATCGTTCTCGCCGCGCTTGGGTACGGAGGATGGCACTATCGCGGAGTTTTTGCTAGCAGCACTCCGTCAACTCCCGCCTCGGGAGCGGGGCGGGGCGGACGCGGTGGTGGAGCGGTCCCCGTGGCTGTTGCGACGGCTGTCCGCGGAGACATTCCCGTTTACTTGCGAAACATAGGCACAGTAACAGCGATTAACACCGTCACAGTGCGAAGCAGAGTGGAGGGGCAACTCATCAATGTCGCATTCCAGGAAGGCCAAGTGGTCCACGCGGGAGATCTGCTGGCCGAGATTGACTCCCGGCCATTTCAAGTACAGCTTGAACAGGCAGAGGGCACGCTCGCACACGATACGGCGCTACTCAATGACGCCAAGGCGAATTTCGCGAGATATACGGAGCTCTTCCAAGAAGGGGTCATTCCGAAGCAGCAACTCGACACGCAACGGGCAAACGTTGGACAGTATGATGGGGCAATAAAGTCCGACCAAGCTCAGATTGACAGTGCCAAACTCCAACTGATGTATTGCCACATCACTTCGCCGATAACCGGCCGCGTCGGGCTGCGGCTTGTGGACGCGGGCAATATGGTCCATGCGACGGACACGAACGGACTGGTTGTCATCACGCAGGTTCAACCAATCGCGGCGCTTGTTGCATTGCCACAGAAGAATCTCCCAGACGTCTTCAAGCAGGTCCGCGCGGGCGCACAACTTTCCGTCGAGGCATACGACCAGGACGGAATCAATAAACTCGCCTCAGGAAAGCTCCTCACGATTGACAATGCAATTGATCCGGCCACCGACACATTCAAGCTGAAGGCCGTGTTTGATAACGAAGATAATCATCTATTTCCAAACCAGTTTGTGAATATAAGTGTTTTGGTGGGTAGCCAAAAGGGCCTCACAATTGTTCCCTCTACCGCGATCCAACGTGGACCGCAGGGCACCTTTGTGTTCGTCGTCAATTCAAATGGCACTGTCTCAATTCGTCCGGTGAAGCAGTCGGTCACAGAAGGAACTCAGTCCGGTCTCAGTGAAGGACTGCAACCAGGTGAAGTGGTTGTCGTGGACGGCCAGGATAAATTGCAAGATGGGACAAAGATAGACGCGCGTTCAAGTTCACCTTCTCCGGCACCAAATGTCTCAGCCCCGGCTCCCGCAGCCCGGGGCGGCAAAAAATGAGCATTTCCAGGCCATTCATCCTTCGTCCGGTCGCGACAAGCCTTTTAATGATCGGGATCTTGCTTGCCGGATTTGTGGCCTACAATCAGTTGCCCGTTTCCGCGTTGCCGGAAGTTGACTATCCAACGATTCAAATACAGACGTTTTATCCGGGGGCAAGCCCGGATGTGATGTCGTCATCGGTGACGTCTCCGCTCGAACGCCAGTTCGGCCAGATCCCTGGTCTGAATCAGATGACCTCGATGAGCTCGTTCGGAAGCTCAACGATTACGCTTCAATTCACGCTGGATCTGAATATTGACGTGGCTGAGCAAAGCGTTCAGGCGGCTATCAACGCTGCGTCCAATCTTCTGCCGACGGACCTGCCGAACCCGCCCATCTACAGCAAGATTAATCCCGCCGACGCGCCGATCCTTACTCTTGCGCTCACGTCGAATACACTTCCGCTCGCCAAAGTAGAAGACCTCGCCGATACAACGTTGGCTCAGAAAATCTCTCAGCTATCCGGCGTGGGACTCGTCAGCATCAGCGGCGGCCAAAAGCCCGCGGTCCGGATTCAGGCAAATCCGACTGCACTCGCCTCGTACGGGATGAGCCTTGAAGATCTGCGGATTGCGCTTAATCAGGCGAATGTCGATCAGGCCAAAGGAAACTTTGACGGACCGCACCAGGCATTTACCATCGGTGCAAACGACCAGCTTCTATCCGCGGATGCTTATAGACCGCTCATCGTGGCCTACCGAAATGGCGCTCCCATCCGGCTCAAGGATGTGGCGAACGTAGTAGACAGCGCGGAGAACATCAAGCAAGCGGCGTGGGCAAACGAGCATCCCGCTGTGATCCTGAACATTCAGCGGCAGCCCGGAGCGAACATTATCGGCGTAGTGGATCGAATTCTCAAGCTGCTTCCAACTTTACAGGCTTCTTTGCCTCCTTCCATTCAAGTGAATGTGCTGACCGACCGCACCACGACGATCCGTGCTTCCGTTACAGACGTGAAGATGGAACTGATGCTGACTGTCGGACTGGTCGTCCTTGTCATCTTTCTTTTCTTGCGCAGCGTTTCCGCCACAATCATCCCGAGTATCGCCGTGCCTCTCTCTATTGTCGGAACTTTCGGTGTGATGTACCTGCTTGGGTACAGCCTGAACAATCTGTCTCTGATGGCGCTCACAATTTCCACTGGCTTCGTCGTAGACGACGCGATCGTGATGATCGAAAACATCAGCCGTTACATCGAGCAGGGCGAATCACCGCTCGAAGCCGCGCTGAAAGGATCCGAGCAAATCGGTTTCACGATTCTCTCGCTGACCGTTTCTCTTATTGCCGTGCTGATTCCATTGCTTTTCATGGGTGATATCGTCGGCCGATTGTTTCGCGAATTTGCAGTCACGCTGGCCGTGACGATTCTCGTCTCTGCCGTTGTTTCGCTGACGTTGACTCCGATGATGTGTGCGCGGCTCCTAAAGCACAAAAAGGAATCCGAACAAGGACGATTCTATCGCCTTTCGGAACGCGCATTTGAATCCGTCATTTCCTTTTACGGGCGTACTTTGCGGTTTGTCTTGCAGTACAGGACGACCACTCTAATTGTCACGTTCGGAACTCTTGTCGCAACGATTCTTCTTTATATCTATGTGCCGAAAGGTTTCTTCCCCGTGCAGGACACGGGAGTGATTCTATGTGTGTCTGAAGCTGCCCAGGATATTTCCTTCGGCGCGATGGCCAAGCGCCAGCAATCCCTCACCCACGTGATTCTTCAGGACCCCGCCGTCGCCAGCCTTTCTTCGTTCATTGGTATTGACGGGACGAACACAACAACCAACACCGGCCGCATTCAGATCAATTTGAAACCGCTCGACGAGCGGAAGATCTCGGCATCCGATGTGATTCGACGGCTTCAGCCGCAACTTGCCGATGTGGAGGGAATCTCACTCTTTCTTCAACCGGTCCAGGACCTCACGGTGGAAGATCGAATCAGCCGCACGGAATTTCAATACAGCGTGGAAGATGTTGATGCAAAGGAACTTGCACTTTGGACTCCACGATTGATTGCCAAGATGAAGTCGCTCCCGGAACTCACTGACGTCGCGAGCGACGAATTGAATGGCGGGCTCTTCACGACTCTCGTGATTGACCGTGACACCGCCTCGAGGCTCGGCGTCCTTCCCCAAACGATCGACAACGTCCTTTATGACGCGTTCGGCCAGCGGCAGGTGTCCACGATGTTCACGCAGCTCAACCAATACCACGTCGTGCTCGAAGTGGACCCGCGATTCCAGATAGACCCAGATTCTTTGAAGGATATTTATGTGCCCTCCACGAATGGCGGGCAGGTGTCGCTGAGTTCTTTCACACGTGTCGAGGGCGGCGCATCAGCGCTGGTCAACAATCACCAGGGACAGTTCCCTGTCGTTACGATTTCGTTCAATCTGGCTCCGGGTGTGTCGCTCGGCGACGCAGTGAAATCAATCAACACCGCGCAGGGTGCAGTTGGCCTTCCGGCCAGCATTCAGACGAGTTTTCAGGGCACGGCGGCGGCGTTCCTGAATTCACTTTCCAATGAGCCACTGCTCATCCTCGCGGCGGTGATTACCGTTTACATTGTGCTCGGCGTGCTTTACGAGAGTTACATCCATCCCATCACAATTCTTTCGACGCTCCCTTCCGCCGGCGTCGGTGCCATCCTGGCGCTGCTCCTTTGCAAGACCGAGTTCAGCGTGATTGCGCTGATTGGATTGATCCTGCTGATCGGAATCGTAAAAAAGAACGCCATCATGATGATTGACTTCGCCCTCGAAGCGGAACGCAAAGAAGGCAAGACGCCTCTTGATGCAATTTATGAGGCCTGTTTGCTGAGATTCCGTCCGATCATGATGACCACAATGGCGGCGCTGCTCGCCGGGCTTCCCCTCGCGCTCGGAACGGGAGTCGGCTCCGAGTTGCGGCGTCCCCTCGGAATTTCCATTGTCGGCGGGTTGATCCTGAGTCAATTGCTTACGCTTTACACGACACCCGTCGTTTACCTTGCCTTTGACTGGCTGGCACGGCGGCTCGGCAAGCGGTTTCACTTTGGCGGCGCGGAGCAACAACCCGCCACAGCAGACTGAAGTATGAACATTTCGTCGAACATCTCGGCCCCGTTCATCAAGCGACCGGTGGGGACTGCGTTGTTGACGATCGCGCTGTTCATGGCAGGCGGCCTGGCATTCCGTTTTCTGCCGATTTCCCCGCTTCCACAGGTGGATTTCCCGACCATAAATGTCTCAGCCGGTTTGCCGGGGGCGAGCCCGGAAACGATGGCTTCCTCCGTAGCCACCCCGCTCGAGCGCCAGTTTGGACGCATCTCAGGTGTGACGGAGATGACGTCTAGAAGCCAGCTTGGCTCCACGAGCGTAACTTTACAATTCGATCTAAACAGAAACATTGATGCCGCCGCACGCGACGTTCAGGCCGCCATCAATGCGGCGCGCAGCCAACTCCCTTCGGGCATGCCAAATGCGCCGACCTATCGCAAGGTTAACCCCGCCGATTCGCCAATCATTCTTCTCAGTCTGACCTCAACGACAGTCCCGAAGGCGCAGGTGTATGACGCCGCGGATTCGATCCTGGCGCAGAAGCTTTCCCAAGTAGAAGGCGTGGGCCAGGTCTCCGTCGGCGGCGGCGCGCAACCTGCGGTTCGCGTGCAGGTGAATCCGGTGCAGTTGAATAGCTATGGAATCAGCATGGAACAGGTCCGAATTGCGCTCGCATCCGCAAATGCAAACCGGCCCAAAGGAGAACTGGCTAACGCGGATCAGACTTGGAATATTACCGCCACTGACCAACTATTCAGGGCCAGGGAATACCGGCCGCTTCTCATTACTTATCACAATGGCGCAGCGGTCCGAATGGAGGACGTCGCCAATATCGTTGATTCCGTAGCGGACGTCCGCGCCTCCGGTTACGCCAATGGCGAGCCTGCCATCGTCATGGTGATATTCCGGCAACCCGGCGCCAATATCCTCGAGACGGTAGACCGCGTCCGCGCCATGCTGCCGCAGTTGCAGGCTTCGATCCCTCCGACAATTCATCTGGGCGTCATTTTGGACCGGACGCCCACGATTCGCGCCTCGATCCATGACGTTGAAATCACGTTGATGATTTCGATTGTGCTGGTCGTACTGGTCGTGTTCGCGTTTCTCCGGAATCCCTGGGCGACGGCGATACCGGGAGTTGCCGTGCCACTTTCCCTCGTGGGAACTTTTGGAATGATGTACCTGGCTGGTTACACGCTGGACAATCTCTCGTTGATGGCGCTCACCATTTCCACCGGCTTTGTTGTGGATGACGCGATCGTCGTCATCGAGAATATTACGCGTTATCTGGAGGCTGGGCTAAAACCGATGGAAGCCGCGCTCCGCGGGTCGCGTGAAATTGGCTTCACGGTTCTCTCGATGAGTACATCCCTTGTGGCTGTGTTCATTCCGATTCTGCTGATGGGCGGAGTGGTTGGGAGGCTTTTCAGGGAATTCGCTGTAGTGTTGAGCACTGCAATCGGATTTTCATTGATGGTGTCGCTGACGACGACCCCGATGATGTGTGCCCGGTTTCTGAGGCATGAATCCGGCGAGCATGGGTTTCTCCACAGGGTGGCAGAAAGGGGCTTTGAAAGGCTAAAGAGATTCTACGAAACCTGCTTGGGGTGGGTCCTGCGTCATCAGCCGTTGGTTCTGGCTCTTACGCTCGCCACCATCTGCGTCAACGTGTACTTGTTCCTTATCGTCCCGAAGGGGTTCTTTCCTCAGCAAGACACTGGGCGGCTGAGCGCCAGTGTGATTGCCGACCAGGATGTCTCCTTTCCCGCGATGGACGAAAAACTTCGCGAATTTGCAGACATTGTCCGGGCAGATCCGGCCGTGGATACGGTCGGCGATTCGACCGGCGGTGGCGGTTATGGCGGTCCCATTAATACAGGTCGCATGTTCATTCAGTTGAAGCCTATCGCGGAGCGAAAGCTGACAGTGGACCAGGTAATTGCTCGGATACGCGCGAAAGCCGCCAGAGTCCCGGGTGCAACGCTTTATTTACAGGCGACACAGGATGTGAGCGTGGGCGGGCGAAGCGGCAACTCTCAGTATCAGTACACGCTTGAGGCGGACAATTTGCAGGACCTGAACCACTGGGCGCCAATCCTCCTGCAAAAAATTGCGAGTATTCCAGAAATCAAAGACGCAAACAGCGACCAGCAAATCCGGGGGCTCGAAGCCTCCCTTGTGATTGACCGCGACACCGCTTCGCGGCTCGGCGTTTCGATGTCCGCGATTGACAACACTCTGAATGACTCTTTCGGGCAACGGCAGGTCTCGACAATCTACAAAGGGCTCAACCAATATCACGTCGTTCTGGAGGTGGCCCCACAGTATCTCCGCAATCCTGAAACTCTCAAGCAAATTTACGTTCCAACAGACAAAAGAACGCTGGTTCCGCTCAGCGCTTTTTCACACTTTGGGCCCTCACTGACTCCGCTCGCCGTGAATCACCAAGGACAGGTTCCTGCCATCACGCTTTCTTTCAATCTCGCCATCGGAGCCTCGCTGGACAAAGCGACACTGGCCATCAAGTCTGCCGAGCGGCAGGTTGGGCTCCCACCGACAGTCCGGGGCACATTTCAGGGTACGGCAGCGGCTTTCCAAAGCTCACTCTCGACGATGCCCCTGTTGATCCTGACGGCGCTTGCCGCCGTTTACATCGTTCTCGGAATCCTTTACGAGAGCTACATTCATCCGATTACAATTCTTTCTACTCTGCCATCCGCCGGCGTCGGCGCGCTGCTGGCCATCATGCTTTTCAAATCAGACCTGAACATCATCGCTCTCATTGGCATCATTCTCTTGATTGGGATTGTAAAGAAGAACGCGATTCTGATGATTGATTTCGCCTTGCAGGCTGAGCGCATGGATGGCAAACCGCCCATCGAGGCGATCCACCAGGCGTGCGTTCTCCGCTTCCGGCCGATCATGATGACGACGATGGCCGCGCTGTTTGGAGCGGTACCACTTGCCATCGGCGGGGGTACCGGTTCTGAACTCCGCCAGCCGCTCGGCATTACGATTGTGGGCGGACTCATCCTCAGCCAAATGCTGACGCTCTTCACAACCCCCGTTGTTTATCTCTACATGGATAGGCTTCAAACATGGTTGCGCGGCAGCAGCCGCGCAGCGGCACCTCATAGCGCCCCTGCAGATTGATCGCACAACCGCCAAATTTGGATTTCTTCAAGGAGTCTTGATTGGAAATCACAACCGGCGCGCCGTTTCGTTTAAGAATCGACCGCGCCGGTTGCTCTTGTGGGCAGAGATCGTTTAGTGATGGTGCGAAGAAGATCCGCCGCCGTGTGACCCTCCACCAGAACTGCCATGTGAACTCCCACCAGAACTTCCATGCGAACCCCCGCTGCTGCCGCCGCTCGGGCGGCTCGGAGGCGGCGAGTAGCGTGGAGCGCTGCCACCGCTAGAACGACTCGGTGGCGCCGGGGGTGGAGAATAGCGCGGAGGTGGAGAATACCGTGGAGGCGCAGAATACTGTTGCGGAGGCGGAGAGTATCGTGGTGGTGGGGAATATCGCTGTCCCCCTCCATTCGATGTCCGGTCATTCACAACTGGCCTGCGAAGATCCAGAGGCGGACGTATTGAACCCTGCTGCGAACCGCCTTGATACCGCGGCTGCGTCGGCTGGTTCCCGGGAGCTGCGCCGCGAGAAGGCTGGTTTGGCTGTGGTGTAAACCGCTGCCATGCTCCGGGTCCATTTCCGGGCTGCGATGGTTGCTGCGGACGCTGCCCCTGGCCATCGAAGGTTCTCGCGGGCCGCTGTGGAGGTGTCATAACGCCATTGCCTCGCGTTGGAGGCTGCTGACCTCGCGATGGCGGCTGGTTGGGTTGCTGCGAAAAGCGCTGCCAGCCTCCAGAGCCCGCCCCTGACTTTGGCGGCTGCGAATTGCCGGGCCGGTTGTCTTGATTGCCCTGGCGCAACATCACGCCATTGCCGCGGTCCGGAGGCTGCTGCCCCTGCTGTGGCGCTCCCGATGATCGGTCGACGCCATGGTTTGGAGGCGTAAATACCCCGTTGCCGCGGTTTGGATTTGTTCCCTGGCCGCCACCAGACCCTTGCCCGTTCGAACGCAGTGCTTCCTGCATTTGACGCGACTGCTCATTGAATGAGCCGCGATTCGAATTCGTTGGGCGCGCGGATCCGACAAAGTGCTGCTGCCCGCCATTGCGAATCGTCGAAGGATTTGCGGCACGGTTCGTTGGGCTCAAGCTCTCGCGTGTCGGCGTGACCGGAACGCTACCGTTCATCACTTTCCCGCCACGGAATTCTTCGGGCGTTACTCCCGCCCTGAAACCGGCGCCTCGATGGCCGAATTGTTCAGCGCGAGTGGCGGTAACAATGCGTGGGTTCCGTTCCGCCAATCGAGTATTGGAGAATCGCTCGTCAAAACGCCCTCTCAGTGGTTCGACCCCATGCGGAAAGCGACGGTGGAAATCATCTCGATCCCAATCCCCTCTCCCACGGAACCGGAAAAAGTCGTCACGGTCATGGAAACCAAATCTGAAACCGAATCCAAACCAGGGGAAGAATGGATCGCACGGCCCCACAGGAAACCAACCAACTGAACCGAATCCAAACCCGACTCCCCAGTCCCCCCCGAATCCCAAAAAGGAAACATAAGCAGGCGCCCAAGCTGGGCGGTAACCACCGTAGACAGGCCCCGGCCACCAGCACCACCGCTCGTTCCAACGGAACCAGCGCCCGTAGTGGTATGGCGCCCAGCCCCATGGCTCTGACGAAACCCAGGTCCAATCATAATAAGGTTCCCAAACCCAATTGCCTTCGCGATAGGGCGCCCAATCGGCGCCTACATTCGGCGTCCAAACGTCGCCGTAATCGGGAACGTTTTCCCAGCGCCCATAAGAATCCAGATCGTTCGCTCCGGTGTAGTAGGAATTGGTCTTGCGGGTGCCTTCCGCATTTTGAATGAGGCGGTCGCGGTCTTCACTCCACTTGTCCCATTCATCATTCGACCGCGCATCCGATTTCTTGAATTGAACGTCCGCGCCTGTTCCATGAACCGTGATCATTTCGCCCCGGCCCACTTTCGTACTGCCTTCCTGCGTGGCTACTTCCGCTTCGCCGTTGCGGACGATTACAATTGCCTCGCCGGTGTCACTTACCTCGACGCGATACAATCCTTCGCGCAACGGACGCACTGAAACAGTGGGAGTATCAATCTCCACGTCGCCTTCGGCGCCCTTCAACACTGAATACTCAACGAGGCCCTGCGCAACTTGAATTTGGATGTGGCCGTCCGCCATGGTGGCAATGTCTGCTTCAGTGCGGCCTGATAGACGGAGGATATTCGCGTAGTCAAGCTGCAATTCAGCGCGCGCGCCATTTGCGGTTGAAATTTTGTCGCCCGCCATTAGCGGAGTATTCAAGGTCAGCGCGACCCAATCACCAGAGTCCCCGCGGCGCATGGAGACGTCACCTCGGATGAAGCTGATGCGTGCGACGGTCGGCGCAGGACCCGTCTGCTGCTGTTGCTGGTCAGCGCCAGTGGGTGCGGGCGGCAGGTCTTGTGCACTTGCTTGCCCTACTGCAAAAGCTGCCAGACCAAGAACTCCAAGAAGTCTCAGGGTCATTTTCATGGCCTACCTCGTTTGGGGCCTCCCGCCATCCTCAAACCAACGCAGCGGGATAGCAGGCCGGCCCGCAACATGTAATGCAGGGGGGATGCCAAATAATCACGAAATGAGCCTTGCCATTAAACCAAACAAATTCAACAACTTACAGACAGGTCGGCGCTTGGTATTCAGATTTCATTTAGCTTTGAATCGGTGCCTTTCAACCAGAGGTGGTTGATTTCAGCCAATCAACATTTTGCAGGACTAATCCTGTGGCTCAGGATCATCAGGGATGCCGATTTTTGAGAGGCGATATCGCAATGCATTCCTGGTAAGGCCAAGCAAGCGCGCTGCCTGGCTCTTGTTGCCGTTTGCCCGGCGAAGCGCTTCTCGGATCATTTCATTTTCCAAGTCATCCAGGGTCATCCCGGGAGACAGGAATTCCTGCGCGCCGGAAGTCCCCTTGGACGGAACTGAGTCCAATTGAATGTCGCCGGCTTCAATCCGGTCGCCTTTTGCGAACGTAACGGCCCTTTCGATTATGTTTTGTAGTTCGCGCACATTTCCCGGCCAGTGAAAACCCGTTAGTGTTTGCATCGCCGGTGGAGTTACACCGCGGATCTGCTTCCCGCTGTCTTTGCTGTACTGTGCGAGTAAATACTCGACGAGTCCCGGGATGTCCTCTTTGTGCTCTCGCAGTGGCGGCACGTCAATGGGCACGACATTCAACCGATAATAAAGGTCCTCGCGAAACGTCCCTTGTTCGAGCGCTGCGCGAAGATCACGGTTCGTTGCCGCGATCATTCGAACATCCACCTTGATCGTGCGCATCCCCCCGAGTCGCTCGAATTCGCGTTCTTGCAAGACACGCAGCAACTTTGCCTGCGTGGATGTAGGAACGTCACCGATTTCATCAAGGAACAATGTGCCTTTGTCGGCCAGCTCGAATTTTCCCGGCTTGCTGGAGCTGGCGCCAGTGAATGCACCCTTCTCGTAACCGAAGAGTTCGCTTTCCAGCAGGTTTTCTGGAATCGCGGTGCAATTGATCTTGATGAAAGGCCCCTTGGCGCGCATCGAGTGCTGATGAATCGCCCGCGCGATCAACTCTTTGCCGACGCCGCTTTCGCCGCCAATCAGCACTGTGGAATTCGTCGGCGCAACGCGCTCGACAGCCGCGAGCACCTCTTGCATCCTGGCGCTCTTCGCGATGATATTTGGATAGTCATAGCGCTTACCCAGCTCCTCGCGCAGTATCCGATTCTCGGAGAGAAGCTGACGGACATCCAACTCCTTGCGGATAACGAGCTTGATCTCCTCAAGCGAAAACGGTTTCAGCACGTAGTTGCTCGCGCCTTTGCGCATCGCCTCAACGGCGGACTCAACGCTTCCGTATGCGGTCATCAGAATGACCGGCACTTCTGCGTTGATCCTCCGAACTGCCTGAAGGAACTCGAGCCCGTTCATTCCAGGAAGTTTGAAATCCGTTAAGACGAGGTCAATCGTCTCGCGACCGAGGATCTTTACACCTTCCTCTGCGTCACCCGCGGAAAACGAGGCCCAGCCCTCTTCGCTCAAATTCAATTCGAGCAAGCGCCGCAGCTTGGCTTCATCTTCGACGATCAATATCGTTGGCATTTCCAAAATGTCCTATGAATCCACCGCAGGAAAGAATACGCGAAAACAAGCGCCTTGCCCCGGTTCGCTATCGACACGGAGTGATCCGTGATGCTCGTCTACGATCTTTGAAACAACTGCAAGACCCAGCCCCACGCCTGACTTCTTTGTTGTGAAAAACGGATTGAATATCTGTTGGCGCAGTTCCGGCGGAATCCCCGGGCCGGTGTCCCGAAAGATTACTTCAACACCGTCCACTCCCGCATGAAGTAAGCGCGCAATCTCGACTCGCAGCTTTCCACCCTCAGCTTCCATGGCATCGTAGGCATTCAGTGCCAGATTCACAAACACTTGCTCGCACAACCGCTCGTCCATTGGCACGGGCGGCAGACCGGTCGCGTAATTTCGCTCCACTTGAATTTTTGCATCAGGACGCTGTGCGCGCGCCGCTTCGAGGGCGCGATCCGTAACCTCCGCCAGATTCCCGGGCGAAAGTTCGAGCGACATCGGCCTCGCGAAATCGAGGAATCTCGCGACGAGTGCGCTCAACCGGTTTGTTTCACTCAAGATGTAGCCCGCAAGCTCGCTCGCCAGCGGATTCGTCTGCTGCAACTTCAGATTCAGCATCTCGGCCGAGCCGCGGATCACTCCCAATGGATTTCGAATTTCGTGCGCCAGACCCGCCGACATTTGCCCGAGAGCCGCAAGCCGCTCTGAACGCCGCGCCTCCTCCTGCGCTTGCGCAAGCCGCCGGTTGGTCTCCGCCATTTGCTCTGCGAGAATCTGATATGCGCCGGCCCTTTTTCGTATCTCCACCGCAAAGCGATTCACAAACATCGCGGCCAGGAGAAAAAAGAGTACGCGGCCGGCAAGCTCTCCCGCACCATCTATTGTGAGTGCGTAGTTCTGCAATGCTGGGAAAAGGTACGAACAATAAGCAGCCGACGTCAGCGCGGTCCAAAGCAGCGTGCCCCAAGGCCCGAAGTAAGTGGCTGCCGTAACGACGGGCAGCAAATAGATCGGCCAATAGCTGCTATTGATTCCCAACTCGCCGGTGTGATCGAGCAAAACAGTCGCAAGTACAATCTTCAACACAATGGCGTACGAGGAGCCTCGCTGAGGCGACCACGCCACCAGCCTGCTCTCTATGAGCTGCACGATGACGATTGCGGCCAGTATGAGTTGCTTGTGATATTCGCGAATGGGGGGGAGAACGGCCAGCCCTGCGACAAATAACAAGAGGACGACGTCAACCCATTTCAAGCTCTGACTGTGCGAGGGATTGCTGACGGGAGATCCTGCTGGAAGATTATCGCCGTGCGAGCTTACTCCACTCGATTTCTTTGGGCCGGCTCCATGCTCAGCGCTTGCCGCGAATTCTTCTTGCGGGAGTACCTTTGGCACGCCCCGATTATGCGCCATCCGCCTTACCAGCCAAAACCGGAAACCTGTCTCGGTAGTGCAAATTATTCGGGCGAATTCCTGTGCAAGAGTTTGCGCTTCATGTCTGGCCAGAATTCTTTTAGAAAGTTCCCGAGCGCATCCACGGCGATTTGCGTTGCATACCGGTTCAAATTACCCGACAGATTGCGTTCCTGGGCGGGGTAATAAAAATTAGAAAGCCCGGCCGCCGCGGCATTGCCGACAAATTCGGAATAATTGAATTGTGCGTGACCCGAATCGGTCCGCGTGACGACAAGCCGTTCCATCGCGTAGGCGAATCGATGCTTAAATCCCCCCCTGCCGAGTTGGAAGTAGCGCGGGTCCTCATGAAATAGCGAAGGGAAAACTCCAGTCGACATCAACGGCCCCAATGTCTGATCTACAAGCGAAGCCGCGTATCTTTTTCCGAAACCCCTCATCCCCTGCCCCCACGAACTTGGATCATCTGTCGCTTGCCCTTGGAGCGCCAGGATTCCGACGATGCCATATGTGTAGGGATCTCCCAGATTCGCAAACGCAAGCTTGAATTTCACTTTCGAAGAAATGGGAGTTATTTCGGTCGCGCCCTCTACTGTATTGTGATTCGGAATGATGCCGAAAATGCGGTCGTTTTTTTGCGTCCCATTCTGTTGCCTACTTTGTGTGTTCGCATCTTTAGAGTCCTTCCGGCCCGTATCACCGGCCGTCGCCGAATCCGTCTTCGGTGGATCTTGCACTGGGGCGGAACCAGGTTGCTGCTGCGCCACGAGCGGAAGAGCCAGCAAAGAGAGTGCCGTAAGCACCAATTCGAAGACAAACCCGCCCCTGCTCCTAAACAATCTCCACATGAATTGCTTGTCCCCCTCACCCACCCAAATCGACAGGATACCTAGTTTCTCTTGCTTCTCGTCAGCGCGTCTTTAGGATTCCTGATTTGACGCTAAACATGCACCCGAAGTTGCATGTTTCCATTGGATTTCATGGGTACTAACTCTTTTCTGCAGAACAAGATACGGACACTGGATCATTGGCGCCAATTGAAGGGAATTCGCAAAACGGAGGATTGCGAAGACGTGACCACTCACCTACTTCATGAGCCCCCGGCGGTGCCCAGTAGTCGTTCCGCATGAATGGCGCCAGAGGGTCTCTCCTGGTGCATAAAATAAGCGAAGACGTCTCCTTTCTTGGTGAGTTTTCGGATTCGGCGCGCGATTGCCGCGCGCGAACTGATCGAATAACTCTCTCTTCGTAACCGCAAATATGCCCATTTCGCCGTTTGAACATCTGGAGTCACGATTTTTTCGCTCTCCGCCAAGCATAGAGCCACCCCGGCGCTATGCAACAGTGTGTAAACGTCGTCACAAAACCATGAAGCATGCCGGAACTCAATCGCGACGCGGTGTTTGCGCGGCAATCCAGCTAGAAAACCATTTAATAGTTCCAAATCGCGCTTCAAAAATGGCGGCAGTTGAAAGAGGACAGGCCCAAGCTTTCTTGCTTTTTCCAATGGCCTCAGTAGCGAGAAAAACTTCGCCGTCAATTTTTTCGTACCACGCAAACGTTTTATGTGCGTGATCATTTGGGGCGCCTTAATTGCAAACTTGAATCCGCTGGGAGTGGCCGCAATCCAACCATTGAGAAGCTTTTCCGTCGGAAGGGTGCGAAATGTGTAGTTCACTTCAACAGAATTGAGGAGTGTCGCATAATGTTGCAGGAATTTCGCCGAGCCAAGCTTTGCCGGATAGAACTTGGGCCGCCATGTCGGATACGCCCATCCCGAAGTGCCCGCATAAATTTTGGCCATGACGCCGCCCATGCAACTGGAATTCGCTGCCGAGGCTAAACAGTTGGTAGCGATACCGGGATTCGAACCCGGATTTCGGCCTTGAGAGGGCCGCGTCCTAACCCTTAGACGATATCGCCATTGCGGAAAAACCGCGGAAGCAGCATTGAATTTTCACACGTTTGGAAAAGGGGCGCAAGCGCGGCAGCCGTTTTGCGATTGGAAGCGCGCCTGAAGAGTTCGACTTCTCGTCCAACGTTTCGCGCACCGTCCGGATCAATCTTTTCCCAGTGCGCCATCCACGCGCCGCCAAATCCTGAGCGGGTTGCCGTCTTTCAACTCCTCCGGCAAGGTTTCGTTTGGGAAATTCTGGAAACACACGGGCCGGGCGAAACGATAGATCGCCTGGCTGCCCACGGATGTGGACTGTCCGTCCGAGGAGGCCGGATATGGCCCTCCGTGAATAATTGCGTGACCTACCTCAACACCCGTGGGAAATCCGTTGAATACCAGCCGACCTGCCTTTTGTTCGAGGATTTCGACGAGTTCGCGGTACTCGCGCAGGTCTTCTTCCGTTCCGTGCACCGTGGCCGTGAGATGCCCGTGCAATCCGCGCGCAATTTCCAACATCTCTTCTTTGCGGCCGCAGCTAACGACCAGCGTCGCAGGCCCAAACACCTCCGCCGCAAGATCCGGGTGCGCGACGAACTCGCGCGCCCCCGTGGTGAATAATGCCGGCGTTCCGTGAACACCCGGCTCACCGCCCGCTGGCTTTCCTTCCGCCGCGAGCACGACGCTCGATTCCTTTGCGCGAGCTGCCACCTGCCCGGCATACGCCGCGTGGATCTGAGGAGTCAGCATTACGGGCGCGGCCGACTCCGACATGCGCCGCGCCAGACTCTGCGAAAAACTTTTCGCCTCCGCTGTCGGCGGTAGGAACACAAGACCGGGCTTGGTGCAGAATTGCCCCGCACCGAGAGTCACTGAAGTGTACAGCCCTTCTGCGATTTGCTCACCGCGCGCAGCAAGCGCGCCCGGCAAAAGAAAAACTGGGTTTGTGCTGCCCATCTCCGCAAACACCGGGATCGGCTCCGGTCGCGCTGCTGCGATATCCATCAGCGCGCGCCCGCCGCGCTGCGAGCCCGTAAAACCGACCGCACGAACGAGGGGATGCCGCACCAGCGCCGCTCCCACTTCCGTACCCGCGTCGAAGAGTACCGAAAACACTCCCTCGGACAAATTGCACGCCCGCGCGGCGGTGCGAATTACATCACCCACCAACTCCGATGTCCCCGGATGTGCCGGATGCGCCTTCACAATGACGGGATTCCCCGCAGCGAATGCGGAAGCCGTGTCCCCACCTGCGACGGAATACGCCAGCGGAAAGTTGCTTGCGCCAAAAACCACGACAGGTCCGAGCGGCCGCCACATCGATCGCAGATCCGGTTTCGGCGCCGGCTTACGCGCAGGGTCGGGGCGGTCCAGCCGGGCGCGCACCCACGAGCCTTCTTCGACCAGATCGGCAAAGAGCCGCAACTGGAAAGCGGTGCGCGCGGCCTCGGAGCGAATGCGCGCTTCCGGAAGTCCTGTCTCCTGGTTGACCCTTATAACGAGCGAATCGGTGATGTCTTCGAGGCCTTTCGCAATCGCGCGAAGGAAGACCGCTTTTTCTTTGCCGCCCAATCTTGAATAAGAAGTGAAAGCCTGTGCGGCAAGCCTCGCCGCGCGATCCACCTCTTCGGGCAACGCGGAGGCATATGCCGGCTCCAGCGGGGTGTTTTTTGCGGGATTGATAGCCGAAAACTTCTTTCCGCCCTCCGCACCGCTCGCCCATCCGATGAATGACTTCCCCCGCAAATCCATGAATTCCCCTTTTCAAACCTGTGCAATGAATTTCACGCCCGCATCTTCACGTTTTTACGCTTGCGCCGCCAATCGAGGCCTCTCTGCAAGTGAACGCGTTATGGTCGCGCGCGCTTCCGCAAGTTCATTGCCGGTCAGCTCAAGTCTGGGCGGACGTACGCGCGCGTTGCCCTTCCCGCATTCCTGCTGAACAAGCTTAATGAGCTGCACAAATTTCGGCACGGTGTCCATGCGAAGTAATGGTAGGAACCAGCGGTACAATTCGAAGGCCTTCGCGCGTTCGCCGCGGAATCCGAGTTCAAAGAGCGCAACCGACTCGCGTGGCATCGCATTCACGAGTCCCGCGACCCAACCCACGGCCCCTGCGCCAATCGCTTCCAAGATCAAGTCATCCACGCCGGCGGAAACTTGCAAGCGGTCTCCCACGAGCGCGCGAATCGCGGTGATCCGGCGCACATCCGCGCTCGATTCCTTCACTGCGTGAAGATTTTCATGTTCCTGCGCGAGCTCGGCGATCTGTTCTGGCAAGAAATCCGTGCCATAAGAGATCGGGTTGTTGTAAAGCATCGCCGAAAGCGGCGTCGCGCGAATCACGGCGGCGACGTGGGCTTTCATTTCGCGCCAGTCGCCCTTGTAGACATATGGGGGCAGAACCATCAGCCCCTGCGCGCCGTGGTCTGCAGCCGCTTTCGCCAGCTTCACGGCATCTTGCGTGCGCAGCGCAGAAATCGCGGGGGCAACAGGTGCGCGGCCAGCGGCGCCTTTTATGCACGCGTCAATCACCGCGAGCTTTTCCTCAAATTCAAGAGTCGCGCCTTCGCCGAGAGAGCCCAGCGGAATAATCGCTGTGCATCCGCTCTCCACGAGCCACCGGCAATGCTCGGTGATGAACGCTGTATCCAGTTTTAACGCGGCGTCAAAACACGTCGTAATTGCGGGCATTACCCCTTGCCATTTCATCCCTGCGTCCTTTCGTGTTGCAATTTCGAGATGCGATTAACCTTTCGCGCTTCCAAAGAGCGCAAGTGATTCTACACGCGCCGGAAATATCGGCGGGCGCACCGAATCCACCTTCCAGCCAAAAAGAAATTCCGCCGCTGGGCCGCAGACGCGTCCCTGGCATGGCCCCATGCCGCAGCGGGTGTGCAGCTTGGCCTCGCGCCACCCGGAGTGCCGCGCCAGGCGCGCGAACGTCACATCCTCGCACCGGCAGACGAAGGTATCCGGTAGGGGCAATCCGCGCAACTCCTCGCGCAAAGCAAACGTTTCCTCCAGCAGTACCGCGAACCGTCTGGCTGCACGGCGTATGTCGTATAACTTTCGTGCGTTTTCCGGTCTATCTGCCGCCGCATATCCCGCGATCTGTCCCTCAATTAATGCCGGATCAACGCCGCCGATTCCGACCGGCTCGCCAGCACAGAAGACATTTTTAACACTCGTCTCCTGAACCTCATTAACGCGCACAAATCCGCCATGCAATTCACAACCAAGCAATTCAGCGAGCTCTGTATTCGGCACCAGGTGAAAACCGCACGCCAGATAATCGCAGGCAACGCGCCAGGTCTTGCGGCCATTCGTCAGCTCGACCCATTCGAGCTTTCCCTCGCCCCCTGCGCGAACCGGCCACGTCCCCGTGCGATACGGCACGCCTGCAAGCGCCATGCGCAACTGAATCGCTTGCATAAGTTTTTCCCCATGCCCGAGAAGTTTCCATGCGAATGACCGAATCCGCGATGCAGGCGCCTGCTCGGCAATCATGAGTAGCTTAGGCCGAAACGGTGGAGCCTGCTTTCGGATGAACGCTCCGACTGCGAGCAACAAAGGTCCGCTTCCCGCAATCACAATCCGTGTTTGATCATTCATTGGCAGACTGTGAGTCTTCACCAAAGACTGCCAGCCCCCCGCGCCCATCACTCCGGGCAGCGTCCATCCGGGAAAAGGGAGGAAGCGCTCACGCGCACCGGTGGCGAGAATTAGTTTTTTGAATTCGAGAAGAAAAGTCTCGTCGACCGTCTCCGCGATAAGTGTTCCGTGCGCCGCTTGCGAAACAATTCTCGTCCCGTAGAAATGTTTCACGTTCGCACGACGCAATCGCGCATACCATTCTGCTTGGTCTCTAGCATGCCCGGATTGCGGCGCGAGATCTTCATCCGCCGGCAGCCCCCGCCAAATCTGTCCGCCGGGTCCAGGATTGTCATCCACGATTCCAACGGTCGCGCCGGATTCGGCCGCGGCACACGCTGCCGCAATTCCCGCCGGCCCAGCGCCAATGATCAAGACATCGAATCGGTTCGCGCCGCGGTCAGGCATCCGTCCTCACTTCCATCCCTTCGGCGCAGAGTATCTGACAGCTTCTCGCATGCGGGCGTCCGTCAATCGTCACGCGACATTCGTAGCAGATGCCCATGCCGCATAGGGGTGCACGCGGCTCGCCGGAAACGGACCGGCGGAATCGCGGCGGCTCAACTCCATATGCCAGGTAAACGGCGGCAGCAACCGTCGCGCCCGAACGAACCTTCACTTCGGCGCCGTTGACTCGCACCTTGATCGATGTCGGAGTTTGCGAATTCACTCTGTCCATTTCTGATTCTAATGAACCGTCGTGCCAAACTTTCGTCCCGCCAGGTACGGCGTTTGCGGAATCGCGGACGGCCTCATAAGAAGTTGGTCCACAAGCAGCTTTGCTGTCCCGAGTGACGTCGTAATCCCCAACCCTTCATGACCCGCCGCAAGATTGAGCCGGTTGTGCCCGGGCCACGGACCGATCAGCGGCATTTTGTCCGGCGTCGCCGCGCGGAATCCAGTCCACGTGCGAATCGCAGAAACGCCGCCGAGCGAGGGCATAAAATCGTTCACACGCGAAAGCATCCGCGCAAGCATCTCCGGAGAAACCGCGCGGTCCTCGGCCCCATATTGCCGCGAGGAACCAATTAGTAGCTGGCCAGTGGCCCGCGGCTGCACGTTGAAAGCGACTGAATCCGCGGTCGTCGAATGCGCGCTCTTCAGATAGCCAAGCTCCACAAGCTGGTGATTCACGTAAGCGGGATACCGGTCCGTGATCAGCAAATGTCCTTTGCGCGGGCGAATCGGTACACCGGGAGTGAGTTTTGCGGCCGCAGTTCCTGCAGCATTTACAATTACGCCCGCGGAAACGCGGGTGCCGTCTTCCAGTTTCACGCCATCGCGCTCGATCTCCGCCACGCGCCGGCCGATCATGAGCTTCGCGCCGAGAGACTGCGCCCGCTCGACGAAAAACCGCGCGGCGCACGGCGAATAAATCACGCCGTCGTCCGGGATAAGTAATCCGCCCGGCAACCCGGCGCGCAAGTGCGGCTCGGCTGCGGCGAGCGCTTGCGAATCCAAAATTTCCGCCCGCACGCCGCGCGAAACATAGAAGTCACGCTTTCCCGGCAGAAAACCCATCTCCGCTTCATCCGCGGCCACCCACAGCGTGCCGCAATTCAAATATTCGACATCCGCGGGAAGGTCCTCGACAAGGTTGTCCCAGAGTCTAACTGAATACCGGCACAGCGCGAATTGCTCCTCGGAATCATCCAGCACGACGAGGTGGCCCATTCCCGCTGCGGTGGCGCCTCCACCGATTACGTCCGCTTCGATGACGGTGACACTCATCCCTTCGCGCGCGCATTCCCACGCGCATGCTGCGCCAACAATTCCGCCACCAATAATGATCACGTCGGGCGCGGGCACACTTTACTCCGGGATTCCGTGGCAGAAGGGATCGCGCGGGTCGAGAATTAATTCCCCGTCGCCGGTGATGAACGCAGAGCCTTTTATGCTGGGGATAATTTTACCGTCGCAGATTTCCACGCTGCCTTCAAACATGCTGCCGATAATGCTTTCTTGCCGGAAGATCTGCCCTTCCTTCAATTTGCCGTCCGTGAACATACAGGCCAATTTCGCCGACGTGCCGGTTCCGCAGGGGGATCGGTCGTAAATCTTGCCGGGGCAGAGGACAAAGTTCTTGCTGTCCGCATAGGGGCGTTGGGGCGGACCGGTAAGCTCGATGTGATCAATCTCCGCGCCGTCTGCTCCCGTCACGCCCTGCAGTGGAAGAGCGTGCCGCACTCGCCATGCGAAATCGGTGAGCTGTTCCACGTTCTTGTGGGAGACGTGCAGACCGTGATTCTCCATCAGATAAAACCAGTTTCCTCCCCACGCGACATCGCCGGTGAAGATTCCGAATCCTTCGATTTCCACCGCCGCGTCTTTGTATTGCCGGTAGCTCGGAACATTCCGTACCTGGACCTCGCCTGAATCAAAGAGCCGTGCTTCGACGACTCCTACGGGCGTCTCAATTCGATGCGCGCCCGGCCGGATCCTCCCAAGATGCGCCAGCGTGACGACTAAACCAATCGTTCCGTGGCCACACATTCCCAGGTAGCCGACATTGTTGAAGAAAATTACTCCAGCGGTGCACGAAGCGTCGTGTGGCTTGCAAAGCAGCGCACCAACGATAACGTCCGACCCGCGCGGCTCTGTCACCAGCGCTGCTCGCCACGAATCGTGTTCGTCGCGCAACTTCGCGACCCGCTCCGCAAGCGGCCCTGACCCAAGTTCGGGGCCACCTTCGATGACCACGCGGGTTGGCTCGCCCCCGGTATGTGAGTCCACCACGCGGACGCGTTGCGCTTTTTCGTTCATGGACGGATGTCCATGTTCCTTCATGGATGAGAGTTTATACGAAAGACGCGCCGGGAGCAGTCACGGCATTGCTCCCCGCGGATTCCAACTGTTGATCTAACGATGCCAGCCTATCGATCCGGCGTCTCCGCTGCCGCATCTTTCTTTTCCGCGGGCGGCGGAATCGTTGCTGCCAGCGGCGTGACTCCGTGCTCCACAAGCGATTTGTTGAATGCCGGGAGATCCTTTTCTATCAACGCCTTATAGTCCGCCGCTGCTGCGGTCAGGTCTTTTTCGATCATGTCGAGCAGGTTGCGCGCCGTGTCGGTTGGAGCAAAGTCCTCGCCACCCGCCACATCGCCGGCACCGGGCCCGACCTCGCCGTTGAGCCACAGAAGATTGAAATAGACCTTGTAGGCCTCAATAAAATATTTGTCGTCGCTTGTTGTCAGCGCCTTGTTGAGGATCTTGTACTCGACCGTTTGCATCTTCCCGTCCATGGCTTCCACAGTCTTCAATAGATCCGCCTTGTCCTTCTGCGTCCGCAGCATCCGCGCGATATCATCGAGTTGCCTGCGCATCCATTCGAGCTGGTTGACGATGTCCGAAGACTTGTTGATGTCTTCGCGGATGCGGATTTGCATCTTTACGGACGATTCCAAATCCGCGTCATTCGCTTGAACCTTCGGGTCGCGCACAACATCAAGCGTCTGCGTGTAACTCTGGCCATCCACGGTGAGTTTCACCGCGTATTTGCCCGGAGCAACGAGCGGCCCTGTCTGGTTTGGCGACATCCCCCAGTGCGTAATTGGCCGCGAGTCCAACCCACGGAAGCGCGGCTCTTCCCAGATGTGCGGGTTGTCTTGCGGAGTCGTGCGCAAAGCAATCAGCCGCGGGCCTTCGTAATGCATGTCCCAACTCGTGCGGTTCAGCCCCGCCCTGCCGCTAGCGCGCATTTCGCGGACTACATTTCCACCCGCATCGAGAATTTGAATCTGCGTTGGCCCTTGCGCCGCTTGCTTCAACCAGAAATCGAAGATACCGCGCCCGCCCTGCGAAGAACGGAAGACCGAGCGCGGCGCGAAGAGCACCGCACTCGCTTCGGGCTGTCCAGATGGCGGCAACTGCTCGAGTGGTGTGACGTCGTCAAGTATGTAAATGCCGCGGCCATAGGTTGAGACGACCACATCATGATAATTCTTCTGCACGGCAATCCACGATACAGGCGCGCGCGGCAGACCCGTTTGCAGCGCAGTCCAATGGCCCCCATCGTCCAGCGAGTAATAGAAGCCGTTGCCGGTGCCTGCGAAAAGCAGGCCTTTCTTATTCGGATCTTCCGCGATGCTTCGCACATAAGCGAGCGGATGTTTCGTCGGGAGATTGCTGCTGATCTGCGTCCAGGTTTGCCCGAAATCGCTTGTCTTGTAAATAAATGGATCGCGGTTGTCCATCTGATGGAAGTCCACCGCGATGTACGCCGTGCCCGCATCGAAGTTTGAGGGCGAAATACAGAGAACCGTGCCCCACGCAGGCATGCCTGTGATGTTCTTCGTGACGTTTGTCCAATTCCCCCCGCCTTCTTTCGTGTACCAGACTTGCCCGTCATTTGTCCCCGCCCAAATAAGTCCCTTCTGCTTGGGCGAAGGCGCAATCGCGAAGACAACTTCTCCATAAAATTGTCCGAGGTTGTCGCCGACAATTCCGCCCGAAGGAACGATGCGGCTCGGATCTTGCGTCGAAAGGTCGGGACTGATCACCGTCCAGCTTTGCCCGCCGTTCGTGGTTTTCCAGATAACCTGACAGCCGTAATACACGGTGTTGTGGTCGAAGGGATCTATCGCCAGCGGCGGCGTCCAGTGGCAACGGTATTTTGTATCGTTGGGCGGCGAATCGAGCGTGTGGTACCACGGGCTGACGGACCGCGCGACTCGCGTGCGCGCGTCCCAGCGCGTGACTTCATCTCCGTAACACGTCGCCCAAACAATATTCGGGTCCGTTGGGTCGGGAATCGTGAATCCCGATTCGCACCCGCCCATTGGGTGATCCCAGTCCTGCGCGCCGCCCGCGCCAAACCCGCGGCCTCCTGCGGTGCTGATGCCGCGCATGGTGCCATCGTCCTGCATGTTCCCGTAAACGTAGTAGGGGATCTGATTATCCACGGCGACGTGGTAGATCTGCCCGACCGGTAGTTGCACGCGATGGAATCCGCGGCCATGCACAGTCGTGATGTTCATCCCGCCATCATCTGTAATGACGAAGCGATCGGGATTGGTAGGATCAATCCAGATGTCGTGGTTGTCGCCGCCCCACGGCACTGGCCGAAA
Source organism: Terriglobia bacterium (assembly GCA_041484365.1). Classification (GTDB taxonomy): domain Bacteria; phylum Acidobacteriota; class Terriglobia; order Acidiferrales; family UBA7541; genus DASTCZ01. Next base: position 27,173 of record JBGPHM010000005.1, on the reverse strand, counting down.
CGTCTCGCCGCCATCGGTCGAATGCAGAAACGAGCTATTCGAAACGAGAACCTCGTTATCACTTCCCGGTGAAACGGTGAGGTGGATGTAATAACCGGCGCGGCCAATGAGCGCGCGGTCCCAATTCACCACGCGCCAGACGTCCCCGCCATCATCCGACCGCCAGAGCGATCCCTGGTCGGCAGTCTGAATCAGCGCAAAGACGCGATTGGAGTTTGTCGGCGCAACCGCGACGTCCACTTTGCCAATTGCTTTGCCCGCGGGAGGCCCCGGCAGCCCGCGCCCTTGCAGTTTTGTCCAGTGCGAGCCGCCATCGCGCGAAACATACGCGCCGCTGCCGGGCCCTCCGCTGAATTCTCCGTAGGTGTGCATCTCGACCTGCCACATACCCGCGAAAATAACGCGAGAGTTATGCGCATCCATCGAAAGCCCGGAGCACCCCGTATTCTCGTCGGCAAAAAGAACGAGCTCCCAAGTCTTGCCGCCGTCCATTGTGCGGTAAACGCCGCGCTCCTTTTGAGGGCCGGTCATACGCCCGAGCGCACAGACAAATGCTATGTCCGCGTTCTTCGGATCCGTGATAATCCGCCCGATGCGTCCGGATTCGGGCAACCCCACGTTGGTCCACGTCTTTCCGGCATCCGTGGATTTATAAACACCATCGCCGGCCACATCGCTATCGCGAATCGCCCAGCCCTCACCTGTCCCCGCCCAAACCACGTTGGGGTCAGACGGCGCGACGGCGAGTGCGCCAATCGCTTGCACCGGTTGAGCGTCAAAGATGGGCGTCCAGTTGTTGCCTCCATCCGTAGATTTCCAAACGCCGCCTGATGCGCCGCCCGCGTAATAAGTACTTGGGTCGCCGGGAATTCCGGCGATCGCGGAAACGCGGTTGCCGACCGCCGGCCCGACAAAGCGGAAACCTAATGAGTCACCACCGCCCCGGCCCCGGCCGCCCCGCTGAGCGAAACAGGGCGCGGCACAGAATAGAATTGTCAGTATTCCAAGAACAAGACCGCGGGTCATCCGCACGTGACGTGAGTAAATTGGTTTACGCATCCTTTTTCTTTCCCCACTTTCGCGAAATCGCAAAACGCCCGGAACTCCGAAGAACCAAGCGCAAGATTGCTGAAATGCGCGCCAAATATCCAACATAGTCAGGAAAGCGTCAAGAGATTCTGCACGGTAACTGTGGGTTCACGACGGAATCACCTGGCAGCGAAAAATTCAATTTGCGGCGGAGGTGGCGTTTACAGTCTGGCTGGCGCGGCGCGCGCGCGTGCTGAAGAATCTTCGCCTGCAAGGGGCGCAACGGTACACGGGAATACGCAGCAGCCGCCAGAGAAACCGCAGTCTGCCCTCCCCGTATTCACCTGAAATCCGCTGGACATCCAGGTTCCCGCACTGAGGACAGTGTGCATACTTCAGAAGCGAAAATGGAACGGACCAGGCAAAAAAACGGTGGTCACAGTCCCTGCAACGCCACGGACGCAGTCCAGCGATTCCAAGCACATAGTCGCCGAATCCCCGGCGGCGCGATCTTCGGGAGTTTCCTTGCTGGCAGCGCGGACAGATCAAGATGCGTCCTTATGTTGCATTGTTAACAAAAGAATAGGCCCTCAACCGCACGGGTGCAAGCATAAATCTGCCTTTCGATTTGTCAAGGCGCGCTCGGCTGCACCACACCCGATCGGCCAAGCAAGTGTAGAATATCCAGGCTCAGGGAGGTTGCGATGCCTTCTTACTCTGCGGAACACGCCCGTGCCGGCGTTAAGGCGAAACTTCCAAAGCTGGAGGTGTGGACCAATCAGTTTCCCGGCTACCACATCACTACGCGCTTCCCCGAATACACATCCGTTTGCCCGAAGACTGGAATGCCCGACTTCGGCACGATCACCATTGAATATGAGCCGCGCAAGGAGTGCCTCGAACTGAAGTCGCTAAAGCTCTATCTGCTGTCATACCGGAACCTGGGTATCTTTTACGAAAACGCCGTGAATCGGATGCTCCGAGACATCGTCGCGGCAGTGCGTCCCGCCTGGTGCACTGTCCGCGGTGAATTCACTCCCCGCGGCGGCCTCACCACTACCGTCGAGGCAAATTGGCCACAGCGCCGCTCGCGGGCATAGACAACCTCCATCGCCTCGGTGATAATCCAATCTGCCTGCGGCGCTCCTTGCGCGCCGAAAACTATGGAGGGCAAATGAGCATCACAGCGAGTTCCAATGTGTCTCCCAGTGCGCCGCCGCCGCAACTTTCTCCCTTGCCGATGTGGATCTATTTTGCTTTCGTGATACTACTCGGAGGAATCGGTTACCTCGGCTACGCCGGATATCAGGCGCGCCAGCAGTTCACCGCCGATTTCACGAAGAGCCAGGAAAACGCCGCGCAGCTATCCGCCAGGCTCGACCAGGCCAACAGCCGCATTGCCGAGCTGCGCGGTCAGCTTGAAGTAACCTCCGGTAAGCTCGGTCTTTCACAGGCGGAGCTCGCTCGAATCCAAAGCCGCGTTCCGCAAATTGAAAAGGAACAAAAGGAAAGCGATGCTCAGCTCACCGCGCAAATTGGCAGGGTGAAACAGGAGACCGACGCGAAGATCGGGCAAGTCTCCACCGACTTGAGCGGTGCAAAAAACGACATTGACGCAACGAAGAAGGACCTTCAAGCCACCATCGCCAAGCTGACGAGCGCGACCGGTGACATTGACAACCACGCCACACTGATTGCGCGCAACGCACAAGAAGTAGAAGCCCTCAAGCGGCTCGGCGAGCGCAATATTTATGACTTCACGCTCACAAAGTCCAAAGCTCCCCAGCGCGTGGGGCCAGTCCAGTTCCAACTCACCAAGGCGGATACCAAAAAATATAAGTACACTCTGATGTTGGTTGTGGACGACAAGCAGATCGAGAAGAAAGACAAGACAGTGGACGAACTCTGGCAATTCATCGTTCGCGGTTCTCAGAGGCCCTACGAGGTTGTGGTGTTTGAGGTCGGCAAGGACCGCGTCACCGGCTACCTTTCCACGCCGAAGGACGCCTCCGGTGCGGCTCCGGCGCACTAACCTGCGACATAAACAATCCGGCATTCTTTCGCGTTCCTGCAGCCCTGTTTCCCTCGAAACAGATTAACTCGAGGGGTAACAGGGCTGTTTATTTCTGTGCTAGAGTCTTTAGGGGAAACCCAAATCTCGTTTTATTAGTGCGGTAGTGATTCACATTCGGAGGAGCATATTCATGCGCCATCTCGCCCGCATTGCGTCATTTGTTATTATTTGTGTGTTGTCAGCGATATCCGCGTCCTCACAGGAGATTACGGCGGCAAATCTCCCTGCTGAAACAACGCTCGCCATTTTCTCGCATAACAACGCGCAAATTCGGGCGGCAGTTCCGGCGAATCCGATGGTGCAAGCGTGGTACAGCCCCCAATCCGCTATGGCCCGCAAACTTCTTGTCCAGTACGTGGTCAGCCAGATGGCCTCGAAGCCCGGTGGCAAGAATTTCACGCTCAGCGCAGAGAATATCGACCGTTTGCTCTCTGTCCTGGAGAATTCGCTCGTTTTCGGAGTTACCGGATCCCTGGACTACATGACTTTGGCTCAGGCTCCTTCAAATCCTGCGTCAAAGATGTTTGAAATGTCCGGACTCTTCCTCATCTTGGACATTTCCGGTAAGGAGGCGCAATTCAAACAGGTCTGGCCCGCCATTGAAGCTGCTCTTCCGAAAGAGATTGCGCGCAGCCATTATGATTTTGGCGGCACTTCCGTCGAAAAATTCGCGGGACCAAGTAACACTACATTTACCGCGCAAACGGGAAGCCGCTTTGTCTGGGCCAATCAGCAAAAGGTGATTGAGCAGCTTGTCCTGCGCTTGAGATCCGGGGAAACCCCCGGTAGTTCCCTTGCCGAGAATCCTGACTTCCAGCACTGCCGGGCGCAATCCGCCCCTGGACAAATTGTTGATGTTTTTCTAAGGTTCCCCGACCTTTCAAAGGTCCCTATCCCTGCCTCTGCGCAATTTGATGCCGCCGCCAGCGTGAAATCGCTGCACCTGGATTCCTTGCACGCGGTGTGTGGCAGCTACTCAATGACGCAAGATGGTGAACTTGGGCGGTGGCTGATTCTGGGTGATACATCACAAGGCAGCCTCCTTTCCTGGTTTGGCTCCAACCGCGCGAATTTCGAGACGCTCGCGCTTGTTCCGCCATCCGCAAGCTCCTTCACCGTGGGATCCTTTGACCTTCAGGCTTTTTACAAGTCCTTCAAGAGCGCTCTCGGCGCGGGAATGCCCGGCCGGCAACAGGCGAGCGCTGACCTGATGGAAGAAATGTTGACCATGCAATTGGGGATGCCGCTCGCGGACATACTGGGCGTGTTTCGAGGCGAATTCGCTTCCATAAAAACCGCTTCGCAATCTTCGAATTCGCCGGGGATATTCGCCATGACCGTTTCGAATCCGGAGCGTATTTTGGATTTAATTCACAAGCTTGCGCCCTCCGCAATCTCCGGCGAGACACAGGAAGATGGCGTCACTTATTTCAAGACCGGCGCTCAGATTCCCTCCGTTGGAGCAGCCCAAACTCCCGCGACAGATACTTACATCGCACTCACGCCGAAACTATTGGTTGTGAGCGCGGATAAGCAAGTCCTGCGCGATTTCGTAGCGCGGGCCGGCTCCTCGCAGAGCGCCAATGGGGGGATGCTGACCGGAAACCCCGAGGTCCTCCGCATTCGCACGATGATGCCCGCCGAAGTGTTGGGCTTTTCGGTCACTGATTACACGAAAGAAGATTTCCAAAAACAAATAATGGATGCATTTTCAAAAAGCGGTCAGCAGTCCGATGCCAAACTTTCTCCCGAAGAAACCCAGCTAATGGAGGGGTTGAAGCGCATTCCGTGGGCAACTTTTATTGGAGGGATTCACTGGGGCGTCAGCGCCTGGTGGAAAGATGCCGACGGGATTCACTTCGAAAGCCGCGTTCAGTAATGCCGCGACCTACAGCGCAGTTCATTCATATTCTTTCAGCATTTTAGCCATTTGGCGCAGCCGCGCGTCCGCGAGCGCGAAAACAGTCCCCGGTTCAAATTTCCCATGCGTGGTACGCCCACCCGCCCTCTGGCCCATGAGAATCTCGACTCCTTCCTCAATCCTCTTCACCGGAAACACGTGAAATTTCCCCGCGCTCACCGCATCGATCACGTCCTCGCGCAGCATCAAGTCCTCGACATTTTCCGCGGGGATGATAACTCCCTGTGTCCCTGTAATGCCCTTCACGCGGCAGATATCGTAGAACCCTTCAATTTTCTGGTTCACGCCGCCGATGGGTTGGATGTCTCCCTTTTGGTTCACGGACCCCGTCACGGCAATGTCCTGCCGGATCGGAAGGCTCGCAAGCGCCGAGAGCAAAGCATAAATCTCGGTTGAGCTGGCGCTATCGCCATCCACGCCAGAATACGATTGCTCAAAGCAGATGCTCGCCGCGAGCGATAGCGGTTTGTCCTGCGCGAACTTCGCGCGCAAGAATCCCGCGATGATCTGCATTCCCTTGTCGTGGATGCGTCCGCTCAAATTCGCTTCGCGCTCCACGTTGATCAATCCCGCTTTGCCGAGCGCCGCCGTCGCTGTGATTCGCACCGGCTTGCCGAACATGTACCCGCCGATTTCAAACACGCTCAGCCCGTTCACCTGCCCCGTGCGCGAGCCGGCCACGTCCACCAGCAGCGTGCCCTCCTCGATCATCTCGCGCAGCTTCGTTTCGAGCAGGCTGTGACGCTCGACCTTCGCCTCCAGCGCCATGCGAACATGCTCACCCGTGACCGGTGTTTCCCCGCACTCGCGCGCCAGATAGCACGCCTCGCGCGCCAGGTCCGCCAAATCCACGAAACGCGACGTCACCTTATTCCGCCGCCCCGCTTTGCGCACGCCGTATTCGATCAACGCCCCCACGGCGCCGCGATCAAAGGGACATAATCCCTCGTCGTCGCTCAGCTTTCGCAACCGTCCGCCGAATTCCCGGATCACCTCGTCGGCCATCGGCATCTCGTCATCAAATTCCACGCGCACCTTGAATATTTTCCGGAACTCTTCTTCGAAGGAGTAAAAGAGCTCGTAGAGATCGCGGTCGCCGATCAGAATGATTTTGACCTTCAGATCAATCGACTCCGGCTTGATACCTGTCGCACCCAGTGGAAACATCAGCTCCATCGGCTGGATTTCCAGCTTGCCGTGGTTCATCGTCCGCTTCAGCGTTTTCCACACGCCCTGTTCCGTCAGCACGTCCAATGCATAGAGAATCAGATATCCGCCATCCGCGCGCAGCATCGAGCCGCCGCGCAAATCCATGAAGTCCGATGTCCATGAGCCGCGCCAGTCGTAGTTTCTTTGAATTGTGCCGAAAAGGTTTGCGTACGTGGGAGTCGTCTCGAAAATCACCGGCGGTGTCCCGTCTTCCGTGTGCGCCAGGATCACATTCACGCCATAAACGCGGAACGGGTCCCGGTCGCTCGTGGAGGGCCCGCGGGGCGCCGCCTCCGGCACAGTTTCATTTTCTTCTTCCCCTTCGCGCTCGCGGAAGGGTTCCAGATTATCCAAAATATTCTGCCGCACCTCTTCGAGGTATTCCGCGGCCGGCTGCCCCGTATACTTTTCCTTCAGCTCCTCGATCACTCCGTCCACAAGCACCGACCCCGCTTCTTGTTCGAGGTAGCTCAGTTCGCTCGCCAGCTCACGCGAAAGCGTCAGCGTTTTCCGGTAGACCACCGTGAATTCCTGCCGGAATTGCTCGTACCGCCGCTCCAAATCCTCCGCCGCGGCGGTTTCCAGTTTTCCCTCGTGCACCATCTTCGGGATGTCCTCGATAGGCACCATCTGCCCTTCGAGCACGGGGAAAATTTCCGGCAGCGCCACCGCGCCAACCTGCATGTGCCCGAGCGCGAAATTATCGCGTGCGATGCGCCGCGTGAAATCGTCCATCAACTCCTTTTCGCGCGCCGTGTAGCGGTCCACGATCCGCGCCTTCTGCCGCTGGAACGGCTCGCCCTCAAACACCTGCGGGATGCGCCGCCGCAGAAACTCGATCCCCGATTGCACATCCTTCTTGAACGCGTTCGCGCGCCCGCGCGCCAGCGTCAGCAGCCTCGGCCGGTCGGGATTCTTGAAGTTATGGACGTAGCAACGGTCCGGCGATTGGCTGGACTCCGGCCGCAGTTCTTCGAGGATGCGGACAATCGTGCTGCCCCGGCTCGTGCCCGCCAGGCCGCACACGAAAACGTTGTACCCGGGCGCCGGGATCTCGATCCCCATCTTCAGGGCCCGCAACGCGCGGTCTTGCCCAATCACGCCTTCGAGCGGCTCCGCTTCCGCGGTCGTCTCAAATGGCATGCGGGTGGGGTCGCACCGCCAGCGTAGTTTCTCGGCGGGAAGCTCCGTGTAAGTCGCCGCAGTCTTGCGTTTCATGGCAGGGTGTTTCAAGCGCGCTACTCTAACACAACCGACGCCGCCGCCAGCGGCTCGGTTGAGACAAGTTGAGTCATACATCATAAACACACGAGCCGCGTAAAAAATTCTCGTTCCAATGGAGGAAAGCGGCCGCCCGGCGCCACGACTCTTCCGCAACCCCTCTATTCACAATTACTTGTGGGTGGCTAGTACCAGGACACTTTGGCATGGGGCGTGCTTCCCTTATGGCGGGGGAGTCAATCCAAATTCTTTAGGGGGGCGAAATGGAAAGAGAAAACGAAGGCACGTCGAATGGGAATCATGGGTCTCCGAAGTGGGTTGTCGCCGCAGTTGTAGTTGCGGCTCTCGTAGCGCTCGGTGGGCTGGGCACGGGCTGGTGGGCATCAACTTACGCGCAGGACACGCGCACAGGCCTGACAAATGATATCCAGACACTAAAACAGGGCTACACCAAAGATATGGACTCGGTCGAGCAACGGCTTGCCGCCGCCGAGAAGTCCAATACATCTCTGCAAGATGATTTGTCCACGGTCACAAAGCGGTTGCGTATCACTCAGGCAGACCTCAAGAAGGCCCGTACAGAAGCACAACAAATCCGCGAGGATAACTCGCAGAAGCTCGCTGCCATGAATTCCGATGTCCAGCAGCAGCTTGCTGTCAAGGCCAACACGACAGACGTACAAGCCGTCACCGGGACGGTCTCAGTTGTCCGGACCGATCTGGATGCCACACGCACGGATCTTGAAGCCACCAAAGAAAACTTGAACATGACCAAGAGCGAGCTCGGTACCCTTATCGCCAAAAACCACGATGAGGTCCAAGAGCTCCGCCGCCTCGGCGAGCGCGACTACATCGAATTCACTATCGAAGGCAAGAATAAGGAACAGAAGGTCGGCAATATCATCGTGCAGCTTCGCGGCACCAACCCGGGCAAGAATCAGTTCAACGTCATGCTCGTTGTGGATGACAAGCGAACCGAGAACAAGAGCCGGAACATCAATCAGCCCATCTTTTTCACTACTCGTGGCGGCAAGCAGCCGCTTGAGTTCGTCGTGAATCAGGTGGAAAAAGACAAGATCACCGGCTACATCAGCATCCCAAAGGCCGTGCAACAAGCCGCCACGACGGCCTCAACCGGATCGGGCCGATAGTCGATAAGTTTTGGGCAGAGGGGGAAAATAATAGGGGGGAGCCGGAACGTTCGGCTCCCCCGTTTTGTTATTACTTCTTTTGGTTTGATTGATCCCTCTACGCCGCTGCGCGCGATTCCGTGTACGCGTTCAAAACCGCCACCGCCATCGCCACCAGAATCGGCCCGAGCACCAACCCGATCATCCCAAACACCGCCACTCCGCCCAGCACGCTCACAAATACCAGCAACGCATTCAGGCGCGTACGCCCGCTCAGAAGCAGTGGCCGCAACAGGCTATCCACGCCGGTCGTCAGCCCCGCGCAAATCGCGACCAATACGATCGCTTTCCCCCAATGTCCTGTTGCCAGGAGATAAACCGCCGCTGGGAGCCAGATCACCGCCGATCCTAGAATCGGCAGCAGCGAACAGAATGCCATGCCCACTCCCCAGAACACCGCTGCGCTAATCCCTACGATTGCAAAACTAATGCCGCAAATAACTCCTTGCACAGCCGCTACGACAATACTCGTCACCACAGTCGCGCGAATGAGTCTCTCTGTCCCCTGAATGATTCTCTCCCCGCGCGTTTCGTCAAACGGCAGCACGCCCTTGACCGCGGCGAGCAATCTTCCTCCGTCGCGGAAAAAATAAAATAGCGCGAAGACCGTAATGAACAGGTCAAAGAAGAACATCGCTGTGTGCGTCAGCACGGCGCTCAGCATCCCCGCGGCGCCTGTTCCAAGTTTGTCTCCCGCCTGATTGAGCAGCGACGAAAGATCTCTCCCCGACCCGCCCGGGGAGTGCGCTACCAGCCAGGTCCACGCGTTGTTCAACCATGGCAACTGCCCCTGCGCAAACGAGTGCTGCATGTTGACTGCCGCCTGCACGGCCTGATGCACGAAGAGCGTCGCCAGCGCGAGCGTCGGCACAATCAGCAGGAATGTGACGCCAAACGTGCTCACAGCCGCGGCGCGAGTTTCTCCCAGACGCCGTGCAGCCCGCGAATGCCACGGCTGCATTAGCACCGCAATGATTCCCGCCCATCCAATCGGCACGAGAAACGGCATGAAGATGAGATAAACCAGATAGCCGAGCAGCAACACCAGGGCATACATCAAGATCGTGTTGAGACGATCACGGCTCACATCATGAGGAGTGGAATTAGTTTCGTATGGCGGCATCGGCGTCTGCACAGGCGAGCCCGTCAAATCGGGGGGCCTGCTTTAGGTGGGCAAGTATATAATCGTTTCCAGCCCTGCGTGGCGGCTTGATATGTTTGACCCTGCGGAAAAGACGCCGAATGCCGGATCACCGGGTGGCGCACCCTGTACGCACCCGCACACCCGAGTGATCGCCAAGGATCAGGACGCGGAGTACCGCGAATGCCTCATTTGTGGTGAAATTTTTGAAGCCGGGGAGCAACCACCCGCTGCGGGCATTGACGGTTCCCTCTCCGACGCGTGAGTTTTCTTCTTTGAAGTAACTGGCTAGCGGATTCCCTGAAGTTCAATCAAGCGCGTGACTTCCGCGTGGGGGACGTCGTAGAGGGCGTGTTCGTCTTCCTCTTCAAGCCGTTCGCGGAGGTATTCTGCAGCGATGTAACTGGCCTCCCGGTCGGTCAAGTCGCGGCCGGTGCGTTCGCGGAATTCGTAGAACGCGGTGTGCGCCAGTCCAACAATTATCGCGCGGCCATCCACGAAGAACTTGGTGTCAATCGTGTCCGCGTGTCGCGTGGCGACGCCGTTCCAAAGGTGCGAGAAGTTGCAGTGATAAACCTGGTCAGTGAGCTTCGAGGGCACGTCGAACGAGCGGATGAATTCGCTCATTGCGCCCGCGTTTGCGATGGTGAGTGTTTTTCCGGGCATTATTCGCGAGCCTGCGTAGTCGTCATCCTGAACGATGTGAAGGATCTGTTTTTCTACAACGGAATCGAGCTCGCCGCGGCGGGTTGCGCTCCCCACATTTGATTTTACTTGTGAGCGCCCACAGGAACAGCCTGCGGCGCAGCGGTCGAACCTTGCGTGTAACTCCGCACCGCAGCGCCGACTCCCGCGCCCGGCACCGTGCGGTAGCCCTGATCCAGCAGCACTTTTTCGAGCGAGGCGAGGAAGAGCAGCACGTTCGTCCGCTGGCTCGCAAAACCCATCAGCCCGACGCGCCACATCTTGCCCTTCAGCGCGCCGAAGCCCCCGGCGATTTCAATTCCAAATTCGCTCAGTAATTGCCTGCGCGTTTTCACGTCGTCCACGCCCTCGGGAATGTTGACGGCGGTCACAGTCGCAAGCCGGTCACCCGGATTCGCTACAAGCAGCGTCATCCCCATCGCTTCGATTCCCGCGATGAGCGCCTGCTGATTCTGCCGGTGGCGCTCCCAGCGCGCTTCGAGCCCTTCCTCACACACAAGGCGCATCGCCTCGCGCAGAGCATAGAGCAGTGAAATCGGCGGCGTGTGGTGATAAAGCCGCTCGGTTCCCCACATGCTCATCGTGTTGGTGAGATCGAAATACCAGCTCTGCACCTTCGTCTTTCGCGCTTTGATGATTTCTTCTGCGCGCGCGCTCACTGTAATCGGAGCCATTCCCGGCGGCGCGCTCAGCGCTTTTTGCGAGCCGCTGAAACAGATGTCTATGCGCTGGCGGTCGATATCAAGCGGTATGCCCGCGAGCGTCGCGACCGCGTCCACCACGAGCAGCGCGCCGAGTTCGTCGGCGACCTTGCGGTATTCGTCAATGCGTTGCACAACGCCGGTGGATGTTTCGCCGTGGGCGAGACCAATAATCTTGACCTTTTTTCCCTTCCCCGCGCGGCGGACGTCATCCGGGTCCACAGTGCGTCCATATGGCGCTTCCACTCGAATGATATTCGCCGGTGTGCGCTCGGCGACAAGCGCCATGCGTTCTGAAAACCAGCCATTCACGCAAATTAGGGCGTCGTCGCCCGCTTCCAGTGGATTCAGCACGGCCGCCTCAATCCCTCCGGACCCGGACGCTGAAATAGGGAACGTGATGCGGTTTGCCGTCTGGAAAATGGTCTTCATCAGGACTTCAATCTCGGGGATCAGGACTTCATTAAACCAAGGGTCCATGTGCCCCACGATAGAGGTGGAGAGGGCGCGGTACACGCGGGGATCCACCGGCGAGGGGCCCGGCGTGAGCATCAGCCGGTTCGGGGGTGTCAGGTCACCGATATTTGGCTTCATCATGTGGCTGTATCCTTGCCCGATAGCACGGGCTGTAAACACTTGGCTTCGTTTCTATTGGCACGGCAGCGAGGCTGGACGACGAGGCTCGGGCGTGCGCAGCCTTTTAGTGTCTCTAAATCATAGCTTTAAGGTCAACCGCCATTTTGGAGTGCTTTACTCCCCAGCGAAAGTTCCTTTCACGTATGGGAATGGGGCACTACAGAAGCGCCGAAAAAAGTGGCGAATCACAGGAAAGCGCGGAAAAGTTACTGCTTGACCAGCTCCACGCGGCGATTTTTAGCGCGGCCTTCTTCTGTGGAACTATCCGCGACGGGCTTTGTCTGGCCGAAGCCTTTGGCTGTGAGCCGGTCTGAATCAATTCCGTTCGCCACGAGCCATCCGACCACCGCCTGCGCGTGGGCGGCGAAAGCGAAGAACAGTGCGGAGCAGCAAACAAGAAGGCGGAGGGAAACTTTCATCAGTGAATCCTCATTTCTTCTAACGTGATTGAGAATTGCAGCTTATCACGATGCGGCAAGCAGGCTAGATGCGGCTTAGGATGAAATAGAGCGAGGAACCAATGAGTGCTGCGCCGGGGATCGTCAAAATCCATACCCAGACGATTCGTCGTGTGACTCCCCAGCGCACAGCAGTGAGGCGCCGCGAAGCGCCGACACCGACGATCGCACCCGTGATGGTGTGAGTGGTGCTGACGGGGATACCGAAATGCGCTGTGCCCATCAGTGTGAGGGCGCCGGCCGTCTCCGCGGAGAAACCGCCGAATGGAGTTAGTTTTGTGATGCGCTGACCCATTGTCTTCACCACGCGCCATCCGCCCGCCATGGTACCGCCGGCCATTGCCACGTGGCAGGCGACAATCACCCAGAACGGCACGTCGTAGGTTTTCAGCACCCCACCGGCAACGAGCGCGGTGGTGATGATGCCCATGCTCTTCTGTGCGTCATTGGTGCCATGGCCGAGGCTGTAGCCCGCCGCGGAAACAAGTTGCAGGCGGCGGAACCAGCGGTCCACCTTCGCCGGGGAATGATTGCGTACGAACCAACTGGTGATCACAGAGACAATCACCGCCACAAACAATCCGATGAATGGCGCGATAAAAATAAAGATGACAGGCTTCGTCCATCCGGACCCGATGATGGCGCTGAATCCAGCCTTTGCAACGGCCGCGCCGCCGTAACCACCCATCAACGCGTGGGACGAACTCGTTGGCAGTCCGAGTATGAGTGTGAACAAGTTCCAAAGAATCGCACCAAGCAGTCCGGCAATGAGCACCTTTTCGTTGACGAACTCGATGTGAACCATCCCCTTCCCGATGGTCTTCGCGACGGCGGTGCCAAACACAAACGCGGCGATAAAGTTCCAAAACGCAGCCCAGAGGACGGCTTGGAGAGGACTGAGCACGCGCGTGGAGACGACAGTGGCGATGGAGTTTGCGGCGTCGTGCCAGCCGTTAGAAAAATCAAAGGCAAGCGTGATAACGATGATGAGAACGAGGAGGTGGAAAGTGGACATTTTGTGTAGGGCAGAAAATCAGAGCCGGGCGCGCCTCATGCGTTTTTGAGAGTCACGGTCTCGATGACGTTGGCTACGTCTTCGCATTTGTCCACGGCCGTTTCGATGACTTCAATAATTTCCTTCCACTTGATGATCTGCACGGGGTCTTTTTCCTCCACGAAAAGCTTGGCGATCAGGGCGCGGCAGACGCGGTCGCTTTCGTTTTCGAGGCGATTGATCTCGATGCAATAGCTCAGGATGTGGTCCTGCTTTCCGAGCGTGCGGACGGCGGCGGCGACCTGCCCGGTGGCTTCGTGAAGGATAGCGGCCAGTTCAGCGACGCCGGGCAACGCGCGATCAATGCGGTAAGTCACCATGCGGCTGGCGGCAGCGTCGGTCAGGTCAATGACATCGTCAATGCGACTCGAAAGGAGGTGGATGTCCTCGCGGTCGAATGGCGTGATGAACGTCTGGTTCAGGCGCGTCATGAGCGTGTGCGTCATGTCATCGCCCGCGTGCTCGAGGTCCTTGATGCGGTCGGCGTACTTGGCCGCTCCGTCGTCCTTCTGGAACATCTCGACGAGTACCGAGGATCCTCTGTGGATGTTGTCCGCCAGAGCTATAAACATTTCAAAGAAGTTGTCAGCGTGAGGCATGATGCGGTTGAGCCAGCGCGGCATTGTCTTACCGTCCCTGAAAAGGCGTTCTTGGAGGGGCTGACTATAGCCGATGTACGGGGGGGCGGCAAGCTGAGAGGGTCAGGTGGGTCTTGCTGCAGGGAGTCCCCCTTCCCTCGGTTTGAGGAAAGGGGGACGGCTCGCAAAACTTGACCTGCGAGCAATTATTCCGACCAAACGGCAAGTTCGTTGCCGCTGGGGTCCGTGAAATGAAAGCGGCGGCCGCCCGGAAATTCAAATACTGGCTTGACGATCCTGCCGCCAGCGGCTTTGACCTTGGCCTCGCATGCGGTGAGGTCGCTCGCGTAGATGACGATGAGTGGGCCGCCGTGCACGACTTGACGGCCTTTGGTGAAGCCTCCAGAGAGGCGGCCGTCTTCAAAGCTGGTGTAGTCCGGCCCGTAGTCCGTGAATTTCCAGCCGAAAACCTGGATATAGAAGGCTTTCGTTTTGGCGACGTCGGAGGCGGGAAATTCGATGTAGTCCATGCGTCCGTTATTTGGGTTCGTGGTCACTGCGTTTCTCTCCTGATGTGCAGGCGTAATCGAGCGCGATCCAAAAAGCCAAAACAATGAGGTCCCCCAGCATCCACGGCGGCGAATGCCGGGGGATCTGAGCTACAGTTTCATCCAGTTCATTGGCGGCAGCAGCGATCGTCGTCGGGCGGAGGCGGTGGGGGCTGCTGACCGGTGCCTCCAGCGCCGCGGCCACGCGCAGTGTCGCCCTGGTTAGCGCGTTCGCGCTGAAGCTCGATCAAATCAGCGCCTTCTTCGGTAGAGCCGAGCAGCCAGCGGCTGAAATAATTCATGCGCTGCCACAACACATAATCGCCGTCGGTGGTATAGCCGTGACGCTGGCCGGGTAGCACGAGCATGTCAAAGCGCTTGTTGGCCCGGATGAGCGCATCGGCGAGGTGCATGGTGTTGGCCATGTGGACATTGTTGTCCATATCGCCGGTGGTGAGCATCAGGTGGCCCTTCAGGTTCTTCGCCAGCTCGGAGTTTTTGTCAATGTTGTAAAGGAATTTGACGGTGCCGTCCTTTTCCGTCTGTTCCTTGATGCCGTGGTACTTCTCGCTCCAATACTTGTTATAGACGTTGTTATCGTGGTTGCCGGACTCCGACCACGCCACCTTAAAGAGATCCGGATATTCAAGAAGCGCCGCCGCAGACATGAATCCTCCACCGCTGTGGCCCCAGATGCCGACGCGGTTGATGTCAATGTAAGGATGCAGCGCGGCGAGCTGCTCGGCGGCGGCCTTCTTGTCGGCAAGGCCGTAGTCTCGCAGATTTCCGTAGCCGAATGTCTCGTACCAGCGATCGCGGTTCGGGTTGCCGCCGCGGTTGCCGACTTCGATGACAATGAAGCCGACGTTAGCAAGAGTCCCGCTGGCATTGCGCGCATTAAACGTTTTCGTGACGCTTTCCGTCTGCGGGCCGGGATAGACGTATTCGATGAGCGGATACTTTTTTCGCGCGTCGAAGTCGAACGGCCTGTACATCACGCCGTAGATGTCCGTGATGCCGTCATCGGCCTTGATGTGGAACGGCTCGGGATATTTGAAGCCCGCTTCGAGCAAGCGGCGGACGTCGGCGGTCTCAATGTCCGTGATGGGCGCGCCCGTGGTGTCCACGAGAATTGACTTCGGCGCGGTGTCCACGCGCGAGAAAGTGTCAAGGAAAAGCTTCCCGTCGTCAGAATAGTTGACGGCGTGGTCGAAATTGCCGGGCGTGAGCAGTTTCAGGCCGGAGCCATCGAGATTGACCTTGTAGAGATGCGAGTAGTAAGGATCTTCATCAGGCTCATGCGAGTTCGCGGTGAAATAAATCGTGCGCGCTTTGTCGTCCACGGAAAGGATGTTGTCGGCCATGTACTCGCCAGTTGTGATCTGGCCTTTCAACGCACCGGCGCCGTCGTAGAGATAGTAGTGACCCCAGCCGTCGCGTTCGGACCACCAGAGAAGTTCGGCTCCGTTGTTGAGGATGCGCACGGGCTTCACGTCAATAAAAACATTGGCGCGCTCCTGGATGAGCGATTTCACGGTGCCGGTCGTCGTGTCCGCAACGCAGAAATCCACGCGATGCAGGTCGCGGCTGCTGCGCATGAAATAAAGCTTGTCATTTGTATCAGCAAGCCAGATGGGCGTGATGCCCCCAAACATGGCGCCGCCTCCGACACCCTGGCCCTGACCCTGTCCGCCACCTGTGCCTCCCACGTTGTCGCGGATTTGCTGCATTTCGCGTGAGCGATACGTAACGCGGTCGGTGGAAACGGCGAGGGTCTGATCCTTGAATGAATCGGCCTTGACGGCCACGCGCTGCTTGGAAGCGACGTCAAAAACGTACAGCTCAAACTGCGGCGCGTTTTCGTCGCCGGCCATGGCGTAGCGGTAGGTTTCGAGCGTCGGACGCGGATTCGCGAGCGTGTGAATCACCCACAGGTCGCCCACCTTGCGCTCGTCGGCGCGGATGAGGCTGAACTTTTTCGAGTCCTTCGACCATTCCACGCCGATAGCAGGCGTGCGCGGGCCGGGCTTCACCTTGTCATTGCGCTGGTCGCGCTTAAGCATTTGCTGCTCTTCATCGAGCAGGACGCGCGCGTAACTGTAATGCTCTTCACCGTCGGTGGTGAGCTGCGTTTCGACGACAGTCGCGTCACCGGGATTCTTCTGCGCTTTCTTATAATTGTCCTCGTCCATCATGTAGAGGTTGAAGCCGCGCGCGAATAGAATCGTTTTACTGTCGGGCGAAATCGAAGAGGCCCAGCGCGGACGCGCGGGGATGGGCTCGAACTTGTCGAGGCGTGTGATTTTGCCGGTGGCGAGTTCCAGCTCGAAATAAATCGTGCGCGTCGTCTCCGGCGGCGTCGCGGGGGCGGCAGCCTGGGCGCCGCGTCCACCGCGGCCGCGGCCGCCCTGCTGCTGTTGATCCGTCTGATTCTGTTCCTGATTTGTGTCGTCGGTCTTCTCTTCCTTCTTTTCTTCGTTAGGGATCACAGCATCTTTGGAAACCAAGACTTCAAAAGTGAGGACGGTGTCCTTCTTGCCGAGGTGCAGGTTACGGATGGGTAGATGCTGCGCGTCGTACGCAAATCCGGTGAGCAACGAGAGTTGCGCCGCGACTTTAGCGTTGTCGAAGAGCGGCGTCTTCGGTTTCTTTGCGGGGTCCACGACCCAGTAGCGTGTGCCGTCGGTCGTCTCGAAGCTATACCAGAAGCGGTTGGATTCCATGAACCAGTGCGGTGTGACGCTGGTGTCAAAGACGAGCTTGCCGATCTTCGCGGGCGTCCAGCGCGCGGCGAGGTCCCAATTGGGCGCGACAGGCGCGGCCTGCGCGCCGCCGCCTTGCATCTGCGGATTCTGCGCGAGCAGGCTCGTGACAACTACGGTCGATAAAATCAGTGCGGCCAATAAGACCGGCCAAGCAAGACGGCGATTTTCTGACGGCTTCCGCGAAGAACGGGCTTTCATGTTTGGACTGCCTCCTGAGCAGATTCATATCGGGTGACTCGCACAACGACGAGAATGCACACGGCAACGGCTCGTGAATGTATCGCGTCTGCGCGGATTTCGCCAGACCTGAGCGCGACAGAACTCCTTTTCGTCCAAGTAGTCTCCACGAATTCCACAGCGGGCGGACGCGGCGAATTTCCGATTCGATGTAGAATGCACACGCCGGATCAATCATGGAGGATTTCCGCATGACCGCGGCACCGGGAAGTTCGTTGCAAAGCAGCTCAATCGAAGCGATTCGCGAAAAGGCGCGCCTGCTGCGCATCCATTCGATGCGCATGACGACAGCTTCCGCTTCGGGGCATCCGACGTCATGCCTTTCCTGCGCGGAGCTTGTCGCTGGGATTTTTTTCCATGCGATGCGCTTCGACCCGAAGAATCCCAACGCGATTTCCGGCGACCGGTTCGTGCTCTCGAAGGGCCACGCCGCGCCCATTCTCTACGCAGCACTCGCTGAAGCGGGCGTGTTCCCCATTTCAAGATTGATGACGCTGCGGCAGCTCACGAGCGAACTCGAAGGCCATCCAACTCCGCTGATTCCCGGCGTGGACGCCGCGACCGGCTCGCTCGGGCAGGGGCTTTCCGTCGGCGCGGGACTCGCGCATGGCGCGAAGGTTGCCGGCAGCGCTGCTCATATTTACGTTTTGATGGGCGACGGCGAAATGGCGGAAGGCAATGTGTGGGAAGCGGCGGCGTTCGCGGCGCACGCGGGAATCACCAATCTCACGGCCATCGCGGACGTAAACGCGCTCGGGCAAAGTGAGCGCACGATGTATCAGCACGACACGGATGTTTACCGGCGCAAATTCGAGTCCGAAGGCTGGCGCGCGGAAGTGATTGACGGCCACGACGCTGCGGCGGTGGTCGCGGCGCTCGACCGCGCGCGCGCATCAAACGACAAACCCACGGCGATCATCGCGCGCACGGAAAAAGGCCATGGCGTCAGCTTCCTCGCGGATAAAGACGGCTGGCATGGCAAACCGCTTTCGCCCGAGCAACTTGAGAAGGCGCTCGCGGAAATGGGAAGCTTGCCGCCGATCGTGCCGGATGACGGCCGGTCCTACGCTCGCACTTCCCTTCCCGTGCCTCCTAGTTTTCCCGCGCCCGCACCGCCCAATTATCAGCCCGGCGCTCAGGTAGCAACGCGCGAAGCTTACGGGATTGCGTTGCAAAAGCTCGGCGCGGTGAATCCAAAAGTTGTGGCGGTGGATGGCGACGTAAAAAACTCGACATTCTCGGAAACGCTGCAGAAGGCTTATCCCGACCGGCTGATTCAGGGCTACATCGCGGAACAGAATATGGTCGCGATGAGCGTCGGCCTCGCGGCGCAGGGGATGGTGCCGTTTGCGGCAAGCTTCGCGTGCTTTCTTTCCCGCGCGTACGATCAGGTGCGCATGGCGGCGGTGAGCCGCGCCTCGATCAAATTGTGCGGCTCGCATTGCGGCGTGAGCATCGGCGAGGACGGCCCCTCACAAATGGGTCTCGAGGATCTGGCGATGTTCCGCGCGATTCCCGGCGCGACGGTCTTCTATCCGTCCGATGGCGTGTCCGCGGAACGCGTGACGGAAATCGCCGCGCGAATTCCCGGCATCACCTACATCCGCACGTCGCGTCCGAAGACTGCGCTGCTCTATTCCGCCGCGGAGGAATTCCCCGTGCCCGGCTTCAAGGTCGTCCGGCAAAGCGCGAACGACGCGGTAACCATCATCGCCGCGGGCATCACGCTGCACGAATCGCTGAAGGCGTACGATCAGTTGAAAGCGAAAGGGATTGCAGCGCGGGTCGTTGACCTCTACTGCGTGAAGCCGCTCGACGGCGCCAAGCTCGGCGCGGAGATCCGCGCGGGCCATGGCAAGCTCGTCACCGTCGAAGACCATTACCACGAAGGGGGCATCGGTGAAGCTGTGCTTGCCGCGCTCGCGGACGCAAATGCCTTTCCCACAAAAATGAAGCGGCTGGCCGTGGACCGAGTTCCTCATTCGGGCAAGCCTGATGAGCTGATCGACAAATTTGGAATTTCCGCGCGGCACATTGCCGCCGCGGCCGAATCGCTGCAGTAAACTGAGGCCCATAGAGATGGCGGAGAAACTTGTTCTTGTCGGAGTGATTCCCGAGGTAGTCGTTATCGGGCCAAATGACCAGGTCCTGTGGCTTTCGGATGCAGGCAATTTGAAAATCGAATTTGATCCCAACCGCTGTCCATTTTCATCGAACGTCTATCAGGCTCCGGCCGGCTCTCGCCTTTTGAGCGGCCCACCACGCCCGGGCACCAACCCCGGCTCCTTCAAGTACAAGCTCTATCTCAATGATCAGAGGATCGGCGCGGGTGAAGTCGTGCTTCGAGAAGCCTCGTAGGAAGAGCGACGCAACCTCTCCGCGCTAGAAAAGATCAAATCAAGCTGGAAGTGCCCCCGGGATTTCTCCAAGACGGTTTCTAGGCCAAACGGCCAAAAGAGCGTAGAATTCACTCATAATCAAGTCCAAGGTGGTGCATCATGAATTCATTCTTTCCCGCATCGCAAGACTCAAATCGCAATCGTAATCATCGCTCTTGGAAAGTATGCGCGGCGACGCTTCTATTTACCGCCACGCTGGCGACCGCTGTGTTTGCACAATCGGTGCAGTCTCCGCCGCCACCGCCTCCTCCGCAGCAGAGCCAGTCCGCGCCCGCACAATCTACACGTCCGCCGCTGCGCGTTGTCCGCCAGATGATTCAGGTGGACGTCGTCGCCAAGGATCGGGATGGCAAACCTGTAGCGGGTCTGAAGCAAAGCGACTTCAAGGTTTTTGACGAGGGCAAGCCGCAGCAAATCGCCTGGTTTTCCATGGAGACGAAAGAGTCCCGCTCGCAGGAATCGCAGTTGCGAACCCTGCCGCACGGTACTTTTACCAACATGATTGAGCAAAAGGCCGGCGTGCCGGGAAACATGACGATTATTCTTCTGGACTACGAGAACACGCGGCAGCAGGACGTCATTTTTGCAAGAAACCAGCTCGTCAAGCTACTCCATCAGATGCAGCCAAACGACCGCGTGGCGCTCTACGCCCTTGCAGGGCGCCTCTATATTCTTCACGACTTTACAAGCGACATGGCATCTCTCCTGAGCGCGATTGACCATTATTGGACGCCGGAATCCGTGGATGCATCTTACGAAAACCGTCAACCGGTTTTCGGCTCCGCGACGACGGACAAGGCGATGGATGCATTTATTAATCTCGCCAACCAGAGGTTTTCCGACTTCGCTGCAATTAACCGGGTGCAGTCCACAACAATGGCATTTGTGGCCATCGCTGACCACGTTATGAGAATCCCCGGCCGGAAAAACCTGATCTGGATTTCGTCTTCCTTCCCCATAAGCATCGGGTTGGATAAGGAAGGAAACAACTCCGGCGATTCAGCCTACCAGGCGGACGCAAGCCCTGTGGGCATTCCAGCAAGCGCCTATAACCTCGCTCCAAACGTTGGAAAAGGCATGGGCACCGGCGCGGAAGGACTCTACATTCAAGAAACCCGGCTGTTCAGCCAGGAGGTTGACCGTGCGGTTCGCGCCCTGGGTGGCGCCAATATCGCCATATATCCCGTGGACGCACGTGGCTTGATCGGTGCATGGGGAACATCGGACCCCACTTCCAGGGACTCTCATGCTACCGGGCCTACTACGTTTCAGGCGCAGGGATATCGAAGCGAGCTGTTTGCCCAATCGTTTGACACCATGAACAACCTTGCGCAACGAACGGGCGGCACCGCGTACTACAACACCAATGACATCGGCGGCTCCATCTCGAAGGCCATGGACGACGCCCGCGTCAGCTACATGATTTCTTATTATCCCGAACACGACGACTGGCATGGGAAGTTCCACAGGCTCAAGGTGACTGTGAACCGCCCGGGCGTTTCGCTTCATTACCGCAGCGGTTATTTTGCGCAACCGCCGGACTACGTTGAAAACCTTAAGACCGACCAGGTCTGGAGGACCGCCCTCTCCAGCCCTCTGGATGCGACGGGCGTAGGCGTTTCCGTGCACGTTGAGCCCAAGGAGGCACTCGAAGCTCGCACGATGGTGATGGAGGTTGTGGTTAACGAATCCGATGTGAGCTTTGGCCACGATGGCGACCGGACTACAGGCAGGCTCGAGGTCGTTATCGCGCAATACGACAAGGAAGGCAATGCTGTTGCCAGTGAAACCAGCGAAGTGAGAATGGATCTGACCAGGGACACTTACACCAAGGCAAGAAAAGAAGGATTACACTTCGGACGCATATTGCCGATCTCCGCGAAAGCTGCCGAAGTGCGCGTCTTCGTACGGGACACCAAGAGTAATGCGATTGGTTCCGTCTCCATCCCTGTGAATGTAGTTTTTAAGCCAAAGACAAACTGAGCAGAGCGGCGGCGGCCGCTTGCAATAATCCGCACAAAGAAATAAATCTAGTCGCTCGCGACTCGCAGGTTCTCACGTGCTGCGGTTAGATCGCGGCGCACCGGCGCCAGCAAAGTCGCTGCCATCGGGCTATCCGGCGCAAGGAAGATTTCCGAGACCTTGCGCGGGAATTCAGTGCGCCGGTCGGGCTTGAGAGCCGATTCCCCCAGAAGTTCCGCGGCGAAATTCGGGTCGTCGGATCGATCCACTCCCCAGAACCACAGCCGCTCTTCATTCTGTTGCAGGAATCGCAGCGATTGCTCAAGCTTCTTCAGGGCCTGATCTCGCGAGGCCGCAAGGAAATAAACAGAAAGCTCCCAACCGCGCCGCGCAAACCGCGCGCGTATCCTCGCACAGTATTTTCCACCCTGATTCTTTTCCATGCTGCAGCGGTAGTGATTCGTACGCCCGTTCGATTTCGCTGCCATCTTGCACCTCTCCGAGCTGACCGCGGATTTCATGGGCCGCAATGAACAATAAGTCTAAAACACCCTGATTGACTGGGCGAACAGGGAAGGTATTCTCTATTTATAAGGCGCCCCACCGGCAACGGGACATTTGCTGCGGACACAAAGCAGTCTACCGCAAAGTGGTTGAGAGGACAACCGCGAAGAAATGGACGCTAAGTGCTTATTATTGAATAACTTACAGCGATTTTAGATCGACCCGCCGATCTTCGTCAATGCGTCTTTGTTGTAGGTCAACTTTCCTTCCGCCCTGAACCGGTCTTCCAGGGCAATTCGGAAGCTGTCCATGGCCAACTGGCCTTTCGCTTTCAAGAGCGCATCCTCAATCTCTTTTTTCTGCTTCTCGAAATCGGCGGGATTTGCCGTTTGATGCTCAGCAACGCGGTAAACAAGCCAGTCATTCCCAAGGTAAATAGGGTCGCCCGTCTTGCCCGCGGAAACGCTGAAGGCTGCTATGAACTGGCGGGCCGTTCCCGCATTCGGGATGGAACCATCTCGCGAAACAAGATCACTTGTTTTCATCTCGAAGCTGAGGGCTTTCACGGCCTTGGCAAAGTCTTCGCCACCCTGGGCGCGCTTGGCAAGGTCAGTTGCGTGCTGTCTCGCCAGGTCTACAGCCTTTTCGTGCCGAAAATCAGCAGTCACTTTGGCGCGGACTTCGTCAAGCGTCCCCTGATGCCCCGGTGTGACGTTCTTGATGGAAATCACGGCGTGACCGCGGTCAGAGGAAATCGGCTGGCTCACTTCGCCAACGCGCAGACTAAAAATGGCTGCGTGTAATTCCGGTGAAGCGCCAAGGTCGGGAGTGGGATCCGTGACGGAAATCGGTTTGGTTTCTCCAACTGTCAAACCAAATTGTTTCGCAACGTCTTCGAGCGAAGGATGAGCATTGGTGCGGAGCTGTTTGCTGATTTCTGTTACATCTCGATTGGCGAGATCCTGCGCCATTCTCGTGCCCAGACTCTCCAGGATGGATGGTAAAACCTCGCCCAATGTCTTGGTGTGCGCCATCTCCCTGTCGGTTACCTTGATGATGTATGGGCCCAGTTGTGTCTGAATCACGTCCGAGACGGACCCTTTGGGCAAACTGAAAGCAGCCCGCTCGATTTCCGGCATCATTTGGTGGCGTATGATCCAGCCCAAGTCGCCCCCTTTGTCCTTCGTCGCGGTGTCCTCGGAGTATTTCTTGGCCAATTCGTCGAATTTCGCTCCGGGCTTTTTCGCCTCCTTCAGAACATCATCCGCTTTCTTGCGGATCTCCGTGATTTCCGCGTCCGTCTTGCCTGTTGTTTTGAACTGGATTTGCGAGATCTGAACGCGGTCTTCCACTTTGTAGGAATCCAGATTCTGTTTGTAATAGGCCTGAATGTCAGCGTCCGGCACCGTTGTTTTAGCTTGCAGCTCGCCGGGGTCGATCAGAATGTAGCGTGCCACGCGCTGCTCTGGAATCTGGTACTTCGCCTTGTTTTTTTCGAAATTCGCGTTGAGGTCCGCATCGGATACTTGCACCTGTGATTCCAACGAATCCGGATGGATTACGGCGTAATCCAATTTTATCTTTTCATTCTTGTGAAGGAATTCCGCTTGAATTTCCTCTGGTGATACGGACACAGTGGACGTGACCAGTTCCTGTATTTTTTGTCCGAGCATGCTTTGCCGGATTTCCTCTTCAAATTGCTCTACGGTCAAACCAGGCGCGAACGCCGATATCTGGTTAGCGTAAGCGGTCATGTCTAACTTCCCGTTCAACACCACTCCGGGAACAATCATCTGTATCCGGTTTGCCAATTCGGATTCAGAAACAGAAATGCCGAGCCGCTTCGCTTCGATCTCAAGCATCCTTTGGAAAACAAGACTCTCGATAATCTGTCGCGCATAATAAGTCTTTAGCTGTGGCGGCAACTGAGCGCTATTCGGCACCTGAAGTGCAAACTGAGTGTCTACCTCCGCGGTGCTAATGGGCAGACCGCCGACCTCCGCCACAACCTCCGAATTTGAGATATCCGTGCTATTCATGCCCGGCACGAGATACACCAACATGCCGATGCATATGACTCCAATGATGACGCCAAGGAAGATACGAACGCCTAGCTTTTTCTTGTCCAACGGACTGACCTCTCTGGCAGTTCTCTGCCCCTATGCCGAAACTCTCATTATATGAGAGGGCCTCCCGGCACTCAACTCCAAATGCCTTGGATTGGCCGGCGGGAATGGTGTTGCGGGCCGCGAAATCGGTTCGGCCCAGTTTTCTTGCCGGGTACCAATCGCTGTGCTAGATTGCAAAATAGCGCAAAATCAGCGTTTTGTGGCCATGCGTGACCTACAACAACCCGGTGCCCCGCGGCAAAAAGTGTCCCGCGTCGAAGTCTATTGGACAAACGTCACTTATCGCACGGTAATCCTTTACGCGCTGATGGCGATTGCGATCGCCGTGGCCGTGGTTTATTTGATGAACCCCGCGTGGGTCAATTCCGCATTGGATCGTCTCGGCCGCGTGGCGAATGGTAGTGATGCAACACACGGTCCTGCCGCGCCGGGGCAGGTGCGCTTCGTGAACCTTGATGGTGCAGTGCAAGTGAAAAAAGTGAATTCCGTCACATGGCAAAACGCCAGCCTCGGCATTTCGCTCGACAAAGGCGACTTCATCCGAACAGGCCCCGACGGCCTTGCTAAGCTGGAATTCCCGGATGGCACAACGTACACCGTGAAGGCAGACACCCTCGTGACGGTGGAAGAGAATTCCATCGGTCGCGACCACGCGACAAATGTTTCAGTTAGAATTAGCTCTGGCCAGGTTGATTGGGCAACGCCGACTTGGGATTCGCCGGGATCGAGGGCGCAGGTCAAGGTCGCGGATGCCACGGCTTCGATGAATCAGAACTCTCGCGCGGCTGTGCGAAGTGAGGCAGGCGGCACACAGGGTGAAATTACGGTTCTCACCGGCGGCGGACAGGTGCAGCAAGGCAATCAAATTGTGCCACTGGATAAATGGCAGCGCGCATCGGTGACCGCGGGTGGAACAATCACAAAGACCAACGTACTTGGCCCGCCGGACCTCGTGGCGCCGCTAAACTTACAGCCGTTGATCGAACCCGACCCGAAGCAAGCCTCGATCCACTTTGAATGGAAAAAGTCGCAAGAGGCAACGGAATACGTGCTACACATCAGCCCGAACTCCACATTCAACAAGGTTCCGGTGGAGCGGCGAGTTTCAGCAACGAGCGCGGACGTAACAGGGCTTGATGCAGGAGATTATTTTTGGAACGTGACGGCGATAGGCGCGAACAAACAGGAAAGTGAACCGAGCGATACGTACAAGTTTACGCTGGTGGGGCAAGGCAAGGGTCAGGAAATGATGCTCCAGGTTGATCAACCGGTATTGCACGGTAGTGTCGTTGAAATTAGCGGGCGGACCGAACCGAGCGCGGCACTGATCATCAATAGTCAGCATGTTGCGGACATCTCTCCTGATGGGCGATTCCGGTTTTTCACTGAACCTATGTCGAAGGGCATCCATACAATCTCGGTTACTGGACAAAACCGCAGGGGCGGCACAAATACTAAGTCCGTGCAAATCGTTATTCCGTAGAATGCAGTAGCGCGGCGGGCGCGGAGAGGGCGGCGTGGATGCCCTCTACTGAGGGGAAGCATGTCGAAGAACGGGTATAACTTCCGGTCGGTGTTCAGTTTGTTTTCTTCTGACCTGGCAATTGATCTGGGCACGGCGAACACTCTCGTCTATGCCAAGGGCAAGGGCATCGTCGTCAACGAGCCAAGCATCGTCGCAATCAACAAAAACACAGGAGAAGTCGTCGCGGTTGGGCGCGAGGCGAAAGAAATGCTCGGGCGTACTCCGGGCAACGTCGTCGCCATCAAGCCGATGAAGGACGGCGTAATCGCCGACTTCAAAGTGACTGAGAAGATGCTCACCTATTTCATCCAGAAGGCGCACAACCGGCGCGTTCTGGTGCACCCGCGCATCGTAATCGGCGTGCCAAGTGAAATCACGCCGGTGGAAAAACGCGCAGTGCAAGACTCCGCCTACCGTGCGCACGCGAGCGAGGTCTACCTCGTCGAGCAAGCTATGGCCGCCGCGATTGGCGCGGGCCTGCCGATTGAAGAGCCCTCGGGCAATATGGTGGTGGACATCGGCGGCGGCACCACGGACATCGCTGTGATTTCCATGAGCGGCATCGTCTATTCGCGCTCCGTCCGCGTGGCCGGCAACGAACTCGACGAATCCGTGATGCACTACCTCAAGCGCAAGTACAACTTGCTCGTCGGCGAGCGCACCGCCGAACAAATCAAAATGGAGATCGGCTCGGCGTATCCGCTCGAAAAGCCGCTCACCATGGAAGTGAAGGGCCGCAATTTGATCGAGGGCGTGCCGCGCACGGTGACGATTGACGATAGCGAGATCCGCGAAGCACTCTCCGAATGTGTGGCCACCATTCTGAACGCGATCCGCGTCGCGCTCGAGCGTACGCCGCCTGAGCTTTCCGCGGACATCAGCGACCGCGGCATCGTCCTTACCGGAGGCGGCGCCTTGCTGAAGAATTTGGACAAGCGCATCCGCGAAGAGACCGGCTTGCCCGTTTCGATTGCGGATGATCCGCTGGCTTCGGTGGTGCTGGGCACGGGAAAAATGCTGAGCGATTTCCGGCTGCTGCGCCTGGTCTCCATCGACTGAGGAAGCTCCGGCAGCTGCAATTTCCGATGTTCGAGATTCGCGTTTCGGTTTTCTAATTCTCAATGCTTGCGGTTCCATCCAAACACCGGTCACTGTATCTGCTGGCCTCGGTCCTCGTGGCGCAAGTG
>JBGPHM010000004.1:0-105059 GCA_041484365.1 Terriglobia bacterium | reverse complement strand
GGGGCAGCAGGCGCCGACGTCAATCAATTCCTTGCCGGTGTCAAGGTCGGCACGGTTGATGTTCGGCAGCGGCTCGGCCTTGTACTTCAGGTTGTGCATGGCGCCCTGGATGAGACGCTCGTGCTTCCAGGTCAGCCCGCCAAAAAGTATGGTGGTTTCTTCCCTCTGAGCCCGCGTGAAGGGCTTCGGCTTATAGGCCGTATAGTGCTTCACCGGCTTGACGTGCTGAAGATTGCCAACAGGTTGGATCGTTTGAAGATTCCCCACGGTTCGCCTCCTCTCAGGCTGTACAGCTGAACCCGCCCGCCCCCCGGCGGGATACACCCGTTCCTTCGGTCTAGAATAACGTCCTGTGACTTATATCACAAACAAGCTTCAGTGTTTACCCTAAAATGCGATCAGGCCTTATAAACACTAGCAACCCCCGGCGGCTCGTCTTTCCAGTACTTTGCCAGGGCAGGGTGGTGCAAGCCGTTCCGCCTGATGAAATAGGGTACACCCAGAAATAGCGCTCCGCCAATCAATTGGAAGACGATGGCGGTATTGAGCGCCCATTCCAGACCTCTGCGGTCCGCTATCGCGCCAATCATCACTGGAGCCGCCGCCATCGCAAAGAGGTTGATGAAGGAAGAGTACAGGCCCTGGGCAGTGGCATGGCCCCTGGAGGGGATGACATCGTGAATAGTGGCAGTGACCGGCCCGTGGTACCAACTGAGGAAAAAGGTGCCTGTCCCGAAAAGAATCGCGAAGTTGAACTTACTGTGGGAATGCAATCCGAAATAAATAAAAGGACTGGCCAAGGCGAAGCCGAATGGAACGATGATCGCCCGACCCCACGTCCACTTGTGCACGAGGCGATCGGCCAGGCTCGCTCCCGCTAGAATGCCTGTAGCACCGGCGATTAGCGCTGTAACGCCCAAGATGAGTCCGGCTTCGCGCGCGGAAAAGCCTCTGTATTCGCGAACGAAATCGAAGCCCCAGGCCACGTAAGCATAACCCGCAAAACTGCTGAACAGGCCACTGAACAGGATCATCATATAAGCGGGGACGCGGGCAAGGTCCTGCAATGGGAAGCGCGCATGGGGCTCTGCAGAAGCTGTCTCGGGAAGCTTCAGGCCGGTCAAACCTAGAATCAGACCTGGAATGCCAACAATGAAAAACGCCGCGCGCCAGCCAAGGGACTGCGCGACGATTCCGCCCAATGCAATGCCCGTCGCGCCGCCGACGAACATGCCCGCGTCAAAAGCGCCCTGCACGCGGGCGCGGATCCCCTTCGGGAATGTGGCGCTTAAAACGGCGGTGCCCGCCGGCGTGTACGCAGCTTCGCCAATACCGACCAGCGCGCGCGCCATCAACAATGAATGATAAGAGTTGGCCAGCCCGCTGAAAAAAGTGGCGGCACTCCAGAAGATTACGCCGGCGCTAATCACGAGGCGCCGCGAGACGCGGTCCGCAAGCATGCCGAGCGGTAAGCTCATGAGGGCCAGGACAATCGTGAATGCCGTGGCAAAGGAGCCGACCTGTTCGCGGGTCAAGCCGAATTCAATGCGCAATGACGGGAAGAGCGAAAAAATAATCTGGCGGTCCACATAGTTGACGAAATTGATCAACATGAGGATGATCAGAACGGTCCACTGGCGGCCTGTGAAGTGTCTGAATTTCAAATGTTATTCCGCGCCGGCTTGTTGCCAGCCCCGCTTTTCCCAGACGCAAATCATGAAGGTCGGAATACCTTACAGGACGGCAATCGCGCTCGCAAGGTGTAGTGAGGGGTTGAGCAGATGGGAAGGACGGACTAATCCAGTGATGAAGCTGATAGGAAGTCGGGCTAGACTGTTTGAGAAATGCGTTTTTATTTTTGGCGTGGCGACCGCGTGGATACGGTATAGGGGAGGGAATTGAGATGAACGAGAGAAATCTTCGCGTTTTGGGAGTGAGTGGAAGTCTGCGCGCACATTCGCGGAGTTCACGGGCGCTGAGGCTGGTTCTCGAATCCGCGAAACTGCGCGGAGCCGAATCACATCTGCTCGACTTGCGGGAATTGGATTTGCCGCTTTACAGCCCCGACCGCGGGGAAGGCTCCGCCGCGGAAGAGGCGCTCGGAAAAGACATGGAGTGGGCCGACGCAATCATTCTATCGTCGCCCGATTACCACGGGTCGATGTCGGGCGCCATGAAAAACTTCCTGGACTACAACTGGGCCGAGTGCGCCGGAAAACTTTTTGGCTACATCTGTTCGTCGCATGAAAAAGGCCTGACCGTGATGGACCAGATGCGTACCGTCGTGCGGCAGTGCTATGGATGGAGCATGCCCTACGGAGCTTCATTCGACGGCGACATGGATTTCGACAAAAGCGGTGTGGTAACGAACCAACGCGTCGAAGACCGTTTCAAGATGATGGCGCGCGACCTGGTCACCTACGGCGCGCTGGTCCGCAGGCAGTTTCTAATGGATCGGGCGAGCCCGGAGGCGCACACGTTTGCCGCGGCGTACAGGAGCTAAAAGGCGGTATTACCGTGGGGCGAGATTTCGGATGTGATGGCGAGTTTCTTCAGGTCGGCGCTTTCATCGGCAGCCAACTCCGGAGTCACGGGGGCGCCCGTTGCGATGAGCCTGCGTCCCAGCATGTGGTCCACCGGGCGATTGATGGAATCAATCGCGATTAACTTTTTCCCCCTGAAATAAAACACGGAGAATTTTCGAGCTTCCACGCTGCCGCGCATCACGACGCGGTCGTTACCAGAGGAAATCCCGGCCATTTGCAGCTTGATGTCGAATTGGTCCGTCCAGAACCACGGAAGGGCTTTGTAAGGAGCAGGACGTCCCGCGATCGCCGCCGCAACACATTGGGCCTGGTCGGCGGCATTCTGAACAGACTCGAGCCGGACTCGGCCACCCGCGAATTCGTTTGGATATTCCGCGCAATCGCCGATGGCGAAAATGTCCGGGTCCGGCGTTTGCAAGAATTCATTCACCGAAATCCCATTCGTGATGGGGAGTGCGGCGCCAGCAGCCAATTCCGTGTTGGGAGAAATGCCGATTCCGATTAATACGAGGTCCGCGGGGATATCTTCGCCGCCCGCGAGGCGCACTCCGCGGACTTTGCCGCCGTCACCGATGATCTGCGTGACCGATTTGCCGCAAAGAATTTTGACGCCCTTACTTGTGTGATATTCACGGAAGAAATCTGAAATGGGCGGCGCGACAACGCGCGACATCAGGTGCGGCAGGGCCTCGACAACCGTTACATTTTTCCCGAGTTGAGAGGCGCCCGCAGCCAATTCGAGGCCGATGAAGCCTCCGCCAATGACGACGACTTTTTGAGCAACTTCGAGGTGCTCCTTGATGAGGATGGCTTCGGCGAGCGAGCGCAAATAGAGGACGCCTTCCAATTCCGCGCCGTCCACCGGGAGCAGCCGATTGCTTGCCCCGGTTGCCAGAACCAAGGAGTCGTAGGAGAGTTGGCCGCCGGACTCGATTTCAACCAAATGTCTGCTTTTTAGAAACGAGCGAACTCTTTCTCCTGCGAGAAGAATGATTTTATGGTCGTTGTAAAAAGCGGCGGGACGCAGCTCAATGCTGTCGGCATCTTGCTTGCCCAGCAGAAAGCCTTTTGATAGCGGCGGGCGTTGATAGGGGATGTGCGGCTCTTCGCCGATCAAAGTGATCGGCTCGAGATAACCTTCGGCGCGGAGCGACGCGGCGGTCTGGAAACCCGCCTGCCCTGTGCCAACGATGATTGTTCCTGCGCGCATCAGCGTTGTTTCTCAGGAAGCCGGACGATTAATCCATCCAGGGCATCCGTGACTTTTATCTGGCAACTCAAGCGGCTCGTAGGCTTGCGCTCCTCGGCGGAGATTTCGAGCACCGCCTCCTCGGTGTCCTGGGCGGGAGGCAGCTTGCTGAAAAACTTTTCGTCCACATAAACGTGGCAGGTCGAGCACATGCACACGCCGCCGCATTCCGCAATGATGCCGTCAATGCCGTTCTTGAGCGCGGCGTTCATCACCGTCATGCCTGTGGGCACGTCCACTTCGCGCGATTCTCCTCTGTGCGACACATAAATCACCTTCGGCATGAACAAGGCACCTTTTCAGAGTGACGGTATGTACTTTTATTGACGGTGATGCAAGCGCAGATTTCTATTGCCAGCGCCACGGGGGTGTGGATTGCCACGCCCCCGCGAAACGCTGGATTCAATTGAAGCGGACGTACTCGAAATTCAGCGGGTTATTGTTAATACCGCGCGCCGGCGGCGCAATCCAGTTGGCGAACTTGCCCGGCTCGACCACGCGCCCCGCCATTAGTGATTGCACGTAGGCATGGTCCGCCGCGCTTGGCAGCCATTCCGACGCGGCCTTCTTCCACTGCTCTTCGGTCAACACATCTCCGTCAATCGATATGTGGTGTCCGGCGAAATTGCCGATGGCGCGGTGAAAGCCCTTGTGCGGCAAGCGCAAACGGAAGGGAATTCCGGCCTTTTCGATAATGCGGTTCCAGCGGCCCACGCCGCCTTCCACCTCCTTGATGTAGTCGTCGCGGAGGCGTTCATTGAGCGCGGTCAGCGCAGGGACGATTTTCTTGATGATCTTATCTCCGATGACTTCCCAAACCGGGTACTCCGCTTCGGCAAGCACGTGGTCATCACTGATCTTCGTCTCCTCGAAGCGGCCCTTCAGGCCATTGGAATAGTAATTCGCTGCGTTGGAGGAAACGTCCGAGCCGTAAAGGTCAATCGTCACACTGAAATGGAAATTGATGTATCGCTGGATGGTCTGCAGATCAATTACGCCCATTGCGCGGACGTCGGAGGGGCTGTCAATTTTATTCTCTTTCATTACATCGCAGGTGCGCTGGACGATGCGGCTGACACCCGTCTCGCCGACGAACATATGGTGCGCTTCCTCGGTAAGCATGAAGCGGCAGGTGCGCGCGAGGGGATCGAAGCCCGATTCCGCAAGCGCGCAAAGTTGATACTTGCCGTCGCGGTCAGTGAAAAAAGTAAACATGAAGAAGGCGAGCCAATCCGGGGTCGGCTCATTGAATGCGCCGAGAATGCGTGGGTTGTCCGCGTCACCCGAGCGGCGAGCCAGCAATGCCTCCGCCTCTTCGCGGCCGTCTCGCCCGAAATAGCGGTGCAGCAGATAGACCATCGCCCAGAGGTGGCGGCCCTCCTCGACGTTCACCTGGAAAATGTTCCGCAGGTCGTAGAGGGAAGGGCAGGAGAATCCCAACATGCGCTGCTGCTCGACAGAGGCAGGCTCGGTATCGCCTTGCGTCACGATGATGCGGCGGAGAGTGGAGCGGTATTCACCCGGGACTTCCTGCCACGAGGGCTGACCTTTATGCGTGCCGAAATTCACGAGGCGCGCTTCGTCGCGCGGCTGCAGGAAAATTCCCCAGCGGTATTCGGGCATTTTCACGTAGCCGAATTTCGCCCAGCCATCCGGCTCCACGCTGATCGCCGTGCGGAGATACACCTCAAGCGCGTGGCTCTCGCTCGGGCCCATGTCATACCACCAGCCCATGTAGGCGGGCTGCCAGTGTTCGAGGGCGCGTTGGAGCACTTTGTCGCGGCCAAGGTCCACGTTATTCGGAATTTTATCGATGTAATCGATCATCGTTCTCTCCCGGACTAAACTCGTTCCCAATTAAACTTTACAGGCGCTCCGGTGCCATAAACTTTTAGCGCGCCGCTCGGGCCCACCGCGTTCGGGCGGATGAAAATCCAGTTCTGCCACGCGGAGAGCCGACCAAAAATTCGAGATTCCTTTGTTTCCGGCAAACCAAAACGCAGATTTGATTCGAGACCGGTCAAGCCGTCGGGCGAAAGCGCGACGCGCGATTCAATGGCCTGGCGCACTTCATCTTTCCAGTCGAGGTCGTCTGGAGCGGCGGTGACGAGGCCAGCTTCGAGCGCCCCGCGCGGCGCAAGGGGTTTGCCGACCAATTTGCGCAGGGATTCCATTTGTTCGGGATCGCGCTGAAATCGAGCAGCGAGGCGCGAAAGGTGATTGACCATTGGCAACGGGCCGAAGTTCATGCCGGAAAGCGTGACCACCGCGGGCGCCGGGGCTTCTTGCGAATCGAGCATGTAAACGCGATCCGCGGAGAGTGCGAGTTCTGCCAGCGTTCCCGTGAAGCAGGTACCCGGCTCGATAAACGCGAAAATCGAGCGTGAAGTAACGTCGAGGCGCGCAAACGTGCGGCGCATCATGCCAAGCACTTCGCGAACGAACCAGTTGTCCTGATGGGCCAGAATAAACTCGTCCATCGCCAGTACGGCGGCGGAATCACCTGTTGTGCGAAGAATCCAGAGGCCGAGCTCGAGCTCGTTTGTGCGCAGGCTGAGGATGGCGTCATCCAATTCGCGCGACATTTGCAAAGGCCACCAGGACGCGCCCGCAGCGAGAGCGGCTTCCACCGACTTGGGCGCATCTGCTGCCGGGCCACGGACAGTGAAGGTTGTGGTGCGCGCTTCGCGATCGAGTTGGACGTCAACAAACTCGTAGTGGAGCCCGGCGTCGTCGATTGTCCGTTTCAGGGGAGTGAGCGCGACGCCTTTTGAGTTTGCGGGGCGATCGCTCTCTTCGGCGAGCTTCAGCGCGCGCTGCTTGATGTGTTCGGCGAATTGCTGCGATTTGACGACATCATCCACAAGACGCCAATCCTTCGCGCGCTGGCCCCGCACGCCATCAGGATTCGTGCAAAAAATGTCGGCATGATCGCGGCGCACGTGGCGTTTGTCCGTCACTCGGGTGAGGCCACCTGTCCCGGGCAGGACGCCGAGCAGGGGAAGTTCCGGCAGGCTGACAGCGGAGTTGCGGTCGTCCACCAAAATAATTTCATCGCAGGCGAGCGCCATCTCGTAACCACCGCCGGCCGTTGTTCCGTTGAGTGCTGCGAGGAACTTCAATCCGGAATGCGCGCTCGAGTCCTCGATTCCATTGCGAGTCTCGTTCGTAAACTTACAGAAATTCACTTTCCACGCGTGAGTGGAAAGTCCAAGCATGTAAATATTCGCGCCGGAGCAGAAAATACGGCTCTTTGCGCTCGTGAGAATCACGCTGCGGACTTCGGGATGCTCGAAACGAATCCGCTGCAATGCGTCGTGCAGTTCGATATCCACGCCGAGGTCGTAGGAGTTGAGTTTCAATTTGTAGCCGGGACGGATTCCGCCCTCTTCGTTCACGTCCATCGTGAGCGTGGCCACCGGTCCATCAAAGGTGAGCTTCCAGTGACGGTAGCGCGATGGATCCGTTTGGTAGTCCACCGGAGCTGATCTTGTCTGAGTTTCCGAAGCCAATCCTGCGTCCACTCGCCCTCCTACTTGTTTTTCAGGTGCAGAGTTTTCTTTAGTTCGCGAAAGCTTTGCTCCACTGTCCTTCCGGATGTATCGAGGTGCAGGTCCGCTTTGCGGTAGAAAGGTTCGCGCGCTCCAAGAATCCGTCGAAGATCTTCCATCGCCTCGTTATTGTCCGCGATTGCGCGGAGATCGCCCTGCGCAATCACGCGTGACATGTGTTCTTCCGGCTGCGCCTTCACCCATACCGCAAAGCAGCTCGCGAGGAGCGCATCGTAGGTTTCTTTTTCCGACACAACGCCGCCGCCGACAGAAATCACCGCGCGTTCCTTTTCCCGAATCACACGATCCAGCGCGCGCTTCTCTATCCTGCGATAACCGGATTGTCCGTAAAGCGAGAATATTTCTTCGAGCGGCATGCGCGCGTCTTTCTCAATTTCGCGATCCAGCTCGATGAAAGAAACTTTCATTTCCTTCGCAAGCCTGGCGCCGAGAGTGGATTTGCCCGCGCCGCGCAAACCGATCAGCGCAATCCTGCCACGGCGGTCGGAATCTTCGCCGGCGAACTCTCGGATGATCCGCGCGGCGACCTGCTCGCGCTTCCCGACAGGCATCTGTTCCAGTATCCGCGCGATCGTGCTGCTCGACGCGGCATTCGATTTGCCATTATCTGTGACATCCGACGATTGTTCCCCGCCCGTCATGAACAGATCAGAAAGCGAGACACTTAACGCAGCGGTGATTCTCCGGAGCAACACGATCGACACATTTCCCTCGCCAGACTCGAGTTGCGCAAGGTGCCGCTCGGACACATCCGCTTCGGCGGCAAGCTGCTTTCGCGTCACGCCGCGGCGCGCCCGCGCCTCGCGGATGCGGTGTCCGATCCAGGAGAGAAACGCATCTTCGGTGACGACGCCACGGCTGGCGCCGAATGCAGAGTTCTGCGAGGTGTGTGCAGCGGCCATGAGAATTCAATTGTCCGAGGTATGCAGTATAATGCATGCGTGCAGGGAAGTGTCAATAGGCATATGCATTCTGGTGCATGTTGCGATTGTGGGCAGGAAGGCTTGATTTATCCGCGCCGGGCCATTACTACTAACTGCGCGAATTCTTGAGAGAATTGGCGGGGAACGACGATGAGCGGGGAGGGAACGTGAAACTGAAAAACTTTGTGGGCGGGGCATGGGTGGAGGGCGCGAGGGCGGGCGATGCGCTTGTTGACCCCGCAACCGGAGAGGAACTGGCGCGCGCGAGTTCACAAGGCATTGATGTGGGTGCGGCGCTGGGGTTTGCGCGGACGCACGGCGGGCCAGCGCTACGGCAGCGTTCGTATGGCGAGCGCGCGGAGATGCTGGGGAAGATCAGCGAGGTGCTGACGGCGAACCGCGACGAGTACTTCCGCATATCGCAGCTCAATTCCGGCGCGACGCAGGCGGACGCGGCGTTTGACGTGGATGGCGCGATTTACACGGTGAAGTATTACGCCAAGATCGGAAAGGCGCTCGCGGACGGAAAGATGTTGAAGGAGGGAGTGACGCTGCCGCTTTCCAAGACCAATGTTTTCTCGGCGCAGCATTTCCTCGTGCCGTCGAAAGGCGCGGCGGTGTTCATCAACGCATTTAATTTTCCAGCGTGGGGATTTTGTGAGAAGGCGGGGCCGGCGCTGCTTTCGGGCGTGCCGATTGTTGTGAAGCCGGCGACAGCGACATCATGGCTCACGCAGCGGATGGTTGAGGACATCGTGAAGGCGGACATCCTGCCTGCGGGCGCGATTTCGATTTTGTGCGGTTCGGCGCGAGACCTGCCGGAGCATGTCCGTGAAGAAGACGTGATTTCGTTCACCGGTTCAGCACAGACGGCCATTGGCATCCGCTCGAACGCAAATGTGCTGCGGCGCGCGGTGCGCGTGAACATTGAGGCGGACAGCATTAATTCCACGATTCTCGGGCCGGACGCGGCGCCGGGAATGGACGTGTTCGATGCGCTGGTTAAAGAAGTTGTGCGCGAGATGACGCTCAAGGCGGGGCAGAAGTGTACAGCGATCCGGCGCGTGTTCGCGCCGCGAGCGCAATTTGCGGCGCTCGGCGAAGCGATTGCCGCGCGGCTCGGCGGAGTGAAGGTGGGGAATCCACGAAACGCAGAAGTGAAGATGGGGCCGGTGGTGAACAAGGCTCAGCAGGCGTCATGCTTTGAGGGAATCGCCAAGCTAAAGCAGGAATGCAAAGTGGTGTTTGACGGCGGCAGCAACTTTCAGCCGCTTGAGGCGGACCCTCAGAAGAGCTCGTTCGTGCCGCCGACACTTCTTGCCTGTGAGAATGGGCGCGATGCGAAGTTTGTCCATGATGTGGAGGTGTTCGGCCCGGCGGCGACGATTGTTGCATATGACTCGACAGAGGATCTAATCGCGCTGGTGCGGCGCGGACTGGGATCTCTTGTCGGTTCGGTGTTCTCGAATGACGCACCATTTGTGCGCGAGGTAATTCTCGGCATCGGCGATATGCACGGACGCATCATGGTCGTGGACAGCTCTGTGGGCGGGCAGCAGACAGGGCACGGAAACGTTGTGCCGAGCTGTCTGCACGGCGGGCCGGGGCGCGCGGGTGGAGGAGAGGAACTCGCAGGATTGCGGGCGCTGCTGCTCTACCACCGGCGATTTGTTGTGCAAGGGCCGCCCGCTTGCATCGAAGGGCTCGCGGGTTTGTGTGTGGACGCGAGTTTGCTGCACGCATAAATGGAGCATAAAATTCCGCACATCGTGCAGATTGGTTTCAGACTTTCTGCGAAACGAGTGCGGCGAGGCGCTTCGGCGCGATGAGAAGGTAGCTGCCGGTCAGCAGGTCGGAGATTTCGTCCCAATCAATTTTGCCGACATCAAGGCGAAGGGCGACCCAGCCCTTCGAGGCGAGGTACGCGGGCAGGTAGAATCTTTTTGGCTGAGCGGCGGCGAGCGCAGTGTTTTCCGCGGGCATGACTTTACAGGTGACCGCGACGATGCCGTCGCCATGATGGTTGTTCAGGAAGTAGGCGAAGGTTTTTTTGCGGACCAGAAAAGCGGCATGGTCGCCGAGGACACGGCGTGCAGCTTCGGGAAACGCGAGAGCGAGCTTGGTCACGCGAGTGAGGCGCGGGTCCTCTTTTTGATTTCTGCGTGGATGTTTCGCCGAGCGTTTTGGCATGTTAGTGTTGGCGCGCCGAATACTCGCGGAAGAGCCCTTCAATTTGGGTTGAGAGTGAAAGATTACCAAATGAACCGGGAAAGAAGCGATGGCTGATTTGAAGAAGACAGCAATCAGCGCGGAGACGGTCGCGAAGCTTTTTTCGCGGCTGGACATGAGTCCGAGCAAGCAGCCGCGCGGGCATGGCGCGCCGGAGAAACGGCAGCCGGTGCACACGGTCTACGGCGGGGCGCATCTCTTTCGCGCGGATACCGCACGAAGGCTGGGTGACACCGCGTTGCGCTCAATGCAGGAATACGCGCCGAATGCGGTGTCACTGGCCGCTGCCGCGGGGCTTTCGAGCGAACGCGCGGAGATGATCCATTCGCGCGTGGTGGACAAATTGAAGCGTGAGCCGGTGGAAGATTTCCGGCTGGATTTTGAAGATGGCTATGGAAACCGGCCAGATGCGGAAGAGGACGGCCACGCGGAGTCGGCGGCAATCGAAGTAGCGACTGGAATGGCGGCGAATCAATTGCCACCCTACATCGGGATCCGGATCAAGCCGTTGAATCCGGAATTGCGCACGCGGAGTTTTCGGACGCTCGACATTTTTGTGGGAATGCTTGCGGTGCGCGGCGGCGGGAAATTGCCCGCAAACTTTGTAGTGACGCTGCCGAAGATCACGTCACCCGCGCAAGTGGCCGTGCTGGTGGACTTCCTTGAAAATCTCGAAGACGCGGTGAGGTTGAGGCCCGGCGCGATCCAGATTGAGTTGATGATTGAGACGACGGAATCGGTATTCAACACAAAGGGCGAATGCGCGTTGCCGGAGTTGGTCGCTGCGGCGAGGGGGCGCTGCCGTGGCGCGCACTTCGGCACTTACGATTACACGGCTGCGTGTGGAATCACGGCGGCGCACCAAACCATGACGCATCCAGCGTGCGATTTCGCACGCTCTGTAATGCAAGTGGCGCTTGCGGGAACGGGAATTTGGCTTTCGGATGGCGCGACAAATATCTTGCCAGTGCCGATTCACCGTGCGGGGAAAGATGGTCCTCCACTTTCACAAATGCAGGCGGCGGAGAATCGCAGAGCGGTGCACCGCGCGTGGAAGCTGCACGTGGAACACACTCAACATTCACTAGTAAATGGTTTCTATCAAGGATGGGATTTGCACCCGGCGCAACTTGTGACGCGGTATGCGGCGGTGTACGACTTTTTTCTTGCGGGCCTCGATTCGGCGTCGGAGCGCCTGCGTAATTTTGTCGAGAAGGCGGCGCAAGCGACGCTTGTCGGCGAG
The DNA here is from genome assembly GCA_041484365.1 of Terriglobia bacterium. Classification (GTDB taxonomy): domain Bacteria; phylum Acidobacteriota; class Terriglobia; order Acidiferrales; family UBA7541; genus DASTCZ01. The sequence goes on along the minus strand of JBGPHM010000004.1, from coordinate 93,297 downwards.
GTGTTTGACGATGCGGCGACGGGGCAGGGGTTGCTCAATTATTTCCTGCGCGCGATGCACGCGGGAGCGGTCACGGAAAAGGAAGCGCAGGAGAGAAGTGGGTTGACCCTCGAGGAGCTGCGGGCGGGATCGTTCCTAAAGATACTGGACAACCGGAAAGCAAAGCCGAAGGGCGGAGGGAGCGCTTCGGAGTAGCGCGAATGACAATCATCATCCGCGGCGAATAATTCCGGCCGCGAGCCAGCCTAAGAGAATCAGTCCTAGCAGGATTTCCCAATTATAAGAACTGCCGTAGGTGGCAACGGGGAAGTGGTTGCTGATCATTATGAAAACCACCGGAACCACCATGAATGTATTGTGTTTCGAGCGCAGCTTGGCCTGCGATGCGAGCGCGTGGTCGAAGGTCGCGCCGGATTGGGCGGCTGCGATCATGCGGCGCTGCGCCGGAAGGATGCGCATCCACACGTTGAGCGTCATGATGGTGCCGAATACGGCGCCGACGTGGATGTATGCGGCGCGCCCGCTGAAGACGCGTGCGAGCCCATAGGACATTGCTGAGATGAGAATGAACGCGAAAATTGCGAAGCCGATCTCTGATTTGCCTAGAGGAGAGCGCACGGCGAAATCGTAGATAACCCACGTGACGGCGAGAGCGCCAAGGCCGATGGCGATGCCTTCCGCGAGTGATATGTTCGCGACGTCTTTATCTATGAGAGCGCCACCGAAATAATAGACGAGAAACATCAGCGCCATTCCACTTAGCCACGTGAACGCCGCTTCCCAACGAAACCAGTGCAATTGACCGGGCGGGACGCCGAGGTGCTTCTGTTTTTCCACCGTGTAGAAGCCACCGCTGTGCACCATCCAGAGAGGTTCGGGCGCGCCACTTTTCTTTGCAGCGTTTTCAAGACGGCGCAATTGCCCGTCGAGCCAGGTGAAGTAATACGTGGTGCCGATCCAGAGAATGCCCGCGAAGACGTGAAACCAGCGGACGAGAAGATTGAACCACTCGAGGAGTGATGAGTTCATTCGATTGAGCTAACTGCCACGATAGGTAGAGTAAGAGTACGGGCTCAAGAGCAATGGAACATGATGGTGCTGTGCGGCGTCGCGGATCGAGAACGTGATCTCGACAGCCGGGAAGAAGCCTTCGGTGTTGTGCGCGCGGAAGTAGGCGGCAGTGTCGAATCCAAGTCTGTAAGTTCCTGGAACTAGAGCAGACTCATTCTCCGGGGACGGGTGCCAACGGCCGCCGGCATTCGTTGCGCCGTGTGCAAGCATCTTCCATGAGCCGTCGGATTGGCGGCAGGACAGAGAAACAGCTACGCCCGCGGCGGGCTTGCCGAGAGAAGTGTCGAGAACGTGTGTGCTAAAAGTGCTCATGAGTCCAAGAGTTTTTCCAAACGTAGTCGCGTAATCTTGCGCTGTTCTCCAGCAGCGATGTGCAGTTCGGCATCAGGTTTGTTCGACATCCGCTGCTGAAGCATAGCTAAAATCTCCGCACTGTTTTTTCCAATCGCACAAACAATGAAGATGTGGCCGAAACGCTCTTCATAGGCGCGATTGGCCGCAGCTAGTTCTGCCATAACTCCGGCTTGTGCGCCAGCCATTCCGGATTGCTCCTGCTCCGCCCACGATTTTGCCTGGCTTGAGGTTTCGGTTGACGACTTCCTTTCGCCAAGGCGCGGGTGGTGGCGGAAAGCTTCGAGCCAGTCATCTTTTTGAAGATTCGCAAATGCGGCTTCCGCCTTTTCGATGACACGAATTGGGTTGGGAAATGGAGCGGATTTCGAGATTTCATCCGCCCACCTTGCCGAGCCGCAACAGCTCAGCAACTCCGCACGAGCAGCGGCGGGGTCGAGCGAATTCAGAAAGCGGAGCGCTTCCGAAGCACGGCCTTCTTTTGTTGGCTGGCCAATGATGCGAAGGCGGCTGATGCCACCGTCAGGGAAAATGTTAAAGCGGACGTGAGTTGCGGTAGGAATTCGGCGCAATTCCTTTTCAAAGACATGAAGTCGGTCTGGGCCGAGCTGCGTGCACGGAAGGATTTCCTGCCAGGGCAGGGATGCAAGCATGTCAGAGTCTGCGTCAATGGGCGCCGCACATACTTCGAGCGAGCAACTCTCGGGATAATTGCCTTTGAAGTGGGTGGTGTCCACTTCAATCCGATGAATTTCGCCCGCGATGCCGAGCTTCAAAATGGCCCAGTCGTGGCCGGGACCGCGGCGGCGCTTGGTTTCCCAGCCGTCGCCCATGTTGGCGCCGGGGTAAGGCATCAAGAGGTTTTGAGGCGCGCTGTAAAACATGTCGCTGCACGTGAGCGCGCGGCCGCCGTGCTCGATTGCTGCAAGATTGATTTCTCCGCGCGCGGCGAGGATTTGCCGCCAATTGGGGAGCGCTTCGCCATGAACGCGGAGGCGGGCAACGCCGCCATCGGGAAAAATGTTGAAGCGAAGATGAGTGCAGCGGTAAGGATCAGCGATGGCGAATGAATTCTGTGTGTCGCCGCTCAATACGGATTTCGGCAGGACTTCTCTCCAATTTATTTGGGGGCTTGCCAATTCTCCGGCAGAAGGCGAGCCACTAACGGCGTAGGCTTCGAGCGAACAATGCGACGGGAAGTTTCCGCGAAAAAAACTCGTGTCCACAATGATGCCGCGAACAACTCCTGGCAGACCGAGGTGGATGACGCACCAGTCGTGGCCAGGGGTACGGCGGCGGCGAGTTTCCCAACCGTCCATCCATTTGCCGCGATCGGTGTACTTATCTTCAATGAAGATTGGCTTCGCGGCCTTGAGAAGGCTTTCCTTCGGGGCGAAGAAATCGTCGTTTGCGGCGAGTACGGCGCCACCGAGACGTTCGGATGCAAGGTCAACGAGTTGCGTGAATTCGTTCAATTGCGGCCCCGCAGGAGAACATTCCCGATGGGGGCGCCGCTGATTATGCCACGGTCGTAGACAACATTGCCGCGGACAATGGTTGTTTCGACGGCACCGGAAAGAGTCATGCCGGAATAGGGCGTGACTTTATGGCGATGAAACAGTTTGTGTGGTTCCACTTGGAATCGCTTGTCAGGATTCCAGACTACGATGTCGGCGTCGAGGCCGGGCTCGAGCGCGCCCTTGCATTTTGACAATCCCGCAAGACGCGCAGGTGCGCGGCACATCCATTCGCATATTTGATCAAGCGTGCCGCCGCGGCGGCGAAGCCCGGTCCACATCACAGGGAGACTGAGTTGCAACGAACTAATCCCTCCCCATGCGCGCATGAAGTCCCCACTGTCAGCGCATTTCATGTTCGGCGGGCAGGGCGAGTGATCCGTGGCGACGAGGTCTATCAAGCCGGAATTTAATGCATCCCAAAGTGCATTGCGGTTTTCGCGTTCGCGGATGGGCGGCGCGCATTTGAACTGCGTCGCGCCGTCCGGAATTTCTTCGGCGGTGAAGGTCAGATAATGTGGACAGGTCTCGACCGTGATGGGGATGCCATCGTTCTTCGCGGCACGAAGAATCGGAAGCGCGTCTGACGAAGAAAGATGGACGATATGCGTGCGAACGCCAAAATCGCGCGCGAGACGAATAAGCAATGCGATCGCTTCGTTTTCGGCTTCGCGTGGGCGAGAGGCGAGCCACATGGAATATTTCGTGGGTGGAGAACTCTTCATGGTTTCTGAAGCGCGATCAATGGGGCCGGGCGATTCGGCGTGGACGAGAAGAGGCGCGTCGAGGTGCGCGAGAATTGGCATTGCGGCGCGAAGATCAGCTTCGGTGACGTGCTGGAATTCGTCCACTCCTGAGGGAACGAGGAAACATTTGAAGCCGTGAGCGCCAGCTTCATAAAGTCCGCGAAGCTCATGGGCGTTTCCAGGTACAACGCCGCCCCAGAAACCCGTGTCCACAAAGAGCTGGCCGCGCGCGGCGTCAGTTTTTTCGTGAAAAGCAGAGACCGTTGTCGTGGCAGGAATACTGTTGAGCGGCATCTCGATGAGAGTTGTGACGCCTCCGGCAGCGGCCGCCTGCGTCGCGGTGTGAAATCCCTCCCAGTCCGTGCGTCCCGGTTCGTTAATGTGGACGTGAGTATCCACCAGGCCGGGCATGACGACAGAGTCGCCAGCCTCGACAATTTCCGCGCCGGCAGGAATCTGGTCAAAGTCAGCGACCGCCGAGATGAGGCCGTCAGCAATGTGGACGGAAGCCGGGCGCGTGCCCGCCGAGGTTACGACGCGGCGGCTGCGGAGGATCAAGTCTGTCATGCGCTCTCGCCCAGGCCCATGAGGAATTCTTCGAGAAGATTTTGCGCGACGCGCGTGCGATAACGCGCCGTCGAGCGGATATCGTCAATCGGAGCGATCTCTCTCGCGAGCGTGTTACGCGCTGTTTGGACTAAATCGGGCGAAACCGTTTGCCCGCGCAGCAAGTCTTCAGTTTTTGTGCAGCGGAGGACGACCGGTGCAACGCTTCCCAACGCGATGCGGATTTCCCGGACCTGATGGCCGCTCACGTCCACCGCGCCAGCGAAGCAAACTTTGGAAATCGCTTGTGCCTTTCGCGTGCCTACCTTGCGGTAGTGCTGCCGCCAACTGCTTTTGTCTCGCGGAAGGCGAATCGAGTGAATGAGTTCCGTTGGCAGGAGATCCATCACTTTGTAGCCGGAATGGAATCGGTGGTAGGGAATCCAGCGAGCGCCAGCCGCCGACACCAACTCCAATTCGGCATCGTAGACAAGCAGGGCAGGTGGAGAATCCGCGGCAGGCGATGCGTTGGCAATATTTCCGCCGAGCGTGCCGCGGTTTTGCGTGGCGACGCTGCCCGTTTCCGCCGCCGCGCGGCAGAGCAGGGGAAACTCGCGCTGCAAAGTGGATTGAGCGAGTATTTTAGAATAGGTCGTCAACGCGCCAATTCGAATGAATTCCTGAGTTTCTTCGATTCTCCGCAGTTCCGGCAGGTGCCATATATTCAAATAGTTTCGATGCTCCAGCTTTCCCGCTTCGAATAGAACCATCAGGTCTGTTCCGCCGGCAAATGGCCGCCAAACGCAGGGCTCGCGCGCCATCAGCTCAAGCGTTGAGAATAGGTCCGGAAGGGTTTCCAGGCGGAAGCGGGCAACGTTTGACCTCATTTATGGATTCCAGTCGCGCGGCAGGCATGCAGGACTGCTTCAAAGATGCGCATGTAACCGGTGCAACGGCAGAGGTTGCCGCTCAAGCCGTCGCGGATTTGCGCGTCCGTCGGCGAAGGCGTTCGGTCGAGCAGATTCACGGCCGCGAGGACCATTCCCGGAGTGCAGATGCCGCACTGCGCTCCGCCACATTCGAGGAACGCCTGCTGCACTGCATGAAGTTCCTCGCCTCTGGCAATTCCTTCGATCGTGACGATTTCAGCCCCTTCGGCATGCAAGGCGGGGACGAGGCAGCTATTCACGAGCTCGCCATTCATCAAGATGGAGCAGGCGCCGCATTCCCCTTCGCCACAGCCTTCTTTAGTGCCGGTCAACTGAAGATCGCGGCGGAGGACATCGAGCAGTCGCTCCATAGGAAACGCGCGCAGCGTCACGCGCTTTTCATTGATAGAGCAAGCGACTGTGACTTTCTCACCAGCTTCAGGCATGGACAGCCTCCAAGGCTTCCATGAGAACTTCCGGTGTGACGGGGATTTTTGCGATGCTCACGCCTGTTGCTTGTTCGATGGCATTCACGATCGCGGGTGCCGGCCCGTCCATGGGTAGCTCGCCGATGCCTTTCGCACCCATCGGGCCGTAAGGATAAGGATGCTCTTCAAAAAAGACGCGGATGCGGGGGAGATCCGCTGCGGTTGGCATGATGTAATTTGTCATCTGAGAATTGACCATGCGCCCTTCGCGCCAGAAAACGTTTTCGTAAAGCGCATAACCAATCCCTTGTGCGATGCCACCTTCAATCTGTCCGGTCGCCAGAACCGGATTCACGACCTTTCCAACTTCCTGCACCGCGACGAAATCATCCACGCGTGTCTCGAAGGTGCGCGTATCAACCGTCACTTCGGCGACGTAAACCGCCCATCCATATGTGCCGTAGGCGTCGCCCTGATAGGTCTGATCGTTCCAATGGATTCCGGGCGGCGGTTGATATTGGACAACGGACTTTAGCGATCCGTGGCGAGAGACGTAATGCTTGCAGGCGACAGTGAATTGGTCCGCGCTGTATGGATCGGTGAGAAATCCGCTGCGCAAAAGCGTTTCTTTCAAACCAAGCGCTGCGGATTCAACAAGTTTCCCGACCACCATGCAAGTGCGCGAGGCGACAGTAGGGCCGCTGTTGGGCACGATCGAAGTATCCGGTTGAGCGACCTCAATCGATTCATAATCGATCCCAAGCGCATCCGCTGCAATCTGCGCGAAGATTGTGTTCGTGCCCTGGCCGATTTCGGTACTTGCCGAAAGGACGCGAATCGCGCCGTCGGATGTAGCCTCGACTCCGGCAACGGACGCCAGATACTCCTCGCCCGAGCCGGTGAATCCCGCGCCGTGCATGAAGGCGGCAAGCCCCATGCCTCGCTTCAATTGATTCCCGGGATTCTCCACCGCAAACCGTCGCGTCTTTGCTTCGTAATCGGAAAGCTGGAGTGCGCGATTCAATAGGTGAATCATGTCCACCTGTTCGTGAATCACCTGGCCCACCGCGCTTGTCTGATCCTGCTGAATGAAATTGCGGCGGCGGAACTCCGCTGGGGAGAGGCCGACGGCCTTGGCGACCCGGTCGATGTGGCGTTCGAGGGCGAATATGCTCTGCGGCGCGCCGAAACCACGAAATGCCCCATGCGGCGGCGCGTTGGTGGCGACTGCGCGGCCGCTGATTCTCACATTCGGACAAAAATATGGCCCCGCCGCGTGGATTGTGCCGCGCGAGAGGACCACGGGCGAGAGAGTTTCGTAAGCGCCTCCGTCCAGCGCGAAGTCAATCTCCATGGCGAGCAACTTACCGTCGCGTGTGACGGCGGTCCGGTGTCGCGTGCGCGAGGGATGGCGCTTCGTCGTGGCAGCCATGTCTTCAGCGCGGTCGTAAATCATCTTGACCGGCTTGCCAGATTTCCAAGCGAGGAGCGCCGCATGAGCGGCGATCATCGAGGGGTACTCCTCCTTGCCGCCGAATCCGCCGCCCGTTTCCGTCTGTACGACGCGCACTCTTTCATTTGGCAGATTGAAAAGTGCCGCAAGCGCCTTGTGTATATAGAAAGGGCATTGCATGGAGCCCCAGACCGTGACGCCGTCAACGGGATTCGCAACAGCGATCATTCCATTTGGCTCAATATAAAGTTGCTCCTGTGCACCGGTCAGGTACTCTCCTTCGACGACAAGATCCGCGGCTTTCCAAGCGGCGTCCATGTCGCCGCGCTTCACGAGAAACGATTTGAAAATATTGTCCTCGCCCCAGATCACCTGCTTGCGCGCGAGGGAATCGTCAATAGTGAAAACCGGCGGCAATGGCTCGAACTCAACTCGGACAGCGCGGCGTGCTTCTTCAAGCAGGTAGCGGTCGGAGTGCGCGAGCAGCAGGATTGGCTCTTCAGGATGATTAATTTGGCTGTCACAAAGACAGGGTTGGTCCTCAAGAATCAGCGCGATGGAGTTTCTGCCGGGGATATCTTTCGCCGTGACAATCGTAAATTCATTCCACGGAATGAGAGGCTCGTAATGAATTCCTGCAATTCGTCCACGGGCGATATTGCTGCGGACGGTAGTTCCATGGACCATTCCTGGAAACGTAAGGTCGTCCACATACTTCGCGCGGCCGGTGACCTTGTCGCGGCCTTCTTTGCGCGGGGCGGATTTGCCGACGTATTTCGTCATTTGCGCCCCCAAAGCGGCCGAGCGTCCAAGTAGTTGAGTCTCATGGCGACGCCGAAGATGCCGTCGCTCAGCGCCTCGAGGCGCCGGACACTTTGGCCTGCGATCTGGTTGTAGGAGGCGGTCATGCTTTAATCCCTCGCCGTCAGCAAAAGAGACCGGCGCGAGAGGAGAGAAGGCTACTTCGACGGCTTAAGGTGTGTAAAGCGGCAAAACAACGAAAAGGTGCTCAGGGGGAGATGTCGATAAGGCGGTCGTAAATGTCTGCGGACGCTTCTTCTCATACCAAGTGTTCGATTTTCATGTGTTCCTTAGCGTACGCGCGGCCCATTTCCCGTAGAAGCGGGATTGCCTGAACTGCATCGAGTTTCGAGACGTCCGGTGAAGTGGCAAGGATTTTCTCTGCTTCCTTGCCGAGGAATGACTGGTTGTAACGAACGTAGCTAAACCATTTGCGGCCTGGGACCTGCATACCAATGAGGTCGCCGATTTCCGAATCTAGCGCCTCGCCATGTAGGCAATCACCCAGGCAACGGCAAACATAGTCCTGTTCCAGGGCTATCCCCTGGATCAACGCGGCAGGAATTCGAGGAAGGTGATACCCAACCCACATCTCATGAGCTGTTTTGTGAAACGCCGCAGATGTAACTCGAATTGTTCCGATGGAGATTAGCCGGATCTTGTCAGGCCCCGGGTCCCATCCAACATTGTAGGAAGGGAGCACGGCGGTGAGGGCCGCAATTAAGGCCGGGTTGTTATATGGAGTTATAGCGCCGTCAACGAAGACGTTCTTACGGCCGCCCAGGACAATTTCCTCCGGATCAAAGTAAACAGGCGCCGCCGTGCTTGCGCGGACGACCTTCCAAAGCGGCACGTTCAGATTGCAGTCGGGAAGATTGGGGTCATTGTACTTGGCCTTCGGATTATTCGTAATTGGCCATGCTGAACCCGTGGTGTGATTGCGGACGACAACGAGCAAGAGCCTCTTCAGCCGCTTCGTGCTCAGAAGAGCGGGGACCTTGCCATTTCCATCTTCCGAAAAAAGGCGCTGGAGAAAGTCCGAAATAGGCTTGGCCTCAAACCGCGAAACAAACATTCGTTTGATCGGCCGGTACCAGGGAACATGCTGGAACATTTTCTTGCCATGCTCGACGTATAGTTCCAAGACGTTTTCAACGTCCATTCCCCAACTGAGGCAGGTGGCAATAATGGCGCCCGTGCTTGTCCCCGCGAAGAAGTCAAAGTAATCCGACAGTACAAGTCGGGGAGAGCCGGTGTGAGCGCGCAGCATCTCCTGCATATGTAAAAGGATTTCCAGGCTGAAAACGCCGCGTATTCCGCCACCATCCAGAGACAAGATTCGTTTCATGGCGTCATCTGCGAGGCATCTTCTGATGAAGAATTAGGGATTTCCACTCGATCACCTCAGCCAGCAGCGCTTTCTCAACTCTTTCCGCGATCCGGATCAGGATTGGCCAGGTCCGCGCGAATTCGAGTTGTTTATCCCACTCTTTGAGCAGTTGATGCAACTCCCGGTAACGCACGCGCCGCCGCTCGTAATCGTTCACGACGAGCATTGCGCCGACAATCGTAGCAAGTTGGAAGAAAACCGATCCGGAAAGCGGAAGGAGCTGTTTCCAGGGCGCTTGTGTCATGCCATTCCACCACACAGCGCGCACAACCATCCAAATGTTGGCAATCAGCGCGAGGATGATGGAAACCGTAATCACAACTTGGTACTGCCTCGCTTTTCTATCTGACTTAGTTGCACTGTTCCAGAAAAAGTCTAATTGGCCCTGTACACGCCCCTCTCGATAGTCACGCTTGAAATCCTCTACGTCTGCGTTACGCGCCGAGGCATCCGACGCTTTCAGAAAACTGAGCGACATCAACATCCCGGAGAGTTCAGGAACGACCTCAGGGCCGATCACGTTGTAAGGCGTTGGTATTCTCCAAAATGCAAGATTCGATCTGCAGATCTCCGTCGCGGTCCGTATTCTCGCCCACAAGACTTGTCTCTTATGCATCCTCATGAGGGCCGGCAAAGCTCCGACTGTAAATCCAAGACCGGATCCAATGCCAACCCAGATAGCAGTTCCGCCAGCAATTGAACCTACCGTGCTAAGGACGGACGCAGCTGCAGTGCAGAGTATTGGAATGGCTGCCAGCCGGCGAACCCGCGGTGACGCGTGAGTCGCATTCGTGTCAATCTTGAGGAACCATGCCTTCACTAAATCTCCCGGTGTCCCGGTTCGTGGTTCTGATTCGGCTTCGGGCAATGCGTTCAAGAACCCCAACTCCGGGTCATCCAACAATTCCTTGTCTTCGTTGAATCGCTTGATAGCGCCCGTACGACTGTTGATCCAAACGACCGGCCGCCCCTCAATTTTTGCAAAACTGACAATCTGTTCAGTTCCACCTAAGCCGTGCGATGGCTCACCATCCCACAAGGCGAGCAGCAGGCGGCTCTGCTGAACCGTTTCGATGCCACATTCGTAGTACCGCGCATCACGAGACTGCTCTTCCCCTGTGACTTCGACTGACATGGCTTGGCGAATGACATTCTCCACACGCAGCCAGGTAGGTTCATCAAAGTCTTCCCGGAATTGTTCCTTTGGCATGGGTAGAAGAATCCGAAGAGGCAGTCCGACATCGAGGCAAGTCTCCGCAAACAACAGGTCCCCGCCGGCGGCTACGGAAGAAACTCCGTAAACGATGCCCGGTGTTTTTTCTTTTTTCTCCCTCAGAAATTCAAGGATCTGAGCGTGGGACTTAGCTTCATCCTGGAGATGACGGTGCCCAGTGAATCCAATTGCAAGCACGGACGGCAAGATTGCGCGCCGCTTCGTCTCAGCTGTCGGGTTACTTGTATCTGTGGTTGGGGCGGGGGAAGGCATACACAGCTTATTGTGTACGCAGTTGCAGTATCTCCGGCAATGGGAATTTGGAAATATCCACAGTCACTTGAGAAGCAAGTTGGAAAATGATGCGGAACATATCCCGGTTCCATGAGGATTGCTCAAGAGGGCTATCGGAGAGTACGTCGGCCACTTTGTAGGATTTGCCGAGATAATCCAGCTCTACGAGGGACGGGGTGAGTCTTGCGTCTCCATCCCACGACAAGTTCAACAAGGGTCTCAGCTCTTCCTTCGGGACTGAGCCTTTGCCTTCTCCAGCCCTATTCAATGCCGGATCAAAAATGTTCTGTTCCTCGGAGGAACCCGCCATCGCTCCGAGCAATGACCGCATAATGAATCGGGCAGTTCCGGCCTCCTTGCTGTTCTCAGAAGTTTGCTCGAGAGCAATTTCTTCCTGCACACCGAATCCGTTTTTAAGGATTCCAAGTGCAAGCGGCAGAGACTTCGCCTTGAGCAACTCGGGCATATCCCGGCCAATTTCCGCCATTAATTGATCATTGTCGGAAACATTTAATTTGAATTCAGGGAATACAACCTCCTGGACGAGCTCCCACTTGTTCTCGTTTTTGTCCCCTTTAGCAGGGTGCCTCCAGATCAATCCCTTCGCCTGCGCGTCCAGGACGTCTTTCGATTGCAGCCCATCCTTGGTGAATTCCAAGTCCGTCATTATTACTCTGGTTTGCGGCTTCGAGCCCACGAGAATCAAGTGGCCTCTTCGCTGAAGCTCGCAGGCAAGAGCGCTGATTCTCAGGAAAGTCAAATAATCCGGAGCCTCATCATCGGGCGAGGTGTTCACATTGTCTTTCGATGGAGTGTTACGAATGACCAAAACGGTTTTGGTTCTCGGATCACGGTATTCGATGCGGTCCACCATCAGTCTCATCAACTGGTCCAGGCGCCAACCTTGCTGGAAAAGGATGTAAAAGTGCTCGCCGTGGATGGGCTTCAGCAATTGCTGCGCGGTGGCATCATCATTGACTGGAATAAACTGAAAAAGCGGATCTTGTTCGTAAAGAATATTCGGAGTTCCGCCGCCGCCGACGTCTCGGGGATTCCCCGTGGGGCTGTACGTGCCGTTGCCGTTAGCGCCAAATTGAATCCTGTATTGGGTGGAAATCTGGCCCATTTTGAAAAAATATGTTGGATGGTGCTGGTTCAAACGGGCAAGGTTGAGCAACATCTGGTGATTGGAACTTTCAGCGTACGCATTCTCATAGCCCTTGAAGTCAGCCCGAAGTCTGGTTGCGCCGCACCCTGACAGGAATGGGATTGCAGAAACCAGGGAGGCGAGAATTACAGCCGCTCCCCGAGTCCGATTTGCGAGAGGCGACATTGTTGGGTAAAAGTCTTTGTTTCCTCGAAGCTGGGATTGTATGTCCATCGACAAGTTGCGCCCCAATTTACTAAAAGACTTTGCCGTCGCCAATTCTTCCGTTCATGAATTTGACGCCAAAGGGCAACGAAAGCGGGTGCCACACTACTCTATTTATTTTGTGGCTGCAAGACCTTTTGCTGCTGCAAGGCCCTTCGGAGACGAGCGAATTCAGGCAAAGAGACCCCGCCTTTTTCCAGGTCGTCGAAATCCTGCAAAATGACTTGGTCCCACGTTTGGTCTGATTCCGCATCCATTTTCTTGCCGCGATTCCCGAGATAGATTGCGTCCGCCTCGGCAATCCTTCCAAGAAAAAGCAACGCATGGGCACGGTTTGTATCAATGTGTAAATCAGACTCGTTCAATTTCTTGCCGGTTTCGCTGGTCGCCAATGCGCCAGCAAAATCGTGGACAAATAGCTGGTCCCAGGATAGTCCCAGGTAAGCGTTCAACAGAATCGCCCGCCGATCCGGATCGTCCTTGTCCTCGCGAAGTACAAAAGATATCCAGTGTTTTTCTGTTTCAATCGCTTCCTTCCAATTGTTCATCCTGCTCAACACGAAGGGCAGCTCCTGCAACGCAAATCGGTCGGTTGAGTGTACGGCCAGCCAATTCTTCAACTTTTCCAATGCATGTTCCCAATCCTCAGCAGCCGCGTAGAGCGAAATCAATTGGCGGAACACATCCTCGCTGTTTGGGTTCTGGGCCAGTTTCTGCTCAGCCTGCAAAAGGTCACACTTGGCTTTTTCCTGTGGCAGGGCCTGCATCGTTGTTCGAAGTCTAATTCCAGCGCAATAGGATCCTATATAAATCGGCAGATTAGGATAGGAATTGCGGTCTCGTACGATGTTCACAACGCCGGCACGCGAAAGACGGAAACTTGCGTCGAATAAGTCCCCGCTGAACTCAAGGGTTCCAATTGCCTGCCATTCGCCGTCAGGGCTTGACTCAAGGATGAGAGGTTTGATCTTTTCAGATGCGCCCTTGCGCTGCGTGTCTGAAGCGGTCTTAAGCCAAAGAATATCGTCAGTCTGATCGATCAGTACGAATGTGCCTTTAGTGAACTGAATCGCTCCCAAATAAAAGCGCAAATAAGCGATCGCGCGCTCGGGCGTGTCCAATTTTGGTGGGGATGTGCGATTCAATTCCAGGATCGGGGTGGCTGAACCATCCAGGACTTTCCAATCTTTGCCGCGTTGCACGACAGAAACAATTCCGTCCCTGTTTGTTCCTGCCGTTACTTCCAATTCGTAGAGAGCCCCATCGTCATAGAAGTCAAGAGATAGCTTGCGCATTCCGCGGACCTGGTCCTGTCTTAGGCTCTTGTTGACGGTCAACAATTGGACAAGAGCAGTCGTGCGCTCATCTCCCCCTAATGTTCGCCATGTGCCCGGCAGCATTGGAGGCAAAGACCACGGCACCTGCCCGTAGTGGTCCAGCAGCAACGTCGGGTCAGACCTAGTTTTCAGCGTCGCAACGCGCGCGCGCAGCTCCTTTATTTGGTCAGATGTCAAACGGCTTTGTTGCGATCCCGTTGCCTCCTTCGAGTCTTGCAACGATGAATCGATCTTGTCGAGGACCTCTCTGTAATAATCGAGATTGTCGTTCAAGAGGCTGTCAGAATAATCAGTCTTCAGTGCCGTCAATAGGTTGGGAAACGCAGTTTCCAAGTACTTGAGCGCCGTTACCAGATCCCCTCCCCTGCGGGATATATCTGAAAAGCGGCTCTGAATCACGGACTTTAGATTGAGAAAGTTTGAATTCTCTGGTTGGTCGCGGAGGGCCTGCGCAATTGCTTCCATGGCGAAGGTGTATTGAGAGGAAGCTTTCTTGAAGTCCTGAGCGTCTCTAAAGATATCGCCAAGAGCGACGAGGACCGACGAGAGGAGGCGATAGCTATCAGGTGATGGCGCCCTTTTGACAAGGTCCTTATGTATTTGAATGGACTGTAAGTATGAGGATATCGCCTGTTGTTGTTGTTTCAGTCTGAGATGTGCAACCGCAGTCAGTTTGAAAAAGTTGGCTTTGTCGCGCAGTATTTCAGGGCTTTCCTTTGCGGGACTTCCTTCGATCGGTTCTAACGCCTTAAATGCTTGCGAATAGAAATCGAGAGCTTGCATGTAGAATTGTTTTGATTTGTCTTGCGTCGGTATCTGAACAGATCTTTCATTTCTATCACTCAAGCTGCTGGATTTATCCTCTGTTGGCTTGGATGCGTCACCCTGCAAAACGCTCAACCCCCCCTGTTCGGACAAAGCGAGGGAAACGTAGCGGGTGAATTCCAGATATTTGGGGGTTTCCCCAGCGCCTTTTTGCAATACACCAAGTGATTCCTTAAATGAGCCGGAAGCGGAAGCCAAATCCTTGGGATCCTGCACTTGTTGAGAAAAAATAGAATCCTGCCCTTGTTTTGACGACATGGAGTATCTCGTCTCCGCGATCTTGCCTAACCCCATGACTAAGGCGCCCTGGAGAAACCTAGCTTGAGCCCAGGATGATTGCTTTCCGGTCAGATCGTTTGCAAGCTCCAAGGCATGCTTCAAACTCTCTTGGGACGTGTCCCACTCTCCCATATTCTGGTGGACAAGACCCAATCCGCGCCAGGCTTGTAACAGATCCAGGCGCCATTGCAAGTTCTCGGGATCCCTGTTGAAAAGGTCTTCTGCCATGTTCTTCGACTGCTCAAAGTAGTTTCTTGCCGTGTCGAATTGTCCTAGCCCCATCGATGCGAGACCCTGATCGTAAAAGAGTTCCGCCAACAGCCTCTTCAACTGGGGGTTGCTGCCCTCCGGCGCAACAATGGGGTGGAGGAATCCGAAAGCCTCTCCAAACTCTTTCTGAGCCAGTTTGTCGTCCCACTCGCTCAATCCAGATCCCATAAGCGCGGAGACTCTCCATGAAAGAGCCTCGTCGGAGTTACTTCCATTTGCGGCGATGGAGTTGATCGCACGTTTGAATTGAAGGCGAGCCTCGTCATAATCGAGGCGTTGCAACGCCGTCTGGCCGAGTCCGATTTGAGACAAGATGGAAACGCGCTGTATGTCTCGTTTAACAATTGGATCGGAATTTGGAGGAGAAGCCGTCAGGTTCGCGGCATTTTCAAAATCACGTTTGGAGAGGTCAATTTGGCCATTCGCCAAATAGCCGTACCCTTCCTCATAGGTTGACTCCGCGAGAGTGACCTGAATCAAGCCATCGGCCGACTCTAAAGTCGAAAGCCCTTTAAGGAGCTTAAGTGCGGCCTGAGCGTCTTCAAGCCCCTCCTTGAAATAACCGACTTGGTAACGGGCATCAGCGGATTTCGCAAGGAACCGCGCATAGTGCTGCACCAGGCGCACGTGCTCATCGCGGGAGTGGGTGGCCTGATCATTGAGGAGCTGATCATAAGAATGTTTCGTATCAAAAATGATTTGAAAAACGGTTATCTTTGGGACCCACCCGCCGCCAATTCCAAAACTTAGCCGCTCCGCCATATCTCCGGCTGCCTGGAAACTCCGTTCCCTCTCCGTTTCCCTTAGGTTTGCAAGCCGATTCCCCACAACAGCGAAATAAAGCGCGATACCGGCTCCGATCAGCAACAAGCCGAAGACGCCGGTCAATATTCGTGATTTCCGCAGGTCTCGTTCATATTTTTCCTTCTGTTTCTCGGCGTCCTCGGCCTGTCTTTTTGCAGCTTCAGCCTGGCGGCGCTGCTCGCGCAGTAACCGGCTCTCGGAGGCTGGGTCGGTCAGCAGGTCATGTGTCAGTTCCAGCCAGACCACGCCGGAGCGCTCCTCCCGATGAAGGATTCGGCGGTTTACAAGCTGGTCGAAATCGCCCGCTGGAAGCCCCTGTCGGAGTGCGTCTTCCAGCGCCGCGCGATCGCGGTACCCGGAATCTGTAAGAAGTTCATCCTCAACCCAGTTTCGAACGCGAGGATCCACGCCTTCGAAGGAGCGCTCGTAGAAACTTCGGATGATTCCTTCGCGCTCGCCTGAGAGTAGATCCGCCGTGATTTTTGACTGATCGCGTTCGATTCGCCTGCGGTTCAATTCGTCGCAGACAACGCTCAAGATAGCCGGTTGGACGTCGCGCTGCTCCATTTCGCGCGCAGTCTGCATTCGCCGTGATGTCGAGACGAATTCCACAATGCCGCGGGCGACTTCGTGTTCAATCAAGTCACCCCCCGCACTCTTAACAACCTCTAGCGCTTGAGCGCCGGTCATGGGTTCCAGGCGGAAGCGATTCGGCAACAACGAGGGCATCCGTACGCGCCAAGGGTCAAGGTCCGCAAGGAAATCTTCGCGCAGGGCGACCACAAACTTCACTCCTTGCCGGCGGAGGTCGTACTGTTGAGCGTCGTCTGGATGAGCTTCAAGGCGTTCGCGGACCGCATCCGGAGGGCGATGCTCCAACAACGCCTCGAGCTCCTCTGCGAATTGCGAAACTCGATTTGCAGCCTCGGCGCTTCTTTGGCCCAGCGTGAAGACTTCCTCAAATTGATCCAGAACAATGACGGGAGTAAGCAGGCGATTTCGCGGCCCCCAGAGATCAACATCGTGCCGGTGGAAATACTCCCAAAGGGTTTCTCCCGGAGAGGGGAGAGGCCCCGTGACACTGGCGGCATCCAGTTCGGACGAAATGGCAATCTTCACCTGGTCTGCGAGCGACGGAGCGCCATCGCTTTGATCGAAGCGCAGGTGGATCGGGAGGAAGTCTTCGCGCTTCAATCCCGGGAAAAGCCCGGCTTGAAGCAATGATGTTTTCCCGAGACCAGATTGGCCATAGAGAACCACCACGGGGCTGCGTTTAACAAGATCCAGCAGCTCTGCGGTTTCCCGTTTCCGGCCGAAGAAGAAGTTGCTGTCGCTTTCCGTGAAGGCACGCAGGCCCGGCCATGGATTCTGAGGTGTAAGGTCGGCAGAGCTTTGTTGAAACGTATTCATTGGCGAGTGTTTCGTTTGCGGTAGGCCTTTTGCGCAGCGTCCAATTGCGTAACGAGTTCGGGGGAAACGTTGCCGCTCATTGCACGCACCGCTGTCCTGCCAAAAAGATTGCGTCGGAATTCGATAAGGTCGTTGTTGGGCGTTGCATCGATTACCACAGGGAAAAGGAAGTTACTATCCGTCCCGAAATACGAACTGGCAATTTGGCGGGCTTGCTCCCATTCCTTCCGGAACCATCTGGGAGAATCGTCCTGTGTATTTTGCGAGAGCAAGGGGACGAAGGCGCTGCATTCGCGAATGTATTGCGAAATGATGCTCTGGAAATCATCGCCCGGATTAAGACGCTTGTCGATCCAAACTTCCAGGCCTGCCGAAGTGAGATTATCGGCAAGGCGGAACGCGGCATCGTGATCTTCGTGCGCATAGCTGATGAATATGGACCCGGAACTCATGCCTGCGGGTTTCTCTGTAGCAGGTCCGGTTTGGCGGGTCGCCGGAACCGTTTTTGGATGCCTCTCAAACCATTGGCGGTGAAGTTCGCCGACAAAATCCACCGGCGTTCCACTTGAATATATGTAAGACTGCTGGGGGCTGAACCGCTGCAAGAATTGAGCAAGCTCCGGCTGCATGTCCATGCCATCGGCAAACACTTCCGTCATCGGGCGGGAGTCCCACAAAGGTTTGTCGCGTGCGAGCCGCAACAAGAAACGGGCCAACCAATCCGGAAAGCCGACGCCAAGAATCAGCAGATGGCTCTGCTGCAATTTGGCGATCAATTTTTTGGGGCGTCCCTCACCCGCCATAAAATCATGCATCTGCTCGAGCATTTGGCCTTCTGTCACCGCGAACGTGGATGACACGGAGACCCTGCCGAGGATTTGGAACACCAAACTACTTCCGGGCTCGACGAGAAGTGATTCGTCATAGTCGATCAGGTTCGATGCCGGCGGGTATGCCACAACAGATGGTTTTTTCCCCCGGACTGCGGTTACCGCATCTTCGAGAAGTGTGTCAAAGGTCGTGCTGATAAATAAGCGGAAATTCGGAATCTCTGTCAATAGCCGCAACGCTTGGGGAACCTGCACTTGCATATCCTTGATGATGCGAAGCAACAACTGAGGTCTGACCGCCAGCGGGTCGCCATGGAACTCTTTGTAAGCGCAAACGACATCATTCGTCGCGAAATTCGCTGGAAGATGGTCGGTCGGGATCTTTAGCTCTGTAGCCAGGCGTTCCGCCAAAAGGCGATGAAACTTTTGGGGACCGGCGCTGGTTTCGACCACCAACAAGTCGCGGCCAACGATAGGCACAACCTGCCCCTCTTCGATGGCCGGGATTAGGTCGTCCCAAATATTCGTATCGGTGAGGGGCATCGCGCAAACTTTACCAAAGGAAAGTTAGGTTGTCACTGATATGGAGAGCCATCGCAGGAAGTTCGCATTGGGTGGATCCATCTTCTGATTGACATTGAGAAAAGTTTGGTGTTAAAAAGCGCGGATAGTTCATTTGCCAATTCAACAGGGCCCAAAGGCAGGTCGAGCCCATCGGATTGCAAAGTAGTTTGAGTTTGATGTTTCTGAAGCTTGATTAGTATGGCGCACGACGTTTTCATCAGCCACTCTTCGAAAGACAAAGTTTGGGCCGATGCGGTTTGCTCGACTCTTGAGGCAAACGGCATCAAGTGCTGGATTGCGCCTCGCGATATCCACGAGGGCACTGCCTATCCGGCGGCGGTCGCCTCGGCATTACAGACAAGCCGGGCTGTGGTCCTCATTTTCTCCGCGGAATCAAACGGCGCAGTGATGGTTCAAAATGAGATTGCGCTCGTCGTTCCGCGCAAGATTCCGATCATCCCCTTCCGCCTCGAGAAAGTGCCCCCTTCCGGCGGTATGGAATACCTCATCAACGTTTCGCAGTGGCTCGATGCCGATTCAAAGGATCCGGAGAAAAGTGTGGCTTTGGTCGTGCCGGCCGTGCAGAAGTTGCTTTCCTCTGAGCCGGCCACGGCACTCGATAAGGTAGTGATCCCAAAGCTGCCGAAGTTGGTCTACACATACCGTCGCCTGCGCAGATTACAGATCGCCGTGGCGGTTGCTGTTGTGCTGGGGCTCATCGGGGCAGGGACAACCTACTACCTAACTCGAACCGATAAAGTTGCGGTCCTGCCATTCGATGTCACGGGAGCCAACGGCGGCGACGAACTGGATCAACTTGCGGTGGGCATTCCTGGAGATGTTTTGATGGGGCTCGCCAATTTAGGGGCACGAGTCTCCGCAAGGCCCACGCCCGATACCGTGAAGGATTGGAAGGGTAAGTCGGCGTTTGAGGCGGCTCGAGCCCTGCACGTCGACAGAGTTTTCCGCGGCGAAATGACCCGCCATGGGAACATTCTCACAATTTCGTCAACCTATCAGGATCCCTTCACACCAGAAACCAAATGGAGTTTTGAGACCCAACAGGATGTAACGCACCCCTGCTTGAACACGTCCGGCGGCTCTCAAGGTCCGCTGGAATTGCGGAAAGCGGTTGCGACCGGCATTCTGAATGAACTCAGAGTTTATCTCAGCGCGAAAGATAAGCAGAAGGTACTGAAGCCCCCGACGGAGAACTGCGAAGCCTACGTTCTTTATTTGCAAGCCCGTGATCAGTGGAACCGCCGGGATGAAAATGGTTTTCGTGAGGCTGTTAAACTCTACAAGGCTGCAACAGACAAAGACCAGAATTTTGCCCTTGCATTTTCCGGTATCGCGGATTGCTTCAGCTTGATGGCCGATTACAGCTTCACATACCCGAAAGATTCAGTCAGCGGATTTGAAGCCGCCTATGCTTATGCGAAGAAGGCGGTGCAGATGGACCCAAGCTCGCCCGAAGCGCACACGTCACTCGCTTTCGTGCTTTACCAATTCAAATGGGAATGGGCGGAGGCGGAAAAAGAATTCAAAATAGCCCTGAATGATTCCAAATACCCTACTGCTATTCAATGGTATGCCATATATCTTGCTGCGGCAGGCCGGCGTGAAGAATCCATTAAGATGATGGAAGAGGCTAGGAACCAGGATCCTAACAAACCCATCCTACAGGTAAACCTTGGGTGGCTTTACCACTTGGCGCGCAACGATGACAAGGCATTTGAGGTCCTCCAGGATGCGCGGATGCGATTCCCAAAATTTGAAGAGGCTCCCAGACAATTGGGCGACCTCTACGTTGCGAGGAAAGATTATTCGGAGGCGCTAGCCCAATACACTGAGGCAGAAAAACTTTCCGGAGGAGATATCGAGTATGAATCGCTGATTGCGCGAGCGCAGGCGCTCCTGGGGCGGCGGGAGGAGGCCCTCAAGGAAATTGAGAAGTTGAAAGCGCGGCCCAAGGATAAGTACACTCCCGCTTCCTATATCGCGCTCATATATATTGCTTTGGGAGATAAAGACAACGCGTTCAAGTGGCTGGATAAGGCCGTTGATGACCGCTCGGATGAAATGATCTTGCTGAAAGTTGATCCTGCTTATGATCCTCTGAGAAGCGATCCCCGATTTGACGCACTCCTGAAGCCGGTTCACTTTCCACAATAGTTCATTTAGGGGATCACTCCCTCACCCGTCTCAGGCCGTGAGGCCCATGCATCTCTAGCTTGGGTACACCAGCGGCTTTTCCTGGAACCCTGCACGCCAATCAATAAGCTCGGCTCCCATGATTTCAGCTGCCTTCTCCGCATAATCGCCCAGCGCTTCGCTTGAAAGATTTCCCTGGGTCTTCTCAAGCTGCTTCATGAGTGAATCCAGTCTCTGATTGACCACGGCAGATCGCTGCGCGACCTTGTGGAAGTCTCCCTGGCTTGCGATACCGTGGATGGCCGCACCGAATGCCGGAAGGATTGCGGCCAACCGGACAAGAGTTACGTGTAGCGAGCCGGTCTGGTCGAAAAAGTGAGCTATGCAGACCACCAGAGTACCGAAAAACAGGCTCGTTCCTAGCCAATGCAAGCGGTGATCGACTTTGTGGAACTGCTGAGAGTTTCGGAGATGGTAATCGATTTGTGACGGTAGTTCGTATCCGACCAGAAGCCTCCAGTACGCTGAGCGGTAAGGCCCGCTAAATTCACCCTTCGGCAAGCCTGCGGCCCTCGCGACAGCGTGAAAGTGCCACTCCACCCAGGTTTTTCCAGATTCTTGATTGGAATCGTGTTCCCGGGTGGGACTCGAGATGCTGCCCCTGCCGATTAGAAAAAGAAAACGCATTTGCCGGAATTTCTCCGCAAGAAGGCGATAGTCAATCCAGCGCTCGTGCCAACGCTGCGTGCGGCCTACCTTTGTAAGCACGATGATAAAAATAATCGACCCGAGCTCCATTCCGATCCAGAGTTTCTGGTGGTTCTGATTCAGGTGATGTTCGTCGACAAACGTCAACAGCGCAAACATGACGGCGCAGGCGGCGAGCAAGAAGTTCACGACAAACGAGCTGCGGTAAATATTTCCATAGTGGTTGGCCAGTTTGTCCGCCCAGGCATAGTGATGAAGAAAACCAGCCTCCACCTGATGTCGAGCCGGCGGCGGCAAGGTGGGTGACGCCGCCCATGCATCATTCCATTCTTCCTTTGTCTCCTTTTCGTATTCCTTGATGCGAAACCGCAACGGCCACGGCTTTAATCCCGCCGTCAGCTTTGTGAAGAATCTGAATAGCACACCCAGTGTCCAAGTATGGCGTTTCTCCTTGAAATAATGCTTGCGAGGATCTTTGTTTTTTCCCTTTGAGGACTTGGCTCCCGCTGAATCCCTAAACTGCAAGAGAGCGTCCAGGAGTGTAGGCAGCTCCGCGACATCTATTTGACGGTGTCCGCCAGAATCCGCCGCAACAAGGATGGAGGTGGAGTGTGGTGACTCGGCACGAATCCAAATCAACGGGATTCCAAGTTGCACCGCTTCTTTGACAATTTGCGCTGTACCGCCCCTCCCCTCGGCCCGCTCGCCATTCCAGATGGCGATCAGCAAGTCAGAATGTCTAAGGACGGTCCTTCCAGCGTTTTCATATGCGTGGTTCTCAGTTTGGGCGGATTCCCTCGATCCATCCAACTCAAGTACGGCCGTGGCCTTTTCCAGATAGTCCCGGAAATGTTTACGTGATTCCGGCGTAGCAAAGTCCCGCTCGTAATCATCACGAGGGAATGGCATGGGACACTGTAGTTCGAAGCCTAACTTCAGTGCTTCTTCAGCAACCAATCGGTCGGAACCCTCGGCAAGCGGCGAGATGACCCTGCAGAGCGGGCCTGACGCTTCATATCCACACTCTGGTTCATTGCTAATCCGTCGTGCGGTTTCTCGCACCAAATTCAAAACGTTGTGGACTTGATGTCGCAATCCCGCGTGGTCAGCGTTTCCCAGGCGATTCGGCCGGTGCCCGGTAACACCCACACGGATTGCAACCCTGACTTTGGCAGGATGGTTCGCCTTGTCCCCGGTCATAGCAGCCAGTTATACCGCAATCGGAGGCGGAGAGTGTTGCCGCAGGGCGTAGTGTCCACTTTTTTCTGTAGTCGAACTCATGTTGAAGAAGTCGCGCTGATATCCCAAGAGCAGAGTCCAGTGTATATTCTCGGCCGTCTTGTAGTTCAGAACGAGAACCGATTTCGAAACTGGAGGCCCCGAACAATGCATCGTGTTTATTGCCTTTGTGCTGCCTTACTCATCTCAGTTTTGTGTGTCGGGGCATCCATCCAAACCCAGGAAAACTCTCGACCAAATCCTCGCGCCCGTGATCTCGGTGTCCCATTTGACGGTACTCCCGGTGCGCTCAATGCAATCACCGACGTTCCCGGCGTCACTGTTGGTCACACGACGTTGATTTCCGGTGAGGGAAAACTGGAAGTAGGGAAGGGACCTGTTCGGACCGGCGTCACGGCTATTCTTCCGAGGGGACTGGAGTCAATGAACAATCCCGTTTTCGCGGGCTGGTTCTCGCAGAATGGCAACGGCGAAATGACCGGCACGACATGGGTCGAAGAGTCCGGCTTTCTTGAGGGACCGATTATGATCACCAACACGCACAGCGTCGGCGTCGTTCGTGATGCGGTGATTCAGTGGCGCGTCGCCCACGGCAAACCCGACCCGACGGGATATTGGTGGTCGCTCCCCGTCGTCGCCGAGACGTGGGATGGCTGGCTCAACGATATCAACGGTTTTCACGTGAAGCCGGAGCACGCATTTCACGCCATCGACTCAGCGAAATCGGGGCCTGTGGATGAAGGGAACGTTGGCGGCGGCACAGGTATGGTTTGCAACGAATTCAAGGGTGGGATCGGAACTTCCTCTCGCAAGGTGACCATGAAGGTCGGCGGCTACACAGTCGGCGTTCTAGTTCAATGCAATTATGGATCGCGGTCGAATCTTCGCATTGCGGGCGTGCCGGTCGGCAGGGAAATCCCCGAGGATCGTGCCTATGCTTCCGCGCCCTTCCGTGAACTCGACCGCGGCTCGATCATAGTTGTCGTGGCAACCGATGCGCCACTCCTTGCACATCAATTGAAGCGTTTGGCCCGCAGGGTATCGCTCGGCCTTGGGCGCGACGGAAGCATCTCCGGCAACGGCTCGGGCGACATCTTTATCGCTTTCTCCACGGCAAATCCAGACGCTGCCGAGGGCGATCGCCTCGCCAACTTGCAGATGCTACCGAATGATTTAATCGAGCCGCTATTCGCCGCTACAGTGCAGGCCACGGAAGAGGCAGTCATCAATGCGATGGTGGCTGCGGAAACCATGACCGGCATCGAGAATCACCGCGTCATTGCGCTGCCGCACGGCCGCCTGCGCGACGTTCTGAAGAAATACAACCGGCTTGTGCAATAAGATCGGGCAGAGTCGAGAATCCACCAGCGGTGATTCTATCTTGGAGTCTCCCTATAATTGCATATTTATAATTTATTGACAGTGACATATCAATACAGTATAAGTACGCAAAAGCTTGGGAGAATTGAAATGGCAAGTTCCCGCCAGATTCAGCGGAAGAATATCGAAGGGTGGGCCGAGACGGAAAGGAACGCGATTGTTAAGGCTCTGGGTGTTGCGATTCCTGCCGTTCTCGACGCTTCCTCTTTGGGGATCGCAATATACAATCACGATTACCGTTGTGTCCTTGTGAGCAAAGCTCTGGCGTCGATGTACGGCAACTCCGGCAAGGAATATGTCGGAAAAACAATCCGTCAAGCTCTGGGTGACAATGCTTCGCAACTCGAGCCCGTATTTAGAATCGTGTGGACCACCGGCAAGTCTGTGCACGACATAGAGTTCACTGTAAGCTTGCCTGGCCGCTCGGGGAAGACCCATTTCGTCCTGAATCTCTACCCCCTTAGAGACAACACGAGGGAGGTCCGATTGATTGGTGTCCTTTTTTGCGAAATCACAAACAAGAAAAAACTCCATGACCGGCTTCGAGATCTGAATAGCGTGCAAAAGAAGCCTGCCTTTGGGGAAAACATGCCTTTAGGCATGGAATCCACGGAACTCTCCGCATCACCAAAGGTCGATACGGATCTATCCGTCAAATCTGAATCGCGCATCCAGGGCAAACGCTCCGCCGAATGTCCGAGTCACAGAGAACAGCAGGTAATGCAACTCCTGGCCGAAGGCAACTCCAACAAGGAAGTTGCCGCCGCTCTCGACCTCAGTATTCGGACGGTAGAGACCTACCGGGCCAGGCTCATGGTAAAACTACACCTTCATTCGGTTGCCGAATTAGTGCGCTACGCGGTTCGCAAAAACATCATCAAGGCCTAACCAGCCATCATCCGCCCGGTCCATTTACCTTTTCCACATATGTAGGTATTTCTACAGTATTGACGGTCATAGCTGGCGGCTGTACCCATAGCCCCCCCTAAAGGAGGGCCCCTTCATGAATCACTATTTGGAATGCAGCAGCCCCAAATGCCGCTTTGTCCTCGACCTCCGCGTCGACGGAAAGTCCAATGGTCACCGGCGTTTTATCTTGAGCAAGTGTCCCGAGTGCGGCGAGAAATGGTCATCCAGAAGTCCAATGTCCCGGGAAGATCTCGGTGCGCATTGGTTAAGCAAGCTTCCGCCTTGCTCGTGCTGCAATCGCAAGATGCATGTGCAGGCAGCCTGACTCGCACTCTAGCGGGAGGCGTGGCGTCCCATTGCCAGTTTGCATGGGTCCCCACGAATTCGTCTCCGTGCCTGAAGTGGATGCTGCGCGTTTGTCTCGCCGACGGGGCGGTTCCCAAAAGAGCGGCGCGCCCAAGGGGACGATCTTAGAACTTTCCTCGGAGAGTTTACGTTTGAGGATTTTGGTGGAAAGCAAGATGTGGGAGATATTATCGACTAGAAAGAATTGCGATAAAATCTCAACGAGATTTTTGCGCACCACAGGTGTTGGTTGATGCCGGGGAAAACTCGCAGATAGCTACTCGCTGCGGTCAGTGGCGCCCCACGCGCAATTTGATTCCCCTAACAAATTCCTGATAGGTGTGTTCCCCATTTAGAGGGACCGTTACTTCCCCCAGGGCTTGGGCGGGCGGAAGCCCCCAAAAGGTATGTGGCGGCACATTCCCGCTAACTACCGTGCCTGCCTTAATGACTGCCCCCTCGCCTATCTTCACATTTGGCAGGATCACGCAGTGGGGCCCAATAAAAACATCCTTTTCAATAATCACCCTTCCGTTGCTCTGCGGCCTCTTGGGACCCCAGTAAAAGTGAGTGAAGATCGTGGTTCTAAGACCGATGGTGCAGTTATCCCCGATCGTGATTTCCTCCGGATGAAGATCATCGATGTAAACCAACTGGGCGATAAAAACCTTCTTTCCAATTCTTACTCCGCGCAGCCGATGCAGCCATGGCCGCACGCTAGCTCCCCCCGGAGACACGAAGGCCACTTTGTGAAGGAATCGTGCGAACAAGTCTTTGAACATCGGCATCTCTCACCGCGAGTTTTGTTCTACGGCAAACGCTATCGTAAATCCTAATCCGCCACCTCTACGACCGGCTCAATCAGTTGAGGCGCCAGTTGGAGATAGCGAGTCGAGTTGAGTTTTGAGTCAATCATTTCGTAAACGCGTTTTACTTTTTCAGCCGGCAATCCGATGCCCGCGGATACTTCTTCAGGGGACACTCCATGGTTTTTTCCATACATGCAAAGATCCATCATCTGCAGGGGAAGCGCGAAAAAAAACTCCTCCTGCGATTGCTCCAGTGAATATGTGTCGGTCGTGGGAGGGCGGCGCCGTATTTCCTCCGGCACTCCCAAATACTCCGCCAACTGATAGACCTGCGTTTTGTAGAGATGGGCGATCGGTTTGAAATCGGCCGATCCATCACCATTCTTTACGAAAAACCCCTGCGCGTATTCGAGGCGATTGGGAGTCCCGGCCACGGCGTACCACAGGCGGTCGGCATGGTAATACTCCAGCATCTTGCGCGTGCGCTGCTTGAAATTTGTTGCGGCCACGATTCCGAGGTACGCCTCCGGTGTCAATCGCACACGTCGGGTTTCTCCTGAAGGTGATTGGGCGATTACGGCATACACGGCGTAACTGGAGGAATCAACGAGATCAGGGAGGGCAATCTTGCTCTTCCAACCCTTGCCATATTCCGGAATTACCAGGCGAATCGCGTCGTCCCGGCGCTGATAGCATCCGAGTGCTTCCAATGTGGGGCGAATATTCTCCAGAACGCTTGAGATTCCCAACACCGCGGTCAATTGATTCGCCAAGCGCAAGCTATCCGGAGAAGAATCTTCCTCCGGCATCATCACTCCCAGAACACGGTCTTTCCCGAGGGCTCGGGCACAAAGAGCTGCTGTCACACTGCTGTCGATTCCCCCCGAAAGACCAATCACAGCCCCTTTGCGGCGTAGCTGCCGATGGACAATTTCACGGATCCTACCCTCGATTTGTTGTGTGGCACGAGAGACGTCCAGCTCCAAGACTCTGGGTGAGAAGGCAGTGGATGTTTTCACGCGGGGGTCTCCATGGTACTTCGAAGTTCGTTGCGGTCTATTTTGCCATTGCCATTTTTGGGAAGCGCGGCTCGAAATTCGACCTGCTGGGGGATCTTAAAATCCTCGAGATGTTTGGCACAGTGTCGAAGCAGTTCCTGCTTCGAGACGTGGAAGTTCTCTCCTAGCGCAACATACGCTTTGATCGACTGGCCCAGGATTTCCTCTGGAACGCCTATGACCGCGGCTTCGAGTACACCTTCCATTAAGTACAGGACATCCTCGATTTCCTTCGGGCTTACTTTTTCTCCACGCGTCTTTATGATGTCGTCGCCTCGGCTTACGAAGTACAGGTATCCCTCATGATCCATTCGAAACAGGTCACCCGTGTGAAGGACTCTTTCCCCTGTGACAGGGTCAGGCCGAAGGACCCTCTCCGATTCCTCGGGGAGCCCCCAATACCCTTTCATGACGTGGGAACCACGGACGACCAGTTCCCCGACAACTCCGGGACCAACTGGACGATCATGTTCATCAACGATGTAAACCTCTTCATTGGGGATTGCGATGCCGACGGAGTCAGGACGGAGATCCAGTTGGTCCGGCGGCAGATAGGATATCCGTTTGCACTCGGTTTGCCCGTACATTACGAAGATTTGAGCGTGCGGCAGCATATCTCGAAGACGGCGAGAAAGGGTCCGAGGAAGTGCGGCGCCCGCGCTCGTAATGTAGCGAAGGGAAGACAAATCATGCTGCTTCAGGTCATAGTGCAAAAGCAGCGCAGCAATCGTCGGTACCAAAGGAAAAGCTGTGACTCCTTCTTTGCTGATCTTATCGAACAGCAAGTAGGGATATGTTATCGAGCGCTCCAAAATGACAGTGGCACCCACCAAGAACCCAGTAAGGACTTGATAGAGGCCGTAACTGTAAGAGAGACGCAAAACGTTCAGAATTACGTCGTTCGCGTTATTCCCCAGGTACGAAATGACAGAATCGGCGGCCGTAATCATATTCAGATGCGTCAGCATGACGCCCTTTGGACGTCCGGTTGTGCCCGACGTATAAATCAGGGCTGCCAGGTCGGCGTCGATACACTCCTTCGGTGGCGCTTCGTCGTTAGAATCCGAGTTCTCCAGGATCTGACTTAGAGACATGAATTGCTGCATACCTTCGCCGGGGAGCGCGCCCTTCGTGTCCGTGAGACACACAACCTGAAGACAAGGTGAACCATCGAGCAAACCGCCCAGGGTCTTCATTTTCTCTTCAGGCAGGATGAGAGCTGTTGCTCCGCAATCATTCAGGATGAACTGAAGTCGATCTGACTTCGTGGTGTGATCCACCATCACAAAAACAGCGCCCGCTTTCAAAATCGCAAAGATAGAAAAAACAGCCTCACTGCAGTTATCCATACAAGCGACGACGCGGTCCCCACGCCGTATCCCATTTGCTTTTAGAGCGCGTGCGAATCGATTGGAGATGCGCTCTATCTCCCGATACGTAAATCGCTGCTCGCCGCACACCAGCGCCGTCTTGTCCGGGAAATGGCGGGCGCTGTTCTCAAGGAATTGTTCTATCTGCAAAAGCGTCTCCTATTTATCTATCGCGTTATGGCCATTTTACTTTGGACGAATTCGGCGATTCGCTTGACCGAATCCCAATGCTCGGGTACGAGGTCCCCGTCCGCCACGGTGATGGCATACTTCTCTTGAACGAAGGCAACGAGCGTCAGAATACCCATCGAATCGACAAGACCTTTTTCCAGAAAAGAATCTTCATTCGATAATCCGGTTTCCCCTTCGCCAAAGAGGAAATTATCAATTACAAATTTGCGCAGTTCTCGCTCGATGTGCTCCATCTGAAAGATTCTCCTTAATGTGCACTACGAATTGATCAACAAAAAGCTGTGTGCAGATAATCCCAACAAGCGCAACGTTATCCAAATAGCTCGTGGCTCTGCCCGCTTTCACTTTCTCGACGAGTTTCTGGACGGTTCCCGTGTCAAATATTCCGTATTCGTGAATCCGTTCCGCGGAGAGCATTTCACCGACATAAGGATGCCGTGGCCGCCCGGTGACGGGGTCAAAAAAACAGATTGCATCCGGCGCCCGGTATGGTTGCTTTGGTCTCTGCCTGACGGATGGGGGAAGAAGGTCGCCGAAGGCGCGCTTCAGGAGATATTTTTCATTCAAGACTTTCATTTTGAGCCGCGGCGGAATCTTCGTGGAAAACTCCACGACACGATGGTCCAAGAATGGGTACCTGGCTTCCACGGAGTGGGCCATTGCCACTCGATCGCCCTGAGAGGAAAGAAGATAATTTGGCAATAGGAAAGCGCCTTCCAAATACTGCGCCCTGGAGAAGAAGTCCCAACGGAGGAAAGCGTCGGGCAGGAGCGATTGCATGTCAGCGTAGGCTTTACGGTCATGCAACTCCGCTCGCAATGCGGTGGAAAAGAACAGTTGGGCTTTTGCAGTCAAATCCCACCGAGGGATGTGCGAGAAGAACGGTTCGCTTGCCGCTCCGGGCTCCACGTGGAAAAAGGCTTGCAGGTACGCGGGGGACTGTTTCTGAAACCCCGCGAGGTAGGGATAAAGCTTTTTTAGCAGCAGCGGCCTTCGCTTTGAATCAAATTGCGCGGCCCAATATGCGCGGATCTTGGCCTCTTTGAAAATGTCGTATCCGCCATGGAATTCGTCAGAACCTTCGCCCGTGAGAACCACCTTGAATCCACTATCACGGACAAGCTTCGACAAGAGGAACATGGGAGCGGGCGCGGTCCGCACCACAGGTCGCTCCGTGTGCCAAATCATTTCCGGCATAGCTGCGCCAATCTCAGCAGCGGTGCACCGGATCATCTTGTGATTTGTTCGTAGGGTTCGGACAACTTCCTGCTGATAGGCACTCTCATCCAGGTCCCGATCCTCAAAGGCCACAGAGAAAGTGCAGAGTGAGGATCCAACAAATTTCTTCGCGAGCGCCGTGATGATCGTCGAGTCGAGCCCCCCGCTCAGGTATGCTCCCACCGGAACATCCGCGCGCAGGCGGATCTTGGTCGCATCCAAAAGGAGTTCGCGGAGCTCATCCGTGATTCTTTTTTCCTCTGCCTCAGAAACCTCTGCAGTCGCTTCAACCTGAGAAAAATCAATTTGCCAGTACCGCCGAATATGGATTTCACCTTTTTCTGCGAGGAGCGAGTGGCCCGGAGGAAGTTCGTAGATATTTTGAAACATTGTCCGGGGAGCCAGAGGAAACCAGTACGTGAATACCTGCGCAAGTGCCTGCGGATCAATCTCAGCTTCGATAGCCCCGTGAACAAGAAGGCTTTTTATTTCCGAGGCGAAAATAAAAGACTTGCCACCCTTTGCGTAAAACAGAGGTCTTACTCCAAGTCGGTCCCGGGAAAGGAACAACCTTTTTTTCTTGGTGTCCCATATCGCAAAAGCCCATTGGCCGTTCATGTGTTGAACGCAATCGGGCCCATATTCTTCGTAGAGTTTCAGGATGACTTCGGTATCACTTTTTGTGGTGAACCGATGTCCCTTGGCTGCCAGTTCTTTGCTCAACTCAATGTAATTGAAAATCTCTCCATTGAACGTGATCCAGATTGAGCGATCACCGTTGTGCATCGGCTGGTGACCGCCATCGAGGTCAATGATGCTGAGCCTGGCGTGGGCGAGGCCCACAGACTCATCGATGTGGACCCCCGACTCATCCGGTCCCCGATGTCCAAGCAGACTGATCATCTGCCAGAGCTTTTCAGTCTCCGCAGGTGCGCCATCCGTGTTTAGAAAACCAGCGATTCCACACATATATCCGGCTGCTGAGCTCCCTGTATCAGTTAGCAACTTCCTTTCCACTGGTTCGCATTTGGCAATAAGGACGTAACTCTAATCATCCGTTTGAGTTGCCGGACTCGTGCCCCATCAATTCCATTGCTCATTGGTCTGTACTCGAATGGCACTGCTACTCAATACTGGAAGATATTTTCTTCTTTAGGGGATGGTTTGGTATGTGACGCCAGAACAGGCTGGATGTGATGTTGCTCACAGCCATCCACAATCGAGTCGAGGAGTCGAATGGAAGAATCTTCTTGCCCGGTCGCGGTAATAATCTACCCGACTCAACGCGTGTTGTTAGCTTCGAGGAACAAGCTGCCTGTTTATCTCAGGCGAGTCAGCCCTCTACGACAGCGCGAGGATCATGCTCGGCAGTGGCATGAGGATGGAGAAGTTCGAGAAGTTTCGAGCAGACGAGACTCTTGCTTCCGCGACGGCACAAGGAAGACATGAGGTCACTACAAAAGTCACTACAGTTAGCCGAGTGAACTGATGAGGACAAACTCTAAGTCGTTGAAAAGTATGGCGCGCCCGGAGGGATTCGAACCCCCGACCCTCTGCTTAGAAGGCAGACGCTCTTTCCAACTGAGCTACGGGCGCACTGCAATTTAATCTAGAGCATCTTCCTCCACTTGGCAACGCCGTGTGCCAATCGCCGTGCGCGCCATGGCAGCGCGCTCCAATTGCATTGCCCCACGCTCTGACTTCCGGTATCGTGAATTCCGCTGATGCCAACGCTCCATAATTTCAACTCTGCTCCCGGCAAAACGATAATGAAATTGCTCTCAGCTTTATTCCTCGCTTCGACACTTTGCGCTCCAGCCGCATTCTCGCAGGCCCGTCCGGAAGAGGGCGGCCATGAACTCCAGGTATGGACGGGCGGCGGGCACAGCGTGTTTGGTGGAACATCGGGGACGAGCGTGTGGAACCTTGGCGCGCGACTCGGGTGGGTCTTGACGAAGCCGCACGGCCCCGGCGCATTGCGCGGCACTTTTGAATTCGCGGTTGACGCTGTGCCGGCCTTTTTTGTCTTCCAACCTGCAAAGACGGCCTACGGCGCTTCGTTCGATCCGGTTGTATTGAAATGGAATTTCGAGTCTGACCGCCGCGTCGTCCCCTACGTGGAACTGGCGGGAGGCGTGCTCTTCACGAACCAGACCGTGCCTTCAGGCATTTCGCGCGTAAACTTCACGCCGCAGGCCGCTGTGGGACTACACATGTTGCACAGGCGATTCAATTGGAGTGTCGAGGTCCGCTACGAACACATTTCCAATGCGGGGCTCGTCTCGCCGAATCCCGGCCTCAACACAATTCAGGCCCGCATCGGAGTCGGCCTCTTCACGCGCGGCCGCCACACCGACCATCGGCCGTGAAACACATTGCGTAACGGAAAACGACAATTCAAATCGGCATACAATTTACTTTTGACTCTGGCAGGGAAATAATTTCGCTGGATAAATGATTCGGAGTTTTTGTCCCCGGTGTATTGGGTCCGGGGTCACGGTCAGGGTCAAATTCTCCTGCTTCTTGATTTCAATCGGTACTGCAAAGTCCAGCCGATATCCCTCTGTGATTTTCCCGGTGATCGAGTCGCCAATCCCGGACAGGTTCCGGAAATCCTTCTCAACACGAATTTCATAACGCGTTTCATGGGCGTTCGTAGATGAATAGTTGGTCCCAAGCCAAAATGAAAGCCCGCCGGAGCTTTCCGCCAACTCATCGAGGATGTGCCGCTCCCTATAGAACATACTCGAATGCTTGTATGAATCTTGCGTACGTATGCCGACGGCAAATAGACGAACGCCCGACGCACTAAGCGCAGTTTCGGCATCTTCGAGTCTGATTCGGCTGGAAGTATCTCCACCGTCTGAAATTACGAGTACTGCAGAGTTCCCTCGTGGCTCGGCCTTATCAATAAGATCTTTCACGGTCGCGAAGACCGCGTCATACAAGGAAGATCCGCCTTTCCATTGGCTCGCGTTCGTGAGCCTCTGAATGCTGTCATTTATTCGTTTTCGGTCTGCGGTGAATCGTTGTTCCAGAGTGGGCTCCGTGTTAAATGTCACGAGGGCGACAAGCGTTTCCGCCGGGAGTCGTTCCACGATATCCGCTGCCAATGACAGGCTGGTCCGAATTGCGAAATCGTTGTGCATGCTTCCGCTCATATCAATGACGATGACAATTTCACGGAGTGGAGGGATCGGCGCCGCCTGGCGGACCTCGACTGGCTTCTTGCCGATGGTGGCGTGAAAGTTTCCTGCGGTGAGTCCTTCAACCAAGTGACCGGATTCATCCTCCACTCGAACATATATGTTTCGCTTAACGCACGAGTCTTGCTGCGCGCTGACGGACAACCCAATCGCCGTAAACGCTAGCGCGGCAAACGCGAATCCCCAGACGTGCTTTACGCCCAATCTCATTTGAGATACTTGGCGAGCCAATCCAAGAACAATTTGTACCAAAGCTCGCTGTTCTGCGGCTTCAGGATCCAGTGGCCCTCATCGGGGAAGATAACGAGTTTTGACGGTACGCCCTGTCGCTGCAACGCCGTGAAGAATTGTAATCCCTGCGTGTACGGCACTCGGTAATCCATTTCGCCGTCAATCACGAGCGTCGGCGTCTTGAACTTGCCAAATTCGCCCGCGTAAGTTGATGGCGACCATTTTCGGTAGCTATCAGGGTTCGACCACGGCGTGCCCGCCATGTCGTGCTCCTCAAACCAAAGTTCTTCCGTCGCGCCGTACATGCTCACTTTGTCATACGGCCCCGCGTGACTGATCAGCGCCTTGAATCGCCCCGTGTGGCCGGCTATCCAATCAATCATGTAGCCGCCATACGAGCCGCCCGCCGCTCCAATGTGGTCCGCGTCAATGAATTTGTAGTTGGCGATGGCGTAGTCGAGTCCCTTCATCAAGTCGTCGTACACCTTGCCGCCCCAGTCGTCGGTGATATCGTCGGTGAATTTCTGGCCGTATCCCGTGGAGCCGCGCGGATTGATGAACACCACGACGTAGCCGGGGGAGGCGAACATCTGCTGGTTCCAACGGTACCCCCAGTTGTTTTCCCAGGCGCCCTGCGGGCCTCCGTGGATTAGAAACAACGTCGGATACTTGTGCGAGGCATCAAAGTGCGGCGGGCGAATCACAGCGCCTTGAACTTTCGTGCCGCCCGCTCCATCAAACCAAAACCACTCCGGCGCGCCGAGATCGAGCTGCGCCAGCCGCGCATCATTCAAATGCGTGAGCTGCCGCGCGCGGCCGCCCGCAACGCCAACCGTGAATACCTCGGCAGGCATCGTCAGGCTCGAGCGCGTGAAGACGAAAGTGCGGCCACTGCCCCCGAGCGAGAGTTCTCCGTTGAATCCTTCTCCGACGAGCACGCGCGGGCTAGCGCCTTCGCGCGGCTCAATCGCGCAGATCGGAGATTCGGCGTGTTCCTCCGCCGTGAAATAAATCGTCCGGCTGTCTACGGACCACGTCATATTGTCCACGCTGCGGTCGTAGCTCTCGGAAAGATTCGTGTTTTTTCCACTCGCGCGGTCATAAAGCATCAGCCGCCAGCGATCGGCTTCATATTCCGCCTTGAGCTGCGCGTGGTACGCGATGCTCTTGCCATCCGGCGAATAGACGGGATGCGCGTCGTAGCCGGGATTCTCGGTAATGCGCTTTGGTGCGGCGGAACCGTCCGAAGGAACAATAAATAAGTCGGCGTTTGTGCTGATCGCTTCCATCGGGTCGGTCACGGCAGCGAAGCATAGTTCGCGGCCATCCGGCGAAAAGGCAATGTCGTTTGCCTCTCCTCGAAAATCCGGCGGCGCATCGAAATCGGCGCCGGGCATCAAATCGCGCGCAGCGCCTCCTGTTGCGGGCATCACAAAAAGATGGCTGCGGCGCCCGTCATTCCAGTGAGTCCAATGGCGGTAAAGCAGATGGTCGTACACGCGCGCCTTCACCTTGCTTTTGGCTGCATCGTCGAGACGCTTCTTGTTGCACGCGTCGTCTTTGCAATCCGGAAATACTCCGGAGACGAGCGCCAACGACTTGCCATCCGGCGACCAATAAAAACTATCAACGCCGGTGGAGATGCTCGAGAGCTTTGTCGCCTCGCCGCCATCCACGGAAATCAGATAGATCTGAGACTCGCCGTCACGCGAGGAAAGAAAGGCAATCTGCTTGCCATCGGGAGACCATCGCGGGGAATTGTCGCGCCCGCTGCGCGTGAGGGCCGTCGCTTCGCCGCCCGACGCGGTGATCAGCCAGATGTTTTGCGCGTTGCGGTTCGCCTCCTTGTCCGGCGTCGCCACGGTGAACGCAACCCATTTTCCGTCGGGTGACGCGTGCGCATCGCTCACGCGCTGCATCGATATCAAATCATCGAAGGTGATAGCGTGCTTCGTTTGCGCGCTCGCAAGTGGGGCAAGCACAACAAGCGCGAAGCACAGCACGGCAGAGACCGCTACAGTGTGGCGTTTCATGTTCGTTGTATCTCCGGTAAGCAAGACTCTTCAATCCCTTGAAATCTGTTTTTTTGGCAAGACCGAGAATGCAGCGAATCATGGCACGTTCGGCGAGCGTTGCCAAGCCGCTCTCAGAGACTCATCGGGCGTTGCACTGCCGCGTTTCCCGGCTTAGACTCTCGCCTCGCAGACCATGTTCTTAAGGAGAAGACTCATGAAGCGTTTCCATCTCTCGCTTGCAATTCTCGCATTCGCATTTGTTTGCGCCGCGCCCGCCTTGGCTCAGCAAGGCAGCCCCGAAAAACGCGCCATGACGTTTCTTGACGTCATGCAGATGCGCGCCGTCGGCGGCGGCACGATTTCGCCCGATGGCCGATGGGTCCTCTACACAATTTCCACTCCAAATTGGAAGTTGGGAAAGAATTTCACGGACATCTACGTCGCGCCCGCCGAGGGTTCCGCGCCTCCGCGCCAGCTTACATTCACTCCCGATAAGAATGAATCGCAGACACACTGGGCGCGCGACAGCCGCTGGTTCGGATTTCTCTCCGACCGCGACAGCGTGGGCGCCGAAGCCAGACTGCAGCTTTACTTGATGCGCCGCGACTTGGGCGAGGCACGCGAGGTGAGCGATGCGCCATTCGGCGTGGGCAATTTCGCATTTAGTCATGACGGCAAGTGGGTTGCCTTCTCCTCAGGCAGGGCTGAATCACGTCAACTCATGCTGCTGAGTCTTGAAGGCGAACAGCGTCCTGTACGGCTTACGCATCACTTGACTCCCATCGGCGCGTGGGCTTGGAGTCCGGACAGTTCGCGCATACTCTTCCTCTCGCGCGATAAGGTGGATCCCGACGATCAGAGGCGCCGCGAAAAGAAATTCGATGTGCGCATCAATGGTCCGGTCGATGCCCCGGAGCATCTCTGGTTCATCAACATTGCTGATAAGTCTGAGAAGCGCTTGACGCAGAGCAACGACTACGGCGTCCTCGAATTCACTCAATCGGATGACAACAAGTGGGTCGCCTTTCGCAGTGCTTCCA
Organism: Terriglobia bacterium; assembly: GCA_041484365.1. Lineage (GTDB taxonomy): Bacteria > Acidobacteriota > Terriglobia > Acidiferrales > UBA7541 > DASTCZ01. The sequence goes on along the minus strand of JBGPHM010000004.1, from coordinate 56,993 downwards.
CCGACCGCCACGCCAACACGCTCGATGAAGTGGATTCCGAAGTCTACTTATTGAATCTCGGCACGGGAGAGACTCGCCGCATCACAAATAATCACATTGCCGAAGGAAATCCGCATTTTTCGCCGGACAGCCGCTCGCTTGCCTTCACCGCTCCCGATGATTTCGCCTACGACAACAACCGCAAGCTCTTCATCCTCTCCGTAAATGGCGGCGAACCGCGCAAGCTCCTTGCTGATTGGGACCACAGCGTTGGAAATCCATCGTGGAGCGCCGATTCAAAAACGATCTATTTCACCGAGGGCCTGGGTGTCAACGACCACGTCTTTGCAATTAATGCTGTGGAGAACAAACTCACGCAGCTCACCCATGAAATCGGAGTCATCGCTGGCCCGGGCTTCGACAATGAAACGGGATTGTTCCTCATGACCTTTGCGAGTCCCGAACATCCCGCCGATTACTATGTCGCGCGGCCGGAAGGCATAGGCGATCGCGCACGCTGGGCGCGCGTCTCCAACGCTAACCCGCAAGTTGCCGGCTATTCCCTCGGCCGCTATGAAACGGTGAACTGGAAGAGCAGCGATGGCGCTACCGTCGAAGGTATCCTTGTCTATCCCGTCGGCTATGAAGCAGGGAAGCGCTACCCGCTCATCGTCCAACTTCATGGCGGCCCTCAATCGGCCTACACAAATACATTTTCCGGCGGCTTTGGTACCTATATCAACATTTATGCCGCCAATGGCTACGCCGTTTTCCAACCAAATTACCGCGGCTCAGATAATTACGGCCAACACTTCCGAGTGCAAATCGCCGGCAATTACTACACGCAGGCCTTCGACGATATAAATACCGGCATTGACGACCTCATCAAGCGAGGAATTGTCGACTCCGATAAGATGGGCATGATGGGTTGGAGCGCCGGTGGCCACTGGTGCGACTGGACGCTCACGCATTCCACGCGCTTCAAAGCCATCTCCACCGGCGCGGGCGCGTCCGACTGGATCTCGATGTACGCTCAAACCGACACACAACAACCGCGCGAGTTCTATTTCAAGGGCAAGCCCTGGGAAAACTGGGATCACTTCGCCGCCGAATCGCCCATCAAGTACATCGCCAACGCGAAAACCCCAACTCTCATTCATGCCGGCACCGCCGATCAGCGCGTCCCCAAGCCGCAATCCGACGAGCTTTTTATGGGCTTGAAGAAGGTCGGCGTGCCCGTCGAATACATCAACTATCCCAACATGCCCCACGGCATCAGCGATCCGCGCTACCAGATGGTGAAAATGGTCTCCGAATTCGAATGGTTTGAGAAGTGGATCAAAGGCAAGCCGGGTTGGTTTGAATGGAAGATCTTTCTCGACACTCTCCCACCGGATACGAGAATCGTGGAGGGGATTCAAGCGGCAGGAGGGAACGATAGCGATTACTGAAGTTCTGGCGGCCTAAAAGGGGAAACCACAACTGGCCTATGTATTGGCAAACTATCACCCAGCAAGAGTCACGAATGAAATTCCCGGCCCCCGGCGAACCCGGAGGCCGGGCTGGGAATCTGACAGACTCTTACGAACCTGAGTCGCTTCCACCCATGAATCCAGCAAGCAGACCAAGCAGGCCTACTCCAAGGTGGATGACGTTGTAAACCAACAAGCTGGTTGCGTCGGGGGTCGCGCTGTGGTCGAACAAATTCAGCACGAATTGGATCTTTGCAAACCCCAGGATGGCCACAAGGGTGTAAACCAGCCCGAATACCTTGGCAAAGCCCTTTCCACCCTTCTCCCCGCCACCGAGGCCGGCCGCCAGGCCAATCAGACCCGAGGCCAGGTGGATACAGTTGTGTATGGTGGTGAAGTGCAACATCATAAACGATCCACCATCACCCTTCACGAATCCGACGATCCCAACAACGGTCAATACAAGCCCGATAACGACCGCATAGGTCTTGCCCATTTGCAGGCCTCCTTGAAGATTAGGGTCCAACCCCAGGGTCTCTTATAAGGGGTACACACCCTGGATTGCGGCGAAGCGTATCCGTTGACCCCCTGTCTGTCAAGCTTTTCCGCAAACGGGACTTGGCCCGAAACAGGCCCCAGTGGGAGCCCCCAAGAGGGGAAGCTTGGCCTCACAACCGTTTCAATTTGGACTATTTAGGGCTTACGCCAGTCTGCCAAAGCACGAGAATCAAGTAATCTAAGCCATCCTGGACCTGCCTCGACATTGGAGCCCCCGAATGGTCCAGTTCTGTGTGGTATCTCAAGGCCGTCTGCTAGAATTGTCATGTGCACCGTTCGCACCGTCGGCTTCTAGTTCACGCCTGCCGTGCCCTTTCTTGTGGCGCGCTGGGTCTCAGTTTACTATGCGCTCCATTTTTTGCGCAGACACCCGCGCCTCCGCAGCTCACTCCGGACGAGTTCGCCGTTTACACCGTTCTCTTCCAGGATCTCTACGACGCGTCCAAAGACCGCCCCATCATTCTCATTGAGAGCACTTCCATCGGCGTCCCGCCCGGCCTCATCACGAAAGTCTCCGTCGAGGGCGAACAGACTGCAAAGTTCCTCGCTCGCCTTTCGCCCGAAACCAAGCAGGACTACACCGACCGCAACAGGGAACACGCGCGCCTGCCTTCGCCGTGCCATCTCGCGCCGGAATGTATTGTTTTCGATGTCGCGGAAATCGCGCCGCTTGTAAAAGACGACCGCGCCTGGCGCGGCTTCATGAAAAAGCACCCGAATTCGCCGGGCATCGTCGTTGTTTCGCGCATCGGCTTTAATCGCGACCACACCGAAGCAATCGTTTACGTGGGCCGCGCCTGCGGCTCTATTTGTGGCGAAGGCGAATACGTCCGTCTCATTAAGCCGAATGCCTCATGGGCCGTCGATGACCACACCGTCGTCTGGCTCTCTCAAAAATGATTGACTCTCTCAAGTGTGATTGATTTCTCTTCTTTGCTCTTCTCTGCGTCCTCTGTGTCTCTGCGGTGGATCACTTTTTTCTTTTCGCTTCACCCCCTCATTTCGCGCTAAGATGTATTTGGCGGGTGGGCTGGGCGATCGCTGGTGCCGTGCTGAAAAGCGCGGCGCGGGAGGAAAGTCCGGACACCGATGTTCCCGGCCGAAGGGCAGGGAACGTAGTCCCGAACCGAAAGGTTTGGGACCCTAGGGCAACGCGCCTGGTAACGCCAGGGGACCGCTCCCGCGAGGGCTCGGTCACGGAAAGTGCCACAGAAACTAAACCGCCGGTGCGATAGCTCCGCGGATCGTTCGCCTCAGTGGCCGGTTCGGAGGGAAACCTTCTTCCGGCATGAATCTGGATCGAGCGCCCGCACGCCTCGCGCAGGTAAGGGTGAAACGGTGGGGTAAGAGCCCACCGCGCTCCGGGCAACCGGGGCGGCACGGAAAACCCCGCGTGGTGCAAGGCCAAATAGGAGGGGAGGCTGGCCCAGGCCTTCGCCCTGAGACGCTTTCGGTGAAACGCGCTTCACGTACACCGATTTCGGACTTGGGGTAGCCGCAATCCCGCAAGGGCTCGCGGTATCAACCCTCGGGTAGGCCGCTCGAGTCGTGGCGCGAGCCACGGCCTAGAGGAATGATCGCTGCGGCGATTTTCGCCGTACAAAATCCGGCTTATAGGCCCATCCGCCATTTCTACTTCCGATTACCCCGCCAGAGATTCGTATCGTATGTTCATAAATCATGCTAATATGTACATCAGCATATAAGGAGGCTCTATGCCTATCGCCCGCACCCGTTCACACAAACATTTTCGCCTCGACTCGCACAAGATCAAGCGTGCCCAAAAACTCTTGCGCGCCGACACGGAAACGGAAGCCATCGAGCGCGCGCTCGATTTCGTCATCGCCGAGCATGAGAGGGACCGCCTTGCACTCGAAGCGAATGACCGGTTTGTGAGCAGCGGCGCCGAAATCCACGACGTTTACGGTGCATTAGGTAAGTAGATGCCTGCCGCACTCTTCGATTCCTCTGTTTATGTCACCGCATTGCGCGCAAAGGACGCTGCCGCGTCTGCGTTGAGAGACCTTGCAGCTGGGGCATCCGTTTGGCTCAGCGCAGTCGTCCTCGAAGAGCTTTTTGCTGGAGCGAGCGGCGCAGGACGACACGCGGTTGAGCGCCTTGAACGCGATTTCAGCCGCGCCCGCCGCATCCTTGTGCCAAATCAGGGTGATTGGGCCGAGACAGGCAAAGTGCTTGCGCGTCTCGCCAGCAAATACGATTATGAGCGTATCGGGCGGGGCCGCTTGACCAATGACGCCTTGATCGCCGTGAGCGCGGCCCGCGCCGGAATCACAGTCGTCACCTTCAACGCACGCGACTTCGCCCGCCTCGCAGAATTTCGGCGGTTCTCCTGGCGCATGGCGGGCTCCTTTCGTCCTTAGGTGTTTTTCTTAACCCCTCCGAGCGACTGTCTCGTTGACTCATGGTTCACGGAACACGATGCCCATTACCATGCAATTCTTGCATTCACAAATAGCTCCCCCATCAGGCGAACATCCGCCGAAGACTTCCACTCCTCTCCGAATTCAGAATTCAATGTAGTCTTTGCTCTGCCCGTGCAAGAAATGCGAGTGTGCAACATCGTTCCCACTCCGCAAGTCTCCGCATCTGCTCAACTTAGTCTCGTTTCGATTTGGCACTTCGCCTGCATTTGTAACTCCCGCGTCTAGAACTGTCCCCAGTATTAATAAGTACCGGGCCCCGAAAGTAGTCTTCCCGAAAAGAAGCAAGCGGCGAGGATTGCGCAGCAGAAAACAAGACTTTCACTGTCGCGGTCAATTGCGGAACTGTCTTCGGGCGTCCCCGGTGCCTCGGATTGCGGGGAGGAACATAAATGGCGGCGACCATTCTTCTTGTGGATGCAGATCTTTCGAATAGCTCGGATTGGCAAGCGGTGTTGCAGGAGCACGGATACAGAGTCTTCGCGGCGGGCAACGGAAGCGCGGCGATTGCGAGATGTCCTCAACTGCAACCGGATCTGGTTTTACTTCAAGCTTCATTACCGGACATGCAGGGACTCGAAGTCTGCCGCCGTCTAAAGCATGACTCGCGCAATCACCTGACCCCCATCATCATGATGGCGCCATATCCTATCGAGTGCGATGCCACTCTTGCGCGCGAAGCCGGCGCTGACGATTTCTGGGGACATCCCTCCTCGCGATGGGAAGCCCTCAGCCGCGTGCAATCCATCCTGCATTTGAAATCCTATATTGACGAACAGGCCGAATCGGTCGTGCTCGCGCTGGCCCGCAGCATTGAAGCAAGGGACCCGGGCACCACGGGCCATAGCGCGCGGATATCGGATTTCGCGGGGCTTCTGGGCAAGAGTCTCGGTTTGCACGAAGATGACCTGGAAGCTTTATGTTTGGCTGGATTGCTCCACGATATCGGCAAAATCGCCGTGCCGGACGCCATTCTATTCAAGGCCGGCCGGCTTACCCGCGAAGAAATGGATGTCATGCGGCAACATCCCGTCGTGGGCGAACGCATTTGCGCGCCGCTCAAGTCTTTCCGCAATGTGCTCCCCATCATTCGTCACCATCATGAGCGGATGGACGGCACCGGCTACCCCGACGGCTTCAAAGGGGAGGCGATTCCGTTGAATGCGCGGATCATGCACGTCGTGGATGTTTACGACGCTCTCACGACGGATCGTCCATATCGAAAGAATTTATCTCGGGCGTGCGCCGCGTCCATCATGATGGAAGAAGTAGCGCAGAAGTGGTTGGATCCGGCCCTGGTGAATCAGTTTCTCTCCCTCTCGGAAGACTTGCAGGGGGCTGTCGCAGTCAGGCACTAGCAGCTTGTTGAAGAACAGTCTTAATTCCGTCATTCCGAGCGAAGCGAGGATTCTCTCTTTAAAAAAACCGGGCGGCCCAGAACTTCGGCCGCCCGGCACGCTCTTATCCGCTTCATTCCCAACAAACGTTCACTTAGTTCGGCATCAGAACAGAGTCAACCACGTGGATCACGCCGTTTGACTGGAACACATCGGCGATCGTGACCGTGGACATCCCGCCCTTTTCGTCCTTCAGCACGATCTTGCCGCCCTGCCACATCGCCCACAGCGAACCGCCGCTCACGGTCTTCAATTCAGTCTTGCCGTGGCCGGCCTTGATCGCCTTCTGGACATCGTTCGCGCTCCAGCGTCCCGCAACAACGTGATAGGTCAGAACCTTCGTCAGCGTCGCTTTGTTCTCGGGCTTGAGCAACATGTCAACCGTGCCCGCCGGGAGTTTCGCAAACGCTTCGTTCGTGGGAGCGAACACTGTGAACGGGCCCGCGCCCTGCAGCGTGTCCACAAGCCCCGCGGCCTTCACTGCCGCGACGAGCGTGGTGTGATCCGCCGAATTCATCGCGTTTTCAATGATGTTTTTGGTTGGAAACATTGCCGCGCCGCCGACCATCGGGTTATTTTGCGCGGAAACAAGCGCTGCGCCCGCAAGCAGCAACGCCACAACTGTAAACAGAATGCCTCGCTTCGATTTCATCTCAATCCTCTCCAGTTTGAATTTGTACTTCACCCGCTAGTACGCCGCTGGATTGGTTTTGGATTTACCCCCCACCGTCATTCCGAGCGTAGCGAGGAATCTCTCTTTTGATTTGTCCCTGCCCCTCCCCTAATCTGTCATCCTGAGCGAAGCGAAGGATCCGTTTGCTGCAACAACTAGCCGAGCCATTGGCACGGTTTCAAGTGTCGCCCGTGGCCCCACCTTACCGTTGTGACACCGTCTGCCGCGCCGGGCATGACTCCTCGTAGAAAACACTTGCGCAATCGTGAAGCATGGCTAAGAATTCTCCACGTCATTGGTGGATCCTTCTATCCAGGTGCGGCACACAAATCGCGAATCCTCTCGGGAGACAAACCGTGAACAAATCCGTGAAGAAGATGTTTCTATTGCTGGCGGCGCTTCTGATTCCAATTGCGCTTGCAACTCGGGCGCAGGACGGCGCGGCAGCTCACCCGCCCGAAACTAAAATCGTGCCTCATCCCGTCACAATCCACGGTTACACGCTCAAGGATGATTACTTCTGGCTGCGCGACAAACAGAATCCCGAGGTGATAAAGCACCTCGAAGCCGAAAACGCCTACACAGAAGCGATAATGGCTCCGACGAAGGATTTCCAGGACGCGCTCTATAAGGAGATGCTCGGTCGAATCAAGCAGACCGATTTGAGCGTGCCCAGCCGGCGCGGCGGCTATTTCTACTATTCGCGCACCGAGGAGGGCAAGCAGTATCCGTATTTGTGCCGCAAGAAGGGCAGTCTGGATGGCGCCGAAGAACTCGTGCTGGACCTCAACAAGATGGCCGAGGGCCACACATTCATGAGCCTCGGCGCGTACAACGTCAGCGACGACGGGAATATTCTCGCGTACACAACTGACAGTACCGGCTACCGCCAATATTCTCTTCACGTAAAAGATTTGCGCTCCGGTCAGACCCTGACGGAGAACATTGAGAGAGTGGGATCGGTCGAGTGGGCCAGCGACAACAAGACGCTCTTCTATACCACGGAAGACGCCGTCTCGAAGCGCTCGGATAAGTTCTTCCGCCACACGGTCGGCACGGATAAGAGCGACATGATCTTCGAGGAAAAAGACGAGCTATTCGATATCGGCGCTGGCCGTTCCGAAGACAAGAAGTTTATTTTTCTGGCATCATTCGCGAAGACGTCGCGCGAATTCCGCTACCTGCGCGCCGACAATCCCGCCGGCGAATTCAAGACCGTCCTCCCCCGGCAGGACGGCCATGAATACGACGTGGATCACTACGAGGGCCAGTTCTACATCACTACAAACAAAGACGCGAAGAATTTCCGCGTCGTTACCGCGCCGCTGAGTGATCCATCCGAGAAGAACTGGAAGACCTTCATCGCCCACAATCCCGCCGTCAAAATCGATAACCTGACGTTCTTTGTGGGTCACCTTGTCGTATCCGAAAGGGAAGGCGGGCTCAGCTACCTGCGCGTGATTGACACGAAGACGAAGCAGTCGCACCGCATCGCCATGGCCGAGCCGGATTACGCCCTCTTCCTCGGCGCGAATCCGGAGTTCAACACCGCCACGGTGCGCTTCAACTATCAGTCTATGGTCACGCCCGCGAGCACCTACGACTACGACATGAACACTCGCGAGCGCAAATTGCTGAAGCAGCAGCCCGTGCTCGGCGGCTTCGACGCCAAGAATTACGAAGCGAAGCGCATCTGGGCTGTCGCCCGCGACGGCGTGAAGGTGCCGGTCTCGCTGGTATATAAGAAGGGAATGGTGTTTGACGGCAAGGCGCCCATGCTCCTCTACGCCTATGGCTCCTATGGCGCTTCGATGTCGCCTACGTTTTCCTCCGCCCGCGTAAGCCTTTTGGACCGCGGCGTAATCTACGCGCTCGCCTACATCCGCGGCGGCGGCGAAATGGGGGAAGACTGGCGGCAGGAAGGCCGCATGATGAAGAAGTTGAACACCTTCAATGACTTTATTGACTGCGCGGATTATCTCGAGAAAAACAAATACACATCGGCGGATCGCATGGTCGTCAATGGCGGTAGCGCCGGCGGATTGCTGATGGGCGCCGTCGTCAACATGAGGCCGGACCTATTCAAGGCCGTCGTCGCGGAAGTGCCTTTTGTGGACGTGATGAACACGATGCTGGACGCTTCGCTGCCGCTCACCACCAGCGAATACACTGAATGGGGCAATCCGAATGAAAAGGCCGCATACGACTACATGATCCAGTATTCGCCGTACGACAACGTCAAGGCGCAGAATTATCCGGCGATGCTCATCAAGATTTCGCTCAACGATAGTCAGGTGCCTTACTGGGAGGGCGCGAAGTTCGCCGCTCGCATTCGCGCCACAAAGACGGACAAAAACCCGCTCCTCGTCAAGGTCAACATGGGCGCTGGCCACGGCGGCTCTTCCGGCCGCTACGACGCGCTCCACGAAACCGCGTTCAACTACGCCTTCATGCTCTGGCAAATGGGGATTACAAAATGACGGCGACGTATCAACACCGTCATCCCATGTTTTAATTTGTCATCCCGAACCTGCGCCCTTTGTATCCCGATGATTCGTATCGGGGCGCTGCGGGTGAGGGATCTGCTTTTGACTTCATGACTTTCTCCCACCCTCCACGCCTCCGGACCGCTTCTTTCGCGTCGCCTCCGTCCGTCTCCTCGTAGTGGCAGGGCTCCCGCACTCGACGCCCAGCCCCCAGGCTCCCGCCTGGGGGCCGAGTCCGCTGCTAGTTCGCACTGAACGAAGTGAATGTGCTGCACCCATTCGACGAACCATCCTAGAAATGGGATAATTCTGAACTGTCAAGGATTCAGTGTCGTATGCCAGCGAGAAGAAATAAATCGCGCATAACCCAAAGCTCTGGGAACGTGTTCGCCGATTTGGGACTTTCAGAGTCCGAGGAAAAACAGACCAAAGTGCGTCTGGCCGTGGCTGTCAATCACATCATCGGCAGCCAGGGACTTTCCCAGGTAGCCGCGGCCCGCCGTCTCCGCGTGAATCAGCCAAAGATTTCGGCCCTATCGAATTACCAGCTTGACGGCTTCTCCGTCGAACGCCTTATGAATTTTCTGAATGCTCTGGATCGTGATGTCGAGATTGTGATTCGTCCCAAGCCCCGCTCGCAGAAATCCGCCCGAATCCTAGTGACCGCCGCCTAACCTCGTGGTGGCTGCCGTCCCCAGGAGTTGTCATTCTGATGCCGCCACCGCGGCAGAAGAATCCGCTGCCACCCTTTACATCCCGTCATTCGCGGACCCGCGGTTTCCTCGTGGCGCGTTGCTCGCTGCGCCCACCTGGCGCATAAGCAATATCCCGCGACCCTTCAGAAAACACCGACAGACGGCTAGAATGGGTCACAGAATGGCTATCACCGTCGAAGGGCTAAAAAACGTTCCCTACCTGAATCTTGATCAAATACGGGGAAGAACTGTCAAGCTGATGCCTCTCTGGGACGGTAAGAATTGGCACGCGTGGTTTGACACTCCCGAGGGCCTAATTGAGGGGAAGATCATCGACACAGTGGAAGGGGATTATGTAGCGATAACGGCCGCGAAGGAATCTGACCTTTTTATTCCATTTGTCCATCTGATGTGGCAGCGTGCGAGTTGGCCTGAGATCTGTCAATTGATCACAGCGATCTCCGATGATTTTCATAACATGGGCACATCTTTGGCAAAAATCAGATTGTTCTTCGATTGCAGAAACACGCTTCCTCCAGCCGCTGCCTCGAGATTCGCGAAAACAGAGATTGAGTACCTTCTGGTACTTTGCAGAACCGTTTTTGATCTACTACAAGAAATGATCTCAACAACATGGATGAATCGGGTACAACTCCTCGACAAAGCTGCGGAAGCGCGCCGTCGGGCGTCAAAGCTTCCTGACACGTTTTCAAGGGTCGTCCTTCGTGATAAGTGCCTATCCAAGAGCGCAGTTGAAATCGAGAATGAATTCGGGCTGCCCAAGTTGTTAGCAGAGGAATATGCAGATCTCGCAACCTTCTTTTCACGGTTGCGCGATGCGCGAGACAGAGTCGTACACGGTGGATCAGGTGTCGGACGCATCTTTGATACCGAGCGAGGGTTCTGTATTGATCCGAAAGCGAAGCCATACTCGTCGTTTGATCACTGGTGTCCAGAACACTATTTGAACAAGAATCTTGCCTCCGTGCTTCCTTGGCTTGCTGACACAATCCTCAAGACAATCGATGCGTGTAACAGGTTAATGGCCACATTTGCTTCGGTCATTGCATTGCCACCTGAAATTGCGCCGGGCTACCGCATTTTTGTCCGAGGACCCAACAGCGATGCCCTAGCCGAGGCGCGGCATATTTACGAAGGCAAGTCTCCTTGGTGGTATCGACCCTAGATCACAAAGAAGGGTGACCCTCCTAATGTCAAAATACAAAGAAATGTGTGACGCCGCAAAAGCTGCACACAAGAGATCGATCCGGGACCGCGATAGGTGTTGGGGGTACCTCGACTCTTTCGTGGTCAGTCTGCTCGCGTATTGTGAAATTCCAACCGAGCAAATCGAATTCCTACGCTGGAATGGAGAGGTAGGACAAGCACGTGCATACTCGCCTCCTGAAAGCGGCGGTAGGTACGGCCTAATAGGTGCAGCACGGCTCGATCCCGATAACGATTGTTGGTGCTTAGGCGTTTCTCTTTCTCTGGCACCGGCCAACTCGCTTCTGCGGCAATGGATAATGTTTGAGGTTTGTGCCACAGATCGTGATGGAAAACCAGGGATACGGATGGGTTCCTTGGAAAAGGGGCGTGAAATTGACTTTACTAACCAAAGCCAACTGAATGAGTTCTTAGATGACATCACGAGGCAAATCGTACTTTTCTTTGGCGACCCTAAGGAGCCGAGATCGAAGACCATTGGCTTCAAATATTCAATTGAGAATAGACCGACCGAATGATCGATGCCGGATTGAAAACTTCTAATATCCGCATCCCGATATGAATCAACCCGCATAGCATGTGACCCCGGCCGTGCTGCCGTTTGCTCCCTCGGGTCGCACATGGGGCATACTTGCCCTGGAGGTTGCTGGCATATCTCTCTGTGCACTAAGCTGTTCACATGGCAAGGTCGAGAGAACAACTTTTCACCAAGTTGAGCGAGCAGATGGGACATTTGCGTAGCTCTCTAAACTCATTTTATGCAGGGGACTTCTCAGAAAGCCTGCGGATCGCTACAACTATTCGAGTCTTGGTGCACGAGACCGGCAGGAGCAAGCCACTCCTCACGCAGATTCGTCCCGATGGTCTCGACCTCCAGATAATCGAGCACGCAAGCCCCGCGAGATCCCATGAGGAAGAGATTCTTTTCTTTGCCGTTGGCCTCAGAATTGTACCCGGTTCTGGCGTTTCTCCTGCGGTTGACTTGCAGTCCTCTCACAACTTTCTGAGTACAGTCGGCTCCTGGTGGACTCGGGCGGTCTTTGCATTTCAGTCTCGGGTCGGGCCGCACATGACATATTCGAGAAGCCAGATTCTGCTAAGTCTGGTCAATCGTGAGGGTGGTGCACACGTAGATCCCAACGAGGACGTGAATTACGTTCGGCTGCTTACTGATCTCCCGTTGACCCTTTCTTTTGGTGGGGTGCAGATAGCTCCCCCTGATTTGGCCCAATTTCTGGCCGCACAATCTGGCGTTGAAATGTTGGAATGCCTCAAGCGAAATTTCTTTCCCGCCTCTGACGTTCCTTCCAATTGGGAGTGCGGTTCGCCGCCCCCGGTTGCTATGTACCTCGATCAGATTTCAGCCAAGGCGGCCCGCATCATAGCTCCGTCCCCCATGGCGGAAATTCGAGTCACGAAAAGGGGGTGACCGGCGGATGGGGCCAGTGCCCCGGAGAGCCACACAGAGGCCGACATCTACACCTGCAAAGACTCAACCGATCAAGGGCATGAGGCTAATTATTTCCATTTGATAAGCGTTGGTTTGTGGCGTTCTTTAGTCGTACAATGCGCCGCATATGGTTCAACATTTCCGGGATTGGGTGGTAAGAATCGCGCCGGGGCTCTGGCCCGTCGTTACGCTACTTATCGGCATCTACGTTGGAGGGACGGTCACCAGCCGGAATCAGCGAAAGCAGTGGGTCTTGGATAACAAGAGGAACGAATTTCGGGAATTGATAAGCGCGATCACGCGAACGGTCACATTGGTCGCGAATTTGCCTCAGGGGGCTGGGCCAGAAGAACGAAAAGCAGCTGGTGATGCTGAGTTGACGGCGATCGCGATGATAAATGACAGAATTTTTATCGCACGGGAAATGGCCGAGCTTAACGTGTTAAACCGTTGGCACAAAATGATGCCAGGGTTGGTGAACCGAAGTCAGGGCTCTGAGGATTTTGATAAGTTGAAAGAGGATCTAATTAACACTGCCATGAAACTCTACGAGTGAGATTCGAGTCCCGACCTACGATAACCCCACGGGTGGCCCACGCTTCAACGTGAGCGTGGGCCTCGCTGGTCGCTATTATTGTCGACCCAACTACAAAAATTACCGCCCCACGGCCTTGCGAATCCGCGCGAGGTGGTGCCAGCTATGCCGTAGCGCGTGGTCTTCAATCACAAATTGCGCGGTCACCGGCGCGCCAAAACTCAGCGAGAATGGCGCCGCCTGATCCAACTCTTCATCCGTAAGCGCGCGTACCGCCGCAGCCGCTTCACTGCTGTTGCGGCGCAGCATTTCCAGCGCGGCTGCCTTCGTTATCCCTGTATTTTCTTGGGTGTTCTTTGCGTTCAACTGGGCGACGACTTCCCACGTTACATCCGTAACGGCCTTGCCGCCGGCGATTGCCTTCGCCAAATCAACTTCGATGGGGTACACGGCCGCGACATGGTGCACGATCAAGCCGATCGTCCGGCGGTCCGTAGCAGTCACCGGTACGCTCCATTCCGCTTCCGAGAGTCCTTCCGCAAAGGCAGCTAGGCCCGCAGCGCCTTCCTCAATTCGACCCGCCAGCAATTCCGCGCGGCGGCTCGCGCTCGTCTGCGTCTGTTTCGCACTCGAACTCATTGTTGTCGCCCCCTTTTCGCCTGCATTGGATTACGCGTCGATTGGGCTGCGCGTGCATCGGATTGCGCGTGCAATTGACAGCACATAGATTCGATTCACACTCTTCGTGATCCGATTCTTTTTTTGCCGGATGGAAGCTCTATTTTACTTGATTACCCGTCCCGAATTCTTCACACAAACACCGAATTCGATCCTGCCGCACCCTGTTTCTCTCAAGCGTGACCGGTAACCTTCTGATCCTGCGAGCCGCCGCGAGTCCGGTGCGTCGCCCACCACCAGTTGGCAGCGGCTAACAGAGAGGTCACACCCATCAGCAGAACTTGGCGAAAGTGCAAGCGGCTCAACAGTAGTACGCAAATTAATATTCCAATCACAGCCAACGCATTACCCCAGGGCATGCGCAACGCTTGCGCCTTCGGATTGGTTCGGCGCAAGCGAATTAATGCAGCACACATTCCGGTGTATTGCATTGCCGCCGAACCAGCTACTACCGCCGCCACCCAGAGAAAAGTCCCGGTCAGTGCAAGTATCCATACAAGTGCTGCGTAAAACAGGATCGCAACAGAAGGAGTGTTGTAACGCGGATGCAGCTTTCCAAAGGATGCGGGGAGGTCGCCGTGCTCGGAAAACGCATACGGAACCCGTGGTGCATTCAATAGCCCGCCGGCGATATATCCATACGTCGAAACCATAATTGCGATAGCCACTAACATGGCGCCACCGCTGCCGAGCAACATCGAAGCTGCATCGGCCAGCGGCCGGTCCGTAGCCTTTGTCCCAATCGTTGCCACGGTTACGAACTGTAAGAGGGCATATACGATCGCGCTGACCAGCAATCCCGCGCCTAACCCGAGTGGTACGGTCCTTCTGGGTTCCTTAATTTCTCCCATCGGCGCGAGCGCGTTCTCGAAGCCGCCATAAGCCATAAGAAGCAAAAGAAATGCATTCAGCCACGGTCTCCAACCGGGACTTGTTATCTCTGAGAAATGGATGACCTGGAAGTTGTGCCCAAAGCGCGTTACTCCCAGAACGATGAGCAATCCTAACGGCAGCAGCTTGGCAATCACCAGCAGACTGCTCAGGTTTGCGCCACTGCGCACGCCCTTGTAATTCACGATGGTGGGTACAGCAATCAGTGCGGTCAGTATCAGTGCGCGTGCCCAGCCGTGAGCGGCCCAGGGAAGAAGACTTCCGAGATAGAGGATAAAGAGACTTGCGCTCGCGGCTCCCCCCGCAATCATCGTAAGCAACCAGAACCAGCCGACCTGCAAACCCAGAAAACGTCCGAATGCCGTGCGGACATACAAATAGGATCCACCGGGTTCAGGAAACTGGGAAGCAACTTCGGCGATAACTGCCATGATGATCGCCACGCCGACGGCGGCAAATACCATTGCGATCGGACTGGCGCGCCCCAATAGACGGGTGAGTTCGCTGGGTACACCGAAAATCCCGCTACCGATGATGGAGTTGAGGACGAGCCCCGTCAGTGCCCAAGGCCCGATTGATCGAATGAATGCCAATCTTGCATCCCCCGGCGAGAATTTCCGCGAAGTCTAGCACCAAACCGCACGGGGTGCGCCGCATTTGAGATCTGGGCGGGGCAAAGACTTCACGCCTTCGATGGCATCCAATCACTTTTTGCCTTCTGAGTCGGGCGCATTCATGATCTTTCTGAACTTTTCCATTGACTTCTACTATAACTCTGTGGTAATCTACCCTGCAGATTGCGACGCCCGTTTCGAATTGAGTTCCAAAACGGGAAAGGCCGCCCCTGCCTGAGGTAAAAATCACCCGGTTAGATGGCTTCTTGTAAGTGATAGAAAACAATGGACTTTAAGTCCTTTAGAATCAGCACTTACAGACCGTTGAGATCCGGCTTTCGTAAGTCATTGAAAACAATGGGGGCTGTTACCTAGTGAGTACACAACCTAAGTCTATTATTTGCAACACTTACAGGAATTGTGTCTGTAAGTCCTTTATCCCCAACACTTACAAGAAATAGGGGTGGGGGCCCCTCCGGCGCACTGTCGCCGCGAGGAAATTTCACACAGGAGAGGAAATACCATGACCGACAAACCAGCTTCACAACCCAAGAAAGCTTCAAAGCCACGCCAGAATCCGGAGACTCGCTGCCAGTTCATGTTTGCCGATGGCCGCCGCTGCTCCATGCTGAGACCGAAAGGCAAGTCCCGCTTTTGCCTTTCTCACACTGCCGAAGACCGCCAACTCCGCGATGCCGAGGACATCGCCGCCGAACTCGTCGGCCCGACTCCCGAACTCAACACTGCCGTTGCCATCAACCGCACCCTGGCGCGTCTCTTCGAGCAATCCGCCGCGAACCGCATACCGTATCGCACAGCAGCCTTGCTCGCCTACATCGGCCAACTATTGGTCCAGACCGTGGGCTCGATCAAGTCCGACATACAAGCAGTCAACGAATCCTACTACAACGATCTTGTTCGCCGGTCCTACAACCTCATCACCGCGGAACACGGGGGGCCTCAGAAGGCCGCTAAATCCACAACCGAATTGCCGGCGCAAAACTCAGATGAATCCGCCGCGCCACCGGCAACCCAATGATGCCCAACGATACGAAGAACCACGCGCGGCATGATGCGGAAGGAATGTAAAGAGTATTTGCATTCACCCGCCGCGATGAAGCAGACTTCATCAGCACTCGGAACGAGGGATGAAGAGTCCCAGTAGGAGAAACGAATACCGATCATGGCCATCATAGACTTCCACAATCACTATTATCCGCCCGCATATCTGGACGCGATCGAGCGCGGCCCCAGCTCCGTTCGCATCACGCGCGACACTGCTGGCAATCCCACATTGCATTATCCCGGCGATTACAACGTCGCCGTCCCCGGCCATCGCGACATTGACTACCGCGAGCAGGTTCTCCGCGAAGTGGGTGTGGATACGCAGGTCATCACTCTCACTACCCCGGGCACCCATGTGGAAGAGCCCGCCATGGCCGTGCGTCTTGCGAGCTTGGTGAACGATGCGTTCGCAAAAGTTGTCGCCGATAAGAAAGGCCGCTTCACCGCGCTCGCGACACTCCCTCTAAATGATCCCGCCGCCAGCGTCAACGAACTCCGCCGCGTTATGGGCCAGCTCGGTATGCGCGGCGCAATGCTTTTCAGCAACGTCAACGGCACGCCGCTTTACGACGCGCGCTTCACACGCCTTTACGAAGTCGCGAACGAACTCGAAGCCGTGCTCTACATCCATCCAACAAATCCCGTGAGTGTCGAAGCCATGCAGGAATACTGGATGATGCCGCTCGTCGGTTTTCTCTTTGACACGACGCTCGCCGCAGCGGGCCTCGTCTTCAGCGGCGTCGTCGAGAAATTTCCAGACATCCGCTGGGTTCTCGGACATCTCGGCGGAGCGATTCCATATCTTGCCGAGCGGCTCGACCGCGGATTCCACGCGTTCGCCGAGTGCCGCGCCCACATCGCGCAGGAGCCCAGCACATATTTGAAGAAGTTTTACTACGACACGGTGAATTTCGATCCGCACGCCATTGAACTTGCCATCGCGTTTGCCGGCGCGGACCACATCCTCGCTGGCAGCGACTACCCGCACATGATTGGCAGCATCGAAAAAATGAAAGAAAGCATCCACTCTCTGCGTGAGTCTGATGAAGTGAAGTCGCGCATCCTCGGCGGAAACGCCGCGCGCCTATTGGGCACCTATTGAGATTGTCAGGCCACTGAATTCATGAAGATTGTTCAGCCTTTGCGCGCTTTGCCCAATATCGCGCGAGGCCGTACCAGCTCAGCGTGGGATTCGCTCCGATCAAGTAGCGCCCGGCGGCAAGCGCGGGCAAATGTTCGCGAAAATCTTTTTCCGCGGCCGCATTGAATTCCGCAATCTGCGCGGATTCATCCGAGTGTCTCGCGAGGATTTCCCTGGCGCGCTCGGCCCAGCGATGCATTCCTTCGCGCGTCCGCTCGATGTGGCCGCCGACATCGTCGAAAGGCCCGTAGTGAGTGACAAACAGGCGCGAGGGTTTGCGCCGCGCGATCTCGGTGAGGCTCTCATCCCAGATGCCGAGGTTAATGTCGGGCGGCGGCGTGATCGGCGCAACGAAGTCGTGGCTGCTCACCCGCAGCCCGGTCGTGTCACCGGTGAAAGCGATCCCGGTTGACTGGTCGAAGTAGCTGACATGATGCACGGCGTGTCCGGGTGTGTAGGCCACCTCGATCTGGCGCCCCGCCATGCGAAAACTTTCGCCGCCATCTAGCATGATCAAGTTTTCGCGCGGCACGGCGAGAAACTCGCCGAACATTTGTTGCAGCGCATCGCCGTAAAGTCGCGTGGCGCTGTTCAGGAGTTTGGTGGGCTCTGCCATATGCACAGCGCCGATCGAGTGCACATAGACGCGCAGCCGTGGATTTTCGCGGACGAGTGAGCCTGCCGCGCCTGCGTGGTCAAAGTGGATGTGCGTAAGCAGCAGAGCAGTGAGGTCACAAACGCCGAGGCCGCGTTCGGCGAGACTCTCGCGGAGTTTCGGCAGGCAGGACGCGGGGCCGCAATCCACGACGGCAAGTTCGCCGCCGCCTTCGAGAAGACAGGAGGCGATGGCTCCGCGGAAACCGCGGAAGTGCAGGTCAATGATGGATGCGCCGGGAGCGATTTCGAGCATCTGAATTGTCCGGCTTAGATGCTATCGCGCGCGGCGCTTCAATTCAAACGCGTGAATTACGAAGCCGCGTTTGGCGTTGCAATGCACCACGATTGATAGTACAAACAAATCGCGGAAGAAAAAGGACACAAACTCTCACGGACGATTCCCGAATGCCCGCCCGCTCTGAAAAATTCAAGATTGGCCTTATCCAGATGCGTTGGCCCGCAGACCCGGCGACGAATCTCGATCGCGCGATTGAAAGAATTGGAGAGGCCGCGTCGCGCGGGGCTCAGATCATCTGTTTGCACGAGCTTTTCCGGAACCAGTATTTCTGCCGGGTAGAAGACGCTGATCTTTTCTCGCTGGCCGAACCAATCCCCGGGCCGACGACGGAAGCGCTGAGCAAAGTCGCACGGGATAAAGGTGTCGCAATTGTTGCGTCCGTCTTCGAGCGGCGCGCGGCGGGGCTCTACCATAATTCCGCGGCGGTGCTGGATGCGGACGGATCCCTTCTCGGTGTTTACAGGAAAATGCACATCCCGGACGATCCGCTCTACTACGAAAAATTCTATTTTACGCCGGGCGATCTCGGATTCCCGACATTTGAAACGAAATTCGGACGCATCGCCGTGCAGATTTGCTGGGACCAGTGGTATCCGGAAGGTGCGCGGCTCGCAAGCATGCACGGCGCGAATGTGATTTTCTACCCGACAAGCATTGGTTGGCATCCGCGCGAGAAGGCGGAATTCGGCGCAGCGCAGCTCGACGCCTGGCGAACGATTCAGCGAAGCCATGCGATTGCGAATGGAATTTACGTCGCGGTGGCAAACCGCGTGGGCCTCGAAGGGCCCGCGGATTCGGGATTGGAATTCTGGGGCAATTCATTTGTCGCGGGGCCGTTTGGCGAAGTGATTGCCGAGGCGTCGAACACAAACGAAGAAATTCTCGTGACGGAATGCGATCCTTTCCGCATTGAAGACACGCGGCGCAACTGGCCATTTCTCCGCGACCGCCGCATTGATGCTTTTGCTCCGCTGCTCGAGCGCTGGCTCGGCTGATGCCTACGGCCGCCCTCAAACCGTCCGCAATCAAGTCTTCCGCAAACACGGGCTTCCGGATGCCCGGAGAATGGGAGCCACACGAAGCGACCTGGCTCGCGTGGCCCCACGAAAAAACCGACTGGCCCGGGAAATTCGCACCGATACCGTGGGTGTATGCGGAGATTGTGCGGCATCTTGCGCGCGTCGAGCGAGTTCGCATCCTGGTTCAACATCGCGCGGAGGAAGAATCCGCCCGGCGCACGCTAAAGAAGGCGGGCGCGGATCTCGCGGCTGTGGAGTTTTTCCGCGTGCCAACGAACCGCGGATGGACGCGCGATTTCGGGCCGACATTTGTGCGGGACGCAAGCGGTGGAGTGACGGCGCTCCACTGGCTATTCAATGCGTGGTCAAAATATGACGATGGCGCGAAGGATGCCGCCGCAGTCAAACGGCTCGCGAAGGAATGGAAGCGCTGGAAGATCCCCGTGGAGCAACCGTCACATCGCGGGCGACGCGTTGTACTTGAGGGCGGCAGCATTGAGGCAAACGGGCGCGGAATGGTGATGACGACCGAGGAATGTCTCCTGAGCAAGGAGCAGGAACGCAATCCGGGTTTTTCACGCACGGACTACGAACAAGTTTTCCGCGAGTGCCTTGGAGCGAAACAAGTAATCTGGCTCGGGCGAGGGATCGCGGGAGACGATACGCACGGACACGTGGACGACCTCGCGCGATTTACGGCCCCGGATTCGATCGTAACCGTGGTCGAGGCTGACCGGTCCGAAGCAAACTTTGAGCCGCTGCAAGAAAACCTGGCGAGGCTGCGCGAGGCGCGGGACCATGATGGCAAGCCGATGCGAGTTACGCGGCTGCCGATGCCCGCTCCCGTTTACTTCGCGGGACAGCGGTTGCCCGCGAGCTATGCGAATTTTTACATCGCGAATCGGATTGTGCTTGTACCGACGTTCAACGATCCCAATGACCGGATCGCACTCAACACATTGGCGGAACATTTTCATGACCGGCAAGTGATAGGGATTGCGGCGCAAGACCTTGTGCTGGGTCTTGGCACAATCCATTGCATGACGCAGCAGCAACCGGCGCGGGGCTGAGCACCGGCATCTATGTTTTGGCCGCTAGTAAACAAATCTGAATTCGCAGAGAATGTCTGCGCGCAAATTGTTACGAGCACGTGAATCAATTCAATGGCAGACACACCAACAAATCCTTCCAACAATCCGGCTGCGATGGCCGGCGCGTCATCGCCGGGAAATCTGACGGGGCTTTCCGCTGACGAGGCCCGAGCGCGGCTCGCGCAATTTGGGCCGAACGATCCGGCGCCGCAGGGGCATCGCTCTGGTTTACATCAGATTCTTCTTCTGATTGCGAATCCGCTAATCATCATTCTTCTCGTTGCCAGCGTGGTTTCAATTTTCCTGGGACAGAAGGTTGATGCGGGAATCATCATCGTGGTCGTTGTGCTGGGCGTTGCGGTGAATTTCTTCCAAACATACCGCTCGGAGCAAGCGATCAAGCGATTGCGCGAACAAGTCGCTCCGACAGCGACGGTTCTGCGCGACGGTGAGTGGAAAGAATTGCCGCGGCGCGAAGTGGTGCCCGGCGACATGGTGCGGCTGAGTTCGGGCGACCTGATACCCGCGGACGGGGTGGTGCTCGCGGCGCGCGACCTGTTCGTGCAGCAGGCGGCGCTGACCGGCGAGTCGCTGCCAACGGAAAAGGAACCGGGGACGGACGATCCCGCGCTGCACAAGAATCCGTCGGCACCCAACATGGTTTTTCTCGGCACGTCGGTAGTGAGCGGGACAGGGTCGATCAGCATTTTCGCCACGGGTCGAGAGACGTCATTTGGAGACATCGCGGCGCGCCTGGCGGAAGCCCCCGAAGAAACGGAATTCGAGAAGGGCTTGCGGCGATTCAGCAGCCTGATCCTGAAAGTAATTGTTTTCATGGTGCTGTTTATCCTGGTGATGTCGCTGGCGCTGAAGCACAAGCCATTTGAATCGCTGCTGTTCGCGGTGGCGCTGGCAGTGGGGCTGACGCCGGAATTTCTGCCGATGATTACATCCGTGATTTTGGCGAGCGGAGCCATGCGGATGGCGCGCGAAAAGGTGATCGTCAAACACCTTGCCGCGATCCAGAATTTTGGGAGCATTGACGTTTTCTGCTCGGACAAAACGGGAACACTGACGGCGGGGCGGATGACGCTCGAGAGCAGCGTGGATCCCGCAGGCGCGGATTCGGAATGGGCGCGCACGCTTGGATACATCAACAGCAAGTATGAGACGGGAATCCGCAGTCCGCTGGACGCCGCGATTCTGGAGCGCGCGTGCCCGGCGGCCGAAGGGTATGAGAAGCGCGACGAGATTCCATTTGATTTTGAGCGGCGGCGCGTGAGTGTGATTGTTGAAAAAAAACCGGATGGGAATATCGAGCGATTGCTGGTCGCGAAGGGCGCGCCGGAGGGGCTCCTGCCGCTGTGCGGGCGACAACAACGCGGTCCCACGTCTTTTCCAATGGACGCTGCCGCCACGCAAAGTGCGCGCGAAACTTATGAAGCTTTGAGTCGAAAGGGATTTCGGGTGCTGGCCGTGGCGTTCGCGCGCGTGGGGGAGCAGTCGAAATACTCAAGAGAGGATGAAAAAGGATTGGTGCTTGCCGGTTTTCTGGCGTTTTCGGATCCGATCTTGCCGGACACGATTGCGGCGCTTGGAGAACTGAAGCGCGACGGCGTGAATGTGAAAATCCTTACCGGAGACAATGAGCTGGTGGCGCGGCATGTTTGCGAGCAGGTGGGTCTGGACGCGAGCCACGTGGTGCTTGGTGAGGAACTTCAAAAGACGGACAACGCAGCGCTGGGCGCGCTCATCGAGAACACGACCGTGTTTGCGCGCGTCTCGCCGGCGCAAAAGCACAGAATCATCCTCGAGCTGCGCGCGCGCGGGCACGTGGTCGGATACATGGGCGACGGAATCAACGATGCGCCGTCGCTACATTCGGCGGACGTGGGCATTTCGGTGCCAGCCGCGGTGGACGTGGCGCGCGACGCCGCGGACATTATTTTGGTCGAGCCGGGGCTGGGCGTGCTGCATCGCGGAATCCTGGAAGGGCGCAAAGCGTCCGGCAACGCGATGAAGTATTTGCTGATGGACACCAGCTCGAATTTCGGAAACATGCTGAGCATGGCGGCGGCTTCGGTGTTTCTGCCGTTTCTGCCGATGTTGCCGACGCAAATCCTGCTGAATAATTTTCTTTACGATCTCTCGCAGGTCACGATTCCAACGGACAACGTGGACGAGGAATACATTACCAAGCCGCAGCGATGGGACATGCGGCTGATCCGTAATTTCATGCTCTTTCTCGGGCCAATCAGCTCGATCTTCGATTTCCTTACGTTTTGGGTGATGTTGCGCGTGTTGCACGCGGGCGAGGCGGAATTCCACACCGGGTGGTTCGTGGAGTCGCTGGCGACGCAAACGCTGGTGCTCTTTGTAATCCGGACAATGCGGAATCCGTTCAAGAGCCGGCCATCGAAACCGTTGACAATCACGATGCTGTCGATTCTGGCGGTGGCGGTGCTGTTGCCGTTCACTCCACTCGCCGGACCGCTTGGATTCACACCGCTGCCGGGGATTTATTACATCTTCCTTGCAGGCGCCACGGTGGCTTATCTTGGGATGGTTGAAATTGGAAAGCGTCTTCTGGTGGCGCGGCACATCTAACGAGTGAGAAATGGCGCGCCCGCAGAAATGGCGCAAGGGAAAAATGACAAACGGAATGGGTCCATCGGAGCAAGATCTCAATCTATCCGCAAATCTGCCGGATGATTTGGCGCAGGAAGTGGCCACAGCGCTTGCGGATTGGACAGCGAACGGCAAGGTGCGGCGGCTGTGGGAGAAGGACGCGACTTTATGGACGGGGACGGATGAGGGCCAGTGGCTTGGGTGGCTCAGCATTGTAAATGAGCAACTGGCGCACGCTGATTTGTTCCGCAGCATCTCCGCGGAAGTGCGCGCGGGGAAATTCTCGAATGCGCTGTTATTGGGTATGGGCGGGTCAAGTTTGTGTCCCGAGGTGATGAAGTTGACCTACGGAAAGATCGAGCGGTTCCCCGAAATGTTTGTGCTCGATTCGACCGATCCTGCGCAGGTGCTTGCGACGGAACGAAAAGTGGATTTGGCGAGGACGCTGTTTATCGTGTCGAGTAAATCGGGAACGACGCTCGAGCCGAATATTTTCCAGCAATACTTTTACGAACGCGCGAAACAAGCAGTGGGCGAGAAGGAAGCCCCAAAGCGATTCATCGCGATTACCGACCCCGGCTCGCAACTTGAGAAAGTGGCGAAGGCGGAGGGATTCCGGCGAATACTTTACGGAGTGCCGAGCATCGGCGGGAGGTATTCGGCGCTTTCTCATTTTGGGATGGCTCCGGCCGCGGTGCAGGGAATTGATGTGCCGCGATATTTGGAGCGCACGGCTGAGATGGTGCGGGCGTGTGGTCCAGACGTTCCCGCTGACCAGAACCCGGGCGTGAAGCTGGGAGTGATTCTGGGCACGCTCGCGGAGCATGGGCGCGACAAAGTGACTCTGGTCGCCTCACCGGGGATTCACGACTTGTGCGCGTGGCTGGAACAGTTGCTGGCGGAATCTACGGGGAAGCAGGGTAAAGGTTTGATTCCTGTGGACCGCGAATCGCTCGCACCTCCTAAGGATTACGGGAATGACCGTGTGTTTGTGTATATGCGGCTCAATTCAGAACCCGATTTCGAGCAGGATGCCGCCGTGACTGCAATCGAAGAGTCGGGGCAGCCCATCATTCTGATCGAAATGGCAGATGAATACGCGCTCGGGCAGGAATTCTTTCGTTGGGAGATTGCGACGGCTGTGGCGGGATCGATGCTCGGAATCAACGCGTTCAATCAGCCGGATGTGGAAGCGAGCAAGGCGGAGACGCGGAAGCTGACGTCGGAATATGAGAAGACCGGCACGCTACCCGCGGAGCGCCCTTTCTATGAGGGCGGCGCACAAGAGGCTGGCATTAAACTCTTCGCCGACGAACGAAACGCGGTGGAATTGGCGCGCGCCGCTGGCGGGGCAGCTTTGCTGGCAAATTATTTGCGCGCGCATTTTTCGCGGATTCGCGAGGGCGACTACTTTGCCCTGCTTGGGTACGTCGAGATGAACATGGCGCATGAAATCGCGTTGCAAGAGATACGCCACGCGGTGCGAGACGCGAAGCGCGTAGCGACGTGCCTGGGATTCGGGCCGCGGTTTCTGCACTCGACGGGACAGGCGTACAAGGGCGGGCCAAACACGGGGGTATTTTTGCAGGTAACGTGCGACGACGCGAAAGATGTGGCGATTCCGGGGCAGAAGTTTACATTTGGCGTCGTGAAGGCGGCGCAGGCGCGCGGAGATTTTGCGGTGCTGGCCGAGCGCGGACGCCGTGCGCTGCGCGTGCACCTGGGCGCGGACGTGGACGCGGGGTTGGCGGTGCTGGCGGCGGCGGTGCAAGAGGCGCTGCAATAGGCGCGCGGAATTGAAGAAATTGAAGAAGGGGTGAAGCCGATGCAAATCGGAATGGTAGGGCTGGGCCGAATGGGCGCGAACATGGCGCGGCGGTTGATGCGCGGCGGGCACAAGTGCGTGGTGAACGACATGAGCGCCGCGAATGTGCAGCAGATGGCGGGCGAGGGAGCGGCGGCGTCGAGTTCACTCGACGATTTTGTGGCGAAGCTCGCGCCGCCGCGTGTGGCGTGGATCATGGTGCCCGCGGGAGACGCGACGGAGCAGACCGTGCGGGCTCTGGGAGAGCGGATGCAACGCGGCGACACGATCATTGACGGCGGAAATTCTTATTTTAAGAATGACGTGTGGCGCGCGTATTTTCTGGAGCCGAAGGGTATCGCGTATGTGGATGTGGGAACGAGCGGTGGTGTGTGGGGACTGGAGCGCGGCTACTGCATGATGATTGGCGGGCCGCAGAAAACGGTGGAGGCGCTCGATCCGATTTTTCGCACGCTGGCGCCGGGACGCGGGAGCATTCCACGAACGCCGGGCCGCGAGAAGATCGGTGGATCGGCTGAGGACGGCTACATTTATTGCGGGCCTTCGGGGTCAGGGCACTTTGTGAAAATGATTCACAACGGGATTGAATATGGATTGATGCAGGCGTATGCGGAGGGGTTCGACATACTGCGGAACGCCGGTTCGAGCGCGCTGCCGGAAGAGATCCGCTACAACTTGAAGCTGGAAGATATTGCGGAGGTGTGGCGGCGCGGAAGCGTGGTCAGTTCATGGCTGCTGGATTTGACGGCGATGGCGCTGGCGGAGAATCCGACGCTGGCGAATTACACGGGCGACGTGGCGGATTCCGGCGAAGGGCGCTGGACGGTGGAGGCGGCGATTGCGGAGGCGGTACCGTGCGACGTAATTTCGGCGGCGCTTTACACGCGGTTCCGGTCGCGGCAGCAGCACACGTTCGCGGAAAAAATACTGAGCGCGATGCGGAATAAATTCGGCGGGCATGTCGAAGCTGCGGCGGGGAAGTAGGAGCGCGGCGATTTGGTTAGGGAGAAGGCGGCGAGGGAGATGGAGCAAAGGAAGAACGCGAAGTCAGCGGCAGGCGGGGCGAGCTGCCCGTGCCTCCTGGTTGTGTTTGGCGCTGGCGGCGACCTGGCGAAACGCAAGCTGCTGCCTGCGCTCTACAACCTCGAGACGGAAAACTTGCTGCCGGAAGAGTTCGCCGTTGTCGGCTTTGGGCGGCGAACGTGGGATCACGAGGATTTCCGGAAATACTGTTCGGATGCGCTGCAGGAGTTCCTGGGCGGAAAAATTGATGAGGCGGCGCGCAGCCGTCTTGTGAAGCGTCTCTATTTTCACAACGGGAATTTTGATGACAAAGCAACGTTTAGCCCATTGAAGAGTTTGCTCGAAAAGGTTGACGGGGAGCGGAAGACAGGCGGGAACTATCTTTTTTATTTGGCCACAGCGCCGGACTTCTTCGCGGAAATCGTGCGGCAATTGCACGACATCGGGCTGACGGAGGAGAAGGATGGGAAGTGGCGCCGGGTGGTGGTGGAGAAACCGTTCGGGCGCGATCTGGCGTCGGCGAAGGCATTGAACGCGGAACTTCTGAAAGCGTTGGATGAAAAACAGATTTACAGAATTGACCACTACCTCGGGAAAGAGACGGTCCAAAACATTCTGGCGTTTCGCTTCGGCAACGGAATTTTCGAGCCGATCTGGAACCGTCGCTACATTGACCACGTGCAGATTACAGTTGCGGAGACGGTGGGCGTGGAACTGCGCGGGGATTATTACGAAAAAGCCGGCGCGTTGCGAGACATGGTGCCGAACCACATCTTCCAGATCATTACGCTGGTGGGGATGGAGCCGCCAAGCTCGTTTGACGCGGACATCGTGCGCGATGAGCAGACGAAAGTGCTGCGCGCGCTTGCGCCGATGAGCAAGAGCGATATCGCGGAGCGAGTCGTGCGCGGGCAATACGGCGACGGCATGGTGGAGGGCGCGAGAGCATCGGCGTACCGCGCGGAGCCGCGTGTGGCGCCGACGTCCGCGACGGAAACATTTGTCGCGATGAAAGTACTGATTGAAAACTGGCGCTGGGCCGACGTGCCATTTTATGTGCGCACGGGAAAGCGATTGCAGGAGCGGATTACCGAGGTGGTGATCCAATTCCGCCGCGCGCCGCTGATGCTATTTCATCAGACTGACGGCGGCCGCATGCCGCCAAATCAGCTTATCCTGCGCATCCAACCGAAGGAAGGGATTTCTCTGCGGCTCAGCGCAAAAGTTCCGGGGCCGATTGTGAAACTCAGTCCGGTGGAAATGAATTTTCGATACGAAGATTATTTCAGCGCGAGGCCGAGCACCGGGTATGAGCGTCTGCTTTACGACGCGATGATTGGAGACGCGACGCTTTTCCAGCGCGCGGATACGGTGGAGTTGGCGTGGAGCGTGGTCCAGCCGATACTCGATGCGTGGGCGGCACACGCACCCGCGGACTTCCCCAATTACGCCGCCGGGACATGGGGGCCGCGCGCGGCCGCGGAACTGATTGCGCGCGACGGGCACGGGCGCTTGTGGTGCGACGCCTGATTGCGTGATTCCGCGCAAATGGAAGGCAAGGGAAGATGATTCTTGCGGGTGACGTTGGAGGGACGCACGCGCGGCTGGCGCTCTTTGATTCGCGCGGCGAAGAACTGAAGCTGATTGTCGAGCAGATTTACGATAGCCACAGTTATCCCAGCCTCGAGGCAATCGTCACTGATTTTCTTCGCGTCACTTCCGCAAAACCGGATTCGGCCGCGATTGGGCTTGCTGGCCCAATCCGTGACAGGCGCTGCGTGGCGACAAATCTTCCGTGGGTGGTGGATGCAGCGAAGCTTGAGGCGGAGACCGGTCTCCGGAGAATTACGTTATTGAACGATTTGGAGGCAAACGCTTACGGGATTGCGACGTTGTCTTCCGCGGATTTTGAAGAGCTGCAAAAAGGCAGGCCGGACCCGCGGGGCAATGCTGCCGTGATTTCGGCGGGGACAGGGCTTGGCGAGGCGGGGATCATTTGGGATGGGACCGCGCTGCGGCCGTTTGCGTCGGAGGGCGGCCACTCGAGTTTTGCGCCCGAAGGAGAATTGGAAGGGGATCTCTTCCAATACCTTGCCAAGCGTTACGGGCACGTGAGCTTCGAGCGCGTGCTTTCGGGACCGGGGCTCGTCAACATCTACGAATTCTTGCGCGATACCGGGCGCGGCAGCGAACCTGACGGATTCGCGGAAGAGTTGCGGGCAGGCAACCCTTCCGCGGTAATTTCGGAGGCGGCGCTTGCGAAGCGAAACGAGCTCAGCATTGGGGCGCTGGAGATTTTTGTGCGAATTTACGGAGCGGAAGCCGGAAACGTGGCATTGAAATTCCTGGCGACCGCCGGGGTGTATCTCGGCGGAGGAATCGCGCCAAAGATTCTGCCCAAACTGAGAGAGGCAGCCTTTCTGGAGTCGTTTCTTACGAAGGGGCGGATGCGGCCGGTACTGGAAGCGATTCCGGTGCTGGTCATCTTGAACGAGAACACGGCGCTGCGGGGCGCGGCGCGGCGAACATTGTTGCGAGCGGCGCGACATTGACAACCGGAAAGCGTCACGTTAACTTATTTTGGTAAGCGAATACTTACGTGCCAATCAAACGAAAACGAATTTCGTCAGTAGACCGCCGCAAACAGATCCTAGCCGTGGCGCGACGCTTGTTTTCCCAGAAGGGTTTCCGCGGGACAACGACGCGGGAGATCGCCGAACTGGCCGGGATGAATGAAGCGATTCTGTTCCGGCATTTTCGCAGCAAGGACGCCCTTTACTGGGCGGTGATCGAAGAGATGAGCCGGGCGGTGAACACCCGTCAGGAATTGCAGGCGACCATCGCGCGACGAGCCGCCGTGGCGAATGATGAAGAGTTCTTCACGAGCATTGCGGAAGGGGTGCTGGAGCGGGCGGCTCGGCGGCCCGCGCTCGTCCGGTTGCTCTATTTTTGCGCGCTCGAACGGCACACGCTCTCCAGGCGGTTCTTCCGAACATATGTAACAGGGAGCTGGGAAGTACTGGCGAAATACATAAGGGGCCGAATGCGCTCGGGAGACTTCAAGAATATGAATCCCATGCTTGCGGCCCGCACGTTTACCGGCATGGTGGGACATTATTTCGTGATGCAGAATCTGTTTGGAGCTAAAGAGTTCCAGCGGTTTGACGACCGAAAAGTCTGCCGCACGCTGGCGCGAATCTGGCTGCAGGGAATGCAGACTGGGCGGAATTCCCGCCGTTCGACAAAGTAGAACCAAACAAAGAGAATAGACAGCTTCGCTCCAC
Source organism: Terriglobia bacterium (assembly GCA_041484365.1). Lineage (GTDB taxonomy): Bacteria > Acidobacteriota > Terriglobia > Acidiferrales > UBA7541 > DASTCZ01. The sequence continues at coordinate 27,866 of JBGPHM010000004.1, read as the reverse complement.
AGAGGGCGGAAGTTCCTGCGAACGAGGTTCCATGCACCGAAGAATCCAAATCATGCGCGGTATTACGCTGGCCGCCTGCGTCTTGCTTGCCGGCGGATGTGAAAAAAAGCAGGCCGCAGCGGGGCCTCCGCCGGCGGTTCCGGTACGAGTCGCAAAAGCAGAGCTGCGAACCGTGCCCGTGCAAGTAACGGCGATAGGAAACGTCGAGGCGTATGCAACAGTTTCCATAAAGCCGCTCGTCTCCGGGGCGCTCGAATCCATTCATTTCAACGAAGGGCAGGACGTACGCAAGGGCGATCTGCTCTTCATGATTGACCGGAAGCCATTTGAAGCGGCGCTCGCACAGGCGCAGGCGAACATGGCGCGAGACATGGCAACGGCAAAGAACACTCGAGTGGAAGCGAACCGCTATGCGAATCTTTTCGCCCAGGGAGTGGTTTCCCGAGAACAAACAGACCAAGCGACGAGCAATGCAGAGGCTGCGGAAGCGGCGGTCCACGCGGACCAGGCTGTGGTGGACTACGAAAAGCTTAACCTCGACTACTGCACGATTCGATCGCCGATTGACGGGCGCACAGGGAGCTTTCAAGTGAAGCCGGGCAATCTGGTGAAGGCCAACGATGTGCCAATTTTAATTGTCATCAACCAGATTTCGCCAATCTATCTCGATTTTTCCGTGCCGGAACAATTCCTCGCGGACATCAAGAAATATATGGCGCAAAGCACCCTGCGCGTGCAGGCGACAATTCCGAACGATCCTGGCGGGCCGGAAATCGGGACGGTCACGTTTGTGGACAACACGGTTGACAGTTCAACGGCAACAATTCGTCTGAAGGCAACTTTCACAAACCAAAACCGAAGGTTGTGGCCGGGCCAGTTCGTCAATACGGTGCTAACGCTGACGGCAATCTCGAACGCCACGGTGGTGCCGTCGCAGGCTTTGCAGACGGGACAGAACGGGCAATTTGTATTTGTCATCCACGATGACGGGACGGCGGAATCGCGTCCTGTTGCGACGAGCCGGAGCATCAATGGTTTCACGGTGATTGAAAAAGGCGTCCAAGCGGGAGAAACGATTGTCACGGACGGACAGCTTCGATTGATTCCCGGGGTCAAAGTAACGGTCTTGCCTGACGCAGCTCCTGGTGCAACGCAAAAGAATCCGGCAGGCGCTTCGACAACCGCACATTGATGACGCGAACGGATGGCGCGCATTGAAAGCAGGAAACCGGACTAAGAAATGAATATTGCGGAAATTTTCATTCGACGGCCGGTAGCCACGGCGCTGGTCATGTTCGCCATTCTCCTGTTTGGCGTGGCAGGCTACCGTCTGCTTCCGGTAAGCGACCTGCCCAATGTGGATTTTCCAACCATTCAGGTGAGCGCATTCCTGCCGGGCGCGAATCCAGACACGATGGCGTCCTCCGTGGCGCTGCCGCTCGAGAAGCAATTCTCGACAATTGCCGGCCTGGATTCGATGACGTCAACGAATACTCTGGGCAACACACAGGTCACGCTGCAATTCACGCTCGAGCGCAATCTGGATGCGGCGGCACAGGACGTTCAGTCAGCAATGACACAAGCCGCGGCGTTTCTCCCGCCGGGGATGCCGACGCCGCCGTCCTTCAAAAAGGTAAATCCTGCCGACCAGCCAATTCTCTATCTGGCGCTGAGCTCCCCGACGCTGCCGCTATCCACCGTGGATGAATACGCGGAAAACTTTATGGCGCAGCGCATCTCGATGGTGAGCGGGGTTGCGCAGGTACAGGTTTACGGTTCGCAAAAATACGCGGTTCGCGTCCAGCTTGATCCGGAGGCACTGGCCACGCGCCAGATCGGGATCAACGATGTGATGACCGCCGTGGCCAGCGGCAACGTGAATCTTCCCACCGGGACACTCTGGGGCGCGCATCAAGCTGTGACAGTGCAAGCGAACGGGCAGCTCTATAACGCGAAGGCGTACGAGGCGCTGGTGGTCACCTACAAGAAAGGGTCGCCCGTGCGGCTGGCCGACATTGGGCGAGTGATTGACAGCGTGGAGAACGACAAGATCGCGGGATGGTTCAACAACACGCGGTCCGTGGTATTGGCCGTCCAGAAGCAACCGGGAACAAATACGGTGGCGACGGTTAACAGCATCAATGTGCTGTTGCCATCTTTCCGGGAGCAGATGCCTCCTTCCGTGCAGCTCGAGACGCTTTACGACCGGTCGATCACCATCCGCGAGTCCGTGAACGATGTGAAATTCACGCTGTTGCTGACCGTCGGACTCGTGGTCATGGTTATCTTCCTCTTCCTGCGAAACGTGTCGGCAACAGTGATCCCGAGCCTGGCGCTGCCGATGTCCATCGTCGGCACCTTCGCGGTGATGTACCTGCTCAACTACTCGATCGACAACCTCTCGCTAATGGCGCTGACGCTTTCGGTCGGCTTTGTGGTGGATGACGCGATCGTAATGCTCGAAAACATTGTGCGGCACATGGAGAACGGCGAAGGCGTGCTCGAAGCGGCGCTGAACGGGTCAAAGGAGATCGGCTTCACAATTCTTTCGATGACGCTCTCGCTGGCCGCTGTGTTCATTCCCGTACTCTTTATGGGCGGCATTATTGGCCGGCTACTACATGAATTCTCGGTGACGATTATTTCCGCGATTCTCGTTTCCGGATTTGTTTCACTTACGCTTACGCCGATGCTTTGCAGCCGCTATCTTCGCCCACCCCAGGAGCAGAAGCACGGCGCGCTATTTAATTTTTTCGAGCGCATTCAGGATGGTCTGACTCATATTTACGACATCACGCTGCGCGTGTGCCTGCGGCGCCGCTTTGCCACCTTGATGTTTTCCTTCGTGATTTTGGGAGCGACCGTCTGGCTATTTGGGAAGATGCCAAAGGGTTTCCTGCCGAGCGTGGATAACGGTTCCGTCTTCGGGTTTACGGAGGCGGCGCAGGGAATCTCCTACGAAGCAATGGTGCAGCACCAAACGGAGTTGAACGCGGTCGTCCAAAAGAACCAGTACGTTGAGAATGTGATGTCATTCGTCGGGTTCGGCAACGTGAACCAGGGAATTATTTTTCTTCGCATCAAGCCGATTCCGGGCAGGCCGAGCGTGGACGAAATCATGAACCAGCTCCGCCCGCAAATCGCCACCGTCCCGGGAATTCGCGTGTTCCTGCAGAACCCGCCCCCGATCCAGATTGGCGGCCAGCTCACAAAGAGTCTTTATCAGATGACGCTGCAAAGCACGGACACGCAGCAGCTTTACGAGTCGTCTCAAAAGTTTGAATTGGCGTTGCACGACGCGCCGGGACTGCAGGATGTGACGAGCGACCTGCAACTGAAGAATCCTCAGATCCAAGTTGTTGTGGACCGCGATAAGGCGTCGGCACTCGGTCTGACCGTGCAGCAAGTGGAAGACGCACTCTACACGGCGTATGGCAACCGTCAGGTCTCGACGATTTACGCGCCGAACAACGAGTACCGCGTCATCATGGAGCTACTCCCGAAGTATCAACTTGATCCGAGTTCGCTCTCGCTTCTTTACGTAAGATCCGGTTCCGGGCAACTCGTGCCGCTGAACTCGATTGCGACTCTTACACCCACGCTTGGACCGTTGACAGTAACGCATCTGGGCCAGCTTCCATCGGTGACGATTTCATTCAACCTGAAAGCGGGAGTGTCGCTCAGCCAGGCGGTGACGAGCGTTCGGGACATTGCGTTGCGCACGCTGCCGAGCAACGTAACGACGGGTTTCCAGGGGACGGCTCAGGCATTTGAGAGATCGCTGACCGGGCTCGGCGTGCTGCTGCTGATGGCCATCCTGGTGATTTACATTGTGCTCGGTGTGCTGTACGAGAGCTTTATCCATCCCATCACAATCCTTTCGGGCCTACCTTCAGCGGGATTCGGCGCGCTTGTAACGCTGATGCTGTTCCACAAGGAGCTAAACCTGTTTGGCTTTGTGGGCATCATCATGTTGATCGGCATTGTGAAGAAGAACGCCATCATGATGATTGACTTCGCGCTCGAAGCTCAGCGCACCCACGGCAAGTCAGCCGCCGAAGCGATCTATGAAGGTTGCCTGGTTCGTTTCCGCCCTATCATGATGACGACCATGGCCGCACTGATGGGGACGTTGCCCATCGCGCTCGGCTTCGGCGCGGGCGGCGATTCCCGGCAGCCGCTGGGCCTGGCGGTTGTCGGAGGCCTACTTTTTTCGCAGGTGGTTACGCTTTACTTGACTCCCGTGTTTTATATTTACATGGAAAAGCTGCAAGGATTCACCGGCAGAGTTTTCAGTCGAGGAGCCAAGACCGCGACTGCCACCGCTGTTGGGTCGCTGACAGTTGGAGGCCCACACATTCGCTTGCCAAAGTAATCGCGAAAGGCATCAAGTATGCGCGGACACCGATTCTGCGCACCTGTACCAAGGTGCAACTTAAGGGTAGCTAAGTCCTTTGGATTCTGTGGCCAAGCGTACTATTGACCTCCGCTGTCCTGGTTCCTAGTATGACTCTTGGTGGTGGGGTTTGGCTGTCAGCTTGCACGGTTTAAGATTTGCCCATGACGGTTGGTTTTGATGGACGGCCCTCCCCCAGCAAGGCCGGTCGTGACAATTTCCAGAGCATTTACTCAAGAAGGCAGACTGCAAAATAAACGCCGTGGTGTGCGCGTGAATTCTAGAGTACCAGTCGAGGTTGCCTGGCAAGCAGAGGGCAACCAGAGCCACTTGGACGCTCATACGCGTGTGGTGGGCCCCTATGGGTGCATGGCGGTGATTCCGAGAGAATTTGGCGTGGAGCAGCAATTGGAAATTACCAACCGCGCGAATCAAAGGTCCAATCCAGGCGTTATCGTGTGGAAAGGGAACCAGCGAGTGGAAGGCTGGGAGTACGGAATTGAGCTGATCGAGCCGGAGATGGACTTCTGGGGGCTCGAATTGTGAGCGCTGTCAAGCACGAAACAAAACTGAAGTCTTCCAAGCGCGGCGAAGTAGCAGTGGCTGAAGGCCGCCGGCGCAGCGGGCACGTAATGGTTCGCGTCTCGGTTGTGCTTCACCACACTGAGAATGGGAAGCAAAAGTCCATTCCTGCTTACACGGTTTCCATCAATCTCCATGGCGCTATGATCTGCGCGGCAGTAAATCTGCCCGCGGAGGCGCGGTGCGAAATCGAACATAAGATGACGCAAGAGCGCATACCCGTGCGTGTGACCCGCAAGCCAAAAGGTTCCCCGGAAGGATTTCAGATACCCATTGAATTCGAGACGCCATCCGCTGATTTCTGGCACATCTCATTCCCGCCCGACGACTGGAAGCCGCTAGACATTTAGTCAAAGGCCCTTCTGAAGCATTGAAATACCAAATCAGTTTATCTTCCGAAGGACGTTCGTGCGCGTCCGATGCCACCGGCCTCACCGCAAGGTAATTATACTTATATATAATCACACAAACTAAATACATTGTCAGTAATCAGAATCCGTACTACAGTGCGCGGAGCAGTGTGTGCGAGGGGGTGCCTCTATGCTCCACACGAAGATCCTTGTTTCCCAAACTGCATGTGTTCTTACTATTGCTCTGGCTGCGGCGGTTTCTTTTTCCAGCCAGGCGCCCCAGCCGCCTTACACAGGAGCTTGGACGCCCATTGGCCCGCAGCCAACCCTGCCTGCGGGCGATCCAGTAGGAACGCCGGGCGCGACATCGGGGCGCGTGACGGCAATTGCCATTGATCCCACGGATGCGACCGGCAACACCGTTTTCATCGGCGGCGCGGAAGGCGGCGTTTGGAAAACGACCACGGGCGGCATATCGGTCAGCGGCGCAGCCGCGTGGACACCGCTCACGGACAACCAGCCTTCGCTTGCCATCGGGGCGTTGGCCATCGCCATTGATCCCGCCAACACGCAAGACACGAATCATCGAGTGATTTACGCCGCGACGGGTGAACAGGCCGGGCTTGGATTCGATGTTTATTACGGCGCGGGCGTGCTCAAGTCCCTTGATGGCGGAAAAACGTGGGCGCAGACGTGCCAAGGTACCGCGTTCACGAACCCGTCGTGTCCATTCATTGGTCCATTCAGCGACACATTTTTTCCGGGAGGCGGAGCGCGCATCGGATTACTGGCCGTTAATCCCACAAATCCACGGCTGCTTCTTACGGGAGTACAAATCTTCGCGAGCAGTACATTAACCAGTCCGGCGGGCCAGCCGGGAATCTATTGCTCGCCCGATGCGGGGGCGTCGTGGATCCAGATTCTGCCCGCAGGTCTTTCGAGCACTGCGATGGCGACGGCTGTTCTTTACGCCTCTTCCACAACGGCTTACGCGGCAATCGGACGGATCTCAGGCGATTCCACGAACGGGATCTACGTCTCACACAACGCGGATCAATCGTGCGCGGCGCAGAGCTGGACACGTGTAACCGGAATTGACGCCGTTGCCACAAAATCGAGCATGGGGCGGATCGAGCTCACCTCCGCGCCAGGAAATCCCAACGTGCTTTATGCCGGGATCGCCGATGCGACGACAGGGTCCAATTCACTCCTGGCGGGCGGCGGCGTTTTCAAGAGCGTTGACGGCGGCAACTCATGGACGAAGACCAATGCCCCTGATTTTTGTCACGCCCAATGCTGGAATTATCTCGCGCTTCGCGTGGATCCCGCCGACCCCACCGGCAATACAGTCTTCGCGGGAGGGTCGGACGCAGCCGATTCGCAAGGCAATCCGCTGACGCTGATTCGGTCAACGGACGGCGGAAACACATGGTCGAGCTTTGCGGCAACAAATAATCAGGGGACTCTGCTCCACACGGGCCATCACGCGATTGCGTTCAACTCCGGCGGAAGCAGGATGTATGTAGGAAATGACGGCGGCGTGTGGAGCTCGACGAATGCAGCGAATCCTGCCACCGCATCCGGCAATCAAACATGGACAAATCTGAATTCGGGCCTCGCGTTAACGCAATTCAATCCCGGTTTCTCTATTCATCCTTCGACTCCCGCGGAAGGATTCGGTGGAACGCGCGGAAACGGCGCGCAGATCTATGCGGGCGACGGGCCGGCCTCCGCCGCATGGATGAACCCGCTCGTTTGCGGCGATGGCGGATTCACGATCATCGATCCATTTATTCCGTCAACCTTTCTGGTGGCGTGCGGCAGCACTTCAAGTCCGGCGATATTTCGATCGGATTTGAGCGGCGCGCGAGCGAGTTTCTCCGCGATGACTTCAGGTATTTCCGGCACTGATCCGATCTACACGAGCCCGCCGCTCATCGCGGATCCCTCCACACCCGGACGCTACTATTTCGGGACGAACCAGCTCTACCAGACAAGCGATCGGGCGAGCATTTGGACGATGATTAGCTGCCACGTGACGAACTGTGCGCAAAGCGGCGCGGGTGACCTGACTTCCGGAAATGGAAACACTCTGACTACGATTGCCGTATCGCCCTCGAATCCAGCCGTCATCTACGTTGGCGCGACAGATGCAACTGTGCAGATCACAAAAAATGCCGCGCAAGGCGGGACAGCCACGTTTGCGAATATCTCGGCAGGTTTGCCGCCGCGCATCGTGACAAAGATCATCGTGGATCCGATGGATGCCACGGGGAATACGGCGTATGTGGCGCTCTCCGGATTTGCGATTGATCAGCCTCTGAATGGCGCGACGACGGATTTGAAGGGGCACGTTTTCAAGACTGTGAATGGCGGCACGAGTTGGTCCGATGTGAGCTGCCACACGAGCGATTGCGCCGCGCCTCTTCCGCGCGACCTGCCAAATTCGCCGGTGAATGATCTTGTCCTCGATCCGGATGACCCTGCGCGCAATACGTTGTATGCCGCCACAGACATCGGGGCATTTGTCACGACGAATGGCGGCTCTTCGTGGTCCACAATGGGAACGGGGCTACCGAATGTCCCAGTGCTTTCGCTCGCGCTCCACGATCCCTCGCGCACGCTGCGTGCTGCGACGCATGGCCGAAGCGCATGGGACTACGCGCTGCCGAATCTCGGATTGACGCCGGGCTTCGAGCTTAGCTCGCTTTCCGCCACATCAACTTCAGCGGGACGCACAATGCCGCTGGAGTTGACTCTAACCGGCCGTGGATTCACTTCGAGTTCCAAAGTTTTGTGGAACGGAACGGCCACGGGGTTGAGCATCGTGGGTACCCCAGCGGCCTCGGCAATCGTGGTGGACATCCCGGCAAGTTTTTTTGCGCAACCCGGAAACGCATCAGTGCAAGTGATGGACGCTTCACATTCGCCGAATACAACAAACGCGCTTGTGTTCAGTATTCCCGGGTCGCTTCCCGTGTTGAGCGGAATTCAGCCTCCAACTGCATCTGCGGGGACCGGCGACTTGCAAGTCACGCTCACTGGGTCAAACTTTGCGCAAGCTGCCCAGGTCACGTTTGATGGCGCGGCGACCGGAGTCGCCGTAAATTCTGTGAATACAGGCGGAACGCAGATTTCGGCGACGCTGTCCCACTCCTTGCTGCAGTTTGGCGGCGAATTCATGATTGGTGTCACGAATCCTCCACCGGGCGGCGGGCAGGCGTCTCCCGGTCGAATATTCACGGTGAACAGTGCGGGTGCGCCGCAGAACGATAACTTTGCAAATGCAACCGTCATAGGCGCGGCTATTCTAGGCAGCACGATCGATACTTTTGCAGCGACATCCGAGGTAACAGACCCCACGCCGAGCTGTGTCACGGCGTCCAGTCACAATCCCACAGGAAAATCTGTGTGGTGGAAATTCACCGCTGGATCGGGGGGTACAATCGCCGCAAGCACCGCCGGAAGCGCGTATGACGCGGTGATTGATGTACTGACCGGCGCGCCGGGCGGATTCACTGAGATCGGATGCAATCGCGACGCAAGCGGCGCAGGAGCATCGCGCGTGCAATTCAACGCCGCCACCGCTACGACCTACTATTTCATGGTCACGGCATTCGACATGTCGCTGTGCAGCGGCACAAATCCAAATATTACCGAGTGCGGTGGCAAAACCGTGTTCACTTTTAGCGGACCCTCGCCAGCGGGCATCACGGCTTCACCTAGCTCGATGTCCATCAACGCTGGAAGCTCAGCGTCGTATAGTATCGGCACTTTTTCTCCGCCGCTTTCCGGGAATGTCACATTTACGGTCGCGGGGTGTCCGCCTGTTTCCACTTGCACATTCAGCCCGGCTAGCGTCACCGCAGGATCGTCTACCAATCTTCTGGTGACGACCACGGCGCGCGGCGGCCTCACGCCGGCGCAGCGGCAAGTACCGGTCGTGCCAACACTTCTCATTCGAGAGGTGAGGATTCTCATGGTGCTCGCACTAATTCTCATCTCGCTCATCTATTGGACTCGTGATTCCAAGCCCCGCATTCCAGCGGGGATTTCGCTGGGGGCAATTTTTGTGTTGGCGGGAGTGATCTTCACCGGCTGCAGTGGCCTGGCAGGGATCGGTCCCCCGCCGCCGCCGCCGGGCACACCGGCGGGTCAATACTCGTTGGTCGTGACGGCCACGGGAAACGGGAACACGACGGCGACGACGTCCGTGATATTGACTGTGAATTGAATTTGCTTCAGGAGAACGGCAGCGCGTCGAGGTCCACGTTTCCGCCGCTGAGGATGATGCCAATCCGCTTGCCTTCCGCGCCGATGCGCCGGTTAAACGCCGGCGCGGCTGAGACAGCGCCTGATGGTTCGACGACGAGTTTCATCCGCTCCCACAGGAGGCGCATTGCGGCGACAATCTCTTCCTCGGTCACGGTAGAAATTTCGTCCACAAGCCGTTGCAGAATCGCAAACGTCCGCGGAGCGAGCGTCGCGCGCAAGCCATCCGCAATCGTGTCCGGTGCAGGGCAGGGAACTATCTTTCCCGCGCGCAGGGATTGATACGCGTCGTCCGCGTTTTTCGGTTCCGCGCCAATCACGCGCACCTGCGGGCGGATTCCCTTAGAAGCGATCGCGGTGCCGGAGAGCAGGCCGCCGCCGGAAACGGGCGCGATCACCACGTCAAGGTCCGGCACATCTTCGAGGAGTTCCTTCGCGGCTGTTCCCTGGCCAGCGATTATCCTGTCATCGTCGTAAGGATGGATGAGGATTGCTCCGGTGCGGGCCTGCACCGCCGCGCAGGTTTCCTGGCGCCCGCGCATGGTCGGCTCGCAAAGCGTCACGCTCCCTCCATACGCTTCGACCGCGCGCCGCTTCACCATCGGCGAATTATTCGGCATGACAACCCAGGCCTTGGCTCCGCGGCCTCGCGCCGCGAGCGAAAGCGCCGCGCCATGGTTTCCGGAGGATGGCGTCACAACGCCACGAGCTGCTTCTCCATCCGTGAGCGAAAGTATCGCGTTCGTCGCGCCACGGATCTTGAACGAGCCTGTCTTCTGCAAATTTTCGCACTTGAAAAAAAGCTTCGCCCCGGCAATCTCGTTCAATGAAGTGGAAGTGAAGACCGGGGTCCGGTGGATGTGCGGAGCGATGCGCGCGTGCGCCTCGCGGATATCATTCAGGTTGGGGTGTGCGGCATCTTCCATTGCATGCGCTCCAGTGAGCGGGCGCAATTATAGCAGCACATCGATTTGTACACTGGTTGGCACACCGGTTGGCACATCGCGCACGGTCAATTGCATCGGGCTCTGGAATCTGTAGAATTGAGACACCCCTTCCTGACCCATAGAGCGCGTCTCCTCACGACGCGCGGAGGACAGCATGTCACTAACCGAAAGGCGCCGCGAGACCCGGCTGCCTCTGCAAATCCCGCTGCAATACCGGCCCTTGTCTGAACCCTCAGTGCCGGCGCAAAAAGCGACTACCGTGAACATCTCCCAGCGCGGTGTGTTTTTCCTGACAGACTATCCGTTCCAGATTAATTCCGCGGCGGAGCTCACTTTTGGATTTCCGCGTGAGCTTTCCGGCCGCCAAACGGTTGATGTTTGTTGCACGGCGCGGGTCGTTCGTGTGGAACACCTTCAGAATGGAGGATCCATTGGCGTGGGAATGTATATTGAGCGAATGGAAATGATTCCCAAGCAGGCGCGGAAAACCGCGTGAGCGGCTTGTTAGCGCCCCGCAGAGGGAATGCGAAACGTTATCTTGCCTGCTGTGACGTTGTCGAACCGGTCGTAGACGCGCACCGCAATCGTGTGTTCACCGGGCACGAGTCCTTTGAGCGCCACGTCATAGTGTTCTTCGAGTGAGTCGCTCAAGCGGCCATCGGGATAGACGAGCGTCCAATCGCCTGCGTCGACGCTGAATTCCGCGCGTGCGATCGCGCTCGCGGAATCATGCGCGGTGAAGCGGAGACGCGCCGCGCCGGAAGCCTCCGCTGCCGCCGCTTCCAATCCTTCCAGCGATGGAGGCGTGTTGTCCACCATAAAGCGATCAGATTCCCGGTCGCCCTCGAGGGTCTCGCCGGATGGATTCGCGGGCGCGTCGGAGGCGACGATTTTCAAATAATATGCCCCGTCCGCCATCGAACTGGTGTCCCAGGAATAATATCTTTCCCGGAGATTTTCCTTGAGGAGCTTCCACTCTTTTTCGCCTTCGCCACGGAAGTAGACGCGATAGATGAGTTCGTCGTCGTTGTCGTCGTGCGCGCTCCACAGCACGGACTCAAACCCCTTCTGCATGACGCCCTGCGGAGGAGCCTCAAAACGCGGACCCGGACGGTCGCCCTGAGCGGGCGAGCTAAAATTCCCGGTCGTCCCCGTTCCAGGAAAGTCGGGCTGCCTCAATCGAACAGGGATCGAAGGATTCGGCGAGACGCCGGTCCCGGGGATCCCCTGTATGCGAACGCCCGGGTCCTGAATCGCAATTCCATCCACCTGCGGCGCAATATTTTTCGGTAAGAAGGAAAGGCTGAGCCAGGAAATTACCGGGGAAGGGCTGCCACTTCGCAGAACCGCCTTCCATTGCGCGAACCGGGCAGGCGGCGCTTCTACTTTTTGTCCGCTCTGAGTGTACGGGCCCGCCCAGGCGCTCCAGTTGCCATCCGGGCTGGCCGTGTTTCCAGTGCGGATAAAAACTTCCACGTGCGGGTGGCCGGACGCGGAAGCGCCGGCGTTTTCGCCCCACCATTCCAGGCGTCCCCATGCGGAGAAAAATCGCGCATCGAGCGGCTGCGATTCAAATGTGCCCTCACCCACATCTTCCGGGCCCAGCGTGAAAACTTTTCCGGGGTTCGCCGTGCAGAGAAAAACCTTCCCGCCCGGGCCCTGCGTGAGACCGGTCACTTGCCCCGACTCCGTTTTCACGAGGTTGGTGAAGAGATTGTCGCCATCCAGTTGAATCACCACGCCGCGGTTGCCGGTGCCCAGGAGCAACTTGCCGGACGCAGAAAAACCAAGCGTATATACGAGCGTATCCCGCGAACTCCAGATCTGCTGTGGTGAACCGTCCGGCGCAAGCCTGTAAACGGCGCTGCCAGTCACAGAAGCCGCCGGAGGAGCGAAGTTGGTTGGCGGTGGCGCCTGCTGCGGAGCGCCGCCGATGGTTATGTTTTGCCCGCCAGTTTGTTGGAGCTGAGAGTTCTGGCCCTGCAGGTTTGAATCGGGCGGACTTGTAAAAGTGCCACCGGAGGAGCGAGATTTGTCTCCGATTGCGGCGGCATAGAGATTGCCCGAAGCGTCCACAACGAGCGAGGTGATTTCTTTTTTCGTCGTTTCGTAAAGAACAAAACCCTGGCGGTTCGCGCCGTTGCCGGCGGATTTCGCAATTCGCAATATTCGTCCATCCGGTTCAGTGCCCGCGAGCAGATTGCCCTGACGATCGAATGCCAGCGCGCGGATGTGCGCTTGATCGCTCTTGTAGAAAACATCGCCTTTTCCATCTTGATTGACCGCGTAGATCAAACCCGAATCGCCGGTCGCGACATACACCATCCCGTCCGAATCCACCGCGATGGCCCAGATGTATTTTGTTTTTGGATCGAAGAAAGCCTTTTTTTCTCCGGCTGGCGAAACTTTGTAAACCTTGCCGTCCGGTGATGTGCCGACGTAGAGGTTGTCCTGCGCGTCCATGGCCAGCGCTTGCGCTGAAAGTTCCGTGGATTCAAACGCAGTCGTTGTCTTGCCTGAGGCATCAATCTTAATCACTTTGGCGCCCGAGCCGCCCGCTGCGTAGAGATTGCCCTTCGAGTCCGCGCGCAGCGCCCAGAGAAACGCGAGGTTCACGTCCGCCAGCGAAGTGAAGCGCGGAGCGAGCATGAGCTTGCCGTCGCTGCGCAGCGCGATGCCCTTCGCCGTGCCGCGCTCGAATTCATCAAAGCTTGACTGGCGCCAGTAGCGCGTGTGCTCCGCGCGCAGCACCGCTGCGCCGGCCAGCACCACCACCACGGCCAGCCACAGCCAGGGCAGGGATGAGCGCACGCTACTTCGCACATCAATTCGCGCAGGCTGCGGATTCGGATGCGTTCTTCTCATGGGTCAATTTCTCCTGGAGCCGCCCTTGAAGGATAAACCCGCTGCGGGCCTGTGCCGCCGAAACTTTCATCATGACGACTACTTAATGCGAATCGAAATTGACACAGCGCCGGAAACCACGCCTTCGGTCGGAAGCGACCATTCCCCCGCGAGCGATTCGCGCAACGCCGTCGCAATGGGAGAGCCGCGCCGCTGATCGAGCACATTCACGGCAGAAAGCGGCGCGTTGGGCAATTCTTTGTCTTCGAGCAGCAGCGTCGTCGTCGGCTGCAAGAGCGTCACATAAAGACGGTTGTTGCGCCGCTCGCGGTTGAGCACATGGATGAGCTGCTCAAGCCCGCCCGCCTGATTTGCAACCGTAAATGGAGAAATCGGGCGCGTGGCGCGATCCACGCTGAGCGAATCGCTCACCAGGATCCTCATGGTCGTGCCACGGTCCGCCTGCTGCGGAATGGTGACCGGAATCGTGCGCAGTTCCGAAGGCCCGCGGTAAGAGCGCAGCAGCACCTTTACCTGAATCGTTTGGCCGGGCGCGGCCTCAGAAGTGTCCGGCCATGCGCCATCAATTGTTGAAACGCGCCGCTCGGACAGGCTTTCCAGCTTCAGCCGCACGTGCTCGATCACCGGCTTTTCGTACGGATTGGTGTACACGCGAGTGAAAAGCGCTTGTACAACTCCCGGTATGATCGCGACATCGGCTACCGGCGTGTCCACTGGCGCGAACATGTTCTCAATCTGCACTGGGGAATGGCCGGCGATTGCAATTTCACCGGAAAGCCTCAGCGTGTTTCCATCGCTGTAGGAAGTGTTCAAACTCAAACCGTTGGCGGCGACAAGTCCTACCAGCAGCGGCGTCAGTTTTGGATCGCTCGCAAGCTGAAAATGGAACTCACGTTCACCGCTCCGGGTGACAACCGACATGTCCATTGGGATCGTTCTGGGTCCCGCCCCGAGCGTGCCCATTACGGCGGTCAGGCGATCCTGCGTAAGCGTGCCAATGGTTCCGCCGGTGGTCACGATTTTCGTGGAGTCCAGGTCGGAGGAAAGCGTGGCCACCACGCGCCCTCTCGCGAGTGGATACTGGACGTTTCCAAATCCAAAAATGGGATGGCCGCACGCGTAAACGCGCCCCGCTGTGATCGCGGTGACCGTGCAGGATGCAGCGAAAGATGAATCGCCGCTGACAAGGACAACGCTGACCATGTCTCCCGGAACGATATTCGCATCATCAGGCCGCGGAGTGCCGGAGCCGCCACTCGTTGCCACGAGTCCGTAGCTTGCCAATTGAGGCGCAAACTGCGCGAGGACGCTGGGGCTGACTCCTGAAACCAGGAGCGGTGTTTCAATGGGCGTGAGAAATGCTCCGCCATGCAGCGAAGTAGATTCTGTCCTGGGCCAAGAACCGCGGGCAACAATTTCATCCGGAACCGAATACCGCGGCGGTGAAATCTGATTGTCGTCCGCCGGTGGCAGGATTGCAGCGGTCGCGGATGGCGGCGCGGATTGCGGCGTCACTTCCATCATGTTTTGAAATGGAGTGACGCCCGCGAGAGGTTCCTTTGTGAATTGCCCGAATTTCAGCGCAATTGCGCCAACAAGTTTTCCTTCAATGTAAACCGGGCTGCCACTCATCCCCGCGACAACGCCCGTGTGCTGCACCTTCTCACCAAGCAA
This sequence comes from Terriglobia bacterium, assembly GCA_041484365.1. Lineage (GTDB taxonomy): Bacteria > Acidobacteriota > Terriglobia > Acidiferrales > UBA7541 > DASTCZ01. The sequence goes on along the minus strand of JBGPHM010000004.1, from coordinate 12,780 downwards.
TTGCACGAGAATAATCGGCTCTCGTGGCCCGATCAGGTCGGGCAGCACGCCGAGGACGACCAAGTCGAATTTTTCGATCTGGTCTCCGGCAAAGATCGTGTACGCCACACCCTTCATCCCCGGTTTGACCTGATCCAGCGGGAAGATTTCGGGCGAGTCGGCGGGCGCTGCGGCGCCGCCGAGCGCGCCAAACAGGAGAGCAGCGATTACAAATCCACGAATGGGGATGCGGAGAAGATTGCCGCGGCTGGGTTTCTTGATTTGCATGAAACTCCAATAATACCGGCTGCTCCGGCTCGAATCAATTTCGCGAGGAGCGCCGCCCAAAACTTACTGTTCCCAGATTTTTTCGCGCGTCGCTTCGTATGGATAGACGTGAACCATCCATCCGAAAAGTACGGGGATAAATCGCCCGCCCACCGCGTCGCAAGCGGACTTGGCCACAATCGAACCGGTCAGACCATATTTCGTCATGTCAAATTGCGTGCCCCGCGCGGGCATGCACAGGTTTGTGTGCAAGTGCCATTGGGCTACGCCGAGCGGAACTCGCTCGTTGAGCTGATCCTCCGTCGCGGACTTTGGCATGGTGTACATCGCGCCGATAAGCTCATAACCGCCTGCCGTTTTCTTGTAGAGCAGGGAAGTGGGGCGCGAGGCGTCAAACGTGAAAGACTCGACGATTGCGTTTTCACTGCTTGTGAAGTGATACATCGGTTGAGGGACGGTCGGCATGAATACCCGGAAACCGTCTTGCAATGCCACGCGGTAATCTCTGTACTTTTCGATAGCATCGTGCAGTGTTGAGGCGATCTCATCCGCCTTCGTCCAATCTTGCGCGCTTGCCGGGCGCTTGGCCGTCATGTGCATGTGCGGGCCCATGTGCTGATGGGAGTGCATCGCCATTTGTGAATTGGCCTGCCCTTCCTGCGACATGTTCATCTGCCCGTGGTCCATCCCTTGCATGCCCTGCATCCCGCCCATGCCTTGCTGCCCTGATTGGCCGGACGAACTCGATTGCGAACTTGATTGCGATGAGGATTGCGTCTTCGGATTTGTCTGAGAGCCGGAGGACTGTTGTGCGCGCGCCCGCCTTGCCGCGCCGGAGTACAGGATCGCAACCAGGGCAACCGCGATGACAAACATCTTGCCGGTCTTAGTGCGGGAGCTCATCTGGTGCGGGCGGTCCATGATCGCTCTTGCCTCCTACTCTATTCTACGCTTTCTGGAGGCAGGGGTTTCAATCCACGTGAAGGGTGTTGCGATTCGGTGTGGCTTCGCAATTACTTTTGGCTACACCTTTATTCCACTGACTTAGATTCGCTGAGCACCCCCAGGGTTGCCCGTTTACCGGAGCGGCGCGCGGCGCGTGCTAGAATCGCAGCGTGGCGAAGAAAAAGATTCATCCGGCGCGCGCAATAAATGGCCCCGTCGAATTGCCGGGCGATAAATCCATCTCCCACCGGTATGCGATGCTGGCCGCGCTGGCAAACGGCACGAGCCGTATCGATCGGTTTTCGCCGGCGGCGGATTGCCGCAGCACGCTCGATTGCCTCAAGCGTCTTGGCGTGGATGTGGAGCAATCCGGCTCGGCCGTTACGATAAAAGGCACGGGCCTTGGCGGATTGCGACGTTCGCGGCGCGATCTTGACGCTGGCAATTCCGGCACGACCATGCGCTTGTTGACGGGAATTCTTGCCGGGCAATCATTCGATTCCACGATTACTGGTGATGACTCTCTTCGCCGTAGGCCGATGGGACGCGTCATGGAGCCGCTCACACAGATGGGCGCGGAAATCCGCGCCAGGGATGGCGGCCTCGCGCCTCTCGATATTCACGGCAAGCGGTTGCGCGGAATTGATTACACATTGCCTGTCCCAAGCGCTCAGGTGAAATCCGCGATATTGCTCGCAGGTCTCTTTGCGGAAGGGACAACTTCGGTGACCGAGCCGGTCCGCACACGCGACCACACCGAATTGGCGCTCGAAGAGTTTGGAGTGACCGTTGAACAGTCCGGCCGCGCGCGGAGTGTGAAGGGAGGCGCGGAATTGAGACCGCGCAATTTGACTGTCCCGGGTGATCTTTCCTCGGGCGTGTTCTTTATTGCCGCGGCGCTCATTCTGCCGGAATCAAATATTGTCCTCCACGACGTTGGGTTAAATCCCACTCGCACGGCAGTGCTCGACTTGCTCGCTGGTTGGGGAGCATCTATTTCCTTCGTTTCCGTGCGCGAGGCTGCCGGAGAGTTAGTAGGAGACGTTGCGGTGCGCCATTCGCAACTCGAAGGCGGCGAAATCACGGGAGGCATCGTCGCGCAATTGATTGACGAATTGCCAATGCTTGCCGGACTAGGCCCTTTTACAGAACGCGGCGTCGAGATTCGCGATGCGCGCGAGCTGAGGATTAAAGAGAGTGACAGGATCGCCGTGGTGGCCGAAAACCTTCGCCGGATGGGCGCTCAAGTCGAAGAGCGGCCCGATGGACTGCGCGTTGCGGGGCGTTCCGCGGGCCGGCTTCGCGGGGCCGAGATTGACACGCATGGCGATCACCGAATCGCCATGGCGTTCGCCGTTGCCGCGCTTGGTGCCGACGGCGCGACGACTATCCAGGACGCGGATTGCGCCGCTGTCTCTTTCCCAGATTTCTTTGATTCTCTTGAGCGGATTGTCGAACGCTGAGCGGGCGAACCGAATCTGTAAATTGAATTTACATGAGGGCGAGCTCCGGCCCCGCCCTCACAGTATATTTCGCGAGATCGCTACTGTCCCTTCAGCAACCGGATCGTCCCAACCGTGGTGTAAAGCTGCAATCTAGGGCCATGCGAGCCCACCGTGCCATTGAGCAAAGCGTCGTTGCGCATCTTTTCGATCTTTGACGCGATCTCGGGGAATTGACAATCGATCTCGCCGTTCCTCTCGGCGCGCGCGGAAACTTCAAAACTCGACTTTGCCGGTATTGTGATGTCTATGTCGCCCGTCTTGTTGGAGATGTCAATCGGCTCGTGAGGCGGCTGCGAGAAGCGCAACGTTACATTTCCTCCGTCATTATCCAGATGGATGCGGCCTGTAACATTCTCGAGAGTCATGCTCTTGCGTGTTGTCGATATCAAGTCGCCTGGGGCATCCGTGATACTCATATCGCCGGGACCATTTATTTCCATCCTGCCCGCGAGATTACCCAGGGAAATGTCCGACCGGCGAGAAACAAAGTGGACACCTTTGGGAAGGTGTGAGAACCGCAAAGGTCCGAAGAATTCGCCGTCCACGGTCACGACACCCTTCGCATCTGAAACTTCCACTTCATTTCCGCTGCCGGAGACGCGCACAAGTCCGCCCGCCCCGATAACTGTCACGGCTCCGCCATGTGATTCGACACTCACATCGCCGCCTGTCTGTCGCACGGAATCGTCCCCATTTCGCCCAGTCACCGTAACATTTCCATTTACACCTGTGATGTCAATGTTTCCGCGCGTGGTCTGGACATTGACCGTTGCCCCTTTGGGAACGTGAACGTCGAGGTCCACGGTCACCGCTCCGCCACTCGACCCGTTTTCACCTTGCGGCTCGATAATAAAATCATTATCTGTCTGAGAAACATTGATGTGCACCTGGTCCGCGCGAGACTTTCCTTCCTGCTCGTTGTCACCCCGCGCCGTTTTCCGCGCTGTGAACTTGATCTCTGATGCGTCTTCAGCGTGGACCGTGATGTTTCCTCGTGTCGTACGCAAAATTACGTGTGCATTCGCCGGAACCTTTTGCGCTGGCACATCTTCCGTGAAGCTGTAATTGCTGCCCCACACATCAAAATCAAACCAATCATCCCCGCCGGAATGGTTGATGCCCCAATCACGAATCCTGACTCCGCCAATCACTGCCAGCAGGAGGAGCACCAAAAGAATCTCACCCGCGGAAACCGTCGGCGGCGCTGCTTCGCCCGTGCGCTGGGCCATGAAGTGGTCATATAGCTTCGCCACCCCCCACAAAATGAACACCAGCGGCCACCAACGATAGAGAATGTCCCAAATTTGCTGTCCGGTGCCGTAATTGCGGGCCAGAAAAAGTGCGCCGATGAGAATCAGCAAAAGTCCGCTGAATATTGAGCGGCGGCGTGGATAGATGTTTGCCATGTTATCTCCCTGTCCTCAGCTCTGCGCCGGCGGAGGCGGAATCGGCCCGGCCCCTTGTTGTGGCCCCGAGCCCGGCGACGGATTGCCGTGGCCTTCCGTGGACGCAAGCGCCTCGGCCAGCTTGAGTACGCCGATGACCAGCAGGATCACCGGCCAGGTCCGGTGGAAGCCATACATCCAATTCTCACGGCCAAACAGAAACAGCGCGCCGATGGTGATGAGAATCGCCGGCCCCATCAATCCCCGAATCATGCACCGCTGGCAACGGCATCGAATGGACATTTCTCTCTCCTATTTTTTTTCGCCGAGTTGACGCCACGCGAGGAACACACCGATGGCGATGAAAATCAGCGGCCACCCCCTGTCAAAAACCCGGTCAAAGAGGTGGGGGTGCAAATTTTCAAGCAAGAAAATAATGCCGAGGCCAATCAAGATAAACGGGCCAACGACTTTGGCATTCGCGCTCTGGCTGGCCCAGTCCGAGGTGATTTGGCCAGCAAGTTTCGCTTTGGCGGTCCGGTTCGCCTCAATTGCCATGTAAAGAATGAACGCACCCAGCATGATCCCAAACGCCGGATATACCCAGTCGGAGTGCGAGCCACTGAGGATCACCACGAACGCGACAAATATGCACGCGTGGATTAGCCCCTTGATGTATTCGCCGTTGTAAACGGCGCCAAGTCCCGGCATGAACCCGAGGATCGTTGCCAACGCCGGGCTTCCGGTGGGCTGCGCCGCGGTCCGCGGCCCCGTGACCATATCCGCGAGGCACGCCTCGCAATAGATCATGCCGCGCACTTCGCGCGAGCAGCCCGCGCACAACGCTTTCCCGCAATTCCGGCAATAGCCGGTGGCATCCACTTCAGGATGAACTGCGCATTTCATGGAATGCTCCTTGCCGCCGCCGGCCAGAAGATGCAAGCCAACCGCGTCTGATGACCGCGCCCAAAATCCGCGCGGTTGATGTCCAATGGTTTGTTCGATGGGCCTTCTGATTTTCCCGGTGTAACAGGTTGCGTCGCGGGAGCTTTCTGTTGTTGCTGCTCGGGCTCCACGGACCGCAACCGCGACTCAATTTCATACACCACGCGGAGGTCGCCAAGGTACTTGGCCCCGCGCGCGTAAACTAAATGCGCCTGCCTGCTGACCGAATGATAGAGACTTACCGGGTTCAGGTCGGCGATCGTCGGCCTCCGCCATTGAATGCCCAGCGCCTGAGACAGCACCATCACCGTCAGCATTACCGTCAACGCACCGTATGCGAATCGCGGCTGCCACACGGGACGCAGCCAGCCAAACCAGGCGCGCCAGCCGCGCGATTCCGTTTTCGGCCCGAGTGTGCGCTCGAGAATCGCGGGCACGAGGCGCAGCGGAATCTCCACCGGCTCGATTGCGTGCATCGCTCCCACCAAGCCCCGCACGCTCGCAACGAGTTCCCGGCAGCGCTCGCAGCCGGCGATGTGCGCCGCGCAGCCCGCTTCATCAGCGGCGGAAAGTTCGCCGTCGAGGTACTCACTCAGTCTTGCTTCGACTTCTTGACAGTTCCAGTTCATCGCATACCCCCGGTTCCGGCCGGGCTTCCCTCAAACTCAATCTCGTTACATTCCACAAATTTGCTCATCAGTTGGGCCGCAATCCCATTTGCTCCAGAATGTGCGCCAGCTCAATGCGGCCGCGATTGATGCGCGACTTCACCGTGCCTTCCGGTACTTCCAGCACCTGCTGGATCTCGCGGTAGTCCAATCCCTCCAGGTCCCGCAGGATCACCGCTTCGCGCAAATCCGGTGAAAGTTTTCCGAGCGCCTTTTGCAATTGCGCGCTCAATTCGACAAGCAAAGCCGCTTGATCCGGGCGCCTTCCCGCGGATTCCTTCGCTTCAATCTGCGGCATTACGTCTTCCATCGAGTCCGTCAGCCGGTCGCGCCGCGTGCGGCGGTAGTGATCGATCAACAGGTTCCGTGTGACGCTCGTCACCCAGGTGCCAAACGCTCCATACGCCGAGCGGTAGCTTGGCAGCGTGCGGTACACGCGCAGAAAAACTTCCTGCGAAAGATCCTCGGCTTCCTGCCTCTGACTTGTGAAGCGGTAGCACAGGTTGTATATGCGCCGTGTATGTCGCCGCACAAGTTCCTCCCAGGCTATACCATCGCCCCGGATGCACTGCTGGACCAATTGAGCATCTGGCTCCAAATGGCTTTTGCCTCACAGCCAGCGGCGGTGTCCGCCCTCACTAGATGGAACGTAAAGGGACGCGAAAAAGTTCCGCAGGCGTCTTTTTCTCAGGTGCTGATCAGGTGCCGAGCATCTTATCCGCGCCATGCGCCCCGTACAAGCCTCTCCGGGCGCCGAGAAGGGCGCGCTTTCGGGATGCCGGATTCGGGCTAGGCAAATCGAAACTTATTTGGAACCGCCGTGTTAGATTACTTGACGGTTTGCTCGCCCCGTAATTGCTGCAAAAGGCCCTTGGCGATTTCCGCCCGCTTCTTTGAAGCGAAATTCTTTGGAGGAAGAAATGCGAAAAACATTCCTGGGCATCACTCTCTGCGCGATGATTATGCTCGCGATTACGGTTGTAGGCTGCGGCGGTTCCTTCTCGGGAGTTGTGAATCCGCCTGTTGTAGTCGTTCCCTCGATGGTTCCCGTAAGCTTCACGGTCGGTGACGACCCGCCCGCGGGCGTAGCTGTTCTGCGCTTCCAGGTACAGATTACGAGCGCTTCGCTCCAGCCTTCGGACACGACTCAGCCAACGGTCTCCATGCTCTTGGGTCCGCTGAATGTTGAGCTTCTGCACTTACAAACGGAGACCGCGCCCCTCGGCAACGTGAATGTTCCCGCGGGCACATACAATGGGCTGACTGCCTCATTCGCGAATCCGCAGATGACAATCTTTAACAATACCGGCCACACGCTCACTGTCGGCGCGCAGTCGTGCCTCACGGACCAGGTATGCATTTTCAATCCTTCTCTCAATCAAACAGTTGCGTCGGTTCAATCGCCCACGGCGCCGTTTCCTGTAACGCTTTCCTCCAATTCGCCGGTTGGCTTTGAGATGCATTTTGACGTGAACACTTCCGTGCAGGGCGATCTCTCGGTCACGCCAAAAATTACTTTGAGGAAGGTGATTCCTCCCTCGGCGACAACTCCCATCAATCAATTCCATGTGATCGGGCGCGTGACCGCCGTGAATTCGCCCAATTTCACGATCCAGACAGGATTCGGAAACCTCTCCGCTTCCATCGCAACAGACAGCAACACGACCTATGATTTCGGGTCGACCTGTGCCGCGCAAGACTTTTCGTGCCTCGTTGACGGCCAAGTCGTCGGTGTCGCCGTGAAACTCTTTCCCGGCGGCACGCTTCTAGCTGCTCACGTACGTTTGATCGAAAAGAAAGATCTCCACTCCTTGCAGGGCATCGTTGTCCGCGTGAACGTGGCACAGAACCGATTTGACATGGTTCTGCAGGACTTGCAGGAGACATTCGCCAGCGTCAATCCTGGCTTGTTGGTCAGCGTTCAAATCAACTCCTCAACGAATTTCATTGTGGACTCTGACGGCGTGACAATCCCCTCTGGTCTTACCTTCTCCGGCATTGGGGATCTCATGCCCGGGCAGACAGTTGAAATACATCCTTCGGCATCGCCTGTGGTCACACCCGGCCCGACCGCGTTGCCGCTCATCAACGTCTCCGCGGACGGCGTCGCTCTCGAGCCCACTGAAATATCCGGCACCGTCGGCTCGGTGAACGCAGGCGGCACTCCACCGAATTTCATGCTGGTCGCTCTCTCGCCATTGTTTGCCCGCGCGAGCATCAGCCTGATTCAGGTGGATTCCGTCACCGGTACGGTCTACATCAACGCCACAGGGCTCGCCGGACTGAATGCGGGTGATAGGGTTTCCGTGGGGGGCTTGCTCTTCAACACGCCCACCACGCCGACCGTGGTTGCCGAACGCGTTCGCGTCCACTAAACAGGCGGTTCATGATTACTTCAAAAGGGGCGGGCTTCGAGCTCGCCCCTTTTTTCTTCACGTTGGATGTGTCCCGCACCGTCACACTTCATTAACAATTTTCACGCGTACATCGCACAGCCCTTCGCCTCTTTCCTTGACACTCTTCCGGCCTCCGGTTAGTTTTACCCTCACCAACGAATGAGAATCCCCTGGCGAAAATACCTGATTTGGTTCGTTGTCCTCGCCGTTCTTGGCGCAATCGCCTACCGCTCGCGGCACAAGATCAGCCTTTCTAATTTCACGTGGAAAGGATTTGTGCACGCGGTCAGCCAGGCAAATATCTGGCTCCTGCTGCTTTCGCTCGTGGCGATTTACGCGTGCTATGCGATTCGCGCGCTCCGCTGGCAGCGGTTCTCTCGCTATCTTGGCCCGTCGACTTTTTCGGAGACCTTCTCTGGCACACTGATTGGGTTCTCCGCAATATTTTTGCTGGCGCGGCCGGGTGAGGCTGTCCGGCCTCTGATTCTCGCCGGCAAAATGAAAACTCCGGTTTCGAGCATGTTCGGAATATGGGTGCTCGAAAGAATCTTTGACTTCGCCGCGGCATTTGGACTTGCCGTTCTGAGCCTGCTCGTTTTCTCGGGAAAGCTATCTGACGCAGGTGCCGACTCTGATGTGGTCGACCGGGCGCGCACCGGCGGCTGGCTCATGCTCGGTGGATTGGTCGTATTGATCGCGCTGCCGATTTATTACCGCCTTCACGGAGCGAGCAGCCTCGATCGAAAAATGGCGGAGTGGGGCGCGAAGGGTGGCTGGCGCCAGCGAATCGCCGGAGCCATCTCTGGTTTCAGCCAGGGAATTCAAGCTATCCGCAGCATTCCGGACTTGCTGGTCGCGCTTTTCTACACCGCCGCGCATTGGACCATCGTGACATTTATTTTTCTATGGGTCTCGAAAGCGTTTGGTGACGCTTTCCCTCAATCCGAAATGAATTTTGCCGGGGCCATGTTGCTGCTCGCGATTACTCTCATCGGAGCGGTCATTCAGTTGCCCGGTGTCGGGGGAGGCCCCCAGATTGCCTGCTTTCTTGCGCTCTCGAAGATTTTTCAAGCTGCCCCCGATCCGGCCACCGCGATTGCGATCACACTCTGGTTAATCACGTTCGCGGCTGTTACGCTAGCGGGGATTCCGCTGCTGATTCACCAGGGCTTGTCGCTCGGCAAGCTTCGCCAACTGGCGCGCGAGGAAAGGAAAGCCGAAGCAGTGGGAACACATTTGCCGGAGGCGCTGATTTCTGATTTGGCCGTGAAAGCGCCGAAGTACGAGAAGCCGAAAGGGAAGGACGCCCCAAAGTGAAGTGCCCGTTCTGCTCGCACGTTGAAGATAAAGTGATTGACTCGCGCGAAGCGCGCACCGGCGAGCTGATCCGCCGCCGCCGCGAATGTCTCAAGTGCAGACGCCGCTTCACCACCTACGAGCGCATCGACGAAATTCCTTACATGGTCATCAAGAAAGACGGCCGCCGCGAGCGCTTTGACCGCCAGAAAATTCTGCAAGGCTTGCTGAAAGCTTGCGAGAAGCGTCCCGTCGCCACCGCAAAACTGGAAGCGATTGTCGAGGAGGTCGAGCGATTCGTGCACGAAGCAAAGGAGCGCGAGCGCAACACCACCGAGGTCGGCGGCCTGCTGATGTCGCGCCTCAAGAAACTCGACAAGGTCGCTTACGTCCGCTTCGCTTCCGTCTATCTGGATTTTAAGGACGTCAAGGAATTCATGGCCGAGCTGAAGGGCCTTCTCAAAGACCGCGCCAAGAAGTGACTTTCGTAATCCTTATTCGCACTCCTCGTTTTGAATCTCTCTCAACATTCTCCGTGTCCTCAGCGATCTCTGTGTCAGTTTTTTGAATTTGGTTTCTCTGCGTTCTCTGCGTCTCTGCGGTGAAATCTTGGATTTGCTCTTATCTTTTCCGCCTCTACCCCCTCCACACCCCCGCCGCAAAAACCTTCACCACGCGAAATCCCAAACTCTCGTACAACTTCACCGCGCCCATATTCGCGCACGTCACGGTGAGCGAAAGTTCCGTCGCCCCGATCTTCCGCAGCGCCGCAAGCGACTCCAGCATTAACCGCCGCCCCAATCCGTGCCCCTGAAATCCCGGCAGCACGCACACCTGCGTCGTGTGCCCCACGCCCGGCGCCACCATTGACGTCAGCACCACCGCCACGATGTGCTCGCTCGCCACTTCGCGCAGCACAAATGACGCCTGCGTCTCGAACTGACCGCAGCCCGGCATCATCACGATGTTCTTCAGAAATTTCATCGCGCCCGCGCGGCTGCGGTACTGGTCGTTGATTTCGCCATCCACGTGGTTCGCGTACGCGAGGTGGATCAGGTCCGCCACTTGCGGCATCTGCCGCTCGTTCCATTTTTCGAGCCGTAGCCCTGCTTGTAGTGGCGGTGCAGAATCCGCCGCGCTCTCCGTAATCGGCAGGATCATGAATTGCCGCGGGTAGAGCCGGAACCCATTTTGCGCCAGCACGCGGTCGAGCGGCGCGCCAAACGGCATCACCTGCGCTTCGATGCGCGTCACCTGCGGAGTCCCGCGCATCGTCTGCATGATGTCGCCGAGGATTTGCTCGCCCGCTTCCACTTGCGGAACTCGCGGCGACACAAAGAGCCCGCCCAACATCCCCTTGTGGTCTTCGATTACGTAGAAGCCGTATCCGGTCGCGCGCCCGTTCTCGATCACCGCGGCCCCGGCCAGCGAATGCATTTCGAGGAATCTCTTGATCAGTTCGATGGAGAGTTGGTAGTCCCAGTGCAGCTCGCTGCGCCAGAGTTGCGCCTCTTCATCCAGCAGGGGAGAGAGTTGGCTGGGGTTCAGTTGGCGAAGATCCGCAAGAGGCATCGCAGGTTTCCGCCGCGGCCCATTTGTTTCCTGCTTCTTTGCTCCGCGGATTCTCCTATCATAACCCACTCCGCAATTTAGTTTGTGGGTGCCGCCTGCCTGCCGGTAGGCACGGCACCATTCGATTTTAAGGGTGGGGGTTCTGCCTTTGTTTTCGTCCGGCGAGCTACTCTTTACTCCCCGGTGACTACCCTCGGTGGTATCATCTTTCCGTGCGGAGAATAAGAGTATTTCTGCGGTCGCTACACCTCCCGTACTTGCCGAAAGCAATTCTGCTTTTAGGTCTGGCGCTGATCGCTTCAGCGATAGCGTCAACGCAAGGCAATCCTCGAGCTGGCGCTGCCACGAATCCACCGATCAGCTTTTGCGAATTGATCAAGCACCCCGCTCAGTACGACGGGAAGGTTGTAACCACCACCGTCCAGGAAGCTTGTTCGTTTGAAGGCTGCATTTATTTTGACCCGTCCTGTGGAAAATCCAAATCAGATGATGACAATATGATCGCAGTGCCGGCAAACGCTGGAGGCGACTTTGGCCCTGGCAATCCCATGTACGATAAAGCCAAAAAGATTCTGAAGAAAAATAAGACCGCCAAAATCCAATATACGGTAGTCGCCCTTTTCAGTGATGGAAAGGCCCGAGTATTTGGACATCAGAACTGTTGCCGGTTCAAATTGGAGGTTCAGCACATAATTGACGTAAGAGAAGTGGTGCCGGGATTGAACACCACGGGGCAAGAACATAAGGCCACCCAAGCGACAAGCGAAGCCCAAGAAGTATGGCTACTTGAAAACTATGAGGAGGTTCGGGACGCTGTGCTTCAGAAAGGCTGCCCGGCTCTAGATGAGAAGAGCTCAGCTTTTCCACAATGGGAGGTGTGCATACGCATACTCCCGCCATTTGAATCGGAGTCTGAAGTTGAGATTTATGTAAGAAGATTTTACGACGGCAATGTTTCTGCGGTGATCCTCCTTCCCAAAGGGCAGTCTCTGTTCTCTCAGCTTCGGAAACTCCACCGAGAGCACCCGGAATACAGCAGGGATAAACTGATTATTCTTATTTCCACGGAGCGACACACCGCAACCGAAAAGGAATCTTCGGCCCTTCGAGACTTAGCAACTCAGTTTGAGGATCTGCGGTTTTCGCCGGTGCCAGGCAACGACTTATTCTCCGACCCAACCAAATATGAGGTTAATCCAACATCGAATTACGGAATGGAAATAGACCTTACCCTTTACGGGCCGGGCTCCGCTGCACCCAAGCAAAAGGACCCGCTCATCCATTGGGTGGAGTCGGTCAAGAAACTATTGCTAGAAGCGGGCACTAAGATGGGCGGGCCGAGCAGGCAATGACCCACCATGACTAGCAACTGGCTTGCGTGGCACATCCTTTCGCTTTCGAGTTTGCGGTTTCTGTCCTTAAGCCCGTGCCGCAAATCCGCGAAAAAAGTTCAGATTTCCCTTGCTTCCCGGCCGAAGCTATGTTATAAGTAAGAGTGTACACTCGATTACCATTCGAATACTCCCATGCAAGATCTGGTTTTGCCGCCACCCCTGACGTAAATCCTTTAGATCGAGCAACTTATCGCCAAGATTCTCCAAAATCCCGTAAGTCCAATGCTGCGATACTCTTACCGCACCTTTTTCCCGTAACTCCTTTACTGCGTTACTCTTACAAAAAGATGGGAATTATATACTTGAGTCCCTAACCCCTATGTTGTTACACTGTGACTAGATAGAGGTGCTTCTACATGCAAGACGATGCTCTCACGGGTTTTGATGTAACGTTGAAATGCTCGCAG
>JBGPHM010000003.1:0-111295 GCA_041484365.1 Terriglobia bacterium | reverse complement strand
CAGCGGGCGTGGCCAAAGATGGGTGACGGGAGCTGGTGTGTTTGCCCTCGGATATATTGTGGGCATGACGATCTATGGCTACTTGGCCAAATGAGATTCGCCGTTGAAGCGCATTGAGGAGCCAATCATCTTGCTGAGACAGAATTTGAAGGAAGGCAGGTCCGCATTCCTGTTCACAGGCAAGCTGCTCGCTTCTTTTGTGCTCATGCTTCTCTGTGCATTCGGTGCAGCTGCCCAAACAAAAAACACTTGTCTCGATTGCCACTCTCAATTCGATGCGCCACTGGGTGTCAATTCAAAGGACTTTCTCGGCAGCATTCATGCGCAAAAAGGAATCACATGCACGAATTGCCATGGAGGGGATCCGTCCAGCGATGACATGACCGTGTCGATGGGCAAGAAGGCTGGCTTCCGCGGGCATATCGAAAGAACCCAAATTCCCTTACTGTGCGGAAAGTGCCATTCCGATGCCGCGTACATGCGCGGATTTGATCCTTCCTTGCGGACCGACCAACTCAGTCAGTACGTGACCAGCATCCACGGAAAGTTGATCGCAAAGCGGGATTCGAATGCGGCCGTCTGCACGGATTGCCACGGCGTTCACAACATCGTGGCGCCAAAGGATCCCCGGTCCCCTGTTTACCCCACCAATGTCGCCCAAACGTGCTCGAAGTGTCATGCCGACGCCGAACACATGAAGCCCTATAAGATCGCCGTAAACCAGTTCGCGGAATACCAGCACAGTGTTCATCACCAGGCGCTGGCCGACGGTGACATGAGTGCTCCGACTTGTTCGACATGTCATGGGAGTCACGGAGCCGCGCCGCCGGGAGTGGATTCAGTTCAACATGTGTGCTCGACGTGCCATCTCTTCCAGGCTCAATTATTTGACTCCGGTCCGCACAAAAATGCCTTTGTGGCAATGAGCCTTCCGGGTTGCATCACATGCCATTCCAATCACGGCATCCTTCCGCCGAACGATTCTCTGATCGGGACCGGTCCGGGAGCCGTGTGCGTGAAGTGCCATTCCGCGGGCGACCCCGGCTTTGCGGTTTCCGCCACGATGCACAAGGCACTCGTGGACCTGGATGCGGCAATCGCAAAATCCGAAGAAATCCTGGCACGGGCGGACGACGCGGGCATTGAAGTCGGGGAAGCCAAACTCGGACTTTCTGAGGCCCGCGATAACCTCACCAAGGCGCGCGTGGCCATCCACAGCGTGCGGCCGTCTGCGCTTGATCAGGAAATTCAGGCCGGATTGAAAGTCTCACAGAAAACTTACCAGGCGGGGGTCGACGCGATGGGGGAAGTTAAATTCCGGCGAAATGGACTCATTCTTTCGCTGGTGGCGATCGGCTTCGTAATTGTCGCGCTTGCGCTTTTAATTCGAAAGATTGAAGGAAAACGCAGGTCCAAGCAGGTCCAATAAGGAGACAACAGAGTGATGCGAACTGGAATCATTTGTGGAGTGATTGCGTTGGTGATCGCGCCGTTGGCGTTTGGTGGAGGCGGAGGCAACGCGGCCGCCGGCAAGGATACTTTCCTGAAGAAATGCGCCGTCTGTCACGGAAAGGACGGTATGGGAAGTGCACCCATGTCAAAGGTATTGAATGTGAAGATTCCGCCCCTTTCATCGCCGGACATTCAAAAACTGACGGATGCGGAAATGACCAAGGTCATCAAAGAAGGCAAAGGGAAAATGAAGCCGGTGACGGAGCTCACCAACGCTGATATCGCAAATCTGATTGCTTTCACGCGAAGCCTTGCGAGTAAATAAATCCGCCTGCGCGACGGCGGGAGTCCTAGGCGCGAATCGGAAATAACCTGGCGGCGCACGTCGGGTTCTTTTCCGTACAAGACGCCGATTGAGTGTCCCTTCTTCCGCTCTATAACGGAGGAGCGGATGGCGAAAGAAACGGATGAACGCGCTTCCGCACTGGCTGAACACGCCAGGCGGATTGGCGAATTGGAACAGCGCGTCTTAGCGCTGGAGAAGACCTCGCCCGCAACCACTCCGGTTTCAATCCCCTCAACGCAGGAATCCGAATCCCCGCAGCCCCCGTCTGTAAGTTTGCCTGCTGGGACGATTTCAATCCTGGGCCGTGCGGTCCTCGGCATCGCCGTCGCATATTTATTCCGGGCTGCATCCGAATCTGCCATTCTGCCGAGACCCCTGTTGGTGGTTGCTGCCGTCCTCTACTCCGCGCTCTGGCTGCTTTTGAGCGCACGGCTCCGCGCGTCAGAGGGATTTGCAAGGGCCGTGTACGCCCTGACCAGCGTACTCATTTTTTCGCCGCTGCTTTGGGAGGTCACCGTACGATTCCACATCCTTTCGCCCATCGTTGCGGCGTGCGTGCTGGCCCTTTTCATGATTTTTGGATTGGCTTTGTCGTTGCGATCCGACCTTCGTGCTGCACCTCTGATTCTCGTGATTTTTGCTGTGCCAACCGCTGTGGTCTTGGTGATATACACCGGCGCGGTCACGCCGTTTGTTTTTTCCCTGTTGACCATCGGATTGATGGTGGAAGTTGCCGCCTGCTTCGGCAACTGGCCGTATCTCCGGCCGGTTGTCGCGGTAGGCGCGGATTTCATCGTTTGGCTGATGACGTTTCTACTTACGAGGCCGGAAGGGCCTCCACCCAGCTACTTTCCCGCTGACAGATCAACACTGGCAATGCTGCCGCTGGCCCTTTTCGTGGTCTATGGCGCATCGGCGGCCTATCGGACAGTCGTACGCCGCCTTCCAATAACGGTTTTCGAGATAGCCCAGCTTCCAACTGCTTGCGTTTTGGCAATGACGGGCGTTGCAACTGCGACAAGAGGCTCAGCCATTCCCGCGCTCGGGGTTTTCGCCTTGGTCCTTGCCGCAGCGTGCTATTTGGCGGCCTTCCTGCGCGGCCGGCAAGAGGGGCAAAGGCGTAATTTTATTGTGTTCTCGGTTTATGCAGCCGCATTTTTCGTGATCGGAATCTGGCTGCTGTTTCCGAAGTGGACGCAGACTGCTTTCTTCTGCCTCGCTGCGGCAGTCGCAATGTTCTTCGGCACGGCGAAAAAAATTGCAGTCCTGCGGTATCAGGCTTCTGTTTATTTGCTAGCTGCGTTTCTCGCCGCGGGATTCTTTCCGTTTACGGCGCATGCTTTTGTTGGGGCCAATCCCGGCACTTTGACCTGGACGATGTTGGCGGCGACAATCACAGCGCTGATTTGTTACATCACAGTCTGGAAGCTGTCTGGAATTGGATGGAAGGATCACCTTCTTGCTTTCATCCCGGCATTTCTGGCAGCGACTGCCCTCGGCGGTTCATCCGTTATTCTATTGGTTGGCTTTGTTACACGAGGGACGGCGCCGCCGGCACACGCCTTGGCAGTCATTCGCACTGCAATTATTTGCGCATCCGCGTTTGCCTTTGGCCTGCTTGCCGTGCGCTTCAAACGCGTCGAGCTTGTCTGGGCCGCTTACGGTGCGTTGGCGTTTGGAACTGTGAAGATATTCCTTGAAGACCTGCGGCTGGAACGAAAGGAATGGCTGGCGGTCTCCCTTTTCTTCTACGGACTGGTCCTTATCTTTCTGCCCCGAATTTTGCGCGGCGTCCGCAAGCGAATCTAGCTAGGACCAGAAAGCTCTTTCACCGATTCCACGACGCTGTCTGTGCTTGCGGCAGTGTAGCCCGGGTTCCCCGAACCCGGGGAATTTCGTTCCTAACGAAATCACGCGTTGAATGCGGAAGCGCTCAATGATACCGTGCGCACAACTAACTCTTCCGGAGGCGGCAACTTCTTATGCGTTTCGCTGGCTTGTCAAAAGATCGAAACGAAAATGTACTCGCCGGGCTGCGCATCGCCATCGGCATCTTCTTTGTCGTGTTTGGGCAATACAAAGTATTCGGCTCGCAATTCACATCGGGCGGCGGTTTTAAGAGCTACATCGAACGGTACATTTCGGGGCGGGCCTATCCATTCATAGTGCCGTTGCTGCAGAACTCCATCTTGCCGCACCAAAAACTCTTCGCATATCTGGTGGCGTACGGTGAATTTGCGATCGGCCTCGGCCTCGTCCTCGGCATCCTGACCCGCACGGCAAGCATCTGGGGTTTGCTCCTCATGCTGGCGATGCTTTTCTCGTCGGACTACCCCGGCGCTGGCGCGCCGTTCTGGCAATATTTCGGCGCCTCGCTCAACCAATCAATCTTTGCGCTCTGCTTCACGGCATTTATTTTTGGCAACGCGGACCGCGCACTCGCGCTTTGGCCGCGCGCTGCACGCAAGTCCTCTACCTAGCTGCCTGTTAGTGAATTGTTCCCAGCTAAACCGCGAGCCCCCGCTTCCAATCGCGCAGAATCTCGCGCGCGGCGTTGTAACCGGGCGCGCCCATCACGCCGCCACCGGGATGCGTGCCCGACCCGCACATATAGAGCCCGCGCACTGGAGTGCGATACCGCGCCCAGCCCGGCACCGGCCGCAGGAAATAAAGCTGGCCGAGGCTCATCTCGCCGTGAAAAATGTTGCCACCGGTGAGACCGTAAATTTCTTCGAGATCAAGTGGCGAGAGCACCTGCCGGTGCCGCACGAGGCTCTTGAATCCCGGCGCGTATTCTTCGATCAGGTCCATCACGCTGTCGGCGTACGCTTCCTTCACGTTGTGCCAATTCGCGTCGCGCAGTTTGTAAGGCGTGTATTGCAGAAAAATCCCCATGATGTGCTTGCCCGGCGGAGCGATTGAATCGTCGTACGTTGTTGGGATGGTCATCTCGATGAGCGGGCGCTTTGAGGGCTCCCCATACTTCGAGTCGTCCCATGCGTGCTCCACGTAATCGATAGTCGGACAAATGTGCATCGTCGTCTTGTGATGCGGCTGCAAGTTACCGCCGGGAATTGCGCGGAAATTCGGCAGGCCGTCGAGTGCAAGATTGATTTTCATCGAGCAGCCTTGCATCGCGATGCCGCGCACGGCACTCGCGAAATCCGGCGGCAGGTGCGCTTCGCCAACCAATCCGAGAAATGTCCGCTTCGGATCGGCGCACGAAACAACGGTACGCGCGTGAATTTCTTCCCCATTCGCAAGCACCGCGCCGATCGCGCGCGGCCCCGCGGGGCTTTCATTCATCAGGACGTGGCTCACGCTCGCGCCGGTTGTAATTTCCGCGCCTGCTGCGCGCGCCGCGCCCGCAATCGCTTCGGAAATTGCGCCCATTCCGCCGCGCACAAATCCCCACAGGCCGCGGTGACCGTCCACGCCGCCCATCACGTGATGTAGCAGCACGTAAGCCGTGCCCGGCGAGCGCGGCCCGCCGTTCGTGCCGATCACGCCGTCGGTCGCGAGCGTGACCTTGATCTCCTCGGATTCAAACCACGGCTCAAGAAATTCCGCGACACTTTGCGTGAAGATGCGCGCCTGTCCCACGCGCTCGTCCTCGGGCATCCGCATCAGATCCAAACCGAGGCGGCCTAGCTTCGCCAAGTCGCTCCATCCAGTGCCGACGACATTCGGCGGCGTGCGCAGCAGCATGCGCTCTGCGAATTGCGCGAGCCGCTCAACATATTCTTCATAGCGCGGATACGCCTCGGCGTCCTTTTGCGAAAACTTTGCGATCTCATCGCACGTGCGCTTCTGGTCCTGCCACATCATCAGGTGGCGGCCATCGGGGAAGGGAGTGAAGAACGAAGGGTCTTTCGCGTAAACGCGGTAGCCGTATCGCGGCAGGTCCAGCTCTTTGATGATGCGCTCCTGCATCAGCGAGCAGAGGTACGACGCGGTGGAGACTTTGTAACCGGGCCAGAGTTCCTCCGTCACGCACGCCCCGCCGAGCATTTCGCGCCGCTCGAGCACGCGCACGCTCAGCCCGCCGCGCGCGAGATATGCCGCTGTGACGAGCCCGTTGTGCCCGCCGCCGATAATCACCACGTCCCACGCGCGCTGCTGGCCCATGCCCCGTATTCCCCCTAATAATCCCGCCTGATTGATCTCCCGCGATTACTCTCCCGCAAAAATCGTCCGCGCGAGACTAACGAATTCGCTCGCCCTCTGCAACTTCACAATAAGTGCCGAAGAAAGTGCCGAAGCAGGTGCCAATTCGAAATGGCGCCTGCTAAGTGATTGTTGGCGCGCGACTTAAAAATGTTTCACGTGAAACAATTTGCGCGCAAATACCGCCTTCGCGAGCGCGCCTTGTGCGCGCTATTGTTTCACGTGAAACATTTGTGCTCTCAAAACCGCAATCCGCCCGGCGGAGTCCACAATTGAGGGATCGGGTCGACTGGAGGAGAAAATGGGCGCGCTGTGGCAAGACATTCGATTCGGTATCCGCACGCTGGCGAAAAACCCGGGCTTCACCGCTGTCGCGGTGCTGACGCTCGCGCTCGGCATCGGCGCCAACGCCGCGATCTTTTCCATTCTCGATCCGCTCCTGCTGCGCAAGTTGCCTGTTCATAATCCCGACGAACTGGTGCTGGTTCACGCGGCGGGCACAATCAGTTCTGAAGATTATTCTGAGCCTTCCGCCTATTTCATTTATCGCGATAACAACTCTGTTTTTTCCGGCGTCGCCGCCACAGCCAATCACAACGAATTTCCTACAACGCGGTATGGGCAAACTACACTTTCTGTGACGCACGGTGGGCAGCCCGCAACCATTGATGGACGAATGGTCTCGGGAAATTATTTTACGGTGCTTGGAGTGCGTCCTTTCCGGGGCCGCTTGTTGAATGAATCGGACGGGAAATCTCCAAGTGGGGATCCTGTTGCTGTGTTGAGTTTCGACTACTGGCGAAGCGCATTCAACTCTGACGGCAAGGCCATCGGCAAAATAATTCTGATTCATGATTTCCCATTTACGATTGTGGGCGTTACGCCGCCTGACTTTTTCGGCGTCCAGGTTGGCAGCATCCCCGCCATCTACTTACCATTCGGTACGGACCCAAAAACTTATGACTGGGTGCAAATCATCGGGCGGTTGAAGCCCGGAGTTTCGCTCGCACAAGCGCAGGCGGGACTTGAGCCTGTCTTCAAGCAAGTGATGGCTGCGTCCTCATTGCCGGAAATTGAAAAGGAACAGGACATGTCGCGTTTGAGCCTGGTTTCGGCCGCGCGGGGCATTTCCGAATTGAGCGCTCAATATTCCTTGCCGGGGAAAATTCTAACGATTATTGTCGGCCTTGTGCTTTTGATTGCTTGCTCAAATGTTGCGAGTCTTTTATTCGCGCGCGGCGCAGCGCGTCGGAAGGAAATTACTGTGAGGCTGGCGCTTGGTGCGGGGCGATGGCGCTTGGTGCGCCAACTCCTCACGGAGAGCGCGTTGCTCGCGCTGACGGGTGCGGCACTCGGGCTTTTTGTCGCAAGCTGGGCGAGCCGTCTTCTCATCGCTTCACTTTCCACGGAACATTCGCCGGTTCAACTTGCCGCAGGATTGAGTAGCCGCGTGCTTGTTTTCACGGCAGGCGTGCTTGTTTTTACTGTTTTGTTGATCGGTCTTGTGCCCGCTCTGGCGGCGACGCGTGGCGGGCTCGCTCAGCATCTTAAGGTGCAGTCGTCAAGTCCCGGCAGTACGGCGCGGCGTTCCTGGCTTGCGCAATCGCCGGTCGTAATTCAGGTCGCGCTCTCTGTCACGGTTCTCGCTGCGGCAGGACTCCTGCTGCACAGCCTCTACAATCTCGAAACGGCCGACCTTGGATTTGACCGCGATCACGTTCTCACCGTGTCGTTCGCCTGTTGCAGGGTCGTCCGCACATCGGGTGAGGCAAACGCCATTGAAAACGAATTTGTCGCGCGAGCCGCAAGGCTTCCCAGCGTTCGTTCTGCGAGCTTTTCTGTCTACTCACAGACAAACAGGGAGATGGGCATTAACGTCGCTGTGGAAGGAGATGTCGGTCGACCGATTGAGGAACAACACGTTTTCTTCAATGTCATCACGTTCAGCTACTTCGAGACGATGGGAATTCCAATTCTCATGGGC
Organism: Terriglobia bacterium; assembly: GCA_041484365.1. Classification (GTDB taxonomy): domain Bacteria; phylum Acidobacteriota; class Terriglobia; order Acidiferrales; family UBA7541; genus DASTCZ01. Next base: position 103,346 of record JBGPHM010000003.1, on the reverse strand, counting down.
CGGGACTTCACGGAGCATGACAACGGCGATGCGCCTCTTGCCGCAATAATTAATCACACGATGGCGCGCCATTATTTCGGGAGCTCAAACCCCATCGGGAGGCGGTTCAAATTCGTGGAAGGGAAGTGGCCGCCACTGGAAATTATCGGAGTTGCAGCCGATTCCGTTTACAACGACCTCCGCGAGCACACACCTGACTTCGTGTACATCAACCTCGCGCAGTTGTGGGCGTTGAAGCGCGGCACCAACAGCGCCGGCATCGGTGGCGTATTGAATGTTCGCGCAAACGGAAACGCAAAGACTCTTTCGGGTCCCGTGCTCGAAATGATTCGTTCATTTGATAGCGCGGCCACGATCAATAGTGTCCGAACAATGCGTGAGCAGGTGGACATTTCCCTCCACCAGGACCGGTTGATTGCTGCACTTTGCAGCACCTTCAGTTTGCTCGCGCTCGCGCTGACCTGCGTGGGACTTTACGGCACGCTTTCATTCAGCGTCGCGCGGCGCACGAATGAGATCGGCGTGCGCATGGCGCTGGGCGCGAGTCCTCGCGATATTTTCCGGCTGGTGGTTGGCGCGGGGATGCGGCTGACAATTGCGGGCTTGCTTGCCGGGGCGGCAGGTGCGATTGCGTCGGGATATTTCCTGGCGAGCCTGCTCTTTGGCGTGAAGCGCGCGGACCCGGTTACGTTCGCGAGTGTCGCGCTGCTGCTTCTTGCAGCAGCGATTCTTGCGTGTTACGTTCCCGCGCGCCGCGCGATGCGCGTGGATCCGCTCGTTGCACTGCGCGATGAATAGGCAAATGCAAAGGGCGGGGAAAGCCCCGCCCATAAAGCATGCACCGTTACGCTTGAGTATGGTCTAGCTCATAAAAATTACTGCTTCGATGCGCTCTCGATAAACGCCGCGACGTTGGCCTTCAACTTCGCCAGATCCTCATCGCGGACGTACATCATGTGACCCGCCTCGTAATACTTCTGCTGGATGTTCGCGAGCAACTTAGCGGGCAGCCCGAGATGTTCCATCGTGTATTCGGACTCGAAGAACGGAGTCGCCAGATCGTACAGCCCGTTTTCCACCTCGACGTGCAAATGTGGATTGGCGAGCATCGCCTGAATCAAATCCTGCTCTGTGTTTGGCGAGCCGGGGAAACCGAATCCGCCCGTGCCCTGATGCGTCCAGGTCCACTGGCCGTTCGCCTGAAAATTCAGCGGATTGTATTTTTTGTCCTGGCCGAATTTCAGTTCGTTGCGAACGTAGGTGTTGAAGATGGCGACGTACGCTGAACTCGTGGCATCCGATTGCGGATCGCTCTGGCCATATTCGCTGAGCGGATCGTAGTTCAGGCCGGAGAAGCGCGAATCGAGCCGGCCGGTGATCAGCCCGCGGCTGCGCTGCAATTCTGCGGTGAATTGCGGAAGCACCACGCGCAAATCTGCTTTCACCACGTAGTCTTCGCTCAACCCGGTGAAGTGTGAGATTTTTCTTGCGATGTCCGTACGCTCCGCTGCAGTCAGGCGCGAGCCTTTCATCAGCGCAGCCGCGTATTCGCCGGCGGCAAACTTGCGCGCGTCGGCGAGGAATGCGTTCAGATCCATAGGACGGTCCTTCAGCATTTTGTGATACCACGCCGTCGCAGCGTAGCTTGGAAGATAGAGCACGTAGCAAAGGTCCACGCCGGGATTGAATGAGATCGTGCCGAGATCGAGGACGCTCGAGATCAGCACGATGCCGTTGATGGACATGCTCTCGCGCGACTGCAAATAATTCGCGAGCGCCGCGGAGCGGAAGGTTCCGTAGCTTTCGCCAATCAGAAACTTCGGCGAATTCCAACGGTCGTTGCGGCTCACGTATTGCTCGACGAACGATCCGATCGAGCGGACGTCCGGATCCACGCCCCAGAAATCCTTGTTTGCCGCCTTGCCCACTGCGTGGCTGAAGCCCGTACCAACGGGGTCCACGAAAACCATATCGGTGCGGTCGAGCAAAGTGTTCGCGTTGTCTGCCACTTGATACGGAGCCGGTGGCGTGTAGTCAGCGTCTTTCGTGACTACGCGCTTCGGGCCGAACGCGCCCATATGCAGCCAAATGGAAGCCGAGCCCGGGCCGCCGTTGTAAATGAATGACACGGGCCGCGCGCTCATTTCCTTCACATCGCTCTTCGTGTAGGCGGTGTAGAAAATCAGCGCGGTGGGATCGCCTGCGTCATTCTTGATTTGAATGCTGCCCACAGTGGCCTTGTAAGAAATGGTCTGGCCGCCGACCTTTATGGTGTGCTCTGTGACGGATGATTCTTCCTTCATGGAGGCCGCATCGGCCGCTGCAGGCGGCGGCGCGGCGACGCCCGCGGGCGGTGCGCCCTGCGGCTGCTGGGCATTTATGGGAAATGCAGATGCAATGGGAAATGCGGATGCGAGCGCCAGCAAACAAACTACAACTGAAACCTTCCAGAACTTTTTCATTCGTCCACCCCTGTTGTGAAATTGCAATCTGATTCAATTCCTGAGGGACCCAAAATGCGCGGACAAGGCGAACCCAAACCGCCGTCTGTGCGCTCCCTTACCTTATCTCTACGCCGGATAATCCAAAAATGTTTCGCATGAGAACGGTGAAAAAGTGCCGCCGGAAGAAAGAGCCTGCTCACATCATGATGGGCTTGGCGTTCAATCGTTTCACGTACCAGCACGGACTGAGGCCGCTGTGCGGAAACAATGAGTGGACGCAGGCTCGATCTTCAGGAGGGGCGGGCATGATGTCGTAGCGGCCGTCCTTGCGCAGAGCCGCAATCACGCGCTCCAGATGAATTGAATCGAACGGGCTGCCGGGCTTGGGCTTGATCATTCGGATGTGCAGCCAGAGATAATCGCCCGCGTATGTAACCGCCACGAGAACGATGGCGAATATGAGCAGTCGTTTTATTCTGGTGACCAGACGGTGAAAGGGAATCAAAGATTCTCTCGCAGGAAAGCTGGGGTGGGCGATGGGATTCGAACCCACGACCCTCGGAGCCACAGTCCGATGTTCTACCGCTGAACTACGCCCACCGCAGAGGAAAATTCTAACATGCGCGAAGGACATTAACCACAGAGGGCGCAGCGGGATAGGCGGTAAGTTTCCGGCGTAGCGACAATCCGGGTAGATCGGTACGGTCAACACTACCGCGGCACATGGTGCTCAGCTATAAGCGGGTATTTTTCACTTGACAGGTAGTGTACTAGCTGTAATAATACAGCCATGATTGCGTTCCGCGTCTCATTTGCGCCGGGTATCTCGCTCTACGAGCAAGTTGTGTATGCGGCGAAGAAGGCTGTGATCTCGGGTCAGATGCGCGCCGGTGACCCGTTTCCTTCGGTGCGAGACCTCAGCAAGACATTGAAGATCAATCCCAACACAGCTCATAAGGTAGTTACGCAGCTCGTAGCGGAGGGAGTGCTGGAGGTTCATCCGGGCATCGGCACCGTGGTGGCGAAACGTGCGCCCTCGACTGCCGCAGACCGCGGCAAGTTGCTCAACAAGGAACTGGAACAATTGATGGTCGAAGCCAAGAGGTTGGGCCTGACCTTCGATGATGTGACATCGGCGGTCGCTCAACATTGGAAGCGTTTGGACGGGAGCAAGAAATGACCGACATTTTGCGAACGAATGATCTGTCAAAGCGATTCCGCAAGACGGTGGTCCTAAACCACCTGAACATGATTGTGCCCGAGCATAGTATTTATGGCTTGGTCGGGCCAAATGGAGCGGGCAAAACCACGACCATCAAAATTCTCATGAATGCTCTTCGACCAACCGAGGGGACGACGGAGATATTCGGCCACGATTCGCGACGGCTGTCTCCGCAAGATTTCATGCAAATCGGCTACGTCTCGGAAAACCAGCAGATGCCGGAGTGGATGACGGTCGAATACTTTATGAACTACCTCAAGCCATTCTATCCAAATTGGGACGTCGCGCGAGCCGAGGAATTGCTGCGCCTGTTCGAACTCCCGCGCGATCGCAAGATCCGGGATTTGTCGCGCGGAATGCGAATGAAGGCTGCTCTGGCTTCATCGCTCGCTTACAGGCCGCCGCTAATTGTTCTCGACGAGCCATTTACGGGCCTCGACCCACTCGTGCGCGATGAGCTGATCGAGGGCGTGTTGGAATGCGCGGACCGGGCCACAATTCTGATTTCGTCGCACGATCTCTCGGAGATCGAAAGCTTCGCCAGCCATATAGGTTACCTGGACCGGGGGCGTCTGCAGTTTTCCGAAGAGATGAGTTCATTGACGGATCGTTTTCGCGAAATCGAAGTTACGCTCACGAATCCCTTACCGTCAGCGCAATCACTACCACCAGCGTGGCTGAGTACAGAACAATCGGAGACAGTGCTGCGCTTCGTGGATTCGCATTTTCAGCAGGAACGAACGATGGCCGAAGTTTACCGCTTGTTCGGAACCGTCCACCAGATCAGCGTTCATCCCATGCCACTCCGGGCAATTTTCATAGCTTTGGCAAAAGCCCGACGAAAGGCGGCGTAGGCAAAATGCGACAAGCGCTTCATATTTTCAAAAAAGACGTTCGGCACTTTCGGTTCGAGATCGCAATTGCGATTTCGGTGGTTGTGGCATTCACCATCATTGAAATGCGGCACGCGCTATCGGTGGCGGATCCCGTAACAATCAGGACGGGCGCCTCAACGTTGGTACTTTTCCTGTTGCCCCTCGTCTGGTGGACGCTGATTGCCCGGGTGGTTCACGACGAGGCGCTGGCAGGGAACCGGCAGTTCTGGATCACGCGGCCCTACTCATGGCGCAGTTTGCTGGGAGCGAAGGTGCTGTTCATATTTGCCTTCATAAATCTCCCCATGCTGGTGGCGGATATGGTGATCCTTCGCGCCTACGGATTTTCGCTCGGTGCAGAACTGCCCGGGCTGCTCTGGAGCCAAGTCCTGCTCACTATCGTTTACTTATTGCCGATCATTGCGCTCGCAGCCGTGACCACCGGATTCGTACAGCTGAGCTTTGCGATCCTGATGCCTTTCGTAATCGTATTGATTTTTGCCATGTTTCAGCCCGGAGTTGTGCTGCTACGACCCGTATTTTTTCTGGGTCGCTTCGCTGGTGGGATTCCAGTCGGGTATGAATGGGTTAAGTCTTATTTTGCGTTTATCGTCATTACTGCCTGTGCATCGGTAATCCTTTTCTGGCAATACTCTCGGCGTGGAACCACCGTGGCCCGCTGCTTGGCGGCCGCGGGGGGTATTCTCGTAGTTTTGGGATTTACATTGATTTCGTGGAATGCAGCTTTCAAGATTCAGAACTGGCTCTCTAAAGAACAAGTGGATCTCTCTTCGGCGCGCGTGGCCCCGGACTCGATCAATGAAGGGCTGTCTCGATTTTTTCGACAGGGAGAGGACAGTGTGGGCGCGGAAATACCGCTTCAAATCATGGGACTTCCTCCAAATATGAGGGTAAGGGTTGAAAAGTTATCAGTAGACTTTCAATCGCCCGATGGTTCCGTTTGGAAGACGGATGGATATTCTCTGCGAAACGTTGGGGACGCGGACCAGCGGCTTATCGTGAGGACAGGTTTGAGCGGTGGGTCCTACAAGAAGGTGAAGGACGGATCGTTGGAAGTTCGCGGGTCGCTGTATCTGACACTATTCGGCCACCGGCAAACGACAGGTGTTCCCTTCGGAGATCGTCCCGTAGTAGTGCCACGAATTGGCGTTTGTTCAGCAAGAGAAAGCGTTTATCGGCGAGGATATTTCCTGATTTGTAGTTCCGCGTTCCGGTCTCCGGCTGCGGTAGTAACCTATCACTTCATTCCATCCCCCGCGGACACAGCGGGACAAGACTGGTCATCGGTGCAGCGACAAATGAATTCTTACTCTCCTTTCCCTGCTGACCTCGGCCTCAGCCCGGTAAGCCAGGACTTTAAGCTCTCATCCAATCGTGTGCCGGCTGACCACGGATTAGTTGAAAGGATGGAGCCAGTCGCGCACATCCGGCTGGATTTTGATATCACTAACCTTCGCCCTGGGAATGCTTACATCCCCCCACCGACTAACTCGCATTAGTTCTTGAATTTGTCTTAAGAAAAAGTCTTACGGGATCATCTTACAGAAAGCTGGTCGCGTGGTGGCAAGCAGCTACCCGCGCTTGCGGAAGGGCGTGACCTTCGTCTTCACATCGCGGCGCGAAGAGGCAGGAGTTCCCGCAGGGGCAGGCATACGCGACTGCGCGTAATTCGCCCAGCGGCCGTTCGGCTCGTAGTGAAGGTATTCGCCGAGGTGGTCACGCATTTTGGTTTTTTCGCCCGCGGCTTCGTAGAGCATCGCCAAGTTGAGGTGCGCGTCCGCGAGCGACGGCGCGAGCTTCACGGCGCGCTCGAGTTGCTCGATGGCCGCGCGGTGATTCCCCATTTTTTCAAACGCGCATCCGAGATTGAAGTGCGCGAGCGCGTTCTGCGGCCCGAGTTCAATCGCCGCCTCGAAGCATCGGCGCGATTCCGTGGCTTCGCCCAGATGAAAGAGCGATGTGCCGAGGTTCAAATGCGCTTCCGCCCAGTCCGGCGCAAGCTCGACCGCGTGGCGGTAGGCGTCCGCGGCGTCTTGCATCGTCGAGGAGTGCCGGTCGCACGATAGCCCCATCTCAAACCACTCTTCGGCGGTGTGCGAAGGCAGCGCGCGTACCTTGTTGGCCAGCGGCTCGACGTCGAATTCCAGCAGGAGTTGCCCGGTGAGCGGCTCGATGGCCGGAGCGCCCGGCCACGGCTGGCTGACGACGACCTTCCTGCCATTCGTGCTGATGTGAAGGCGTGAAATGGGGGCATTGGCCTCGCCAAGCTGCTCGCGAAGGGCCTCGAGAGCCCTGCGAAGCCTCCGCGCAGGCAGGCCTCGGGAGGTCAGGCGCTTCATTGTTTCGAGGGCGACCAGGTCCGTGAAGTTGTAGAAGCGTTCGCCCCAACGCACCTCGGGCGAAATCAGACGCAGCCGCGCCCAATAGTCGAGCTGGCGGCGCGTTACGCTGAGAATGCGCACAACTTCATCGCGTGTGAAACGTCTCTGCACTCTGGAAACTCTCCGGCGGGCGCCGGGTGGATGACCGCACCCCAAAATGTGTTCGCGGCAGGCGTACCCTGCGATTGCCGCGCTCTTCCGTACCCGGAGGCGACATTATTCACATTGCGGGCGGAATGGGAAGCGAAATATCCACAGGCGAGGTCTTGCCGGGCTGGAACGTCGGCTTGCGCCCGAACGCCGTGTTGCGACCTTGGGTTGTAATGTAGAGAGCGGTCATCCGGATGCCACTCCATGAAATTGAACGGCGGTCGCTCGAGCGTCAGGTGACACTGGCGCGCCCGCCGCTGATCGTTTTGGCGCTGGTGAGCCTGTTGCTGGCGTCGCGAGCCACTAGCGCGGCGTTTTTTTTGTGCGGATACCTGGTTGTAAGCATCATTTTCGCGTTCCTGCACGCCAGCGAATGGGCGAACAGGTGGCATTTCGCGCTCGTTGCGGACATTTTAGCAATTGCGGTCTTCATTTTTCTTACGCCGGCGATCGTTCCGGTGTGGTTCCTGCTGCTGATCGTTGCGTATGAGGCAGGCGTGGGCTGGGGCGGAAGCCGGGCGTACTGGATTGTGCTTGGCGTTGCGGCGGGAATCCTCGCGTGGAGCCTGCTGCGCGACCGCTCCATGTGGGATGACGCGTTTCGCGCGACGGAAATCGTCAGCGGAACGATGATTGCCGGTTTCGGCATGGCCTATCTGGGCGATCGCAACCGACAGCACGCCGCGGAGCACAAATTTGTCGCGGAGTTGACGGCGATGCTCTCCGTCGAGCGAGGCCTGGCGGAATCGTTGCGGTCCGCGATGGCGGAACTCACTGCTTCGTTCGGGTGCGAACGCGCATTTCTCGTTCACCGCGACACGGAGCTCGAGCGAATTTTCCTATGGAAGTTCGATGGAGAGAACCCGAAGCATCTTGTTCCCGAGAATTTGCCGCTCCTGGCGAGTGACGGTTTTCTTTTTGATGTGGCGGAGGTGAACGTTGCGCTGAATGACATGGAAGGCAAGCCGGACGGTTTCGCCTGGAACCGATTGACCGGAATACCCGTCGCGGAAGTCCCGCGCATCCCCGCATCCTCGCGGGAAGTTCTCGGATTGCGTTCGTTGCTGGCCGCGACGATGGAGGTCGAGGGCCAGCCGAACACGCGCGTCATGCTGGCGAACCGCCGCCGCCGGTTCATGCCGGGCGACCTCCGACGCCTCGAACGGATCGTGCGCCATCTCGGGCCGCCACTCGAAAATCTTTTTCTTTTGCGCCACTTGCGCGCGCGCGCCATCGAAGCGGAGCGCAGCCGAATCTCACGCGATCTTCACGACGGCATTCTTCAGACGCTGCTAAGCATTGAGATCCAACTTGACGTATTGCGCCGCAAGCTCCCGCAATCCCCCGAGCAAGCCGGCTCGGGGCTCGCAGGCCTGCAACAAACTGTCCGCAACGAATCTGCAGAGCTTCGCCGGATGGTCACCGATCTGCGGCCGCTACGCGTGCAGAGCGCGGACATGCTCGACATGATGATGGGATTCGCCGAGCGCTTCCGCAACGAATCCTCAATCCAGGTTGAATTAATCGTGGACACACCCGAAATGCAGGCCCCCGACCAGGTGTGCCGCGAGATATTCCAGATATACAGAGAAGCACTCAACAACATAAAAAAACATGCCCGCGCAAGCCACGTCGTGGTAAAACTTACGCAGTCGGACAGCCGTGTTACATTGGTAGTGGACGACGACGGAGAAGGATTCAGCTTCGCGGGCCGGTTTTCCGGCGACGAGCTAGACCGCTTGAGACTGGGGCCGATTTCCATCAAAGAGCATACTCGGACCGTCGGGGGCAATTTGACTGTTGAGTCCAGCCCCGGACACGGAGCGCGTCTGACTGTGGAAGTACCGCTTGGCTAAAATGGCAAAAGGGAAGCAGCCAATTCGAGTTCTCATTGCGGACGATCACGCGATCTTCCGCGATGGTCTGCGCAAACTTCTGGATGCGGACGACGACATTACGATTGTCGGCGAAGCGCAGAACGGCACGGAGTGCATCCGCCTGATCACCAAGTTGAAGCCGGACATCCTGCTGCTCGATCTGCGCATGCCGGATAAGGACGGGCTCGCGGTCCTCGAAGAGGTCAATTTTGATTCGTTGCCCACGCGCGTAATCTGCGTGACCGCCGCCGAAGACGACCGCGATGTCGTGCGCGCCATGCGGCTGGGCGCGCGGGGCGTGGTACTGAAACAATCCGCCACGGATTTGCTGGTCAAAAGCATCCACCGGGTGTACGCGGGCGAAATCTGGCTCGACAACCACATGACCGCGGAAGTGATGAAAGCGTTCTCGAAGTCATCGGAATCCGGGCCGCGGCGCGAAAAGCCGCTGTTGAGCGAGCGCGAAAAAGAGATCGTGGGGCTCGTGGCGCAGGGCTTCCGCAACAAGGAAATCGGCGAAAAACTTTTCATCAGCGAACAGACGGTGAAGAACCACCTGCACAACATTTTCGACAAGCTCGGCGTTTCCGACCGGCTCGAACTCGCGCTCTACGCCATCCATCACCGATTGATTGACAAGGCCTGACGTGCCGCTGAACCCCTCCACTTTCCCGCGCGGGCGCGGGAGCCAGAGAAATAAACTGTTTGCCAAGCCCATCGCGCTCGCTGTCGCGCTGATATTGATTGCCGCCGCGGTCTGCGCCGCGCAAACGCCATCCGCGCAGGCGGTCCGCAACAACAGCGATTCCTATCTCAAGTCCAAGGTGCTTTCCAACGGGCTTGAAATCATTGTTTACGAAGACCATACCGTCCCTCTCGTAACCGTGGCGTTTGTCGTAAAAGCCGGCTCGATGATTGAATCGCCCAGCGAAAGCGGTCTCTCGCATCTCGACGAGCACATGTTCTTTAAGTCCACGCTGGCGATGAAGAACCACGAATCCTATTTGGACAATATCGGGCAAATGGGGATCACCTACAACGGCTCAACCACCGAGGAACATTGCGAAGAGCATGTCACCGCGCTGGCCGGGTACTTTCCCGTCGCGCTTCATTTTCTGCGCGACGCCGCGCGCTATCCGCTCTTCAATCCCGATGAAGTGGTCACCGAGCGCGCCGTGGTGCTGGATGAACTCGATCGAAATGCCGGCAATCCGTACGGCAAACTTTCAAATCAGATGAATTCGCGGCTGTTCTTCGAGTATCCCAATCGCAAGGAACCCGGCGGTTCGCGCGACATCGTGGCCCGGGCAACGACTGATTTCCTCAGAACTTTCTACAATCGCTACTACGTGCCGAACAACTCCGCGCTCGTGATCGCCGGAGACGTAACACCGGCGGACGCGTTCAAGCAGGCGGAAACTTTTTTTGGCGATTGGCCGCGCGCCGCGGACCCCTTCGAGAAGTATCCAGTTCCGGAAAACCCGCCACTCCAAAAAAGTTCAGCCGAGGTTCTCCAGGGGCCGGTGCAAAACCTGATCATCGATTTGGGTTGGCAGGGGCCTTCCATCGGCAAGGACAACGCAGCCACCTATGCCGCCGACGTTTTTTCTTTCATTTTGCGGCAGCCCAATTCGCGTTTTCAGAAGGCGCTTGTGGATTCCGGCGCGGCAACCGCGGCGGACCTCGGCTATTACACGCAGCGCAACGTGGGCCCCATTAATCTGATTGCGCAGACCACGCCCGAGAAGGCGCGGGCCGCGCTGCTCGCCATTCAAAATGAAATCGCCCACTTCGGCGACGCGAATTACTTCAGCGATCAAGAGCTGCACGACGCGAAAGTGCTGCTCGGCGTCACCGACCTTTTCGGGCGCGAAAAGTCCACGGATTTCGCGGAGACGCTGGGGTTCTGGTGGGCTTCCACCGGCATCGATTATTTCAGGGGCTATCAGCCGACGCTCGCGGCCGTCACGCGAGCGGACATTTCCCGCTATCTGCGCACCTACATTCTCGGCAAGCCTCGCGTGACGCTCGTGCTTCTTTCGCCCGAAGCGCAACAGCGCATTCAATTGAAGCCCGAAGAGGTTCTCGGGAAATGACGCGCAAGCGGCGAATGCTCCTCGCGGTCTGTGCAGTCCTTTTGTTCATTCTTGCCTGGCAGGCGGGCGCACAGGCGCCCGCCGGCTCCGGTCAGGTCACGGAATTTGACGTAAACGGATTCAAAGTAATCGTGAAAAGGCGGCCCGCCAGCGACACCGTTGCGGCGGGACTCTTTCTCCGGGGCGGCGCGGCGAATATCACCGAGGCCAACGCCGGAATCGAGGCCCTGCTTCTCACAGCGGAAGCAGAAGGCAGCACGCGCTATCCTCGCAGTGAAATGAACGCCGCCCTGACCGGGATGGGCTCCACGATTGCATCCGGCACGAACAATGACTATTCAGCGCTTTCGCTGGCCTGCACGCGCGCGGCATTCGACCGAACCTGGGAAATTTTTGCGGAGGCAGCGCTACATCCGCTTCTGCTTCCCGCCGATGTCGAACGCGACCGCGCCGCGCTGATTGTGTCCGCGCGGTCCAGGCTGGTGACGCCGGATTCATATCTCGATCAAATCGAGCGTGGAGCATTTTTTGCGGGACACCCATACCGGAACGATCCGGCGGGTACGCCGGAATCGCTGGCAAGAATTACAGTGGACGATTTGCGCGCTTACCACAAACAGATCATGCAGCGGTCGCGCTTGTTGCTCGTGGTTGTCGGGGATGTTGATCCCGCCGTGCTCCGCCCGCGAATTGAGGCGTCCTTCGGCGCTCTTCCCGCCGGAGAGAACCGCTCCACGGGCACTCCGCTGCTCGCATTTGATAAGCCGGGCATCCAGATTACGGAGCGCGCTTTGCCGTCCACCTATTTCCGGGGGATTTTTGCGGGCCCGCAATTCAAGTCGCCGGACACGGATGCGCTGGCCATCGCAATGAGAATCCTGCAGGACAAGGTGTTCAGCAGCGTCCGCGTGAAATACAATTTGGCCTATGCTCCCGAAGCGATTCATTATGAATTCGGCGCTTCCTACGGAGGTTTTTACGCGGATTCCTCGGATGTGAACCGCGCGTGGAGCCTCATGCTGCAGGAGATAACGCATCTGAAAAAAGATCTTGTCGAGGAGAGCGATCTAACCGGGGTTGTGGCGCAATTCGCCACGGAATATTACATGCAGAATCAGACCAGCGCCTCACAGGTGAGCCGTATCGCTCTCTACGAACTCATCGGCGGCGGCTGGCGCAATGGTGAATCGCGCCTGGAGCGGCTTCGCGCCGTCACTCCCGGTGATGTCGAACGCGTGGCCAGACAATACATGCACGATCTGCAGTTCATGATCCTCGGCGATCCCGCGCGCGTGAATAAGAGCGTGTTTACCTCTCAACCCTGACGTTTCACGTGCCAACCTGAATCATGCAAGCCTTCAGTGCCTGTTTTCTCACCGGGTGGAAATCCAAAGGGAAAAAGTGTCAAAAGTATGGATGGTACTCCGGTACCGCCGCGCGACCCCTCAAAATGGGCCAGTTGAGCTATTGAGCGTCGTGCGGGTTCGGCTTAATCTCGTGTCTGACAAGAAGCACTATGCGTGTTGTTGGAGGAGACCCCTGTGACTGGCACAGAACGCCGACTGAATCAAAGATTTCACATTCGCCTGCCTATGACCGTCCGATGGACCAGCGGTTCAGCCGTCGGAGAGGCGAAAACAGAATCATTCAACGTCAGCTCCCGCGGAGTGTATTTCATGCTCCCAAGGGGAGTGAAGCGCGGCTCGCCCGTTGAGATCTTGCTGACCCTGCCCCACGAGATTACGTTGGCCGGCCCGGTCCGCGTTCGCTGCCTCGGCCGTGTGGCTCGCACCGATGATAAAGATCCCGGCAAGGTGGGCATCGTGGCGGAAATCGAACGATACGAATTTCTGCGCGGAGACGAATTCGCCGCGTAGCAAAAGCTTGCTCACACCCTGCGGAGGTGAGTGAGAAACACTGGGGCGCCAGGGACCCTCAGCCCGGCGCCCTAGTCGCTTTTTGGGGACGATTCCTCGGTGGTAATTCCCGCCGGAAGTTATTTCAGTCAAATTGAAAACAAATCAGGCGGCGAAGGTTTTGCCTCCGCCGCCTGAGATTTGTAATTGCCCGGCCCGCGCTTGCGGCCCTATTGCACCGTCAGCGTGACAACGGTCGTGTGCGATAGAGTGCCCGACGTGGCCGTCACGGTGATATTCGATGTGCCCGCCGGTGTGCCATTGGGATTCACGGTCTTAGTATTGCAACCCGCAATCCCCGCTACAACCAAGACAAGCACTGCCGCCATTCCCGCCCAGGCCAGCCCCCGCCGATAATTGTTCTTGCGCATCATCAGCAGGCTGGCCGCAAGCAACGCTGCCGCAATCGTCCAGAGCATCAACGGTAGTGGTCCTGGCGGCAACCGCCGGCCCGGCCCCGGCGTTATGCCGGCGCGGGAAGTCGTCGTAATCATCATCGTTGTGGATGTCGCCACATTCCCGGGCGTCTCGCTTGGGGGACTAAACGTAACGGTGGTTCCCGTCGTCGGCGCACCTGTCTGTGAGAACGTGACTACGCTCGGGAATCCACCTGTGCCGGGGGTAATCGTTATGGTGAAGTTGGCTGTCTGACCCGCCGTCACGGTGACGGGGCTGCCCGGGCCAGATTCACCGAAGTCCGCGCCCGTTCCGTTCAACGTGACCCCCTGCGTTGTTGGCGTGGCGTTGTCGGTAAACGTCACCGTCGCCTGCCCGCGCGGCCCCGCAGCCCCCGCAGTAAACACGAGGTTGAAGACGCACGACCCGCCTCCAGCCACCGGCGTGCCGACTACGCAGGTTGAAGTGTTGCCGACCGTGAAATCAGTTGGATTGGTTCCCGAGAAACTCGGTGCCGCGGTGAAATTCAGCGGCGCCTGGCCGTTGTTCGTCACTGTCACCGGCATTGCGGTGCTCGGCGTTCCGACAGTTGTAATCGGGAACACCAGAGCATTTGTGGAGAGAGTCGCCGTCGGTGGCGTCAGAATCGTCGTCGGATTATTTGCGGTGTCATTGTTGACGATGACCTCGCCTCCGCCCGACACCGTGACCGAATTCGTCACGCTGGCGGGGGCATTGCCCGCCACCGTCACCGTCTGAGTAATCGGCGGAAAGCTTGCACCGGCTGCCAGCACATCGGAGCGCGTGCAGGTCCCGGTTCCAAACGTACATGCCCAGCCCGTGCCAGCCATCGCTGTGGCCGTCAGACCGGTAGGCAAAGTGTCAACGACAGTGACCAGTGAGGGCACCCCGTTACCAATGAAAGCGCTGGTCGGGCCATTGCCGCTGTTGGTCACAGTGATTGTGTAAGTCGCACCCACCTGCCCCTGCACGAAGTTTCCTACGTGCGACTCTGCAATCGTCATGTCCGGGCCTACTGCCGGGTCCTGAACCGTTACATTCGCGCTCGCTTGCGCGGCCGCTCCGAACGAGTCCGTAATTGTCAGGAGCACGCTCGTGACGCCGTGTGGATATGGTCCTGCCGGGCTTTGAACTATTGTGATTGGGTTCCCGTCCGGATCGTTCGAGCCATTATCAATGCTGGCGGGCGCGGTGCCGCCCGGCACGGCTGAAGTCACGGTCACGTTATGGACGATGGCAATCGGCACCTGGTTGATCGTGCCGAGAATGCTGCAAGCGGGCAGCGAGAGGGTGTAAGGGGCGCCGACCGAAGTCCCCGACTCGTCGCTTACCACGAACGTGTAGGCGGTGCCTGCGACGAGCGAGATTCCACAAGTCTCCGACAGGGAGCTGAACCCCGCGTCCGCCGTGTAATTGGTCCCGATGCTGCCGGGGCTAAATGGGCCGTTATAAACCGCCAGGAAAATAGTGTTGGTGCCTGATGTGAGGCTGCTATTCATGCATCCTGACGATTGAGGGGTGAACTTATAGGAATCGAATGTACATGTAGCGCAGCCGCCCCCGCCGAATCCGGGGAACGCCTTCGGAACTCCGCAGACGCTCGGAGTGCCGTCTCTGAATACGCGACCCGTTTGGACGCCTGTCGCGGTGGTAAATCCGGTGATCGCAGTCGGCGTGGTTCCAAGGTTATTCGTAAAATTGATCGTCCCAGTGGGAACGGTGAAGTTTAAGGTCCTCGTCTGACCGGTCGCATAATTCACCGTTAACGTAAAGTTGATGGTTGTCGCGCAGCCGAAATTGCTTGCCAGAACAAACTTGAATGGACTCAGGTTGGTTCCGCCGGTGGTCCCCGCAGTGATGTTTGCGTAGGACGAAGTGTTCGGCGACAAGACCGTGACGCCCGCGGTCGTGGAGGCCAGAGTGGCCGTTATGCCGGTAGCGTTCAGAACTCCCGAGAGGTTTTGCAATTGGATGACGACCTTGGCTCCCTCACCTGCCTTGATGATGCCGTCTCCATTGCCCGGATTCTGGCTTGCAACCACCGAGGCAATTTCCGGATTGGCTTGCCCGGGAATCCCCAGCGAAGAGATCGCCTGATACGCCATCACGATTCCGTTCCCTGAATCGCGGTCATTTCCAGCGGCCATGATGTCCAGAGCCGTGCTAATCAGCGTGGTTGTAAGCTGTGCCTGCGTAAGGGTTGGCTGCGCGGATTTGACCAGCGCCGCGATAGCGGCAGCGTGAGGAGCCGCCGCGGAAGTGCCATAGAACGGATTCAAGCCTGATGCGCCCGGCAGGGTTGTCGACACGCCATCAGCGGCGGTGATGTCCGGCTTGTTCCTTGATGTGAAACCACCCGACGCAAATGTGAGACCCGCGCCCGAAACGGGCGTCCCATCCGCATTGAAAAAGACGCGGCGGGGCCCGTCCGACGAAAACGGCTCAACTTGATTTGCCGTTGTATATGGATTTGGAAATGGGCCTACAGGAGCGCCGAGGGTGAACGCTCCCGCCGCGGGCGCCGCGGCAACGGAGAATACTCCCGGAGTTGTAACCGCCGAATGGCCGTGCGTCTGCCCGGTCGTTACATTCGTCAGCAGGCCGCGAATGGTATTTATGCCGAAGGCTCGAATCGCAGCTGTTGTTGTTTTGAAGACAACCAGTCGATCCCCTGCAGCAAAAGCGCCGATGGGTGCCTGCTCATAAGGGTTCTGGGTTCCACTCTGGATGTTGGTGGACGACCCCTTGACGATGCCTCCCGAACTGACCACAAACAAATCGTAGTCATTGCCGGAGGCGCCCTGGGGATCCGACCAGTTGAGATTGTAGGTGCTGCCTGATGCAGTGACGATGTCGCCATTCACCCCGCCAAAATTGTGAATCGTGCCGGTCTTGGCGCCGCCGGGGAATGTAAATAGTGGAGATCCGGCGTCATTGAAATCTCCTTCAAAATATCCCGCCGTCCCGGCATCCACTTGTCCTTCGTTCCCAGCCGAAGAAAAGTAGAACGCGCCGCTGGTTGCAACGGTACTTACCGCTTGCGCGATGATGCCATCCTGAAAAATCGGCTCTGCAAAATAGAAAACGTCATCAACGATAATGTCGCAGTTATTTGTGTTTCGGAGAGCCAGGATGTTCGCAGCAAAGCTTGCTTGCCCGAAGTCGGCCGAGGCAAAAAATAGGCTCGCGCCCGGCGCCAGGTCGTAGATGATCTCCATCATCGCGGTACCTTCATCGGAGGCGCCGCCGGGTCCCTCTTGGACCACGGTCACGCATGGCCCGCCGGGGCCGGGGCATGTCGGCGGCATATCGCCAGTTGCCTGCGCGCTCGTGAGCGCGCCAGTCGCATTGGCGCTGTCGGAGAGCACGCCAATTTTCAGTCCCGCGCCATTCACGCCAAAGACGCCGCGGGCGTCAAATGCCCGGTGCGTAATGTCACCTTCGGTATCCACGCTGCCCGAGCCGGTAAGAATTACATTTGGCTTTTGTAACAGGGCGGTCAACGTCTTCCGGACCTTTGCTTCTCTCTGCGCAAATCCGGGAACCTTGCGCCAGCGCGCCAATGCAGATCTGTCCCCTCCTCGCTCGATATGTCCGTGTACGTATTCTTCTTTGGGGGCGATGAATTTCACATCCGGCGATGCAGCGATTCCTTCGATTTGATTGGGAGGAATGATTGCCCGGATTCTGTTGTAGCCCGCGTTGGTATAAAGAATGATGGCTCCGGCCGCCCTCAATTGCGCAAGCAACTGGTCCGACACGTTTGCGGTCATGTCCACCGCGATGTTGTTGTTGTCGTCGAGGTCCACTCCCGTATAGAGCGAAGGAATTCCGGGCGCGGGGGGCTGGCCCTGCATCATCCGGATGGTATACAGAACGTTCGAGTCAATCTTCTGCTGGGCCGGCGTGCGCGACGCCTTCTCCTGCTGCAGCATGCCTATCTGCTGCCCGACGAATGCGTCAATCTCCGCTTGCGTTCTCGTCACCGCGGATGGGGACGCGGCTTCCGGAGCCACCTTCGGCTGGAACTTGTGGAAATGTATGTCCGAGACCGGAACTCGCGAGTCGGCGACAGGCGCGCCTTGTGCGCGCAAAGGCGCGGATACCGCCGTCATCATCAAGAGCGCGAAAACAATCGCGCTGGAAATCACGTGCGAGCGTACATTTCGCAGAAGGCTCATAGGTTCCTCATTTTTAATGGAGAGATTAGTGCGGCAATCGTGGGAACTCAAATACATATCCGCATCCACCACCAAATTGTAGGTGTCCCGGCAGAAATTCCAGCTAACAACCAATTGGAAGCGTTGGGCAACCCCCGGCACAATAATTTGCTTCACCTGACTTGTCAACGCACATTTGCTCGGGGAGTGGTGACTTAGGATTCTAGTGCATCAGGGATACCTAGTTGAGGGGAAGGGAAGCGCGTTATTAAACGCCCCTCACCATCGTAGCCGATGCCAGGCCCTGCGCAATCGAACCTAGAGCGAGCGCAGGAAGTTGAGTAGGTCCTGCTTCTGCTGCTCCGTGAGCGAGTTGAACCGCGCAATCACGCCGTTTGCCTCGGAACCCGGACTCGCATGTTGACGGATGGCATCCAGAAGATCTCTGCTCCGGCCATCGTGCAGGAAGAAAACGCGTTGTCCCAGTCCCCACAGCGGCGCGGTGCGGAATTCATCCGGCCCTGCATTCCCCTGTGAGATGTCGTCCTTCAGCCCTGATCCCATGTGGTGTGTCAGCAAGTCAGAGAACAGGTTCGCTTGCACGCCGCTCAATCCCGGCGCATTCACGGTGAAGGACGATTGTCCCGTGGTCATCGAAGGCGTGTGGCACATGGCGCACTTCACCACATGGGTGAACAGCATTCTGCCGTTTTGAATGGACACGGAACAATTTGCGCCCATGCAAGAGGGAGTCGGCTGGTCGAGGAACCGCATGAACATTGCAAAAGCATCATCGTCGCTCGGCACGCCGACCGTGTCGCTTCCCAGCGGCAGAAAGTTTGTCCTATCTTCCGGCTGCGGATTGAACACGCAGTTGGCGGGCGGCGGATTTCCCCCGAACCCGCGCTTCTGCGGGAACATCTGGTTGGTCTCACCAATCTCGACGCTGTAGGCCTCGTGCGAGAACATGAGCAGCGATTTGTTTTGAGCTTTCCATCCGAATCGCGTGATCGTGCCGTCGTTCCCGCTGCGATTGGCCCTGCCATGAATCCCGAGCACGGATTTCTCCAAGTGATTGGCCTGCATGTTGTTTAGGATCGTGGCGTCATCAATCATTTCAATCAGGCCGCCGCCGAAGGTTGGTGTGGGAATCCGCAAGCTGAGGTTGTTTTGCTCGCGCGCCTCGTCAAAATTCTCCTGCGCGAGCTGGCATCCGGGGGCGTCAGCACGCCCACGAATGGTGAAGAGGTCATGCACGCCTCCGTCGGGTTCGCTCCGGTCAACCCTGCCACCTGGGCCCACCACAAACTTGAATCTTGCTTCGCGTACCGGCCCATCGGAAGTCACAAAGAAGGGAAGGTCGTTCCGCGCGCCGTTCGCTGTCGCCAGCGCAACTTGAGGGTTCTGCCCCACGAATGGAAACGCATCCACGCTGGGGCTCGACCCGCCGATGGCCGGCTGCGAATGGCAGATGCCGCAGGAATCGCCATTAAACGTTGGGCCCAGTCCCTCCGCCACTCCCTCGGAATTCACAAAACGCGCTGCGCCGTTATTGAAAAACCGCGTTTGATCCGCAGTGAGGTGCGCAATCGGCGCGCCGGCGCCAATGGACCCGCCGCGCGGCCCGGGGTCGCGCGCGTCAATCTGGCCCACCACTGCCGCGGCAAACGAAAAAATGATCAGGAATGCGACTGTCAGATTTACCTTGGTCCCACGGGGCAGGTTTAAGTTCCCAGCTCGACGCAGCATATCGTGTCCTCCTCGGGGCGTTGGGAGGGGTCGCGGTTCCTTTAAGCAAATGCGGAGCCATTTCCTCCGACCGGTTCCTGGCAGACTGAGTTGCTGGAGGTGAGACTCTATGTCCGCGGAGAAGGGAAGTCATTTGACCTTAAGAACAGTTCTAGGTCAGTAGCAGGGAAGTCCGCGCGGGCTGGTACGAAAGCGTTTTCACGGACATTCATCGTTCAAATGTTTCTTATCGCCACTCAAATTTCTATTTTGGGAATTGGGGGCGGCGGGTGCGGCTCCTGGCTATATGAGGAAGTGCGCCGACGATATGCTTTGCCAATGCCACATGGTTAGGAAAACCACCGGATCACATTACTTACAAAATGGCGCGGAGCTGGGGTCTCTTCGGCTGGGCGAAACAGATTGTCCCTGTAATGATGGATAGCGTTTCAGAAGCAGTGGACTACGAACTGAGGACGCTGCCCGGATGTACCTATTTTCGCTTGCAGGTTCCGCATTTGCCTCCAGCCTCAAACAAGATAGACGACGTCAGTAGAGCAAATCTCGAAAATCTTCAACTCGTCGCTCGCAAATACGTACAAGAAAAGAAGGACGATATAGCCAAGATCTCTCGGGAGCTGCTTGCACCTCCATACAATCGGTAGGCATCTGGAGAGGAATTCCCTGGGCTAATTTGAATTTGCTTGCCTGGCTTGTTGTGTTTCGTTTTTCAATCCTTCGATTGACGCGCACACGCCGCGATCACGCACTTGGGTGAACTGGAATGGAGGTATTCAGCTTGACTACGTTACGGTTTCTGAGCGCGTTGAATCGCACGCTTGACGGGATCGAGTTCGAGGAACGCTCTCAGGCTGGCATTCCGAAACGGGGGACTCTCAAGCCGTTCAAGAGCTGTGTCCAGGATCTCCTGCAGGCGCGGTTGCTTTGGTTTTAATTTCGCGCTGAAACTGAGCAAGCCTTCGAAATGCCAAGCCTGGGCAAGAGACATGAATGTATTCTGGTGGTAGCAGTTCAACCACTGATGATTACGGTCTTCTGATTTCAACAGTTTCTCCATCCACACGAACCGCGCGAGTTTGTCCGCGATCATATAGTTCAGGTCATAATCTGTGTCCTCTTTGAGGCCAAAGCGAAACACCATTTCATTGAATGGACGATTCGACGGTGCTCCCACGGGCCGGACAAGAGACCTCATTTGCTTTTGTTCGTCTGCTCCCAGCGCTCCCAGGGCAGGGCTGCCCCCATGCTTGGAAAGTACGGTCACGACCAGCGCGGTTTCTGACGCTTCATTGTCCTGCGTCCTTGCTCCCTTGAACGCGTCCGCGCGGACGCCCTCAGATACATAATCAAAAAGCCCCTGCAGACTAAGCGGGTCCTTCCCTCCGGAAAGCTGGAAGACTCTCGCGTTGAACAGTTGGAGCACCAGCGAGATCAGGTCTTCTATGCCGTGTTCACCCGTGACTCGAATGCTGATCCATGTAGACCAGCCAAACGGATACAACAAAACTCTCGGAACCGGACTAATCTTGCCGGGGAAGTCCGTCGGCGCTATCGCGCTGATTCGCGGTTTCAACGTGACGACGATCGGCAATGCCTCTTTCCAAACGAGCCGCTCGTTGGGTGAGGATTGTAGATAGCGGCGCCAATACTTCGCGTCGCTGTAAACAGGAAGCATTTTGTCGAGAACAGCCCCCGGCCGGCCACCGCTCAACTTGCTGTATTCGACTCGTCCATCCCCGCTGATTTTTCCGTAGGAGTTGCAGTAGCTGCTGGCGTCACCGATTGGCAGGGGTTTGGTGACCGGTTTGGTGCCTTGGAGGTAATAGAACGTCGTATGCCGGTCGGCGATCTCGATTCGCGCCTCCGTCAGCCTCGTCATAATTGCCCGCTCTGCCCTTTCATGTTATGTTTCAGGCGACTGTACATCGCGTCCTGCAAAAGCGGATGCGAGATACTTGGGGGCGCGTCCTGTCATGTGCCCCCAAAACCCTTACTCAAGCAATGTCAAGATGGGCTTCGCCACCCGCGTATTTGCCGTGAATCCGGCGACCCTTTTTACGGCGGCCAATTTGTTCAACCGGATTCCACCCTGCGATATTTTCTCCTGGAAATTGAGGTCTACCGCATCACTTCTGACGAGCTCCAATAGTTTTTCCGTGTTCAGTATGTTCCCCTTCGCGTCAACTATTTGCTTCAGGGCATCAGAGGTGGTTCCCGCATCAGGTTTCGGAATCACTTGCAAACGTGCTCCTAGAACAGTTTTTCCGTCCGGCTGTTGTAAGAGCACGCCTTCCCATTCCTGTCCACCAAACGTGCCCGTCCCCCACTGAAAGTCGTTGGACTGAGATTGCGCAAGCGCCTTTCGCAGGTATTCCTTCATCGTGTCGTCCTCACGAAAGGCGAATTTGCGCCAGTGGAGCCCTTGCAGTATCCACCGGGTTCCGGGAATCAGGGATCCGGCCCCAGTCAGGATGAGCAGGAACCACGCGAAGCGCTCTGGGTCCGAGTACAAATAACCCTGATCCTTCTTCCATTCGACAACCATGTAGAAGTTCACGCAGATAGCAAGAAGGAATGCAGGAGCCAGATACGCTGCCTTGAATTCTGGAACTTTCAGTCCTTCGCCTTTGCGCAGGGACTCGACGATTTGATAGGCGAAAAATATGGTCATGATTGGGAGGATTAAGTAGAGCAGCGCAGCCGTTCCGCCCGGCAAACCTTTCGCTTCATCCTCAAATTGCCGGGCTACCTGCAAATTGATGCTTGCCGTTTGTGCCGAGTGATGATCCGCCGTGCCGTCATTCCAAATGTATTCGAGCTTGAAAGCCAAATGGTGCAGTTGGTATTCCGAATTATCTCCGGCTTTGACGGGCATCTCTCTGATTTCGGTCCCGTACGCGGGCACCACTTCCAGGGCCGGCGAAGGGGCATCTGACGAAAACCCGGAATTATTCTGGAGTAGCGAGAGTTGAAGGATTCGCACCACTATGGCGGACCGGTTTGTGACAATCACCGAAGTTATGACGGATTCGCCGCGATGCAAACTATCTCGCTCAGCCACCACCTGAAAGACCACTTCGGGGGCGCTAACGTTCTTCGGCGCATCTTTCACCTGCGCACGAAGGGAGTTTCCAACCGTGAACATCGCCATTACCGTGAACAGCGACGCAAAAACAGTCTTGAAGAGCTTCTTGTGAGCGCTCATGCGCGCGTATTATAGAACACAAAAATGATGGAGCGGTACTTCTGGAATCAGGAACAACTCAATTGGTCGTCGCCGTCGCGGCGGGTGTCGCGCCCTCCGGTTTCAACAGTTATGAACCTTCCGGCCCTACTCGTATCTCAACGCCTGTACCGGATCCAACTTCGCGGCGCGCGCTGCCGGATAGAGTCCCGCTGCGAGGCTCACGAGCACCGAGAACCCGATGGCCGCGCCGACAAGCCACAGCGGCACCGACCAGAGTTTCTGAGGAGGGATGTTCTGTTGCGAGAGATACACATTCGCGGCGAAGTTGATGATGCGGCCGATGCTCCAGCCCAGAAATACGCCGAGCAATCCGCCGACGAGGCCCATCACGCCGGCCTCCGCGAAAAAGAGCTGCCGCACGTCGCGGTCCGCCGCGCCCAACGCTTTCAGCACGCCGATTTCGCGCCGCCGCTCGAGGATCGCCATCACCAGCGTATTGATAATTCCAAGCGACGCGACCGCCAGCGCCAGGCTGCCGAAGAGTCCGAGGAATGTGTCCAACACCGCGAAGAATTGCTGAAGCCTGTGCGCGGCATCGAAGAGCGAGAATGCACCGAGGTCCATCTGCTTCACTTGCTCTTCCACCGCCGGCACATACTTGGGGTCTTCGATGAGCATCGTCAGCGAAGAATATGTCTGCTGCCCGGGGCTGGTGACCACGCCGCGTATATCCGTCCCTTGCACGGTGTTCATCTGCTCGACAAATCCGAGCGGCAGCATCACGCGCACGCCGCCGAGCCCTCCGGGCCCGGCCTGCTCGCCGGTGACGATGCCCACCACGCGCACTTTGCGTTCCGCGGGCGTAATTGTGAAGCCGTACCCGAATTCGCCGTTCGCAGCCATGTCCACGGGAGTTTGGTTGCCCTGCACGGGCACATCTTTTCGCTGCGGGTATCGCAGGATAATTTCCTGGCCGATCATAGCCTTCAATTCAATTTTCAATTCGGTGGCAATCTGTTGCGCGAGGTCAGTGTGAAGAATCGCTTCGGCCGCGTTCGTATCCGAAAAAAACGATCCCTGCACCGAATCGAAGATTCCAGTTGCGCGCGCCGACGGCGGAAAACTCGCCGCGGCCGTCACATGGCCGATCTTGCCGTTTCGTACATCCACTTGGAATCGCAGTTCCGGGAAAACTTCTTTCACATGCGGCATGGCCGCAAGTCTTGCCCGAGTTTCCGGCGTAAGTGGCTTCAAGTCGCTAGGACTGGGAATTCCTTGAACTTGCGAGTCCTCTCCACCACCGCGCCGTCCTCCGCGGCCTCCGCCGCGCCCGCCAAATTCGTTGCGTGGCGGCCGTGGCGACACATAGACACGATTGAAAAGTCCCGTGCCTTGCAACTGGGTCATTGCCAGGGTTTGCAGGCCGATGCCGAGCGAAAGCATGGCGACGAGCGACGCCACGCCAACGGCGATGCCCAGCGTCGTCAGCGAATTTCGCAGCAGCGCTTCGCGCAAGTTGCGCGAGGCAAGCTCCATGAGGTCGCGCGATTTCATTGTGGGCCTCCATTCGACGAGAGCTTGCCGTCCTGTAGATATATCCGCCGCCGCGCGTATTTTTCCGCCAATCGCGCCTCATGCGTGACCAACACCACTGTCATGCCCATATCGCGATTGAATTGCTGGATAAAATTCATGATTTCATCGCCGGTCTTGCTGTCGAGGTTTCCTGTCGGCTCGTCCGCCAGCAGAATCGTGGGACGGTTCACCAGCGCTCGCGCCAGCGCCGCGCGCTGCTGCTCTCCTCCGCTCATCTCCGCGGGGCGATGCAGATTGCGCTGCGCGAGCCCAACGTGCTCGAGCGCCTCGCGCACTCTTGCAGGCCGCTCGGCGCGCTCCACTTCCGCCAGCCGCAGCGGTAGCTCGACGTTCTCTTCAAGCGTCATGCGCGGCATGAGGTTGAATGACTGGAACACCATGCCGACGGTGCGGCTGCGATGCTTGGCCAATTCGTCGCCGGACATTTCGGCGAGGTTGCGCCCGTGCGCGAAGATGGCCCCGCTGGTGGGGCGGTCAAGCCCCGCAAGCAAATTCAGCAATGTGGATTTGCCGGAGCCGGAGCTGCCGAGCAACGCGACGAATTCGCCGGGCGCGATTTCGATGGACACGCCATCCACGGCGCGGATGATTGCCTGTCCCATTGCGTAGTGCCGCCCGACATCCGCCGTGCGAAGCGCGGCTGCGGGTGGCCGGGCCTGAGAAGTTTCTGTCATCGGTTCACCTGAGTTGAATCATCTGCGTCCTTTAGACTATACGCGCGGGAATGGAATCAGGTTGCAGATTTTAGAAGCGCTTTTGAGAATAACGCGTCCATGATTTTCGCCTTTGATTTTGGCAAATGTTGCAGCGGCCGTGCGTTTTAACAGTCACTTGATCAACCAGGCCGCGTGGCGCAGTCCATCCAGTGTTATCTCGATATTGCGTGCTCGCAGATCACTCCTTGAGTTGGATACTAAGAAGGATTACCGTAAAAACGAGGCGTCGAGACGCTAAGAGGTGAAACAAAAAAAAGATTGTGCCTCGAATTAAATCAGAAATGCGAAGAGACTTTGTGTAGGCAGACTAACGGAGCAGACTGGATGGAAATGGTATACGGCGACCTGACCAAACAGGCTTTACACCGCTTAGCATTCCTGCTTGCTGCGTTGATCGCTTTGGTTGGTTCTTGCTCGCCAGTCTCTGCGGCATCGGCTTCGCAAAGCGATGTGTCGAACGCTCAAGTCCGGCCGTGCAAGGTTTCTGAAAGTCCTCAACCGCCGAAGACGGCGCCATCCAGGCATAAGAAACCGCAGGAGACGAAACCATCCGATTCTTCAAGTTCATGCCTCGAGATTCACGCTGGAGTTCTCCAGGTTCAGGAATACCTGCAGGCATGGATTCGCGACTTGCACTGGAAACTTAACGACGAGAATACCAATGAGAATTCGTGGGACTTTTCGACCAAACTGAGTCCAGATGACTTATTGAAATTTACGAAACCGGACCGAAGACCCAATGGGATTGAATGGCAGTCTGGAAGCGTGTCCATTCAAATCACGACTTCGGACATTGACAGTGGTTATTCGCGGACCGTTATTCGCGCAACGTTTCGCGGCATCGGAGAGAACAAAGACAAACTTGCAACGCCCCATGACTGGTATCCGCTGGACTCGAATGGTTCGCTTGAAAATTCATTCGTGGAAGCGCTTACAAAGCACTTCAGCGGAGCGAATCACTGAGTCAAAGGCAGCCACAAGGCCACAGCAATCATCCGGACGTGGAAGCTCTTACGAGATGATTTTCAATTACCCGCCATTTCACATTCAGACTCAAACCGGAAAGTCGCGGTGGACGAGTTCCCTCGCTGCGCTACGATTGATGAACCCAGCCTTTCGGGTCTAGCCCAGAAGAAAAAGAATGGAGAAAGTGTCGCGCATGTCCGATTGCGCTGCAGAAGTTTACCCGCATTGGCGAGGCAGCATTTTTCGCTTAGCCACAGCGCTTCTGTTCATTCTTTCCTTGCTTACAACCATGAGCGGACGTTCGGCCGCTCAAATTTCTCCGGGGCCACTCTCCAAGGCACATGAAGACCTCAACGGAACCACAAAATGCGCGAGCTGTCACCAGTTCGGAACAAGCACCCCCACTTTTAAATGCCTCACTTGCCACAAGGAAATTGCCCGGTCGCTATCGGAGGGCCACGGCTATCACGCGACACTTGGAATCAAGAACCCGAATGGCAAGGATTGCGTACACTGCCATCTCGAACACAACGGCTCGGACTTCACGTTAGTGCGGTGGCTGCCGTCATTGAGGCAATTTGATCACCGGCAAACCGGCTACCCCCTCTTAGGAAAGCATTCTGTTGTGGCCTGCGAGAAGTGTCATACGACCGCTCACATATCCCCTGCAGCTCGCGAGCTTATTCAGCACAAGGATTTGTCGAAGACTTTCTTCGGACTTTCGGCCAACTGCGTCTCCTGCCACGAGGATTATCACAAAGGGCAGCTCGGGACGGACTGCCAGAGGTGCCATAACGTCAGTAGTTGGAAAGACGCAAAGCAGTTCGATCACTCGAAGACGCGTTATCCCCTGACAGGAATGCACGTTCAGGTGACCTGTGAGAAATGCCACAAGCCGGACGTAGCTGGCGGCCCTGCGCGTTTCAAGGACATGCAATTCGCGAGTTGCACTGCATGCCACACGGACCCGCACCATGGATCATTCAGGCAAACATGCGAACAATGCCACACGACCGCGGGGTGGAAAAAACTCCTTCCTGCATTTTCATTTGACCACTCGAAAACAAAGTATCCCCTCCTCGGGAAGCACGCGGCGGTCAATTGCGTGGCGTGCCATGCCGGCGGAGACTTCAAGAAAGCGCAAGCCTTTGAGAACTGCTTGGATTGCCACAAGCCTGATCCGCACGGCGGACAGTTTTCCGCACGTCCCAAAAAAGGCGAGTGCGCGGAATGTCACACGGTGGAGGGTTGGAAACCGTCACTTTTCGGCGTCGTTCAACATGCAAGTTCGAAATACCCATTGGAAGGCAAGCACGCCACCGTTGAATGCGCCAAGTGCCACATCCCAATGGGAAAAGAGACAGCTTACAAACTGAAATTCGCAAGCTGCACAGATTGTCACAAGGATGCACACGGCGGACAATTCACCGAAGCGCCTTACCGAAACCGCTGTGAGAGTTGCCACACCGTCGCGGATTTCCACCGCTCCTCGTACACGATTGCGAAGCACCGCGAGACAAAATTTCCTCTAACTGGCGCCCACGCAGCAGTTCCTTGCGTGGATTGCCACAAAACAGGCGCCGCAGGGCGTAACGACAAAATCCTGCCATTTCACTTTGAAGATCGGACGTGCACGGCCTGCCACGTGGACCCTCATCACGGGGAATTCAAAGAGCGCATGGCCCGGCGCCGCGCGAATGGTTCGATATTCGGTTGCGAGGCGTGCCATGACACAAGCTCGTGGGCCACTGTGGAGGGATTTGATCATTCAAAGACGACATTTCCGTTGCTGGGGGCTCATCGGACTGTGCCGTGCGGAGCGTGTCACAAGTTGCAACCTGGTGTGACGGGAAATCAATTCAAGGGAACGCCCCACGCATGTGAGGACTGCCACGTTGATTCGCACGGGGGCCAATTTATTTCAAAGGACGGTAAGACGGCCTGCGGAGATTGTCACGTTGTGGAACGGTGGGTGCCATCAATCTTTGACCATGGCAAAAGAACGCAATTTCCGCTTCGCGGGGGCCATATCGGCGTGGCGTGTGACAAATGTCACAGTCTCACGAAGACTATTCAAGGAAAGTCAGTCATTTTCTACAAGCCGACACCAACGAAGTGCGAAGCATGCCACGTGCCGGAGAAACACGAGGCAATTGAATCAGTCCCAAGCCGGCTTCAATAGGCGGCATCAAAGACGAGGCGCCCGTACTTCCTAATATGCTTCTCTTACCTGTTAAACCAGCCAAGCTGAACGCATCCGAAACCAACTAAAATAATCGAATCTGGGGCAAAAAATACGGAACGTCTATCCGTACCTGACCGAAACATGGCCTTCCGGACAGTTGTTGCAAACCTTTTCAAAACCTAACATTTAAGGACACTTGATTCGGCTCTACCCGCTACGAAGCTTGGTTGGATGCAAGGGGGGAGTTTACGTCCAGGTTCACACAGGCCGGAATCTGGTTTTTAGTATGCCTTAGTGTCATTGCTCCAGGTTTGTTGGCACAAAGGAGTAGCACCCGAAGTCCGCACGGTGCATTGGCGATTCCTTGCGCGGATTGCCACACCGACTCGGGCTGGCGGCCCATTCGTGCGATCCCCGAATTCGACCACAATAAGACCAGCTATCCGTTACGAGGAATGCACCAGAAGGTGTCCTGCACGCAATGCCATGTGAAACCAGTGTTTACAGATGTTGGAAAGAATTGCGCTGATTGCCACGCGGACATTCACCGCCGAAAATTCGGGGCCGATTGCGCGCAGTGCCACACGGTGCGCGGTTGGCAGGTTAGCCTGAGTGCCATCAAGGAGCACCAGAACAGGTTCCCTCTCCTTGGCGCGCACGCGGCCGTAGAGTGCGAAGCTTGCCACAAAGGCGCGGCAGTCGGCCAGTTCCAGGGATTGTCAACCGACTGTTTTTCCTGCCACGTGAGAGATTTCCAGAAGGCAACAAATCCAAGCCACACGGCACTGAATTTTCCAACCACTTGCCAGTCCTGCCACATGCTGGATAGCTGGCTTGGTGCAAAGTTTGATCACTTGAAATTTACCGGCTACGCCTTGACCGGGGCGCACGCAACCCTCGATTGCATTTCATGTCACATTGGTGGGAAATATCAAGGAACACCGACGGACTGTTACAGTTGCCACGCGAAGGATTTCAACAACACAAACAATCCACCACATTTGAAGGCCGGCATCCCGACGACATGCTCAACTTGCCACACGACTACCGCCTGGGTACCCGCGACATTCGACCATAGCAAGACTTCATTTCCATTGACGGGCGCGCACGTGAGCGTTGCCTGCACTAGTTGCCATCTCAACGGGAATTTCACCACAGCGCCCACGGACTGCTTTGCCTGCCACGTGAAGGATTACAACGCGACTAACAACCCAAACCATTCACAGGCAGGAATACCCACAACCTGCGCAGTCTGCCATACCACGACAGCGTGGCAGCCTGCATCGTTCGATCACAATAAGACTCCCTTTCCACTTACGGGCGCTCACGTCAGTGTTCCTTGCACGACTTGCCATACAACCGGCAACTATGCTTCGACCCCGACAGATTGCTATGCCTGCCACACGAAGGATTACAACGGCACGGCAAATCCCCCTCATGCTTCCACTGGGATTCCGACAACCTGCGCCGTGTGCCACAGCACATCAGCCTGGCAACCCGCAAAGTTTGATCACAGCAAGACAACTTTCCCATTAACTGGGGCACACGTAAGCGTTGCGTGCGCGGCCTGTCACATCAACGGGAATTACACCACCACACCGACGGATTGCTATGGTTGCCACAAGACGGATTACAACGGAACGAATAGCCCTAATCACGTTCAATCTGGAATACCGACGACATGTGCACTCTGCCACACGACCGCGGCGTGGCAGCCTGCAACGTTTGACCACAACAAAACTCCATTTCCCCTGACAGGCGCTCACGTGAGCGTTCCGTGCACGACCTGTCACACGACTAGCAACTTCGGTTCAACTCCGACTGATTGCTATTCCTGTCACACAAAGGATTACACCGGCACGGCAAATCCGCCGCACGCCTCCTCCGGGATTCCGACAACTTGCGCTGTGTGCCACAACACAACTGCCTGGCAACCTGCAACATTTGATCACAGCAAGACAATATTCCCATTGACGGGCGCGCACGTGAGCGTTGCCTGCGCGGCCTGTCACATCAATGGGAATTACACCACTACGCCGACGGACTGCTATAGCTGCCACAAGACGGACTACACCGGGACGAACAATCCGCCTCACGCCGCCGCTGGTTTCGCGACGACTTGCCAAACTTGCCACAATACGACGAGTTGGAGCGGCGCAACCTTCAATCATTCAACGACCGGGTTCACGCTGACAGGCACACACGTCAGCGTTGCTTGCTCGGCGTGCCACGTAAATAACAACTACTCATTGACGGATCCGACTTGCAAGGCTTGCCACCTGCCGGACTACAACAGCACAACAAACCCAGCGCACGCTGCGGCGAGTTACCCAACGGACTGCACACTGTGCCACAGCACAATCAATTGGACCTCGTCGACCTGGAGCCACACGAGTACAGGCTTCCCACTGACCGGCTTTCATACCACCATTTTGTGCACGGCCTGCCACATCAACAACAATTACTCACTGACAGATCCAACCTGCAAGGCTTGCCACCTGCCTGACTACAACACGACGAACAATCCGCCGCACGCCCAAGCGGGTTTTCCAACCACTTGCGATACATGCCACACGACCACAAGCTGGTTGGGTGCGGTATTCGATCACAGCAAGACTGTGTTTCCTTTGACTGGCGCCCACGTGACGGTTCCTTGTACGAGTTGCCATGTAAATAACAACTACACTACCGTGCCGACGGATTGCTATGGCTGCCATGCCGCGGACTACAACGGCACGAACAATCCGAATCACAAAGGCGCCGGTTACCCAACCACGTGCGCGACGTGCCACACGACAACTTCGTGGGCAGGGGCTACGTTCAACCATACATACTTTCAAATTCCGCACCAAAACGCGCAGTGCACGGATTGCCACATCAATTCAAGTAACTACGTGGTTTTTTCATGCACCGCGAGCTGCCACGCAAAGGCTCAAACGGACAGCAATCACGGTGGTGTAAGCGGTTACACCTACACCCCGACAAGTTGTTATAGCTGCCACAAGAAGTAGGAGAAAGGTTTCCATACTGTGCGCGCGGCACTGATTACAACGATTCTGGCAGTGAGCTCGATCCTGCTCGCTGCCGAATCGGTGTGGTGCGTCCCAATGCAGTCACCACCCGCGCAAAATCTCTTTCACGTGAAATATGTGACCGAAGGCACGGTTTACATTGACGCGGGAAGAAATGCGGGCCTGAAGGAAGGAATGGTTCTCAGCGTCGTGCGGCCTGCTTCCGATGGCGAAGTAACAGAGGCGCTTCGCTTCCGCAATGCTCCAAGCATTGCCGAGCTGCGCGTTCTG
Source organism: Terriglobia bacterium (assembly GCA_041484365.1). Classification (GTDB taxonomy): domain Bacteria; phylum Acidobacteriota; class Terriglobia; order Acidiferrales; family UBA7541; genus DASTCZ01. Next base: position 72,086 of record JBGPHM010000003.1, on the reverse strand, counting down.
ACGGTCGCCGACACATCCGCCGTCTGCGAAATCGCAAATGCAAAGACCAGCGTAGAGCGTGGAGACATTGCGTACTTATCTCCACAGAGTATCGAGCTGCGGACCGAACAACGAAACGTCGAGGATTCCAAAAACTATCCAGTCACCGTATCGTTTACCGACGGAGATCCGCTGGATGAAGAAATTCGAGAGACAAAAGTGCCACGCGTCATGTCACCGCCGATTGAAAACCAGATGCGGGGCAGGATTGGAATTGATTATGGCGGTATCAGCCAGTCTGGCGGCCTTACTTCCAATCAAATTGGCGTGGTGATGCGGGCCGACATGCGCCGCATCGGCGGCACATATTGGAATTTCACCGGCTACTGGCGTGGACGGTTGACATCTCAAGGATCAGGAACGTCAGTTGCGCCAATCACATTAACGGACCTGATCAATCGCACCTACCACCTCGGTTTCTATTACGAGAATCCCCATTCGTCGATGAGCATAGGCATAGGACGCCTGTACCTGCCGTGGGCGCCAAGCCTGAACACACTTGACGGCGCGTATTTCGGGCGGAAGATCACGCGCCATCTGACGTCGGGTGTGTTTGCGGGATCGACTCCTGACCCAACATCATGGAGCTATAACCCCAATCAGCATATCGCCGGAGCGTTCGTGAATTACGAGACCGGGGACTTTGAGCATTTGAGATGGATTTCCACTGCCGGGTTGGCAATGACGAGCATCGGTTGGAACCTTGCGCGAGAGTTCAGCTTCTTCGAGAATACGCTTTCATACGGGCACAACATTTCCGCTTATAACTCGATGCAGGCAGATGCCTCGCGAACAACACCCGATGGGAAAACTTACAATACGGGCGTCACTCAGAGTTTCTCAACGGTTCGGTACCAGCCTCTGAAGCGGATCACGTTCAGTCTGAATCACAACTACTTTCGAAATCTTCCGACCTTTGATCCAAATCTGATTGGTACCGGGCTCCTGGACCAATACCTCTTTCAAGGCCTGAGCGGCGGCGTCCGGGTGGAGATGCCATGGAAGACAACGCTCTACACAACAATTGGCCGAAGCAAGACAAATACCGACGCTTCGCAGTCGTGGAATGAACTCTTTGGAATAGCGTTCGGTGATTTGTTTAAGACAGGTTTTCGTGTGGATGTCCACTATTCAAAATTCAACAGTTCATTTGGCTCCGGCAATTACAAATCTATTTCGGTAAGCAAAGACCTGAGAGAGAATCTCCGGATTGAAGTGCTAAGCGGCCTGCAGTCTTTTATTTCTCCCCTCACCTCCAATACGAATTCGAGATTCGTAACCGGGCTCATGGATTGGACACTTGGACCGCGTTATTTCATGGAAGCAGGATTCACATGGAATACGGGGACATCGCTTAACTACGAGCAATGGACTGTGACGTTCGGATACCGGTTCGGAGGATTCCGCAGACGATGACGATTCCAATCACAGTTCTTCTCCTGCTTAGCATGATTGCAATGCCGATTGAGCAGTCTCTGGCCCAAGCGGCGCCGACAATACAGGCCCCAATTGCGGCCTCTTCGACAAGCAACGTTCTGGCGGCGCTCGATCAGGCGCGGCGCAACGTCACAGCGGTGCTGGAACACTCTGAAAATGTTGTGTGCGCGGAATCAATCACCCAGATCATTCTCGGAAAAAATGGCAAGCCCGCTTACCGCGAGGAATCGAGATACGATTATCAACTGCAGACGATATCCCTCAACGGTTCACTGAAACTGAAAGAGTCACGTGAACCCCAAAAACTGGCATTTCGCGACCCCGGCCGGACACTGTTGATAACAAACGGATTCGCTGGAATGTTGCTCATCGTGCACTCGAATTACGAATCCAGCTACCAGTTTGAAGCGGCAGGCGAAGATACTAGTGATGGAGTGACGCTGCTCAAGATCGATTACAAACCGATCGCGGGAGGGTCTTCGCCCGCAGCTCTGCAATTGCGTGGCAAGAATTATCCGCTTCCTCTCGCAGGCACAATCTGGATTGACAAGAATTCAGGAGCGATCGTGCGCCTCACGGCAAGATTGGATTCAGACATGAGTGACCTCGGACTGCAGGGGATGAGGAGCGACATTCACTATGCCCTTGTTCAGTTCCATGACCCGGAAGAATCTTATTGGATGCCCGTCTCCGCAACGATAGAACTCGAAACCCCAAAACAGCACTGGCGCAATGTTCATCGGTTCACAGATTACCGGCGATTTCTCGGCAAGATTCGCGTCGAACCAGGAACTTCACGATGAGCACGCACGCCACAGCTTCAACGACTGTCATCCCTCGCGAAGACGATGACCGCGGACATCGCACGCGCGTAAAGCTAGCATGGGTTCTCGCTCTTGCCCTTGTCCTCATCATTGGCGGGTACGGGTACGATTACTACAAACTCTCCGCGGCCGAGCGGCCTTTTTCACTGAAGCACGATGCATTGCGCCCAAGCGGCACCATCGGAGTAAAACTTGGGATGCTGGGCGTCTTCATGTTTTTCCTGATTTATCTTTACCCATTGCGAAAGAAATGGGGATGGCTTGCCAGGAAAGGTAATTCGCGTCACTGGTTGGATTTTCACGTTGTCCTCGGCGCGACGGCGCCCTTCGTGATTGCATTTCATTCATCCCTTAAGTTCAGAAACATCGCCGGGATGGCTTTTTGGAGCATGTTGGCCGTCACTATGAGCGGATTCATTGGTCGATACCTCTATTCGCAAATACCCCGGCGGCTGAACGCAGCGGAAATGACGATGAAAGAAATGGAGGATCTTGAGGTTTCATTACGCAAACAATTGGATGCAGGGTCCCCGGGCCGACAGAGTGGGATTGCCGCGCTGTTTAGCTTACCCGCCCCAGAACGCGTATTGCATATGTCGCTGCCGGCTGCGTTGATCTTGATGATTCTGCTGGACATCAAACGCCCATTTCAGGTTTCACTTCTCAGGCTGCGAAATGCGGGGTTTGGCAACTGGCTCACTTCGGCATTTGGATTGTTTCGGACGCGAAACAAACGCCTGGAAGGCATTATTGACGTTGCACGCAAGCAAGCGGAGATTTCCAAACGCATCCTTTTCCTGTCACGAACAAAGCAAGTCTTTCAGCTTTGGCATGTAATCCACTATCCGTTTAGCTATGCCTTTGCAATACTGGCGCTGGTCCACATCGGCTTAGTACTTGTTATGGGCTATCGAGTCTGAGGCTGTCGGTGGAAAATCTCTTATCATTTCTATTTGCTGCGGGATTGGTCGCCTTCTTTCTGGTCCTGCACCTTAGAAAATTAAAGAAACGGGACCAACGGGCGCACGCAGCCCTGGAAAAAGGGCAATTGCGTTCAGAAGGCCCGCGCGCCCAGCATCCGCACATTGACGCAAACTATTGCATCGGTTGTGCGACCTGCACAAACGTGTGCCCGGAAGGCGATGTCCTCGCCATGCTGGGGGGCAAAGCTGTTATAGCCAATGGATATAAGTGCATCGGGCATGCGCTTTGCGCCGAGGCCTGCCCTGTCGGCGCCATTACCATGGTCATGGCAAGCCCCAGCGTGAGCGCGGATTTGCCATTCCTCACTTTCGAGTTTGAAACCTCCGTCAGGAATCTGTTTATCGCGGGGGAGCTTGGTGGTTTGGCGCTGATCAAGAATGCAATTAACCAGGGGCGCGATTGCGTCGATGTAATCGCAAGAAGATTGGGCTGGTCGGGGGGCGCGGTGAGACCACCGGACGTTTATGACGTGGTGATCGTCGGAGCGGGCCCTGCGGGAATCAGCGCATCGTTGCGCGCAATTGAATTGAAATTGAGATACATCACACTGGACGAAACCGAGATTGGGGGTACGGTCGCGAAATACCCCCGTCAAAAACTGGTGATGACAAGTCCAGTGGATTTGCCGGTGTATGGAAGGTTTAAGAAGACTGAGCTTACCAAAGAGGAGTTGCTCGAGTTTTGGCACATGGTTTTACGGCGGACCGACTTTAAATTCAAAGGCCGCGAGAAGGTAGAGAATGTTGAGCGGGACGATCGAGGAGTGTTTACGGTCACGACAGCAAATTCCAAATATCGCGCGCGCGCAGTAATCCTGGCACTCGGAAGGACCGGGAGCCCGCGGAAGCTTGGCGTTAAAGGTGAGGACTTGCCCAAGGTGATGTATCGCCTTATCGAAGCGGATCACTATGTTCACAAAAAGATCCTCGTCATCGGCGGCGGAGACAGCGCTGTGGAAGCGGCCATGGGGCTTGCACAGCAAGTCGGCAATAATGTCACGCTTTCCTATCGACAAGCGGGATTTAGCCGGATCAAGGAGCGCAACGAACAACGAATGGCGGAATGCATCCGAAAAGGAAAATTGAAGGTTGTGTTTAATTCAATTCCCTTTGAAATCACGCAAGAGGCTGTAGTATTGAATGTGAGTGGTTCCATGCAGCGAATACCGAACAATTTCGTATTTGTATTTGCAGGCGGTGAACCACCAACCACGTTCCTTAAAAAGATTGGAGTTGGATTCGGATCGCGCGACATTACCTCAGAGGCCAGCAAGGAGGCTTGTGAGCCTGCGCCTGCTTTGGTAAACGCTTGAGGACGGAAAGGGTGCTCGATTGAAAATCACAAAGTCGCTTTTCTTACTTGTTGCCGTTGGCTCGGCCATTGGTTTCAGTGCGGGTTGTCATAAGACTGAGGCGGATGCGGATGGCATACGCGCTGCCGTCACACGGCACCTGACTGCGCTCAATACATTGAATCTGCAAGCAATGGACATGGAATTCACGAACACGTCGATCCAGGGCAATCAAGCGAATGCCACCGTTATTTTCCGGCCCAAGACAGGAGCTCCAGCCGGAGCATCCATGCAGATTTCATACCGGCTCGAAAAGCGCGACGGCGCGTGGACCGTCGTGCAGACCGCCGGTATGGGTGGTGCGATTGAACATCCTGCTCCAGGCACAAACCCCCATATCCCTTCAGGTCAGGAAAATGTTCACGGGAATTTTCCCGATGTTCGAGGACTGGTTGCGCCAGCCGGCACGGGTTCAAACAGGCCTCTCCCACCCGGCCATCCTCCAGTGAACCCATCGCCGCCACCGAAAAAACAGTAAGGTTCGATTGTTTTGCGGAGCGAGCGCGGGTGATACGAAATCGCCAACTCAGTTAATCGCCTGTTATCCCGGGATCGCGCCATTTTTGACCGCAATCGTAAAGGTAGCAGGGCGCAAGGCAGCCATGATCTCCACCTAGGCTTATCTGAGCGAAGGCGTTCATAAGCTGCTCAAAAACCTCTCATTGCCCAAAATCCGAATTTCCTGAGATCGCGGAAAGGTTGAGAAATGCGGTTGCCCAAGGGCGTGTTTCGCCCGGCTCAGAAAAACATGACTATGGGCAACGCCCGGTACTAATGATTTGAGTTTTTGGTCAGCGGCAACGCATTTCGGCTGCGTAAGCGAGGTTTCGTTCGATACGTAGGTCCACTAGTACCGCGACATACCGCGTGCAAATGGCCATCTCCGATTGGGCCCAACGATGGAGTGCGGGCAGTTTCTGAAGGGCAGCCGCAAGTCTGTAATAGACCTGAATTCCACAGAGGTTGTACGTGTGCTTCTTGAGCTCTGGAGTTAAACGATAAAAACTGAGAAGGGCGCCGAAGTCCTGTGCACCAGGTGCTGAGCTTTCGTATCCCGTAGCAATTCGAAACCGTTCGGACAGGGGTCGGGCGGCTCTGGAGGCAATTAGGGACCGCCAGTAGTAGGCGCCAAATTGCGCCAATGCAAGAACTGCAGCGAGAAACATCACAATATTCAACACTTTCCTCAGCCTCGCGATCCAGCTTGCCTGTTGGAACTTTGCTTATCAATAGAGCCGACGTACCAAATTCAGCCATCGTCGGTTTTGCACCACCTCATTCAAGTCTGTCGGCCGTTCAAGAGTTGAGGAAAGTAACGGAAATATATCTCCCTCTATTTGGGTGTCGCAACCCCATACGGCCCGTTTTGAAGCTCATCCGGATTAATGCAGATTCATAAACCACTAGTTTTCAACAACTTACAGGCAGTGAAATGCTCACTAGTACTCAAGGCCCAGCGAGATTGTACCCAACGAGCTATAGGGACTAGTCGTTCTAGGACTTAAATTACAAAGTGTCGAAGGCACCCTCCCCCTCATGAGAAGGGGGCCAGGGGACGAAGCAAGAATGGTCAAGATGGAGAGAAAGCAATGAAGAACGCTTTGAAGATTCTGATCTTGGCGGCACTGGCGCTGGCACTGAATCCATTAAATGCGACGGCGCAGAGCACAAACACTTACATCTTGCAGTCTCCCAGCCTCGCCCAGGCGCAGGCCGCGTGCCAGACATATGGCATGACGATGCTAAGCACAATCCGGCCGCCGGATACGTTCCTCGTGCAGGTGAGCTCTGCGGTTCCGCCCGGAGCACTCCAACAGTGGGTAAAGAATGATCCGAATGTGAAGCACCTTGAGCAGAACAACAAGGTGTCCGTTCCGGAGACCGCGATTACCACAGCGCCCTACACCCCCCCAATGCCGGTTACGACTGTATTAACCGACAAGTTGTGGACTTCAGTGTATGGGAACAAAGCTTGGATTGGTTATGTCCAGCAGCCGGCTTTTTACGCGATCAATGCCGACACGGCAATCATCCAGGGGAAGAACACTGGCGGGGGAATCATCGCGGTCATTGATACCGGCGTGGATGCACAGAATCCGATACTCGCTCCCGTAGTGATGCAAGGGTACGACTTCACCCGGAACGTGTCGGGTTATGCGTCGGACCTTGCAGATATCAATCAGTCCACGGCGTCAATCCTAGAGCAGTCTACGGCGTCAATTCTGGAGTCCCAACAGATCATAATGCTCAATCAATCCACGGCTGCAATCCTCGAGCAGTCGACGGCCTCGATCCTTGAGGGTGCTAATCTACCATCCTATTTTGGCCATGGCACGATGGTGGCCGGGTTAATCCACCTGGTGGCCCCGGGCGCCAAGATCATGCCGCTCAAGGCCTTCAATGCGGACGGAACTGGAGACCAGTCAAACATCATTCGAGCAATCTACTATGCGGTGGACAACGGAGCCAATGTCATCAACATGAGCTTTGAACTGACGCAGATTTCAGACGCTTTAATGAAGGCAATCAACTATGCAGCTCGGCAAGGCGTCATCTGTGTTGCATCGTCTGGAAATGACAGCCAGAGCGCTCTCGTTTATCCGGCGGCGTTCGGCAATGTTATTGCCGTTGCCTCAGTGGATCAGCAGAGCAAGCAATCCACCTTCTCCAATTTTGGTCCGGACATCGTCACCGTGGCAGCACCTGGAGAAGCCCTAATCACGACCTATCCTGGCAACCACTATGCGGCCGTGTGGGGCACTTCGTTCAGCTCCGCGCTTGTTTCGGGCACGGCGGACCTGGCCCTCGCTACTGCAAAAGTTGTCGCAAGTTGGCAACTTCAGGAAGCCGACATCGCGCGGGCATTAGGTCACGCAATCCCTTGCGGAACGAATGGTTCACTTGGTGCGGGCTGTTTGGACGTGAACCAAACCATTCAATTTATCAAGGGCATGATCCTGCCCCACTAAGTCGTACACCTGATTCATAGAAGCAAAAGGAGCCACGGACGGGGAGTCTGTGGCTCCTTTCATTTCCGGGCGGTTATGCAATCTTCCCCAGCGCAATACTCCAGAACGCCAAAGAGTCAATAAGCCATACGCTAAGCTCATTTCCATTCCATGGGAATCCGTCCATCATGAGTAGTCGACGCAAGAGAAGGTATTGCTGTGTTTTTGTGTTTTGGTCAGGCACTAATTCATGTGACTTAGAGGGATCAAATTCAGTGGGCGGGTATCCTCCATATGAGTATGGCGCAGATATCAGAAACTTCGATGGTTAAATCTGACGCGGACCAGTCAGCTACCCGCTCTGCAAGTTCTCTCGAGCACCCATGCATCTCCCCATTCCTTCGAGTTCAAGGCCTCGATGTCGAGATTGTAGAGAAAGAGGCGAAACCAATCCGCATTCTCGATGGGATCTCTCTGGACATTCAAAAAGGCCAGGCTATCGGCATCCTCGGGGAATCTGGCTGCGGAAAGACAACTCTTGCGCGCTCGTTACTCCGGCTGTTGCCAAGCAACTTTCGCATCGCACGCGGGTCCATTGATTTTCGAGGGGCTGATATCGTCCAGATGGGTTCGAAGGAATTGACGCAAATTCGCGGCACAGGAATCTCGCTCATACACCAGGAACCTGCCGGAGCATTGCATCCAACGATGCGAATTGGTCATCAAGTAGCGGAAGTCCTGAAAGCTCATCATCGCTGGAGCCGGAAGAAATGCATGGAAGCTGGACGCGCCACGCTCGCCGAAGTCTTCCGGGAAGATTCCAATCGCATTTTCAATTCGTATCCTCATGAACTGAGTGGCGGCCAAAGGCAACGAGTCTTAATCGCGCAGGCCATTTCGTGCCGGCCTTCCTTGATCATCGCAGACGAACCGACTGCATCGCTGGATCTGACGACTCAAGCAGAAATCATCCAACTACTGAAGGACCTAAAGCAACAGCTTGGCATGGCCCTTCTATTGATCACTCACAATCCGGCGCTTCTGCCGGATCTTGTGGACCGCGTCCTCGTAATGTACGGCGGGCAAGTTGTCGAGGAAGGTCCGCTGGGAAGAGTTTACGCATCCCCCTTGCACCCATACACGCAGGATCTAATGCGATTGCGCCCGAGTAACGCAAAACCAAGATCCTTAAGTCCGCGGCACAGACTTTCAGTGATCGAGGATCCGCCTGGCGGCACTTCAGGGACACATCCCGGTTGCCATTACGAGGTGCGTTGCGGCCAGCGAGTACCGAAATGCTCTTCTGTAATGCCGGAGGAGAAGCATATCGATGAGTCGCGGCGAGTGCGCTGCTTTCTTTATGAACACTAACGAGACTATTCAATCCACGATGTCGGCCGGTGTCCTTGAAGCCCGGGGGCTGTTAAAAGTATTCACGACACAAGGGCCGTTCTCGTCTGGAAAAGCCTCGTTGAGGGCGTTCCAAGCAGTCGATCTTTCGCTCTACTCAGGCCGCACTCTTGCACTGGTGGGTGAATCAGGATCAGGGAAATCCACACTGGCCCGTTGTCTTGTGCGCCTTGAGGAGCCAACCGCGGGTGAATTGAGAATCGAGGGGCAAGATTTTCTCGCTCTCACCGGCAGCGACTTGCGCCGCGCTAGAAAAAAGGTGCAACTGATTTTTCAGGAAGCAATGTCGGCCCTTAACCCCGGATTTTCAGCAGCCGAAATTGTCGCCGAGCCCCTGATCGTGAATCATTTTAGCCGGAAAGACGCACGCGACAGAGCCGCCACTCTCATGGAAATGGTCGGCCTGCCGGGATCATGGGCCGGGCGCGGTGCGCATGAGTTCAGTGGCGGCCAGAAACAAAGACTCGCGCTGGCGCGTGCGCTCGCGTTGAATCCCAAGATTCTGATTCTTGACGAAGCGCTCTCGGGATTGGATCTGTCCGTCCAAGCACAAATGACAAATCTGCTGGTGGATCTGCAGGCTGAATACAACCTGGCCTACTTGTTCATTTCTCACGATCTAAATCTCGTTCGTGCGCTCTCGGACGAAGTCGCGGTGATGAAAAATGGTTTGATTGTTGAGAATGCAACAACAGAAATGATCTTTTCGCGGCCGCAACATCTGTACACGCAGTCTCTTGTCACCGCCATGCACACATTGCAAGAGGGGTGGACTCAAGAATTGGCGGTGCTGCCTTGACGTATGTGACGCGCCGTATTTTGCACATGCTTTTTCTGCTCTTTGGCGTCTCCGTGATTTCATTTGTTTTCATTTCTCTGGCCCCGGGAAACTACGTGGACGAGATGCGGCTTAACCCCCAGATTTCTTCTGAAACAGTGAATGCACTGAAAGCGCAGTATGGGCTGGACCGTTCCACTCCCGTGAGGTATTGGCAGTGGCTAAAGTCATTGACGCGCGGCGACATGGGGTATTCCTTCGCTTACAACCAGTCCGCTACATCTCTAATCTGGCCGCGCGCGGTCAACACTCTTTTACTTACCGTGAGCGCCACAATCCTAGCCTGGCTTCTTGCGATCCCCATTGGAATTTGGTCTGCGGAGAGGCGCGGCCACTTCGACGATCGAATAATTTCCGCGGCAACGGGATCCCTGCTCGCCGTGCCGGACCTGTTGGTTGCATTGGCCCTGCTCTGGTTCGCCGCAAGGACGCACATTTTGCCAACAGGTGGGATGGTGTCGCTGGATTTCGACTCTTTCAGTTTTACCGGGAAGCTAAAGGATCTGGCGGCTCACCTGGCGCTTCCCGTGGCCGCGTTGGCCCTCGGAATGGCCCCGATTCTGGTGCGACATGTACGCGCAGCCGTAACAGAGGTTCTGCGTTCTCCGTTCTACCTTGCGGCCGCAGGTCATGGGATTCCGCGAAGCACACTGCTCTTTCGATATGCTCTGCGCGCGGCAGCCAATCCACTCATCTCGCTTCTGGGCTTTTCCATCGGGTCTCTGTTAAGCGCCTCGATGCTGGTTGAAGTCGTCCTCGGTTGGCCAGGTCTAGGTCCATTGCTGTTGGAAGCGATTCTCGCACGGGACTTATACGTGGTCATCGGCGCCATCATGCTTTCGACGTTGTTCCTTGCCTGTGGAAGTTTCACAGCGGATCTCCTGTTGTACTGGCAGGATCCGCGAATCCGGACTCAATGAAATGGAAATGAAATCAAACCGAAAGTATCTCTGGTTACTCGGAGCGTTGGCAGTTCTTCATGCGGCCATCCTCTTGGCAGGATTCATCGCTCCTTACGATGAAGCCGCTCAGAATCGTGAGATGCCCTTCTCCCCACCCATGCGAATCCATTTCGTGGACTCGGCGGGTCACTTCCATGTGCGGCCATTTGTGTACGGGTGGAAGCACCCACAAGATGACTTCACTGTTTATGATGTAGATCAAGACCAGGTCTACCCTCTGCATTTCTTTGTTCCGGGAGCGCCATACAAACTGGCAAATCTCTTTCGCACCAATACTCACTTCTTTGGAGTGGATGCTCCGGGCTCGATCTTTCTGTTTGGTGCGGACCAGTTTGGACGCGATGTATTCTCCCGGACCCTTCGTGGTGGCCAGATATCTCTGTTGGCGGGATTACTCGCCGCCGGACTTGCGCTCACGTTGGGAACAATTCTCGGCGGCTTGGCCGGCTACTATGGAGGTTGGTGGGACGCTATCCTGATGAGAGGAGCTGAGTTGTTTCTGGCGCTGCCGTGGCTTTATTTATTGTTCGCAGTCCGCGCTTTCCTGCCCTTGCAGGTGGAACCTAAGCAAGCATTCTTATTGCTCGTTGCCATCATTGGACTTGTGGGATGGGCGCGCCCCGCGCGGCTTATTCGCGGAGTTGTCTTGAGCGCCCGTGAACGCGATTTCGTTCGCGCTGCCCGTGGATTTGGAGCAAGCGACCTGTATATCCTTCGCCGGCATGTGCTTCCGCAGGCCGGAGGCGTGATTCTTACTCAGGCTGCTCTTTTGGTGCCGCAATATGTTTTGGCGGAAATCACCCTCTCCTTTCTTGGTTTAGGAGTTGGTGAGCCGGTGCCCACTTGGGGAAACATGCTCGCCTCATTGATGCAAGTACATATTCTTGAATCGTACTGGTGGATGATTGCTCCGGGAGTTGCGTCCATTCCCTTTTTCTTGGGTTACATGGCATTGGCAAACGCTCTGGAGAAACGAGCGAGACTGGCGGCCACATGAAGCCGTTAGCAAGAATTGCTGCTCTATTTGCCGCGGCGGCACTCGGTCTTATGCCGTTGTCCAGCCACGTTGAGCCGCAGACCTCGGCTCGTGATGCTGGAACTGAATTCATGGTCTCGACCGGCGAAACAGGGCGTCCCGGCGGCCGCCTCGTCGTCTCGCTCCGTGCGGAACCCAAAACTCTGAATCCAGTAACCTTCGCCGACACGTCATCCAAGCTCGTAATTTGGCGGATGATGGCGGACCTGATTCATATAAACCGCTACACGCAGCAGCCGGAGCCCGCCCTCGCAAAGTCCTGGACAGTTTCACCGGACGGTCGCAAGTACACGCTCAAGCTCCGCCATGGACTTCGTTTTTCCGATGGCCTACCGCTGACCGCAGACGATGTGGTCTTCAGCTTCCAGGTCTATCTCGACGAATCCGTGCATGCGCCCCAACGCGACCTTCTCATTGTCGCCGGAAAGCCGATCACGATTAGAAGGCTCGACACTGAGACGGTTCAATTTGAATTGGCAGCGCCATACGGCCCCGGGCTGAGGCTATTCGACGGTTTTGCGATCCTTCCGCGTCACTTGTTGGAGGGACCCTATCGCGCGGGGAAATTTGAGCAGGTTTGGTCTCCCACAAGCCCTGCCACAGAGATTGCAGGGGCCGGACCTTTTCGATTGAAAGAGTACGTTCCCGGCCAACGGCTCGTTCTCGATAGAAACCCTTTTTATTGGAAACAAGACCAGAAGGGGACGCGGTTACCTTACTTGAATGAGCTGGTTTTTCTTTTTATCCCCAATGAAGACGCCCAAGTTCTTCGATTCCAGTCTGGCGACATTGACATGATCAGCCGCGTCTCGGCTCTGAACTTTTCAATGCTGCAGGGAAAGCCCGCGACGGCGGGCTACAACCTCGCGGACGCAGGCCCTAGCCTAGAGTGGAGCTTTCTTTTTTTCAACTTGAATGACCTTTCTAAGAAGAACTTGCCTCAGATAGCCGGAAAGCAGAAATGGTTCAGCAACAACGTGTTTCGCCGGGCTGTTTCTCTGGCAGTGGATCGCGAAGGGATTGTCCGGCTCATTTATCAGGGACGTGCAACTCCGATTTGGAGCCCGGTTACTCCTGGGAACAAGCAATGGTTTGACCAACGACTGCCGCATCCTGCTCGGTCGCTCGATCAGGCGCGGCAACTCTTGCGCAACGCCGGGTTTTCCTGGAATTCCGAAGCGACGCTCGTTGACGCTGAGAAGCAGCCGATTGAGTTTTCGATTGTCGTCAGCTCGTCGAATGCGGAGCGCTCGAAGATATCCACAATTATTCAGGATGATCTCCGTCAATTAGGAATGCGCGTCACGGTTGTTCCCTTGGAATCCCGGGCGCTCTTAAGCCGGGTTTTGGATAGTAGCGACTACGAAGCCTGTGTGCTCGGCTTGGCCAGCGGTGATGCAGATCCAAATGCGGACAGCAATGTCTGGCTCTCGGATGGCAGCACTCACCTTTGGAATCTTCATAGAGACAGCCCGCCAAGTTCCTGGGAAGCAGAAATTGACGCCCTCATGCGGGAACAACTAACGGCCAGGACTTTTGCAGAACGCAAGAAAGCATTCGACCGCGTGCAGGAATTGCTCGCTGAAAACCAGCCGGTCATATTTCTTGTCAGCCCTCATGTGTTGATTGGCGTAAAGAAGGAACTTGGGAATTTCAAACCGGCAGTGATGGATCCTGTGGATCTCTGGAACGTTGAGGAATTCTTCTGGAAGGCACGGTAGGGCCGGGTTCATTCTCACTCCGAATTCTCAAATGGGTTCACAGGATGAAACGTCTTCAAATTCCATCGTTGCCACCCGGTGGATAGGGTGAAATCCTACTTGGGCCTATGTCTTCATCACCTCCCACTGCGTCTCTGGCCGGTCTGATCGAGGAACTTTCCGCGATTGAGGCCAAATCCTCGCAACAAGAGTATATCGTCGAGCACTCGCAGTTTTGGGAACGGAAAGTCGTCTTGGGAATTGCCGATGCAGTAGTCAAGATGGCCCGCGAGGACATCGTTCGCGCGGAACGGCTGGCGGATGCTGCAACCTGGCTTTCCGAAGTTCTCAAGGACGATTTCTGCCGGGCGAGGAGCGCGCGCTCGTCGGGAAACGTGCAGGTTCTGCAGGGAAAGAATAAGGAAGCCCTCTTGACTTATCAGAAATCCTACGAACTATTCCGCCAACTGAGCGAGGAAGTCGAAGCGGCCATCACATTGAGCAGTTCCTTGCAGCCACTCATTTATTTGGGAAGCTATGGTGAGGCTTATGAGCGGGCGCAAAAGGCGCGCACAGTATTCGAACTGCATCATGACACTCTGCGGCTTGCGCGACTCGACGTCAATGTCGGGAATATTCTCCACCGGCAGGACCGTTTCAAGGAGGCGCTGGTGTCGTACGAGCGAGCGCTCGGGCACCTGGAAGAGTTGGGGCAGCACCGCGATTGCGCCATCGTTTGGGCCAACATGGCGGTTTGTCATATCTCCCTAAATGATTTCATGCACGCGCAAGATGCTTATCTGAAGGCACGGCTAATCTCCGAACGCGAAAACATGCCGAATTTGGTGGCACAGGCTGATTACAACATTGCTTACCTCTATTTTCTGCGTGGGGAGCACATGCATGCGATCCAGCTCTACCAAGAGACGCGCGAGTACTGCGACCGGGTGGGTGACAAATACCACACTGCGTTGTGTGATCTCGATCAATCGGAAATGTACCTCGAATTGAATTTGATTCAGGAAGCTTCACGACTCGCACAACAGGCCTTCTCTGGGTTTGAAGATTTGGGCATGGAATATGAAGCGGCAAAGGCACTTGTGTTCTTGGGGATTTCCGCCTATCAGGAGCACAAGGTATTCCGAGCCTTGGAGTTGTTGGGAAAAGCGCAAGATCGGATGCGACAGGAACAGAACAACGTGTGGGTGGCCGTGCTCGACTTATACCAAGCTCTTGTTCTGCACCATGAGGGCCGCACCTACGAAGCTCGGCGCGCCAGCAAGAGAGCTAAGGAGTTCTTCTCCTCACAGGCAGCTTCGGGAAAATCAATACTTACCGACTTGCTCGAGGCAGTTCTTCTCTTGGAAGTAGGGGACGCGGCTGCCGCACTAGCCTGCTGCCAGTCAGCGCTGCGTGCCGCAAAAAAAATTAATTCGCCGGCTCTCTTAAGCCAAGCCTATTGGGTTCTTGGTGGCATTCAAGAATCCACGAAGGACGACCAAAATGCATACACTTCTTACAGCGAGGCGTTAGCGGAATGGGAAGTGATCCCAAACAGGCGGAATGCGGAGGAGCTGAAAATCCCGTTTATCCGTAATGATCTGGCGCTGTATGAGGGGCTCGTTAGTTTAGGAGCGACGTTCAATCAAAGCCTCGCGCAGAGAGAGGCCATCTTTGAAGTAATCGAGAAAGCGAAGTCACGCGAACTGGCGGGGATGCTTGCATTTCGCGCACATTCGCTTCCGGCGCCTTCAGGCACGCATAGCGGTTTGGTTGAACAGGTGAAGAACCTGCGCGAGGAACTCAACTGGTACTACCGCCAAGTGGACTTGGCTGAATTTCGGAACACAGAGAGCGCTGCAGGGCAAGCCCAGGGATTGCGCCAGGCGATTCGAGAGAGAGAGGAAGTTCTCCTGAGGATGCTTGTCGAAATGCGTGGTACGGATGAAGAATTCTATGCTGTGCAAATCGCCAGCATCACACCAATCGGCGAAATCCAGAATCTATTACGTACAGATGAGATCCTGCTCGAGTATTTCCATGCGCGGGGACTGTACTATGTGTGCCTTCTGAACCGCGATCGGCTGGAGGTCATTCCGCTCACCCGGACCGAAATGGTGCGCGATCTCATCCGGTCACTCGATGCACAATTCTCCAAAATGCAATCGGGTGCAACGAACATACATAAGAGCGGGGCCGACTTACTTGAAGGGGCACTGGCCACCCTCCGGGATCTCAACACCGAGTTGGTCGAGCCGATCGATGACCATCTGAAGGGCAAGCGACTTATTGTCGTTCCCGATGGTCCTCTGCACTATGTTCCATTTCATGCGCTCTTTGATGGGTCACGCTTCCTGACCGATAAGCACGTCATTTCCTACGCAGGAAGCGCCAGCCTCTATTTCCTCTCCTCTATGAAAAAAGCTTCTTCCCATGGGCCCGACCTGATTCTTGAACCAAAGGTTTCGGATGAGAGCATGTCCCGAGATGCGTCGCTTCAATTCATCCAGTTCTTGCCGGATGCAACAATATTTCGCGGTGCGAAAGCAAACGCCAAAGCTCTGGAATCAAATGCTGCGGGAAACCGATTTATTCATTTGGTGGCAGAATTGAATGTGCGTCAGGATAACCCAATCCTTTCAACAATATCTTTGGGCGATTCGCCCAAGACAATTCTTGATTTGTTTCACCTCCGATTTCCTTGTCAAGTCATGGGACTTACTGGAACAGGTCCAGGTTTGCGCGCCACTGGTAATGGAGAAGAGATCCATGTCCTCGCAAGAGGGCTGGAGTATGCGGGAGCAAGGGCTCTACTGATGCCTTTATGGAATACGAATAGAGAGCCACTTGGGATCTTTCTGAATGGTTTCT
Source organism: Terriglobia bacterium (assembly GCA_041484365.1). Lineage (GTDB taxonomy): Bacteria > Acidobacteriota > Terriglobia > Acidiferrales > UBA7541 > DASTCZ01. The sequence goes on along the minus strand of JBGPHM010000003.1, from coordinate 55,686 downwards.
ATCGGCGCGCAGCTTCGGAAACCGACAAGGCTAAAGCTATGCAAGCCGCAATGGCAGAAGTGCGCGCAGTACACGCTCACCCTTTTGAATGGGCTTCTTTCATCCTGCGGGGATATTCGGAGCGAGCCGAATAGAACTTTTTGCCGCGAAAGGACTTATGGACTCAGATTCGGTGAAACTAAACCTCAAACAATGCCTCTAACTGACAGATAACAAAAGACTTAACGGTATACGGGGCGTTTAGGACTAGTGCTCCACCCACTCCCACTGCAATTAGGATCATTCGCCCCGTGCGCGAATTAGTCAACTCAATTGGCACTTCCTGCCTATTGAACTAGGTGGATTGAGCCCGTACGATTCTTTGACGGGAAGTATGAACTTAGGGAGGAAACTTAAGTAGATTCGGACTCCACCATGTCAGCAAATTCCTCAGAATTTCGACAGGTCCCCGATCCCCCTCTGTTAGACGAGCGTGCCAACCGCTCGCGCATCAGGGACCTCGAGCTGCAGCTTCGACAATTGCGATCTGCATCCATCTGCGCGATGAACCAGCTCTTGGACCTGAAGGATCTCAATACTGGTGTGCATTCGACGCGCTTAGCGGAATGGACTGTACGGGTGGCTGAACAGCTCGGGGTTCCCTCATCACAATTGAGTGACATCGAAGCAGCAGCGATTCTTCATGATATTGGAAAGATCGGCATTCCAGATTCCATCCTAAACAAGCCGGGCAAGCTCACTCCCGAAGAGCGGGAGAAAATGAAAAAACACTCCGAGTATGGCTGGGCAATTCTTCGAGGGATCCCGACGTTTCAACAAACTAGCCTGCTTGTTCTGCATCATCATGAACGAATTGACGGAAAAGGTTATCCGTCCGGATTAAAGGGAGAAGAAACGCCGCTGGGCTCCAGGATCGTTTGTATCGTGGATTCCTTCGACGCAATGATTTCCGACCGCAGTTATCGGAAGGGGCTACCCGTCGAAGAAGCCATTCGCAGACTGCGCGCAGACAGCGGAACCCAATTCGATGCAGAAATTGTGGAGCTTTTCACGAGATTTGCGATGAATGACCTGTCGGATGTCTCTCAGATTGCCGAACCACTCCCGACAAAGTAGGCCCATTCTTATCTATCCTTCGGATGAATCTTGCGCATGCTGTCTGTGAAGAGATTAGAAACTCAGCTTGACGCCTGCCAAAAGAGCCGAGGACTGGTTTGAGTCAGAGTCATCTGCAGCGTGCCCTACGCGATTTGCAAGGATACGTACAATTGCGACTCCCCAAAAAAACCGGCTTCAAGTTGGGCGTTCGTTCATCGCTGTGCGCGCTGCGGGCAAACGTAACCAAATGTGGTCCGCTGCCATTTCCGTTCCTCGAAGGCGCGGGTTTCATTGAAAGCCAATAGGGAGAGAATCTGTGTTCATCAGAAACAGCCATTCTCGATGGCTTACAAGGCCTCATCGGAAGCGAAGCTCCTCTTCTTTGTCGCGTGGTCGCTTGGACAGGAAATGTAGTGGGGCTAGAGACCTTGAGCGCCACTTCGTTAAATTATTTGACATAGATATATTCGCAGATTAGAGTATCCAGGTAAGCAGGAATCATATGCCACAGCAACTTGCCAATTTCAAAGCGGAGTTTTTCAAGGCTCTCGCACACCCAATCCGAATACAGATCCTCGACTGCCTCCGTGACGGCGAGAAAGGTGTGAATGAGCTGAGTGAGACTCTACACATCGAACAAGCGAACGTCTCCCAGCAGCTTGCGATTTTACGAGTGCGCAATATAGTGATCGGACGGAAATCCGGCAGCAACGTGTATTACTCCGTATCCGACCGGACCCTTTTTAAGCTTCTCGATGTTGCAAAAAACATTTTCAATAATCACCTGGTCGATGTACGGGACATGCTGCAGCAAATACGAGCAGCGTCCTAAAGAAGGAACTGTATTTTTTTGTTCACTGTCTGCAAATATTCGCATATGCCTTCAGGACAACATGCTGATCGAAAACTAGTTCGAGACTAGGCCGAAGAAAGGGTGATAACGAACCGTGGCAGACTATTATCCACCTCAGTTGCTGGCCCAAAGGTTAGACCTCGACGAATCCACCGTTACAAAACTTGAAGCGAAGGGCTTACTTCAACCAACCATCAAGAATGGACAGAAATTCTATTCTTCGCGCCAGGAGTTCCTCTTGCGGGCGGCTCTTCGAGTGGCGCGCAAAGACAAGGTTGGTTTGGAGGAAGCATTCACACGGGTGGAAAACCGCTGGCTTGCGCAGACCAAAGCGCGTGAGAATTAGGGAAGAAGAAAGTATGCGCGGTTCAGTGACGGACCTGATGCAAAACCTGGGCTATGGGTTCATTTTGGGGGAGGATGGCTGCATAGTCTGCTTTGATGAAAATGCAATCAATGGTTCGAGTCTGAAGGCACTATCGATCGGAGCATGGGTCGAATACGAAGTACAACACAGGGGGGAACGTATCATTGCGATTAGGGTCAAGCCCATTCCTAGCGCAAGGATCGCGGCGGCTGATTGAATTGAGTAGCTAATGCGAAAATCTGTGCAGGGCCCCGAGAAAAACGGGGGGGACTGAAACTGCGTGATTTGGGGTCGCGGTTGGAGCACAGTGAATCGAGAGTGTGGGACCAGCGCAACAACATCTGGGCAATTCAATCGGGGCGTTGTACCTCTCCCACTCGTTGTGTGACGTCTCTGAACCCACCAAGACGAAGGGTTCCGCGGCCGGAGGATTTTGCCAGAGGCTCTGGAGACAACTTCGGGTTCATGCTCCTCAGGAGAAAATGTTTTGGCGCCCTAAGGTAGCTGGCTATTTCTCATGAAGACCGCATGTTGACGGAACGTCACCTTTCTCAATCATCTTCGATGGCAGGTTGAGCGCGCGCTCAGTATCATCTTTCGCTGTCGACTGCGCGGGGCTTGGAGAAATGTTTGGTCATACTGCTGTGGTTAGATGACGTTAGGGAAGGAACATGTTTGTACCTGACTCGGCTGAAAAAAGGCCCGTCATGAATATTGTCCGATGCAACTAGTTTCCATGGACATGGGCTTTGTTTTTCTTCTGGCATCGCTGGGTCTCTTTGCCCCGTTCGTCCTGATGGCGAATCAGGGGAAAACAGCGCGGGTCTTCGCGATCGGGCTCGTTATTGGGTCCAGCATCGTGGGCTGTCTCGTAGCTGCGCTGTGCTTGTGGCGGGGCTCCAGTCTTGCTCTCGACTTGTCTCGTCTCGCCTCATTTCCTTTCACTCTTGCCATCGATCGGCTCAGTGCGTTCTTCCTTCTGCTGATTTGCGCCGTCGCGGTTGCGGTCGCGATCTTTTCCGTTTCCTACTTTGGCAGTCACTATGAAGGCCGCCGCCGGAACTGGATGTGGGCTTTTTTCTCCCTTTTCCTGCTTTCCATGATTATCGTTGTGACGGCATCCAGCGGATTCGCATTTCTCTTCGGCTGGGAATTGATGACCCTTCTCTCGGCCGGACTAATCCTCATGGAGGGAGATTCAAAAGATCGGCGTCACAATATTTTTGTCTACTTGGTAATGATGCATGCGGGCGCGGCGGCGGTATTGGCCGGTTTTTTTCTTTTTCTACCCTATTCACACACTCTGGATTTTGCGGCGATTCGCACGGCCAGCGCCGGCCTTCCCGCAGGAATCCGAACAGCAATCTTGCTTTTGGCTTTCTTGGGATTTGGGACCAAAGCTGGAATTATCCCACTCCACCTCTGGCTTCCTCGAGCCCACCCAATAGCCCCAAGCCCTGTTTCGGCCCTGATGTCCGGCGTCATGTTGAAGACGGCGGTGTACGGGTTTGTGCGCTTCGCTTTTGATTTTCTTGGCGGGGCGCCAGCCTGGTTTGGATACCTGGTTCTCATGGCCGGCGCGGTCTCGGGATTACTGGGAGTTCTGTACGCGATTGCCGAGCACGATCTCAAGCGGCTACTGGCCTATCACAGCGTGGAAAACATTGGGATCATCTACCTGGGGCTGGGAACATCGCTGATTTTCCTGGCTAGTCATCAGCCGATTTGGGCAAGTTTGGCGCTGATCGCGGCTCTCTTGCACACTTTCAATCACGCTCTGTTCAAGAGTCTGCTGTTTCTCGGTACCGGCGCGATTTCAAATGCAACCCACACGATCGACTTGGAAGAACTCGGCGGGTTACAGCGCCGGATGCCGATCACTGGGACAACCTTCCTTATCGGCTGCTGCTCGATCGTCGGGCTGCCGCTGTTTAATGGTTTCATCAGCGAGTGGCTTACCTTTCGAAGTTTCCTGGCCGGCTCGGTTCTGACGAATACAAAAGCACAGTTTGTATTGCCGCTGATGGTGGGTGTCCTTGCCCTGATTGGCGGGTTGGCGGCTGCGTGTTTTGTGAAGGTCTTCAGTGTCGCCTTTCTGGGGCGGTCGCGAAGTGCGGAGGCGGAACGTGCAGTCGAGGCGCCGGTTTCCATGCGGGTTGGAATGACCATGCTCGCGGCAGCCTGCCTGCTTATTGGAATTCTTCCAGGATTTCTTCTGCGTCCACTTGCCTCGCTGGGACAGGTTCTGATTCCTGGCGCCGGCGTGCCTGGGGACACTCTGATCATCGCTCGCGTAATTCCGTGGATCGCAGCGGCAATTCTGGGAGTGGTCGTGATTACCGTACTTCCGAAACGCACGCAGAGGGTGGTTCCGACATGGGGTTGCGGTCTTTCAAAGTTGACGAGCCGTATGCAGTACACTTCAACGGCTTTCTCGAAACCAATTCGTTTTGTCTTCTCGGCGGTCTACAGGCCCGATCGCAAGATCGAGAGACTCCCGGCCAGCCCGCCGTACTTCCCTGTATCCATCTCGTATCGCTCGGTCCGCACGACTTCTTATGAGAAGACCCTCTACCGGCCGTTCGTTGATCTCATAGTCTCCGCGGCACACCAGTTGCGGCGCCTGCAGACGGGAAACATTCAAGTGTATCTGCTTTACATTTTTCTCACTCTGGTTTCGCTACTCATTTTCCTGAGGTTTCAGAGATGACGACTGCAATCGACGTGCTTCAAGCACTCCTGCTCATTTTGGGCGCACCGCTGATCCGGGGAATTATCGGCAGGATGAGGGCGCGGATCCAGCGGCGCGATGGGGCGAGCATCTGGCGTCCGTATGCCGATCTTGCCAAGCTTTTGCGCAAGGAAGACCTGGTGCCTCCGACTGCGTCGGGGGTGTTTCGCTTCGCGCCAAAGGTGCTGTTCGCAGCTACGGTATGTGCAGCCGCCTTTATCCCTGTGGTGAAGCCTTCGGCGCTGTTCGCCTCCTGGGGTGATTTTTTCCTGCTCGTTTATCTGCTGGCGCTAGGACGGTTCTTCCTTTCGCTGGGGGCGCTGGATGGAGGCAGCGCATTTGGTGGCATGGGGGCCAGCCGAGAGGCGTTGGTTTCTACTCTAGCCGAAGCGCCGTTCTTGCTGGGATTAGTCGCGGTTGCAATTCTGGCTTCTCACGCCGATATTGCCGGAATTGTTGGGTGGACGCTGCAGCAAAATGTCTTCAACATTTCGGCCGTACATATACTGGCCTTCACCTCTCTCGCCATGGTGGCGCTCGCCGAGACGGGACGCATGCCGGTGGACAATCCGACCACACATCTCGAGTTGACGATGATTCACGAAGGCATGGTCCTCGAGTACTCCGGCCCCAGTCTCGCTTTGATTGAGTGGGCGAGCGCGGTCAAGCTCCACTCCCTGTTGGCCCTTTTGATCGCGTTATTTGTTCCCTGGGGTATGGCGTCGAGCTTTTCGCCAGGAGCGGTTGTCCTGGCGTTGATTCTGTATTGCGCCAAAGCCCTCTTCCTAATGGGGTTGTTGACGGTGATCGAAAGCGGAGTTGCAAAACTTCGCATGTATCTTGTGCCCGACTTCCTGGGAGTTGCGTCCGCGGTCAGCGCTCTGGCGGTGATCTTTACGATGCTGGTGAAGAGGTAACGAAATGGGTCTGGTGGAATTCGCAACCGGTAAGTTTCTGACTTCGTTTTCTGTTTTTCTATTTCTCACAATTCTCCTTCTCGTTGTGGCGCGGCGCATCTCGACGAGCGTCCTTCTGTTCAGCCTTCAATCGGCGATTATCGCCGCGGAGGTCTTCGCGATAGCGTTCCGGGAAAGACTCGCTGGGGCTTATGTGGTCGGAGCGTTGGTCTTTGTGATCAAAGTCATTGTCATACCTCGCGCGTTTTTTCGCGTGGCGGATCGCCTGAAAACATCGCGCGACGTCAAAGCCTCGACGACTCCAACCCAATCGGTATTCGTTGCTGCCGCCATCATCTATCTGTCTTATGCCGCGATCCATTCCTACGGGCTGGCCGTGCATGTGCCTGAGGATGCTCTGGCGGCATCCGTGGCTCTGATTTTGACGGGCGCGTTCCTTATGGTCAGCCGGAATAAGGCCCTCATGCAGATACTTGGACTTCTGGTCCTGGAAAACGGAATTTTTCTCGCTGCCCTCATCACCACCTTTGGGATGCCTCTGGTAATCGAAATTGGAATCTTCTTTGACATTCTCATTGGACTTCTGCTGATGGGGATCTTCACCTTCCGCATTCGCGACACATTCGATCATCTGGATGTTTCAAAGCTCCGGCGGCTTCGAGGCTGAGAGAATGATTCTCCTCATACCGTTGGCGATCCCTCTTCTAGGTGCGTTCCTCCTCTTGGGGATTCGAAATCCTCGGGTCGCCACAGGCGTTGCGCTTTTTCTCGGCGGATTAGAAATTTCTTCGCTCATCGCCGTCGTCTGGCGAGTTCACAAAGGCGGCGCTCTCCAGTTGGGTCACTACCTGCGGGCAGACGCCTTGAGCTCTTTCTATCTCTTCAACATCGCATTTATCTCCGCGTTAGTTTTAATTTATGCGTCGGGGTATCTGCGACGCGCTGGAGAAGGGAGGTTCTCCTCCCGCCGTTGGTTTTTTGCCCTCGTCTTTTTGTTTCTATTCACGATGGTCAGCGTTTGCATGTCCGCGAATCTCGGGCTTCTCTGGATCATGATGGAAGGAACGACGCTGGCTTCAGCCCTGCTCGTCGGCTTTTACAATACGGAAGGCGCGGTGGAGGCCGGCTGGAAGTATCTGATGGTTTGCACCGTCGGGATTGCATTTGCATTGTTCGGGACCATCGTGCTGTATCTCTCTGCCGTCAAGGCTGGCATGAATCCCGCGACAGCGCTCGACTGGGTTTCGCTCATGGACGCCGCACCGCGAATGGGCTTTGACCCGCATTTGGTGAAGCTTGCGTTCATCTTCATTATCGTCGGCTATGGGACAAAGATCGGCTTCGTTCCCATGCACAGTTGGTTGCCGGACGCGCATGCGGAAGCGCCGACTCCCATCAGTGCATTGCTTTCAGCAGTTCTGTTGAACTGTGCCATGTATGCCGTGATTCGTTATGTCGCAATCGTATCTCGCGCGACGGGGCCGGCGTTTCCCCATACCCTCTTGCTCATTTTTGGTTTGTTATCCATGGTTGTCGCGGGCTTGCTGATCCTCGTGCAACGCAATCTGAAGCGCCTCATGGCATACAGCAGCGTTGAGCACATGGGGATTATTGCCATCGGACTCGGGTTGGGCGGACCGCTTGGTCTCTTCGGCGCCCTGCTGCATACCTTCAATCACTCCGTTGCGAAGTCCTTGCTCTTTTTCAGCGCGGGCAATGTGCGCCACAACCTGGGTACTCTTCGCATGGAAGGCATCACCGGCATGAATCGCATGATGCCCCTGACGAGCGCCGCCCTCATCGTTGGAGGTTTGGCAATAGTCGGGTTACCGCCCTTCAGTTTGTTTGTCAGTGAGTTTGCGATTCTCTCCGAAGCCTTTGGCCAGGCCCGGTATTTTGTCCTCATATTGTTCCTGATTGTCCTCTCCGTTGTGTTTGGCGGCTTCGCTTACCACTTTCTCCGCATGCTTGGTGGGGAGCCGAACCGCGTTCCCGAGAATTCTAAGCTGATCTTCTCCGAGTACTTCGTGATGGGGATCGCCGCCTTCTGTTTGCTGGTTTTCGGCGCCCACATCCCTCATATGTTTAGCGTTTTCGTGCACGAAGCAATGGCGGTGCTGCGATGAACGAGAGACTGGCCGCGGGTATGCAAGGCGCGGGAATCGGTTCCGTCGGAACGTCCTTCCCGCTTCCTCGTACAGAAAAAGGGAATGTCGCGCGGCTCGTTTCAATTTTTGGGAGCCTTGGGCCAATGCGTCAAATCCTTATCCATTACGTCTTCGACGTTGGAACGCGAGACTATAGAGAAATCCTGTTGCCGGCGGAGGGGCCCGTCCATTCCATTACATCCGTGGCTCCGGCTGCGTCGTGGTATGAAAGAGAACTCCATGACCAGTATGGAGTTGAAATCATCGGCCACCCCGACCTGCGTCCTCTGCTTTTGCACGACAACTGGCCTTCTTCCGTTCACCCTATGCTGGTTCCCACGGAAAATGTTCCCTGGGCAACGGGGGACTACAAGTTTCTAAAAGTGCAGGGCGAAGGAATTGCGGAAGTGGCAGTCGGCCCTGTGCATGCGGGCATCATTGAGCCGGGGCATTTTCGTTTCAGCGTCGTGGGTGACACTGTCTTGCATCTGGAATTACGCCATTTCTATACTCACAAGGGCACGGAAAAATTGTTTGAGGGGAGCCTGGTTAGCGATGGAACGATGCTCGCGGAGTCGGTTTCCGGAGACAACTGTTTTGCCCATGCGGTCGCCTACTGCCAGGCTGTCGAGAATGCGTGCGCAACCGAAGTTCCCCCGCGTGCCGCCGCAATTCGCCTGATTGGGTTGGAGTTTGAACGGCTCGTGTCTCACATCTCCGATGTGGGTGGGCTGTGCACGGATGTTGGTTTCGGCGTAGGCGCTGCATTGGCCGTGCGCCTCAAGGAAACCTTGCTTCAAGCCTCGGCCGCTCTCTGTGGAACGCGGTACTGGCGTGGCATTGCTGTCCCGGGCGGCCTGCAACTCGACATCGGTTCATCGCGCGTGCGAGAGTTTGCTGGGATCATGTCATTGGCAGCCCGACAGTTTTCAGATCTCTCCGCCGTAATTCTGGAAACTCCATCGATTCAGAACCGCTTCGAAACGGCTGGAATTGTGCGGGCAGATGTGGCCCGGGACCTGGCTCTTGTCGGCCCTGTTGCACGTGCCAGCGGCATGGATCTAGACGTGCGTCGCGACCACCCGTATGGATACTACAACGACGTTAAATTCGATGTCCCTGTCACACACTATGGAGATGTGATGGCGCGCGCCAAAATTCGGATTGCGGAAGCAAAAACCTCTGCTCGTTTGATCGAGGAAGCTATCAACGCCTTGCCGGATTCAAGCGCCCGCGCGCCGCTCGAAATTCCAGAAGAGTTCCATGGCTCGTCCGCAGTTGAGTCACCCAGGGGAGAACTCTACTACTGGCTGGAAGGGCATGACAGGCGGCTCACGCGCTGCTACGTCAAATCGCCATCATTTCAGAATTGGCCGGCGATGCCATTCGCAGCCGTGGACAATATCATTGCGGACTTCCCGCTAATCAACAAGAGTTTCAATCTTTCCTACTCCGGGTGTGACCGATGATCTTTCAAGTGATCGAGCGGAGCCTGCGCGAGCCGGTTCGTGTGATCCCTGTTGAGGCTCTGATCGGAAACTGTGATGGCAGCCGCATGCCCGATGTCATCGCAGATCGGTTGACACCCGCTATCGCACAGAAGCTCGTGAAAGTCTGCCCCACTGCGGCGTTCAAGATCGAGGACCACGACAATCGGCCATATCTGAAGCTCTCCTACGGCGAATGTATTGGTTGCGGAAAGTGTTTTGAGCCGGGCGATGGCGCAGTGGTTCCTGCGAAAACCTTTCCCTGGTGTGGCCGGCCAAAAGACTGGTTGGTGCGCACATGGGACCTCGAAAGCCGGGTGGAGATTGCGGCACAGCGGCCGGAGCCTGAAACCGTGCGCAGCCGTATTCATTCACTCTTTGGGAGGGCTCTCAACGTCCGTCAGTTGGATGCGGGCTCTTGCAACGGGTGCGAGGCCGAAATTTCCGCACTCACGAATCCCTATTACGATCTGGAGCGGTTCGGAATTCACCTCGTCGCCTCTCCCAAACATGCCGATATGCTCCTCGTGACCGGCCCAGTTACTCGCAATATGGTTGACGCTGTGAAGACCACCTACGAGGCGGTTCCATCTCCGAAACTGGTAGTCGCTGTCGGAGCGTGCGGATGCAGTGGAGGGATTTTTGCAGGCAGCCACGCTATTGTTGGAGCGGTGGACGCGGTGATTCCGGTTGACGCTTACATCCCGGGCTGCCCTCCGACTCCTGCCATGCTAGTAACAGGGATCATCGAAATATTGCGGCGAAATATCGCAAAATGAAGTCAACCTCTGAAGTCGTGTGTTGTCCAAATCTCCATCGCGATCATGCCGCAATCCTCTTCCACTACACTGAACTGAGAGCGACGATGACGGCCTACCGTAACTTATTGAAAGGATTGGTCGGGGCGCGCGGATTTGAACCGCGGACCTCCTGCGCCCAAGGCAGGCGCGCTACCAGGCTGCGCTACGCCCCGACCGGGGAATGAGGCGCGCTACTCCGCTGCGGTGGACGCAACGCCTCAATGCGAATGAGTTTTTATTCTACCGCACTTTTGCGGCTTCCGACTTTGCAGGAATGGCCTGCTGGAACATATTGGATCCGTGTGCTAGGCTCACGCCCACTTTCGGCGCGATGATTCGCCTAAGAATGCCGGGCGCGTCTGAATGCGGGAGATTCCAGGTAAACAGGGAGATTAGAATGAAAAGAAATCCTTACATGGTGATGGTAGCCATCGTTGCCATTGCCGCGATGGCAGCGGTAGGTTGCGGCGGCGTAAGCGGCCACACATATCAGGCCGGTGGCGGATTGATGCAAATTGAATTCCAGTCCGGTGGGAAGGCGAATGTGTCGATGGGACCGACAAAAACGCCCTGCACGTATACGGAGAGCGGCAAGGCGGTTACAGTGACGTGTATGGGGGAAAAAGCCGAATTCACGATGAACAGCGACGGGTCGCTCGTGCCTGCCGGGAATGCGCAAGGGATGGGCACGCTGACAAAGGTGAAGTGAGGCCCGGCGCACGACGTTCGATTGCCGGGCGAATGTGTCTATTTCGCCGGATGAGATCAATTGAAAACGAAAAGGGCGCACAGCGTTCCGCCGTGCGCCCTCAATTGGTTAGTTCTTCTTCGGTGGCGCGGGTGGTGGTGTCGCCACTACTTTCTTTGATGTTGATTCCATGATCGTGCTGAAGGCTCCGCCGTTTTGTGAAAAGTCGAGTTTGAAAGTGTATTCGGTCTTGGACACTTCCTTGATTGTCACCCGGATATCGATGGTCATATCGCCCATCTTGTCGTGGCTCGTAAAATTCCAGGTGTCGCCGGTTACGGTGCCAGTAGCTGTGATTTGCTCTCCCGTGTTTGTGAATTCGTGATAGGTGTACACCTTCGCATTTGTGTCGTAGCCCCAGAAGTCGATTGCATGTACCGGTCCTTCCGGCTGCATGCCGTCCGAGTGTCCCGTGAGGAAAAAGCCGCCGGACATCCATGCATTTTTATCCGTCGAGGAGAACTTGCCGCCTGGGGAGCCCATTGCGGGCTTCGCTTCACCTTCTGTCTTCCACGTTCCGAGAAAGTAGGCCAGCCGCTTCACTTCAGGGCCGGGTTTTGGGGGAGCCGGTGGAGCTTGCGCTTGCACTGCGACGCCGAGCAACAGAATGCAAATTGCGACTGCAGAAATCGTTCGTTTCACTTGTTTCTCCTTTGCTGGATTCGATCCGCGGCAACGGCGGCGTGGCTCCGGGAAACGCTCCGAATTCTGCGCTCCGGCGCCGGGGTGCTTGGGCAAGATAATACATCCAAACGACGCCCAATCAAGCTAGGAAGTCCGGCAGGGCCCGGTCAAATCGTCTTATCTTTGGAGTGGCAGAGTGGTTCGAGATTGCAATCCGCGCATCGGGGCTTGCGAGCCTGGCAGACGCGGCGTCCGTGCCAGATGAGTTGATGCGAGAAGAGAATCCACTTGTCCTTGGGAATCACGGCAATCAGGTCCTGCTCGATTTTCTTGGGGTCGGAGTTGTGAGAAAGATCCAGCCGGTTCGAAAGCCGCATTACATGAGTGTCCACGACGACGCCTGAGGCGATGCCGAACGCCGAGCCAAGAACTACGTTGGCTGTCTTGCGCGCGACGCCGGGCAGCGTGAGCAGCACGTCCATTGTTTGCGGGACTTTGCCGCCAAATTCTTCCACAATTTTTTTGCTCGCGCCCATGATGGACTTCGTTTTGTTGCGGAAGAAACCGGTGGGGCGGACGTCCTGTTCAAGTTCGCGCGGATTCGCGTAGGCAAACGATTCCGGCGTCGGGTACTTCACATAGAGCGTTTTTGCGACTTCGTTAACGCGCACGTCGGTGCACTGGGCGGAGAGAATCGTGGAGATGAGCAATTGGAAGGGATTCTCGTGCCTCAGTTCGCAGGCGGCCGCGGGATAAGCCTCTTCCAGTTTTGCGAGGATGGCCGCAACACGCTTCGGGTCGGTCCTCACTTTTCCTGAAGACGGTTTCGTTTTTGGCGCGGGCTTTGCGGAGGCCGCCTTGCGCGGCTTCGATTTAGACATTCTTGTTTTTTTCCGCATGTGATCAGGTGAAGAAATATAACACAGCGTTCAAAATGGGCTTGTGGCAAACGCGTCGAGCAATCGGCGAAAGGCTTTGCCGCGATGGCTGAGCCGGTTTTTCTCTTCGCGGGATAGTTCGGCGAAGGTTTTGTTCAATTCAGGTACGAGGAATACGGGATCGTAGCCAAAACCGGCTGCGCCGCGCGCCGACTCAAGAAGAATGCCGGGAGCAAGGTCCGAAACGATGGCGACCACGCGGCCCTTTTGAGCCACTGCCAGAACGCAAACAAACCTTGCCGCGCGCGCGTCGCCCTTTTTGCCGCGCATTTCGCCGAGCAACTTGCGGATTTTATCCGCGTCACTTGCGCCCGGGCTCGCGTAGCGCGCGGAATGAACGCCGGGTGCGCCGCCTAATGCGGGGACGATGAGGCCGGAGTCGTCGGCGAGCACGGCTTCGCTTGCGAATCTGCTGTAGTGCAGCGCCTTCCCGGCGGCGTTCTCCGCAAAGGTCGGCGCGGATTCGTCGAATGCGGGAAGGGAAGCGAAGTTCGGCAAGAGAGCCAGTTCGATCTGGCGAGCGACTACGCTCGCGGAAGCCAGCGCCTGAAATTCGGCGAGCTTTCCCTGATTCGAGGATGCGAGCAGAAGCTTAACGGGAGCGGCCACTGAAGTTGATTCGCAGTAGCGCGTCTTGCTGCGCGCGGAGTTTGGCAATGCCTTCGGAAGCAAGGCCGAGCAGGCGTTGCATCTCTTCGCCCGTGAACGGGCGGCCCTCGGCTGTGGATTGGATTTCCACGTAGCGTCCTGCGCCGGTCATGACCACGTTCATGTCCACCTGCGCTCGCGAGTCTTCGTCGTAGGCGAGATCAAGGAGCATTTCATCGCTGACAATTCCGACGCTCGTGGCGGCGACGGAATCGCGCAAGGGAAACTCTTTCAGAATGCGCGCGGTGACGAGCCGCTGCAGCGCGAGCGCCAGCGCCGTGAACGCGCCGGTGATGGCGGCGGTGCGAGTGCCGCCATCGGCCTGGATGACGTCGCAATCGAGCGTGACGGTGCGCTCGCCAAGTTTCTGTTGGTCGACGATTGCGCGCAGCGCGCGGCCGATGAGCCGCTGGATTTCGAGGGTGCGTCCCGAGGGGCGTCCGCGCATGGATTCGCGCGCGGTGCGTACGTCGGTGGCGCGCGGCAACATTCCGTATTCGCCGGTGACCCAGCCCTTGCCTTGCCCCTTCAGAAATGTTGGCACGCCATCATCCACAGTAGCAGTGCAGATGACGCGCGTCTTGCCGACCTCGATGAGGACGCTGCCCTCAGCGGTTGTAATGTAATCCGGTGTAATTTTCACCGGACGCATTTGGTCGGCTGTGCGGCCGTCGGTGCGCAAAGCGCCTCCTGATTTGGGTACGAAATAAGCGAGCCAGTTTGACGGGGGCAGCAGGTGCTGTCAATAGAAGTTCCTTGGTGGATTGTGAGATCTTCGTTGACAAGAGCACTCGGCGGATCTATTTTATATAAATAAGTTACCGCGTCAGTAAATGAGCAAATAATGTGCGACGGTGGACAACGACAGTGCTCTCAAATGTATAGAGGAGGCATTTATGATTCGAAATGGGCGACAAACCTTAGCGATTCGCATGGCAGGAATTCTTGTTCTATTCCTCAGTGCATTGTGTCCCGTTCTTTCGGCTCAGCAGGAAACTACAGTCGTCGTTGCAGCTAAGACCAGCCTGGTAAGATTGCGGCCAAGCGTAGAAGGAGAAATAGTTCAAAGAGTGGGCAGTGGAGCTGAATTCAAAGTAACTGCATCCAGTGAAGGCTGGGTGAAAGTGTCACTAGCTAATGGTAAAGAGGGCTGGCTCCCCAAGGGAGAAATCGGAATTAAAGTGAATCGCCAAGGACATGTTTGCGTTGAGATTGAGCTTAGTAAGGGATTGAAATTAGGGGCGATTCAAGGAGGCTTCAGAGGGACCGGAGAATCCTCTGGGGACAGCGTAATTCTCCGAGCAAAGGGGACATTGCGCCTTGAAATCTGTCCACAATTTGAACCCGGCTCAGTTTTACGGAATCGGAATGCCGGTGGACAAGACATGGTTCTTCTCAGTTTGGCAGGAATTCCGGAGGGTGATCGGTTACGTTTAGTTTCACACCTCACATTTGAGCCCGAGGTTGAAACTGAATATGCATTTGAAGCGTACTGTCTCAATTTCAGAAAACATAACCCTTCAGATTCGGACGACCTTGTTCTTTCAGACAAAGCTCCCGGTGATATTCAAAAACTTCTTGGCGTGAAGGGATTTGATCTACACCCGATTCAGCTTGCAATATGGGCTGTCACAGATAATGTCACTCCACAAGAAGCGAGAGATGTGTTTGGCTCAACAGATGCAAACATCGCTGATGCCAGACGACTGATCGAGCGAGCGGGGTTGATACCGAGTCAATATCGGCTTTTTACTCAGCAATGAGACGGGAGCATCCACAATCATTGTTACGAACCATAGTTTGATTAGTGTGCAATTTGGACGGCGGGTGGCGCGGAGTTCACAGGGAAGAAGGCAGTCAGGTCGAGATGGCCGGCGAGCGTGTCCACTTCCTGACCGTGAAGGAGAATCTTCAGGCGCAGGATTTGCGGCACGGAGGCGGCAAGCGTTTGTGTGATGGAATTGACTGCGAGCTGCTCGCTCAGGATGCCAGAGGGAGTGCCGGTCGAAAGTGAATCCGAGAAATCAGCGATGGCCGTGCCGTCGGGTAACAGGTAGAACGCAAGAAGTGTTGCATCCACGGGAATCGTGCGCTGCGGCGCGGACGGAGGCATGAGGATCAGCGCGTCCACGAGCTGGCGCGTGCGTTGAACGGGATCGGCGGAAAGCGGCAATTCGATTTCGACGGAATCGAGCGATGCAGGATTCGACGCCGATACCCAGAATAGTTTTGCTTTCACCTTCACGTCCGTTGGAGTGGTGATGGGAGTTTGCGTGAGCTTGCGCTGGGCCTGTTCTTCGGCCTGCTGAACTCTAGCGAGTTCGCGTGTGCGACTGCGCACGTACAAAAGATAGAAAAAGCCCGCAATAACTGCGACTCCCATGATAACCACAGCGATTTTGAAGCGGCGTGACATCAGTGAACGCCCGCCTCATAGATGGGCCGGAAGGATGCGATGGCCTGGGCGATGGCCTCCGCCAGGCCCGGAGCCATTTGAGTTAGCTGGTCACGGTTGCTGACGGAAACGCTGGAAACTTCGATGGCGATGGCGGGCGCGCCGACGGAACGCAACTGTCGCACCGGAGCGAAAACCGGCGCAGCGGGCGAGCCGGAAAACTTTTGCGCGAGGGCAGTCTGCGTGATTTCAGCAAGTCTGCGGCTTGCGGGGGCGTACGATTCTTGCGCGCGGTCCCAGGGGAGCAGGGCATTGTGCGCGGGAAAACTCAACGGCACCGGCGGCTCACCGGTAGCGAGGGGTTGCGCGGAAGCGGGCAGCGGCTCGGAATAGACGCGAACCTGACCGGGCGCTCCGGTGGATGAAACGTGCAGCGTAATGAAAACCGCGCCGCGCTGGGCGTTTGCTGTGGCACTGCGGTCGTCGAAGGAAGGATTGTCGGCGCCGCCGCGCGTCTGCACAACGCGAAGCCCCTTGGATTCGAGCGCGGCGCGGATTGCGTGCGCGAAATCAAGGACGACGTCGCTCTCATTGATGCCGGAGGCTCCGCGGGCGCCCGCGTCAGTGCCGCCGTGCGCGGGGTCAAGCACAACGACATTCAATGAAGGAGAGGGAATCACAGGGGCCTGCGCGGGTTGCTGTGATGGCTGTTGGAAAGGTGATGCTGATTGCCGCGGGGTGGCGCCGCCCGCGGTCAGAGCCGCGGCGCCGGCCGCCGCAAGAATTGCGAATGAAAGAAAAAAGACCTTCTCGCGCACGACGCCGAGAATATCAGAAATCGGAACGTGTTGCGTACGCAGAGCCGCGAAACAAAGGGGGCCAGTTTCACAATGTGAGGCTGGCCCCCTATCGCGAGCCGCTGTTCGCGGGAGCGAGACGCGCGATTGTAATGCCGCGCGAATATGCCACAACGCGCATAGCAATTTATGAAAAACTTGTGACATTTTGGTTGAGTGCGTTCTGAGAGTTGAGTGAGAACTAGTACGGTCGCAATCGTCGGCGGTGATTACTCGTAGCGCAGCGCCGTCATTGGAGCGACGCGCATGGCGCGGCGCGCGGGGATGTAACAGGCAAGTGCCGCGATCACAAGAAGCGCGATGGTCGCGCCGGCGAATGAAATCGCGTCCAGTGGCTTCACCCCATACAGGAGATCCGCGACGAGCCGCGCGAGGCCCCAGGAGCCAAGCAGTCCGGCAACTGCGCCGAGCGCGGCGGGGCGCAAGCCTTCGACGAGCACAAGACGCAGTATGTTTCCAGGCATCGCTCCGAGCGACATCCGTATGGCGATTTCGCTGGTGCGGCGCGCGACGGAGTAAGCCAGCACTCCATAAATTCCGATGGCGGCGAGAAGAAGCGCGAGCAGTCCAAAGCCGCTTGAGAGCCTGGCCATGGAATTCTCCGCGGACAGATTGTTGTCAATGCCCGCCTGCAAAGCCTGCATATTGCTGATGGGCAAGTTTGGCGCGACCTCGGAGACTACTTTTCTCACGGAATTTTCGAGAGATTCCGGATTGCCCGCGGTGCGCAATTGAAAAGTGAAATCGCCTCCCGCCTTTGGAAAGAAAATCCCGGGACGAA
This sequence comes from Terriglobia bacterium, assembly GCA_041484365.1. Classification (GTDB taxonomy): domain Bacteria; phylum Acidobacteriota; class Terriglobia; order Acidiferrales; family UBA7541; genus DASTCZ01. The sequence goes on along the minus strand of JBGPHM010000003.1, from coordinate 38,295 downwards.
TTTCGCTGCGCAGGCTCTGAAACTTTGTGTCGCCGACAACCCCGACGATTTCAATTGGCTTCTTATCCTGCAGGAGGTGAATTCCCACCGGATTTGTGTTCTTCAAGAAGTGGGAAACAAAAGCCTGGTTCACCCAGACGACTTGCGAATCCTTCCGGCAATCCGCAAGGGTAATGCTCCGTCCCGCCAGGAGCTTCAGCCGAAGCGTCTCAAAAAAATTAGGGCCGATATCCATGGCTTGAGTGTCTACATCGCCTAACTCGGGATGCTCCTGAATTTTCAGATCCGTGGTCCAGAGATTGCCGACGAGCAACAGATCGCCCGACCAGGTGACGCTCTCCACTCCGGGCAAGGAGGCGAAGCGGCGATAGAGTTCCTGGCCAAGAGCAGGAGTTTTTTCGTCGGGCATCCGCGCCGAGGATGGAGAAATCGAAAGCGTAAGGAGGTGATCCGTGCGGAATCCGGGATTGAGTGTCTCAAGATGAATGAGCGTACGAAGGAACAACCCTGCGCCGACTACCAGAATGAGAGCCACAGCCATTTCGGCCGCGACGAGCGCACGCCCAAGACGATTTCCCGCTTCGCCATGCGATCCTGTTCCGGCTATGCCTCCAGCGGCTTTCAAAGTGGCGCCCGGAGATACGCGCACGCTCGTCAGTGCAGGGATAAGTCCGAAAAGAATCGCGGCAACTGTCGCGATCCCCGCCGCAAAGCCGAAAACAAGAAAGCTCGGACGAAACATCGCGAGGAACGGAGTGGAAGCACCCCGAAATACGACGAGCACAATTCCTCGACTCGCCCAATAAGAGGCCAGCAGGCCTGCCGCGCCGCCGAGCAATGCAAGCAACAGGCTCTCCGTAAGCAATTGGCGCAGCAGGCGACCTCGGCTCGCTCCGATGGCTAGACGTATGGCGATCTCCTTGCGGCGCGCGGCCGCGCGGGCAAGCAGGAGATTCGCAATGTTGGCGCATGCGATTAGCAGGACGAGTCCCGTGACGGCCATCAGGATGTAGAGCTGAGTTGAATATCTGCTGCGCAGAGAGGCGAGGCCGCGTTCGGCGCTGGTAATGGCGATGCCGAGGTTTGCATCGGCTGTTTTCCTCGGGCGATCTGGATCCGGCGGCTTTGAAGCGATGACGGAGGCAGTGTTGGCCAGCGCTCCGCGATAGAGGACTTCGGTTTCAACGCGCGCTTGCTCTCCGCTGGCTCCCGGTTTCAACCGGCCGATGAGGTAGAGCCAAATTGTGCGCGCTTCATATCGATCCGTACGGGGCGATGGACGCAGGACATCGTTGGCATGGAGCGACGCCCACATATTCGGCCGAGAGCCGGGCGAGATCCCATAAAACTCTGGTGGAGATACTCCAACAATAACGAAAGGAACGCTATTCAGTGAGACGGTTGTGCCGACAACTTTTGGGTCACCATTGAATTGCTTCTGCCAGTACGTGAATTCCAACACGACTGTGGGTGGCGCGCCGGGCAGGTCGTCAGAGGGAGTTAGGAGGCGCCCATAAGCCGGTTGGACTTCGAGGACAGAGAAGAAATCTCCACTCACGGACTGGCCGCTCGCACGCGTGGCCTGGCCATTCATGTCCAACTGAACGCCGAAGCCACCGCCGAAAGCAGCAATGCCTTGAAACGATCTAGCATGCGAGCGGAAGTTGACCAAATCCGGGTACGAGAAGGAGCAATTGGAATTGCCGGAGCCAGGGTCATGCATATCGCAACCGCCGTAAGAACTGGAATTGTTCCAGACATAGGGGCCTTTTGAGTGGGACATCCAATGCAGGATGACTAGCTCTTCCGGGTGGCCGACGGGGAGGCGGGTCAGCATCACGGTGTTGATTAGCGTAAAGATGGCCGTATTTGCCCCGATTCCAAGCGCGAGGGTAAGGACGGCGACTGCCGCGAAGCCGGGGCTGCGGCGGAGCTGGCGGAGGGCATAAGAGAGGTCCTGCGCCAGTCCTTCGAGGAAGCCGCTGGATTTCTTCGACTTGGGCGATTCAGCCGCCACAGATGTGTCAAAGGAATTTTGATTGGCCACCATTCGCACCCCCTTCTAAAACACTACGCACGGCCAGCCCTAAAAAAGGATACATCAAGTTAATTCTTATGAGCATAGACGCCGCGACAGTAAGAATAGTTAGTACGAAGAATAGCGGTTCCTCGGTTTAACGGCCTAAGCGAACAATGGGTAACGAGGCCTCCGGCGGATACGTCTAACTCCATGGAATACAAGTATAGGGTGTGACAGCGCATCCAGGAGGATGCGCAACATCCGGCTGGGGCTCGGGTTTAATGATAGAGAGATGTGGTCCGCTGAATTCGTCGCGGAAGAAAAGGTAAGGACATGGCAATCAAGTCGAAAGCGATTTTGGCGCTCTTGACCATGGCGGCGTGCTCGCCGCTGGCATTCGCGCAGGAGTCAACGCAGGGACAAACGCAGGCGCCACCACCACAACAGGGACAGGCGCAAGGACAAACGCAAGGGCCGCAGGGTACGCGGCAGATGGGCCCGCCGCCGAATCCGATGGAGCGGCGGTTTGGGGCCGGCGTGCCAGCGAACAGACGCTCGATGCGTGGGCCCTGGCAGCGAAGGCGCGCATGGAGACGCCATCATCGCCGGGCGGGATTCCGTGGCGAACGCGGGGCACAGGCGTTCCGCGGACGTATGGGGATGCGTGGCGGCCAAGCGGGTCCGATGGGAATGAGGCCCGGCGCTCGCGCGGGAATGGGACAAGGCATGGGTCCTGGGATGGGAATGAATCCGGGAATGCGCGCAGGTGGCGGACGCGGAATGGGCCAGGGATTCGGCCCTGGTGGAATGCGTCCCGGAATGGGGCGCGGCGGTGAGATGGGGCTTGCGCGATTTGTAAACAATCCCTCCATGCGGCAGGAGCTCGGAATCACGGATGAGCAAGTCACGAAGTTTCACAGCCAGCAAGAAGACTTCATGAAGGCGGGCATCCTGAACCGAGCGACCATGCAAGTGAAACGGATGGAGCTGAACGATCTGCTCTGCGCCGACAAACCTGACCGCGCGGCGATTGACCGCAAGCTCGCGGAAGTGAATGCGGCTCTAGCTGCTTCGGAGAAAACGGATATTGATCATATGTTGGCGATGCGTTCGCTGCTCACTCCCGATCAGCAAGCAAAAATGAAGGAGATGATGCAGAACCGGATGGGTCCACGCGGTCCAATGGGGCCAGGTGGTCCGGGACGGGGCGGCAGGCCGCCGCAGCCTCAGCCGCAGAAACAGCCCGGTGGTGAATCAGGCTCGACAGAGAGCGGACGGACAACAAACTAAGTTTTTCCAGAACGCAAAACGAAATCTTCGGCTCCGATGATGTTTATCGTCATCGGAGCCGAAGTGTTTATGTGCGCCTGTGCAGGTGAAGAGCGGCGCGAGATGCCTTACGCGGCATACCAATTCTGTTGCATAATCGCGCGCGAGAAGAACCCAATCATTTGACGGAAGGGAACTGAATGCGCCGCGTGCTCATCGCATTGTTTTTCTTGATCGTGTGTGGTGTTCAGACAGGAGCCCAAACTTCACCGCCGCCATCTGCAATCGCTGCTACGAAGACCCAGCAGGATGCGAAGCCTGCATATCTCGACACGAGTCTCCCAATTGATCAGCGCGTGAACGATCTCGTCTCGCGGATGACGCTGGAAGAAAAAGTCTCGCAAATGCAGGACAACGCGCCCGCGATTCAGCGGCTCGGTGTCCCGGCGTACAACTGGTGGAATGAGGCGCTGCATGGCGTGGCCCGCGCAGGCCACGCGACTGTTTTCCCGCAGGCGATTGGTCTTGCCGCCACCTGGGACACGGACCTGATGCATCGCGTGGCGGACGTAATCTCGACGGAAGCGCGCGCGAAATACAACGATGCGCTGGCGCACGGAAACACAGCGCGCTATTTCGGACTGACGTTCTGGTCACCCAACATCAATATTTTTCGCGACCCGCGATGGGGCCGCGGACAGGAAACCTACGGCGAGGATTCATTTCTGACTGCGCGGATGGGAGTCGCGTTTGTCACTGGATTGCAGGGAGATGATCCGCGATATTTGAAGACCGTCTCGACGCCGAAGCACTACGCAGTGCACAGCGGGCCAGAGCCATCGCGCCATGCGTTCGATGTGCCGGTGTCGCTGCACGATTTGGCGGATACATACACGCCCGCGTTTCGCGCGACGATAGTTGAAGCCCACGCGGACAGCGTTATGTGCGCGTACAACTCCGTGCTGGGCGAGCCCGCGTGCGCGAATGAAATGTTGTTCGGCAAATTGCGGCGCGATTGGGGTTTCAACGGATATGTCGTTTCTGACTGCGGCGCGGTTAGCGATATCTACCAGTTCCACAGCTTCGCGCCGGACGTGCGACACGCGGCGGCGGACGCGGTAAAAGCGGGAACCGATCTAAGTTGCGGAAGCGAATACCGCGCGCTCACCGCGGCGGTGAACGATCAACTTGTTTCCGAAGCGGAAATCGATGCAGCCGTGAAGCGGCTTTTTACGGCGCGCTTCCGCTTGGGGATGTTTGATCCGCCGGAGATGACGCCGTGGTCAAAGCTGACGCTGGCGGACAACGATACGCCCGAGCATCGCGCGCTGGGGCTACAAGTGGCACGCGAATCGATTGTGCTTCTGAAAAATGAGCACGGCACTCTTCCATTTGGCCCCAGCGTGAAGACGATCGCCGTCGTCGGGCCAAACGCAGATTCGGTCAATGTGCTGCTTGGCAATTACAACGGGACACCTTCGCACTACACGACGTTGCTCGAAGGAATCCGCAGGCGTTTTAGTGGCGCAAAGATTCTCTATGCCATGGGAAGCCCGGTTACGGAAATGGATACCGTTCCGGTTTCTGGTTCGGCTTTGCGAATTGGAGGTTTGGGCTCCTGGCCTGGATTAAGTGCGGAGTTTTTCAATAATCCAACTCTTTCCGGCGAATCCGTTTTTCGCCGCGTCGATCCGCAAGTTGATTTTGATTGGGATGGCGGGCCGCCTGCCCCTGGCATTCGCGGCACAAACTTTTCCGTCCGCTGGAGTGGGGAATTGGTCGCACAAGTTGAAGGCGATTACGTACTCGGCGGAAGCGCGGATGATGGCTTCCGGCTTTTTCTCGAAGGAGAAAGAATAGTGGATGACTGGAGCAATCACGGTGAGCGAATCAGAACCACGACTGTCCATCTCATCGCCGGTCATTCGTACCAAATCGCATTCGAGTATTACCAGGCCGAGGGCGGTTCGGCCGCGCGACTCATTTGGTCTCCACCCGGATTGGCTGCGCAAGCGGTCGAATTCGCGAGGCAGGCGGATGCAGTCGTCGCAGTCGTGGGCATCACGCCGCAGCTTGAAGGCGAGGAGATGCAGACGAGCGCGCCGGGATTTTCAGGCGGCGACCGCACAAGTCTCGATTTGCCGCGTCCGCAGCAGGAGATGCTCAAAGCATTGGCGGCGACGGGCAAGCCGCTGGTTGTCGTTCTCACGGGCGGCAGCGCGCTCGCAGTCAATTGGTCGCAGGAACACGCGGCAGCGATTTTGGATGTGTGGTATCCCGGTGAGGAAGGCGGCACCGCGCTCGCGGAGGTGCTCGCGGGAGATTACAACCCTGCGGGGCGCTTGCCCGTTACGTTTTACACCGGCGTGTCGCAACTTCCTCCCTTTGAGGATTACTCGATGGCAAATCGGACGTATCGCTATTTCGCCGGCACGCCGCTTTATCCATTTGGTTTCGGGTTGAGCTACTCAAATTTTGGGTATAGCAATGCCCGAGTGAATCGGGAAGAGATTTCCGCCGACGGCGCCGTGAATGTTTCCGTTGATGTGAAGAACGCGGGCAAGATTGCCGGCGACGAAGTTGTGCAGCTCTACATTTCGCATCCGGGCGTGCTCGGCGCGCCAATTCAGGCGCTAGAAGGTTTTACGCACATTCATCTTGCGCCCGGCGAGCAAAAGAGTGTTAGCTTCACGCTTCGCGACCGTCAGCTCAGCGTGGTGGATGAGGCAGGGAAGACGCGGATCGTCCCCGGAACAGTGGATGTTTGGATCGGCGGTGGACAACCGGTTGCACGGAGTGGTCAAACCCCACCGCCCGGAGTGAAGATTCAATTCCGCATAACAGGCGAATCAATTCTTCCAGATTGATCGCCAGGTTTGATCGCAACGAACGGAATTTGCGACAGCCGGAAACAAAGCGCCCCTGTCCACCCCGCGATTGCGAGGCGCACAGGGGCGCAAATTCCAAGCCAGAAAAGAAAAGCTTACTTCGCGGCCTGCATTGTCGTGATATCCGCCAGCACATCCGTGCTGTGCGGAGTTGGATTGACCTTCGTATAGACCTTCGCGATGTTGCCCTGCGGATTGATCAGGAACGTATTTCGCTGAGCATAGTTCACCGTGGTGCCGTCCGGCTGCTTCATGCCCCCCATTGAGCCGTACTTCGCCACAACTTCGTGACCTGTGTCGGAGAGCAGCTTGAACGTCAAGCTCTCCTTGGTGCAGAACTCTTTGTGCGAATCCACTGAATCCACGCTGACGCCAAGAATGACAGCGCTCTTCGCGTCGTATTGAGCGAGATCGCGCTGGAAGTTGTGGGCCTCGATCGTGCAACCTGACGTCATGTCTTTCGGGTAGAAATAAAGTACAACCCACTTACCCTTGAAATCGTGCAGGCTGACTTTGTTGCCTTCCTGCGAGGGCAGCGTGAAGTCAGGAGCGGCGGAGCCAACGGCGGGCATTTGCTGGTCACCTCCCTGTGAACCTTGAGCAGCGTGAAGCGCCGGATAGGCCGCGACGATCAGGGCCAACCCCAGTGCGATGGAAAGAATCATCCGAGCTTTTGCGGTACGGAAAATGCTCATGCTTCGTTCTCCTTAGTTTGAATTGCGTGCGACTGGATTTTTTTGCCGAGCTTATTCGCGAAATGCCGGGGTCCGCAGAGCGGAGGTCGGTCTCCCAGGCTGCAATGGCGCTTCCATGATACGCCTCGGGCGCACGAGAGCAAAATCTTGAAGCGTCAGGCCACTGGTTGGAGGAGCCAATTTGGGTTACTCGTTGCCCAGGGCAACCATCCGATCCACCTTCGGCGCGCGGCGGGCAGGGACACAGCATGTGAGCAGCGCGACACTCGCCAATAGCAATGAGAAGCCGAAAAACGTTAGCGGTCCAACACACAGGTTTAAGAATGTCCGCGTCACTCGCGCAACGCCACCACGGGGTCTACCCGCATGGCTCGCCTTGCGGGGGTCAATCCGGAAGCCACCACCACGCCCACCAGTACTGCGGCGACAGCGATCACGATCCCGGGGTCCGCGGGTTTGACTCCATACAGAAAGCTGGCGAGCAATCGCGATGTCGCCAGTGTCCCGGCTACGCCAAGTCCCACCCCGATCAGGCCCAGCAGCAGCGTCTCCTTGGCCACCATTGCCAACACCGAAAAGGGCCGCGCCCCGAGTGCCATGCGGATGCCGATCTCGCGGGTCCGGCGCGCCACCGAATACGAAACCACACCGAACACTCCGACCGCCGCTAGCGCCACGGCCAGCCCCGCGAAAACGGATAGCAACTGCATGTTCAAGCGCCGTGCCGCAAGTTTGCCCTGAACCCATTCCTCCATCGTCTTTACGTCCGCCACCGGCTGGTCTTTATCGATCTCCGCGACGGCGGTGCGGATTGCGGCAAGAATGGCGGCGTTGCCCGCAGGCGACTCGGAGATCTCCCCGACCTGTCCTACGGTACGCAGCACCAGGACCATGTAGCGGCCGTTGATGCCCGCCTGCGTTTTCTCGGGCAATTGCCGCGTGAGTTCATAGACTTCGGCCGCCGGTTCGCTTTCCGGCTTGTCCTGCCGCACGTCTTTGACGATGCCCACAATCGTGAACCAGACATCGTCGATTTGGATGCGCTTGCCCAGGGAGTCGGCGTCGGACCAGTATCGACGCGCCAGCGACTGGCTGATGATGGTCACGGGCGCCGTGCCGGAATGATCGTTCTCATTGAAATATCGCCCCCGCAGAAGCGGGATCCCCATGGCGCGAAGATAGCCGGTGCTTACCGTGGCGTACATGGCAGAGGCACGCCGTCCTTCCACATCGAAGGTGAGCATGCCGCCCAAGCGACCCAGCGGAAGAATCGACACCGTACCCGCATACAGCACCCCCGGAACGGACGATGCCCTTCGCAGCAGTTCCTCGCGGAAGGCTTCGACGCGCTGGCCGGTGGAGTAAGCTCGGTGGGTCAACTCCACCTTCATGGTCAGCACGTGTTCCCGCTGGAAGCCAAAATCGACGCGGGACGCCCGTTGGAAGCTCTCCATCAGGAGCCCCGCGTCAGCCAGCAGCAACAATGCCAGAGCCACTTCGGCCGTAATCAGGAATCGGGCGGCCCGGTTTCGCGGGGAGGAACGGGAAACGGCAAAGCCCCGCCCGTGCACGGCATGCCACACGGGCGCCACGCCGAAGAGCAGGCCCGTCAGCAGCGACATCCCCACCGCGAACGCCAGCCCCGTTCCGTCGATCCGTATGGCGTTCACCCGAGGCATGCTCGCCGGCATCATGGTTTTGAGCGCAGGCAGTGCCCAAAACGCAAGCATCACACCGGCAGCTCCTCCGGCCAGCGAGAGAAGGCACGTTTCGGTGAGGAGCTGCCGCGCGAGGCGCAGCCCCGACGCTCCCAGTGCTCTCCGCATCGCAAACTCCTGTTCCCGTCCGGCCGCGCGTACCAGCAGCAGATTCGCGATGTTCACGCAGGCGATCAGCAGTACGAATGCCGCCGCGGCCATCAACAAGAGCAATGCCGGTCGCACCGCGGCGAACTGCTGGGTCTGGTTCAGGGGCGTCACTTGGACTCCCCACCCGCCATTTTCCTTCGGATAGGCATTCGCCAGCCGCCCGACGATGTGGTCCATCTCGGTCTGCGCGCTGGCCGCGCTGACGCCGGACTTTAGCCGCGCGACTACGTCCACCGAACGGTTGTCCCGAGCCGCGAGACGGTTTGGCGGCAGGTTCAGCGATCTCCAGAGCGCGGGGCTCGACTCCGCCGCAGTGGTTGGGAACTCGAACCTCGGAGGCATCACCCCGGTAACGGTGTAGGGCTCGCCGTCAATCGTGATCAGTTGTCCAAGCACCCCTCGGTCACCCCCGAAGCGCCGCAGCCAATAGCCATAGCTGATCAGCGCGGAGCGTGGCCCGGCGGACGTGTCCTCGTCGCCTGAGAACCCGCGTCCGAGCACCGGCGACACACCCAATACCCGGAAGAGATTCGCCGAAACGCGGTGCGTTGTGAGTTCATCCGCCTCGCCGCCTGCGGTTACGTTGGTCTGGTGGTCAAACTGATGAAGGCCAAAACCTTCGAAGGCGGTGCTCTGGATCTTCCAGTCCGCAAGGTCCGGGAACGATGCGCCCCTCTCGAACCTGTCGCCGGTCAACTCCTTCATGCTGATATCGACCAGCCGGTCTCCGTGCGGATATGGGACGGGCGCGAGCCATACTCCGTAAAGCGCGCTGAAAATGGCAGCATTGGCGCCAATACCCAGGGCCAACGTCAGTACCGCCACCGCCGTGAAACCTGGATTGCCGCGCAGCATGCGAATGCCGAAACGAACATCCTGAGCGAAATCTCGAAGCCATCGCAATCCCCAGATATCGCGCGTGGCATCTTTCACGAGGCCGACATTTCCGATTTCGCGGCGTGCGGAATCGCGCGCTTGCTGCGACGATTCGCCGCGCTCGGTGCGCTCGCGCGTAGCCATTTGCAAATGACTCTGGATTTCTTTCTCCAGTTCCTCTTCTTGTCGCTTGCGCCGCCAAAAAGGGAATCTCACGCCTCGCTCTCCTTCTTGGCGGGATTCATGATGCCTGCGATGGCTTCGATGAGTTGCTGCCAGCGAGAGCGTTCGTTCATTAAATGCTTTCTGCCTTTGGGAGTCAGTTTGTAAACCCGCGTGCGCTGATTGTATTCAGACACTTGCCACTCCGCCGAGATCCAGCCCGCGCGCTCCAGCCGGTGCAGCGCCGGATACAGCGAGCCGGTATCCACTTTCAGGATCTCGCCGGAATTTGTGCGGATGGATTGGCTTAACCCGTAGCCGTGCCTCGGGCCCCATTGCAGAGTTTGGAGAATCAACATGTCGAGCGTCCCCTGTAGCAGCTCGATGCGGTTCTGGTAGCGTTCCTTCACGGCGCCTCCTAGGATGTAGGGAGCCTACACCCAGGCATGTAGAGAGTCTACATCCTTCAGGTTTGGCAACTTTGGTTCCACCGAAGCGGGGAAGGGAAGTCGTTCAAAGGAAAGGACTTATCGCATTCGTCCGCGGACTTGATACTCCGCAGCGTGCCCGCTTTCGCGAGATAGTGTCGCGAAACCGGACACCGCTGCAGACAGATTTGCACGGGATCGGAATGCCATAAGGATTCGCAGCTATTCGTAACGCAAGGCTTCGATAGGATCGAGTCCCGCCGCTTTGGTCGCGGGATAGTAACCAAAAAAGACTCCCACGGCCGCGGAGAAAAGAGCAGCAATTATTATCGCGACAGGGGAGACCGACGTAGTCCACTTGAGCAAGGCGGAAATTCCCGCCGTGGAGAAGATGCCAAGAATAATCCCGCAGCACCCGCCCAGCAGACTCAACACCAGCGCTTCGATCAGGAACTGGCCGCGGACGTCGCGCTCCGTCGCGCCCACGGCCATGCGCACACCGATTTCGCGCGTCCGCTCGGTTACGGAGACTAGCATGATGTTCATGATCCCGATGCCGCCGATGAGTAACGCGACGGAAGCGGTTGCCGCCAGCATGATTCCGAAAGTTTCGGCGGCTTGTTTGCGGGCGTTGAGAAGGTCCTCCGGGTGACGAACGTTGAAATCATCGGGCGCGTCGGCGCGCAGGTGGTGCCTTTGTCGAAGGAGAAGCCCTATCTGCTTTGTGGCGACATCAATGTCGTCGGTGGAAGTTGCGGAGCAGTAGATGTCATCCAGCCAGGAGACACCCGCCAGTTTGTGCAGCCCCGTTGTGTATGGCATGAGTACGAAATCGTCCTGGTCCTGGCCTGTTGCAGACAATCCCTTGCTCGCGAGCGTGCCCAACACAAGGCAGGGAAGTACGTTTACGCGGATGACTTTGCCAATCGGTTCGTCATCGCCGAAAAGCCGATCAACAATTGTTTGTCCAATGACGCAAACATTCGATTGAACTTCAACATCTTTTGAAGTGAACATCGATCCCGAAGCCAGTTTCCATCGCCGGATAGACATGTACTCCGGAGCGTTTCCGCGAAATTGTGTGCCCCAGTTTTTATTTCCGTAGACGACCTGGACGTGGCCATCCACATTCGGAGAGACACCGCGAATCTGCGGCACGAATTGCAAGATGGCTTCCGCATCCGCGGGCACCAGCGTTTTCGTCGTGCCGTTCCCCGTGCGAACGCCCCCCACGTTTCTTCCGCCCGCCTCCACCCACACCATGTTGTCGCCAAGATTGTCGAGTTGCGCCGCGATTAGATCGGAGCCACCGCTTCCGATTGCAACGGTGCAAATCACCGCGGCGATTCCGATCATGATGCCGAGCATCGTCAGCATGGTCCGCATTTTGTTGCGGCCCAGCGTGATGAGCGAAATACGGATTACGTCAAAAAGATTCATTTCGTTGGAAGCTTCGATGTCCAGACATTCACAAAGTGCGCCGTTGCGCGCATTCGGAAACATCCGAGACTAGCCTTAAGAAGCTGAATGTTCCCTTAAGGGAAGACCTCGACTGATGCCCCAAGCAATCGACAAAACAATTGGAGTATTCGGGGCCCGCTCTCCTCAGAGCCCCATACGCTCTCATCAATTACTTCTTCGGAGCAATTTCGATGGAGGCGCGAGTTGTCTCCCAATCCATCCGCAACGTGCACCCGGCGCTCGTCTGATCGAATGCGATCGTGAAGTTTTCGAGCGGGGCGGAGAGGCTGGAGACCTTCATGTCAGTGCGCCCCAATTCAAGTGACTCCCAGTTGTAAGGAATTCCCCATTCACCCGTCTTTTTGTTAACGATGAGCGTCCACTTGGTCTGCTCGGGGATCACGAAAATTGTGTAGCCGCCATTCACCATGGGCACATCCAGGTTTCCCACCCGTACGTCTTTGGTCGGCACAAACGTCGTCGCATCATCGGCGCCGGCGCGCCACACTTTTCCCCAGGGAACGAGGCCGCCGTAAATTAGTCGGCCATTCATCCGAGGACTCGAATAGTCCACGGTGATCGAGCTTCCGTCTGGAAATGAACACTTCGCATTCGCAGCTGGGCTCTTCTTTTGCCTTGCGGCTTGCCGTCCCGCAGCGTGAACGGAAAGAAGTGCCGCGCAAGCAATCGCCACCGCACACGCCGCAATAAATCTAATTCGCATGGAATCTCCTCTGAATCAATTGAAGTAACGGCCGCCTGGATTCGTTCGGCGGGCTCTTTAAGATACCAAATTTTGGCGCGCAAGCATCTCTTTGATTTTGTCTGGCTGTCCGGCGCAGACGTGGTGGGAATTCTATTTTACCGGCGGATTTGTCGGTGGTTTCAAGCGCGGATCCAATCGCTGAGCTTCAGCGTACTCGCGAATCGCTCCGTCATGGTTTCCCTGTTGGTCGAACGCTTTGGCCAGGTAGAAATGTGCTTTCGCCAGGTTGGGATTCTGCCGCAACGCTTCCTGATACTCGCTGATAGCCTCGGCAATCTTGCCTTGATCGAATAGACCCAGTCCAAGATTGAAGTGCGCCGCGGGGTACGCCGGTTTCAAGCGAAGCGCTTCTCTGAATTCGGAGATTGCTTCCGCGATCTCACCTTTCTTATACAAAACGCTGCCAAGGTTGTTGTGCGGAATGGCCATCTCGGGCTTCAGACGCAAGACTTCGCGATACTGAGCGGCTGCGCCATCCAAATCGCCGCGCTCATCGAGGAGCGCTCCCAGGTTGCTGCGCGCTTCCACAAGATTTGGCTTCAGGCGGACGGCGGCTGTGTATTCCGCGATTGCATCATCCACATTGCCTCTCACGCGAAGTGCCAGCGCGAGGTTGTAATGCACGACGGCGTCATCGGCTTTTATTCGCAACGCTTCTCGGAATTCTGCTATCGCGTCATCGATGAATTGTTTTTTCGCGTAGGCCAGGCCGAGGTCGTTATGCGCGTCGGCGAAATCGGGGTTCGCGCGAATCGCAGCCTTGTATTCCACGATAGCGCCATCGAGATCGCCGCTTTCCACGAGTGCCATGGCCTTGTTCAAATGTTCGGTTGCTTTTGTTTGTTGCGCGGGGGACGATGCAGCGAAGAGGCAAAGAGTTCCAATCGCACCCAACATCGCAACTCGGAATCTCATAATGTGCCTCAGACGAAAACAAATGGAGTCATTGCGCAAGCCGACTCCGTGTCATTCAAACTAGAAAGGGCCACAACCGGTATCTAAGGGCGGATTCTACCGCTGGCTTGCGCTGCAGCCAAGTGCCTCTTGGACATCGTAACCCGGTGCGGTAAACTCGGCCCCCTGATCAAGACAACTTCAATCAACGAGGATCTAATTCATGAAACGATTTACCATAGCTTTTGTCGCATTCCTGTTTTGCCTGGCGCCCGCCTTCGCCCAGGAGTGGGCGAAGCAGGCGCTCAATAGCTCGCCTCGTCACGGCGAATGGGTGACTGTGAAGCACGACGATCGAACAGTAAACGCGTTCATCGTTTACCCCGAGGTGAAAGCCAAGGCGCCCGCAATCGTTGTGATCCACGAGATTTTCGGCCTGTCCGACTGGGTCCGCACTGTCGCCGATAAACTCGCCGCCGCAGGATACATCGCAATTGCTCCGGACCTGCTCTCCGGTATTGGCCCGCATGGAGGCGGCACGAGCGACTTTCCAGATGTTGACTCCGTGCGAGCGGCCTTCCAGAAGTTGAACGCTGATCAGGTGACCGCCGACCTGAACGCTACCGCCGATTACGTAAAGAAACTCCCGGCGGCCAACGGGAAGCTCGCTGTGACCGGCTTCTGCTGGGGCGGGGGGCAATCATTCCGTTTTGCAACCAACCGATCCGATCTTTCGGCTGCGTTCGTGTTCTATGGTCCGCCGCCACCGGATTTCAGCAAGGTCAATGCACCAGTTTATGGTTTTTACGCGGGCACAGACGGGAGAATTGGTCAGACAATTCCCGCAACGATTGATGCGATGAAAGCGGCCGGCAAGAAATACGACCCAGTGACCTATGAAGGAGCAGGTCACGGTTTCATGCGCCTCGGTGAAGACCCAGGTGACACAAACCCGGCAAACAAGACGGCTCACGACCAGGCTTGGCAACGCTTGCTCGCCATACTCAAGACTTTGTAGGGAAGATTCCGCGTCATTGCGGCGTCTGCCCAAGATGATTGAATTGTTTTTTTGTGTGGACGGGATTCAAACCTGTCCTTGTTTTTCATGGAGGGGCAAATGGAATCCAGGCCGACCATCATCATTACATTGCTTTTGGCGTTGGCGCTCACAGCAGGTGTACATGGGTCTCTCCGACAAGGAGTGCCCGAATCAGCAACCGCGCGCGAACTGACAGCGATACTGAACCAATTCATGCACGATGCCGCGCACGGGAACGCCGCAGGCTTCGATAGTTTTTTCGCGGATGACGTGCTCTATACGCGTTCGACCGGGGCCGTGGTGACCAAGGCCGAGATCATGAAGACTCTCCGCGCTTCGGGGCCGCTTTTGGAAGTTACAACCACTTTTACCGCGGAAGACATCACCGTTCACGAGTATGGAGATACAGCTGTCGTGGCGTTTCGGCTCGTTCGTCATGACGAGCACAGCGCTGGCAAGCCACCCACGAGTACGAATTACCGCAACTCCGGGACTTTTCTCCGCCGCAATGGGCACTGGCAGGCGATCTCCTGGCAGTCCACCATGGTAGAGGAAGCACCGAAGACAAATTAGCCCGGTTCGCTTGACGCCTTAAACTTAAGGCGATTAATTGGCCGACCCGATTCTTTCCACAATCTGTTTCGCCAGCGCTTCCATCAGCGCCCAGCAAGAGCGTCGTACTGAGCATCCGTAAGCGGGACAACTGAGAGCCGGCCCATCACCACCAGAGGCGAATCTTTAAAGAGCTTGTTCGCTTTGATCTCTGCCAGTGATACGGTTTTGGAAAGAGCTTTCCCCGCTTCGATTTCGAGTTTTGGTGCTTTGGGATCCGAGGCGTCGATTGAAATCACTTTTGCTGTTCCAACGGCACACTTTTGATTCCCAGTTTCATAGATGATGAGACGCGCCCCCGGCTTCATCTCCCGCATGTGTTTTACGGCGGCGGGATTCGACACGCCGTCCCAAATAGTCCTCTTGTCTTTCTGCAGATCTGCAAAAGAATATCCGGAAGGCTCAGTTTTCAAAAGGTAGCAAGTCATCACGCCCAATAGTCTAAACCATGTCCTGGCGACGGAAGAAATTTCCGAAAGGTGGCCGGGATGTCGCGAACGCGTGACTCTGTTTCTTGGAACCATGGAGGCGGTGGGGAGTCGAACTATGCGCGCGTGTTAAAAACACACAACTCGCAGAAAACATTAGACGCACAAAACGCCCAAACAGCTTTTCGGCCACACGCATAGCACACATGGCTTTTTCTTCGCTCCTCTCGAGGGCCACCCCCTCAGTACAAAGGCCGTGCCGCCGCCCTCGATGACCCCACTACGGTGCCCGCCGGTCGGTTGACAGATTCGAAAGCCTTCCATTAGGATGCAGCCAAAATCTCTGCGGCGGTGCATTTTGCTCAGTGGGCCGGAATTGACGGGGAGGATGCGGATGAGGGGTATTTTAGGTTGTTTCGTTCTGTGCGCGTTGTTGTTCAGTTTCGACTCTGCGGCAGCCCCGCAAGGTGGCAACCAATTCACAACGATTGACATGCCGCGGGGGGACCGCACCGAAATTATGGGCATCAATTCGGCCGGGGAAATTGTGGGCATGTACCGTCCGAGCGACTTCGGCAGGAACCGGATTTTTCTATTTAGCCAGGGGAAGTACGTATCGCTCGAACTCCCTCCGGGTGGAGGAGACTCGATCCCTGTCGGCATCAGCGACAGCGGTGTCATTGTAATCAGACAAATACTTGGAAGTTCTTTGGTATCTGGGAGCGATGTTCGCATCATGACGTACACGCGGGTGCGGGAAGGTGCACTCACGTTGGTGACCCTTCCGGCGGGGTACAACGAGAAGCAGTCGGCATTGATTCTGGCGGGACTCGGCAGTTCCTCTGATTTCGTGGGCACCACTTGGCGGGGATCCGCTGGCGTCGAGGTCTTTCGCGTTAAAGACGGCAATGTCCACATCCTTGGCAATATTCCGGAGGGTGCAAATGTGTCTGCAGCCAATGGGGCGGGCGTAGTTATTGGCGATTTGGTAGTCAGGACAGGTAACGCAAAGGGGTCTATTACCGGATTTGTACTGCGCGACGGCAAGGTGAGCACGTTCGCCTACCCCGGAGCGGATTGGACCACTCCGAGGGCCATCAATGAGCGCGGCCAGATTGTTGGTGCATTTCATGACGCAAACGGCACGAGCAATGAGGGTTGCTTCCGCCTAGACGCGAACGGAAAACTATTTGAGTTGGTGATCCCCGAAGCCCGCAGTTGCGATGCCATCGGAATTAACAATGACGGCACGATTGTCGGCACCTTTTTTGCTAAGGATACAGGCTTTCACGGCTTTCTATGGCAACCGAGCACTGGGAGTGCATTGCTCCGCGCTGTTGCGGACAAGCCGGCGGATGAACCGACGCCGACTGCGAAATCTGGCCGGGCGCCACAGCCTCCTGCTGCACCAAAACAAGAAACCGCGCCGCCAAACGTTGTGGCCGTCCAGCCCTCGGCTAGAAATTCCGCTGTGGCAGTCGCTCCTGTTGCCTCTACGCCCACGGGCGCACCGGCGCCCACTATACCGGCAATGCTGATGCGAATTTCTGCAGGAACCGATTTGGTCAAGATTGCAGTACCCGGTGCGCTGGCAACGGAGCCGGCGGGCATGAATTCCAGTGGCGACGTCGTAGGAATCTATGAGGATGGCCAGCACTACCGTGGATTTCTGTTCCGCCAGGGAAAATACATTTTGATTGATTTTCCGGGCGCGCACTCCACGTTTCCGGTTGCCATCAATGACAGTGGCACCGTGGTGGGAGTTTGCGATGGCAACTCAGGGCCTCAAAATTTCATCCGGAGTGCTACCGGCGTTTTCCGAACTGTTTCCTTCCACGATGAAAACGGCAAACCCAGTTCCATGATCGATATTCACGGCATTACCAATTCGGGCGCGGTTTGGGGTTCAGAAGTAAAAACCAATGATCACCCGGTCTACCTCCTGGGTCCGACGGGACAGCGGGTTCTCTACCGGTTCAAGGCCGGAAGTCAGTTGAACAGCATGAACTCGAACGGGACCATGACAGGAGAGATGCTTTCCGAGGACGGGCCAAGCGGGAGCTCAGTGGGCTTCATCATTCGGAGCGGGAACCTCAGCACAATCCGTTACCCGGGGGCGAATAAGACTTATGCTGAAGGAATCAATGATCACGAGGACGTAGTCGGGACCTTTGTGGACGCTAATAACAACGCGGGCTGCTTTCGTCTCAATAAGAACGGAGAAATGGCTGAACTGATCATACCGGGCGCCTACTTGTGCCGGGCTCGTAAGATCAACAATGCGGGAGACGTGATCGGAGATTACACGTTAAAAGGCTCAGAAGCAGTCGGCTTTCGCTGGCACCCTGGAAAGGGAGAACTCGTTCAGTTGGCAGTCGCGCCTGCGCAACCTGTGAGAACTAACCCTTCTGGTCAACCAACGACGCCAGCTCCATCACCAGTCGTCAGGACTCCAGCCCCCACGCCCACAATCGCGCCGGCACCCTCAACCCATTACTCGCGCGTTTCCATGACGGAACGTCGCGGTTCGCTGCTGTCACCCGCCAGCGGGAGCTACTCACCGTTGCAGGACTCCCTCCATCCCCAGGTCCAGCCTTATGGATTGAATTCCGCAGGAGAAGTCGTCGGTTATTCACCCGACGACGGAGAAGGGTTCATTTGGCGCCAAGGCCGCTTTGAATTCTTCCGCAATGGTGGAGATCAAATTACAACGGCAAATGGAATAAGCGATGCGGGCATCGTCGCGGGCAAAACCGGGTCCGTGAGCAACAGTGGCTATGAGACGTTTTTCGTGTTCATTCGTTCTCGTGATGGCTCGGTCCGGAAAGTGCCCTTGCCCAATGGAATGAACGGCAGGCTGACCGTGACTTGCGTGAACAGCTCCGGCCAAGTGTTCGCCAAGGTTACGGGGGATGACTATGTAGATCGTTTCATCCGGGTGAACCCTGGTCCATCTGCACAAGTGGACATCCTGGACACCTTCGATTCCTTCCAGTGCGCCAATTCCTCCGGAGTCGGCGTGGGCTATGGGGCGTTTCCCCATAGCGGCCCCGAATCCGGGCCATCGGGTTACACGGTGGAAAATGGTGCAGCAACCTATTTCACCGTCCCCAATTCTACTTCGACGCGGGCGATGAGCATCAACGACCGTGGAGACGTGGTCGGGGACTATGTGGATGAGAATCGAACTCGGCGCTGCTTCCTGCGTCAATCCTCGGGCGACTTCGCCGAGCTCAAAATTGGCGAGGCCACCGACTGCTACGCGGCGGCTATCAATAATGATGGTGTGGTGGTTGGCACATACAAACTAAAAGGGGGAGTGTTTCCGATTGGGTTCATCTGGTATCCGTCGAGCTTTATGCAGACCGCGTCTGGCGTCGCAACTCTGCCGCCCGGGAGCGGACAAACATCTTCGGGCGGCGCCAGCCGTTCAACCGAAACGCCGATCGAAGATGCTGAGTTGAACTCCATGATCGGTCTGGTCCAGAAGTACTCGGATATATCTTCCCTCATGAAATCTTTGAATTCCGGAAACTTCGACCAAGCCTTGCAAGTTCTGGACCAGAGTAACGCGGCGATAAGGCGCTCGCTCGACTCCGCGGATCCAGCCCTGAATCGGCCCGAATTGAGGGCGGCCCTCAGTGCGCTCCTTTGGATAAGGGCACTTACGTACTCTAAGCTAGGCCGGCAAGATCTCATGATCAACGGTTTGACGGAAGCAACGCAAATCACACCAAGTGCGAGGACGTTTACGGACTTGTGCCGCGCGCAATCGCTCGCAACAACAATGGGCGGAGACTACTTGAGCTTGCTTCCGGCCTGCACCAGGGCCATCGAGTTGAACCCCGAGGGTGCTGACCCGTATTTTCATCGCGGCGCTGCGCGGGCCATCAGCGATGCTGTCTTTGGAACGAACGCCCAAGGATTGTTGAAACTCTCTGATTCTGCCGAGTCGGACTTGCGACGATACTTGGACCTTGCGCCAGAGGGTATCCACGCGGCCGAAGCCCGGGATGCCCTCAGCAGAGCCGGCAAGCACTAGTTAATTATGGAGGCGGGGGGAGTCGAACTATGCGCGCGTGTTGGAAACACACAACTCGCAGAAAACATTAGACGCACAAAACGCAGAATGCGCCCGAAGATCGGATCGGCCACACGCATAGCACGCACCGTCTGTTCCACGGTCTTGCTCAGTTCAAACGAAGGAGAGACGCTTTGTGACTGAAGTCACGGTGGCGTGTGATCAATCACACAGCTTCTACCGCTGAGAACGAAGAGACTTTCTTTGGCGGACTACTTAAGCTGGTGTGCTAAACTAAATGCTCATGAAGCGGACACTCATTTTCGGATTGGCTTTGGGCCTCTTGGGGCTGGGCTCTGCGCCGCTTTCGGCTTGCGCTCTAATGTCTTCAAAACTGGCTGAATGTGCAACGCCTCAAACGCAGTCGCAATGCGACAAAATGGACATGGATGAGAGCGAAACTAGTTTTGTCGCTGCACCCGATAGGTCTTGTTGTTTCGCGAATGCGCCTCTTCCAGTATCACAATTCAAAGCGTCGGGCCTTTCTATTGCATCGGTCCCTTCGGTCACTCCCTCTCACGTGGGTGCGGCTCCCCGCGTTCGGGATGCACAACCAGCCGTCATTGTTCTCGCCCCCTCTCCTCCCCATCTGCAGGCCCTTCTCTGCACATTCCTGATCTAAGACTGTCCTGATCGCCCCTCGTAGCGCACAAGTGTGTCTCGTGTTGTGCGCAGGATTGGCAAAGCCTTTGGCGGAAGCCTCTTTGACGCGCGCGGGCATTGGTCCCGGACTATGAAAGGACAGTGTATGAAGTTCAATTTCGCAGTGATTCTTACAAGTTTTCTATTTCTGTCGGCCGCTACGCTAACGCGGGCGCAGGGGGCGCCTCCCCCCAATCCGCCTGCAAAGCTCGCCGATCTTCTCGCCGAGGCCGATCGCAGCAACCCTCAGATCCAAGCGGCGCAACATGCCTGGGATTCGGCGAAGCAGATTCCGACTCAGGTCTCGACCTTGCCTGATCCACAATTCATTCTGCAGCATGTGAGTGTTGGCAGTCCAAGACCATTCGCGGGCTATACCAATAGCGATTTCGCTTACGTGGGCCTCGGGATTTCACAGGATCTTCCGTATCCGGGGAAACTCCGTCTGCGCGGCGAGATTGCGAAGAAAGATGCCGATGTGGCGCAACAGAGATGCGAATCCGTTCGCAGGGGGATTCTTGCTGAGGTCAAGCAAACTTACTTTGAGTTGGGATACTTGGCGGAGAAAGCAACTCTTCTTGAGGGTGATCGAGAATTGCTGCGGCAAGTTGAAGAGTCCGCCGAGGCCCGGTATCGCAGCGGCATGGGCAATCAACAAGAAGTCCTGCAGGCGCAGCTCGAAAAGACCAAACTACTTCGGGAAATCACCACGAATCAACTCGAAATCGGCAAAATCCAGGCTGCCATCAAGCAGCTACTCAATCGTTCCCAGTCTTCGTCCGACATCGAAACATCCGCACTATCGGAGACTGCTCTTGTTTACACGTATGACGAGCTGCTCGCGGCGGCCAACGCCGGCAATCCGGAAATCGCCGGAATGCAAAGGATGGTGGAGAGGCAGAAGCTCCAGGTTGATCTCGCCAGGAAGGATTTCTACCCCGACTTCAACCTGCAATACACGTGGCAACGGACGGACCCCACGCAGTTCCGCGCCTATTACATGTTCACCCTCGGCGTCCGAATCCCCATTTATCGCGGACGCCGTCAACAACCGGAATTGACTCAGGCCGAATCAGAGCAGAGCCGTGCAAAAAGCGAGTACGAAGCACAGACCCAGCAGATCGCTTTCCAACTTCGCCAGCAGTTTCTTGGCGTAGAAAAATCGGCGGAGCTCCTCAAGATCTACCGCGACGGGCTGCTTCCCCAGGCTCGGGCGGAACTGCAGGCTGGGTTAGCTGCCTATCAATCGAACCGTGAGGACTTTCAGGCTCTCTTAGCCTCATTTCTTGACGTTCTCAAGCTTGAACAGGAGTACTGGCAGACCCTCTCCGAACACGAGACATCATTGGCCCGGATCGAGGAAGTAACAGGGATATCGCTTCATTGAAGCAAGAGCATAGGAGAAAGATCATGACGAACTATCGAAGGGCATATTTCCTGGCAGCAATCGGGAATCTCGTACTCCTTGCTTTGTTGACCGGATCATGGTGGTACGCGCGGCGGATTCGCGCGACGCAAGGTCCGGTTCCCCCCGCGCCGAGCGCTGTGACTCAGCCCGTTCAGGGGAGCGCGACTGGTTCCGTCGCGACTCCCTCAGAAACTCCTCTCGCGCCAGTGCAGCTTTCCGCCGAGCGCCTGCAGTCCATTGGCGTGAAGTTCGGCGAGGTTGAACGGAAGCCGGTGCAGGATGAAATTCGAGCAACTGCCAATGTCGCCATGGACGAAACACGAATGACATATGTCCAGACGCGTTTCTCCGGGTACATCCTCAAAGTATTCGCCGACGCAACCTTTAAGTATGTCCGCAAAGGACAGCCGCTCTTCACCATTTACAGCCCAGAGCTCGCTGCCGCCGAGCGCGAGTACCTGGTCGCGAAGAAGAATGCGCAGGTCCTTTCGCAGAGCACCGTGCCTGGCGTGGCCGATGGCATTGCTTCGTTGGTTGATGCATCCACGGATCGCCTCAAGCAGTGGAACCTGCCGCAGCGCGAAATCGAGCGGCTACAATCTACTGGTCAAGTGCAGGAGGAGCTTGAAATTGACTCACCGGTTTCAGGATACATAACCGAACGGAATGCGCTTCCCAATCTGACAGTTCAGCCTGAGACCCGTTTATATACCATCGCCGATCTGTCGACAGTCTGGGTCCTCGCTCAGGTATTCCAGAATGACCTTGGACGAATCAGAATAGGCGAATCAGCGGTCCTATCGGTCGATTCTTATCCGGGCCGGGCATTCCGAGGGCGAGTTGAATTCATTTACCCCGATGTGGACTTGACCACACGGACTGCTCGAGTCCGACTTGTCTTTTCAAATCCCAACCTCACTCTGACACCTGGAATGTACGTCAACGTGACGCTGCAAGTGCCGCTCGGCAATCAACTGGTCATTCCAGTGAGCGGAGTTCTGCAATCCGGCACGAGGCAGATTGTCTTTGTGGACAGAGGTGAAGGATACCTCGAACCTCGCGACGTCCAATTGGGAGCACAGGCGGGTGATCAATACATCGTTCTGAAAGGGCTGAAGGCTAAAGAGCGAATCGTTACTTCGGCCAACTTCTTAATCGATTCGGAGAGCCAACTCCAAGCTGCGATTGGATCATTCGTTCCACCACCGCCCGGTGCAGGTGCGGCGGCGTCAGTGAATGGTCAGGGCGCGCAACCAGCAGCGGCAATTGAGTTTTCGACAGAGCCAGCGACGCCTCGAAAGGGAACAAACCTCTACCGCGTCAAGCTCACTGCCTCCGATGGCTCTCCCATTACGGGAGCGCAGGTCAGCGTGCGCAGCTACATGCCCGGCATGCCGCAAATGGGTATGGCCGCAATGAATGTCGTGACGCCGTTGACCGAGAAAGGGAGCGGCATTTACGAAGGGCAGGTCAATCTCGATAGTGGCGGCACGTGGCAACTCACTATCACAGCAGCGAAGAACGGAGCCGCCCTTGCGACCAAGAAACTAAGCCTGAATGCGGAAGGGGGAATGTAGCCATGATCTCCCGGGTGATCAATTGGTGCGCCAACAACCGCTTTCTCGTTTTCACCGGCACGTTGTTGCTGGTTCTGGCTGGAATCTGGTCCCTCAAGAACACTGCGCTGGATGCGCTGCCGGACATTTCCGATGTGCAGGTCATCGTACACGTCCCGTGGAAAGGTGAGCCACCGAACATCATTGAAGACCAGGTCACCTACCCGATCGTCACCTCGCTGTTAGCCGCTCCCCACGTGAAGGCAGTCCGCGCGCAGACCATGTTTGGAGATGCCTACATCTTCGTCGTTTTCGAGGATGGCACCGACCTCTACTGGGCTCGTTCCCGCGTTCTGGAATACATCCAACAACTCCAGGGAGTCTTGCCGAAAAACGTATCTCCCATGATCGGTCCCGACGCAACGGGTGCTGGCTGGGTGTATGAATACGCGGTCATTGACCGCTCCCACCAACACAGCCTCGCAGACTTGCGGAGTATTCAGGATTGGTATCTTCGGTATCAGCTGGAGACCGTCCCCGGTGTTGCGGAAGTCGCTTCGATTGGGGGATTCGTCCGCCAATACCAGGTGAATTTGGACCCGAACAAGCTTCGCGCATACAACATTCCACTCTCGATGGTGATCGACCGGGTACGCGACAGCACGAACGAAGTTGGCGGACGAGTGCTCGAAATGGGTGGCGCTCAATACATGGTTCGTGGACTTGGTTATCTCCGCTCACTGAGTGATCTCGAAATAGTTCCTGTCGCTACGAAGAATGGCACTTCGGTCCTTGTTCGTGACCTTGGAACAGTCTCCTTCGGACCTGATATTCGGGAGGGCGTCAGCGAATGGAACGGCGACGGCGA
Organism: Terriglobia bacterium; assembly: GCA_041484365.1. GTDB lineage: Bacteria > Acidobacteriota > Terriglobia > Acidiferrales > UBA7541 > DASTCZ01. The sequence continues at coordinate 14,334 of JBGPHM010000003.1, read as the reverse complement.
AACTGTTGGCGGAATCATTGTGATGCGATACGGAATGAACGCCCTCAACGTGATTGATGGTGTTAAGAAAAAGCTTGCTGAAATTAAGCCGTCGCTGCCTGCCGGCGTAGAGATTGTCTCCGGCTATGATCGGTCAGGGTTGATTCAGGCATCCATCAAAACGCTGGAGCGCGATCTTCTTCTGGAATCTTTGATCGTCAGTTTTGTGGCGATTGCCTTCTTGTTCCATTTTCGGTCCGCGCTGATCCCCATCCTGATTCTACCCATCGCGGTTCTTGCGTCCTTCATACCCATGTACTTCCTGCACGTCAGTTCCAACATCATGTCGCTTGGCGGCTTGGCGCTGGCCATAGGAGTGCTCGTCGACGCATCCATCGTGATGGTCGAGAACGGCTACCGCCACCTGTCGGAGCACATTGCCGCCACAGGAACGCCGCGAGCCAAGCTGGCAGAGAAGGAAAGGCGGCGCATTCTGATGGCTGCGGCAAAACAAGTTGGCCCGGCCATTTTCTTTTCCTTGCTCGTGATTATCGTTTCGTTCCTGCCGGTATTCCTTCTCGAAGCACAGGAAGGTCGCATGTTCCGTCCTCTTGCATGGACCAAAACCCTCTCCGTGGCGTTCTCGTCGATTCTTGGCATCACTCTAGTTCCAGTTCTGATGGTGATTTTCATTCGCGGCCGCCTCCGCCCGGAATCCGAGAATCCTTTCTCGCGATGGACCCAGGCCCTTTACCTCCCGGTTCTACGTTTCTGCCTTCGACACAGGAAGACGACGCTTGTTCTCAATCTGGTTTTCCTAATTGTGACTCTGCCGTTGGCGTGGCGCATCGGCAGCCAGTTCATGCCGCCGCTCTACGAGGGGTCCGCGCTATACATGCCAACTGCTCTTCCCGGCATCTCGATCAACCAGGCCTCGAGTTTGCTCCACGAACAGGACCGCATCATCAAGTCTTTCCCTGAAGTCGAAAGCGTCCTTGGCGCCGTTGGCCGTTCCGATAGTCCCACCGACAACGCCCCGCTCGATATGTATGACACAACAATCATGCTCAAACCACGCGAGCAATGGCGGGCTGGCATGACCTACGAAAAACTAATTCGCGCGCTGGACGAGAAGCTTCAGTTCCCGGGGCTAACGAATACTTGGACGATGCCCGTGCAAAACCGCCTTGATATGGAACTGACAGGCATCAAGACACCCGTTGGAATCAAGATTCAGGGTCCGAATGTCGAGGGTATCCAGCAAGCGGGTGCTCAGGTGCAACAGGTCCTTGGCGGAATTCCTGATCTTCGATCCATCTTTGCCGAACGCGTGGCGGAGGGCTTTTACATAAATGTGGAGGTCAACCGGCTCGAAGCAGCGCGTTACGGACTCACCGTTGCCGATGTCCAGCGCTCTGTGACGTCCGGCATCGGCGGCGAAAACATCGCTGAAAATATCGAAGGCCGCGAACGTTATCCCATCAACGTGCGCTACAGCCGGGATTTTCGCGATGACATTGAGCAATTGAGGCGGGTCGTGATTGCAACCCCTGCCGGTGCGCAGATTCCAATCTCGGAGGTGGCTAAGGTTTATTTTTCACGTGGACCCGCGATGATTCGCGATGAGGATGGCCTGCTCACGGGATATGTCTATCTGGATCTCGCAACGAAGGACTACGGTGGGTTCGTCACCAGGGCTAACCGGCTCCTCAACGAGAAACTCCGCCTCTCACCGGGATACAGCTATAAGTGGTCGGGGGAATATGAATTCGAAGTGCGCGCCAAAGAGCGGCTAAAGTTCATCGTGCCTGTCGTGTTTTTCGTGATCTTTTTGCTGCTTTATATGATCTTCCACTCGGTCACGGAAGCCGCCGTCCTGATCTTTCCCACGTTCTATGCGATGACCGGTGGACTGATCCTTCAGTATTTGCTTGGCTACAATTTCAGCGTCGCCGTTTGGGTGGGCTACATCGCACTTTTTGGAATTGCCGTCGAGACTGGCGTCGTCATGGTGGTCTATCTCCATGAGTCGCTCGATAGGAGAATTGCCTCCGGCGTGCCGCTTAAGCATGAGGACATCGAAGCGGCCGCGATAGAGGGTGCTGTGAAGCGCCTGCGCCCGAAACTCATGACTGTTACCGCAGTCCTTGCCAGCCTGATCCCGATCCTATGGGAAACCGGAATAGGTTCGGATGTCATGAAGCCCATCGCCGCGCCCATTGTCGGCGGCATGATTACGTCAACGATCCACGTTCTGATTTTGGTTCCAGTTTTCTTCGCAGTGATGAAGGAGCGGGCGCTTCGGGCTGGCACTTTGATTGTCAAGACACACGCGGAATAGACCTGTAATCGAGACGGGAGGGAATTGAAATGAGTGCGGTGATCGCAAGTTGGTTCTTTATTGTTGGACTGCTGCTCTGTCGCGGAAGTGAGTAATTTTCTGGGATCTAGTGTCAATGTAGAGCAGCGTCCACGTTCGTGCGGTCTCGCCTGAGGGACTTGCGTTGCCACTGCTAACCCGTAGTCCGGTTGAAAAACCTAGTATCCGCCTCAATCTCAATGCAGGTGGGAAATTAACAAAGAAATACTCCTCCAAGATTTCCTTTAAGTTTTATTGAATACATTCCCCTAATCGTGCTGTTCCAAGTCACTTCAGGATGTGATATACATCACAGATTAAGCCCCTTGATTAGTCGACCATTGCTGCGATGGAACGGTCCACAGACCTGATTTGCGGAAGAAAATATCGAAGCGAGAGGAGTTGAAAATGGGTCGGAAGGCGTCAAGCTTCTTGATGGGAGCAACGTTGATTGTCGTCGTTACCATGTTTTGGATGCTCATAAGTACGCCTCGAGCTTCGGCGATTCCAGCATTTTCCAGGAAATATCAGACTTCTTGTTCCACCTGCCACAGCAACTATCCGGAATTGAATGATTTTGGCGAAGCCTTCAAGAAGAATGGATTCAAGTTCCCCAAGGACGACGAGCTATTCGTTAAAGAGCCTCCGGTCCTACTCGGTGCCAAGGCACAGAAGGAGGCTTTTCCGAAAGCCATCTATCCTGGAGAGATACCCGGCAGCGTGCCCATTGGGTTTCGTTACTCTGGAAACTTCACCTACAATAGCAGACAGCCGATCACGCTTGGATTCCTACCCCGAACGGATATGTTCGCACCTAATACGTTCACCATTATTGGCGCGGGCAGCCTTGGCCAGACACTATCATTCTGGGTGGACAACGACATCTCGGCTGGAGGCAGCAACGCCGCAGCCGGCCTGGGTGACGGCTACCTGAAGTTCAATGACCTGGGCCACTACATCCACCTGCCCAAGGACTCTCTAAACCTGCGCATGGGTCAATTTGAGCTTGACCTGCCTTTCACGCAGGCTCGGACCATAAACCTGACTCCTTATGATGTGTACAGCCAGGCGAGCATTGCCGGCCTCCAGGGGACTGCGAACAATCCATTCATGTTCGGGATTCCTCAACGAGGCATCGAAATCGGCGGCTATCCGCACGACGGGAATTTTTCATGGTCCGTCGCGTTTGTGAATGGTTCCAACAACACCCCGGCGATGCGCAACTACAAAGACATTTACGTGCGAGTATCGCAACGGTTTAACCTGGAAAGAGATCCGAGCGCGCGCAAGGAAGTCCAAGCTGCGGGCCCCACGGGTCCAAGGGATCATTCGTCCATACGATTGGGTGCTTTCTACTATTATGGCCGGAATGCGATGAACATGGATGGGAGTCTTTTCCCCGGGCTGGGAACGCTCCAAGAGCCATTTTACCGCGTGGGGGGAGATTTCCGGTTCAAGTACCGGAATTTTGAGTTGTACGGTTTGGGGATGTACGGCCACGACAAAAACCACATTGTCGCCATAGATAGTGAGGAAAATTTGTTTTTCGCGCCTGCGCATTCAGTGACCTTTACGGGAGGCTTCGGGCAAGCGCAATACTGGGTCTATCCGTGGTTGATCGCGCTGATGCGCTATGACTTCGTGAATTCCCCCGCTGATATGACCAACGGAATTTCGAGGTATGACACACGTAACCGCTTCAGTCCCGGCGTGCAATTCTTGGTACGCGCAAATGTGAAGCTGGCATTTGAATACCAGTACCGCTGGCAGCAACCAATCCCGGACACCCTGAACTTCTTCCGTCCGAATGGCTTTGCCGGTGGAATTGATTACGTCTTCTAACTTAAATGCTTTCGGCCCCAGGGCCGGCAGTCACAGCGAGAGGAGAAACTAGGATGGGCAGGCTCATGAGGACGATTGTATTCGCAGGTGGTTTCACGGCTTTGCTTCTTATGGCGGCTGTTAGCCGAGCCGGGGATATCAAAGGGAAGGTGACAGTTCAGGGTATCAAGTCAGCGGAAAACATAGTCGTGTACGTTGACGCAGTGGCAGGAAAGAAATTCGATGCGCCGGCTGAGCATGTTCTTATCGACCAGAAGAAAATGACGTTTGCTCCACACGTGGCGGTGGTCCTGCAAGGGACAACGGTGGACTTCCTGAATAGCGACCCAGTAGGGCACAACGTGTACTGGCCTTCGATTAGCGGCAACAAGAAACTGGCTCACAACCTGGGAACTTGGCCTCAGGGTCAGAAGAAATCATTCCAATTCACCGATCTCGGCGCGGCTCCTCTTCTTTGCAACGTCCATCCCGAAATGTCCGGTTATGTAGTTGTAGTGCCGACGCCCTATTTTGCCGTGACTGACAAGGACGGAAACTACACTATTAAGAACGTTCCTCCAGGTCACTACACAATCGTCACCTGGAGCGAAGAAGGCAAGCCCACCACGCAATCCGTGGACGTCACCGCGGGAACGGCAATTGTCGATATAACCGTAAAGAAGTAGTGGGAGCCTCCTGAACGCCTATGATAAAAAGGGGGCAATGAGTTCCCGCACGAAACTCGTTGATTTGGACTGGCTGGAGTCCAATTTCCCGTGCATGCAAGCCTGCCCCGTACACACGCAAGCGGGCAGGTATGTCGCATTGATCGCGCAAGGGCGATATGAAGAGGCTTACCGTTATGCCCGCGCACCAAATCCATTCGCATCGGTCTGCGGGCGCGTTTGCGGCCATCCCTGTGAGACCGCCTGCCGGCGCGGAAGTCTTGATTCGCCAATCTCCATTCGAGCCCTGAAACGATTTCTAACGGAACGGCACGGGCCCGAATCACGAAATCCCATAGATCTCCTCCCCGAAAAACCACAAGTTCTGCACGAAGAAAAGGTGGCCATCATAGGTTCGGGGCCTGCAGGGCTGTCCGCGGCGCACGACCTGGCACTCCTTGGTTATCGGGTTACCGTATTTGAAGCGTCGGCGGTGCCGGGCGGCATGATGCACCTGGGGATTCCGGAATACCGGTTGCCCCGTGACGTTCTGCAGGCGCAAATCCGCGAGATTCTCGACCTGGGCCCGGAGCTTCGTCTCAACTCACGGCTGGGTAAGGATTTTTCGTTGGCAGATCTTCGCAGGCAGGGCTACGCAGCGGTACTGCTCGCATTCGGATTGCATCGCAGCCGCGACCTGCAAGTTCCTGGCAATGACCTTGATGGCGTCATGAAAGGGATTGATTTTCTCTTGAACGTCAACCTCGGCTATCAATTCTCAATTGGCAAGCGAGTTGTGGTAATCGGCGGCGGAAATGTGGCCATCGATGTGGCGCGTTCCGCGTTGCGCGAGCAGCAGAAAAGGACCGTGCAAGCCCTCAGTGGGACGCTCCTTCCCGACAGCCTTTCTCCAAGCGAAATGGATGTTGCCATGAAGGAGCTGATGGACGTCTCCCGGGCGGCGCTGCGGATGGGGGCACGCGAGGTCCATCTGATCTGCCTCGAATCTCGCGCAGAGATGCCCGCATTCGGTGAGGAAATCGAAGAGGGCGTGGAAGAGGGATTGAAATTGCACCCGTCGCTCGGCCCCCGGCAATTCGTGGGCAAGGATGGGCGGGTGACCGGTGTCGAGACCATCCATTGCTCATCTGTCTTTGATGCACAGCGTCGTTTCAATCCGACTTTTGAGCCGGGCACAGAGGCGGTCATTCCTTGTGACACCGTGATCCTCGCTATCGGTCAGGCTTCGGACCTAACTTTCCTTGGTCCGAATGACAACATCGAGACAACGCGCCAGGGAACGGTCAAGATTGACACTGAGACACTGATGACCACCGCGCCGGGTATCTTTGCTGCCGGTGACATTGCGTTTGGCCCGCGGCTCATCATCAGCGCCGTGGCGGATGGCAAAAAGGCCGCGGAACAAATAGATCGCTTCTTTCGCGGTGCGGAATGGAAACCCAAGCCGAAATACGTGCAAATTACACTCCTTGACCATCATGACATGGCGTTAAATTTTGACGAGTACTCAAGACTCGCTGTGCCTGTCTTGCCGCTGGACCGGCGCACCGGCATCGTGGAAGTGGAAACTGGGTTCACCGAGGAACAGGCGCAGCGTGAAGCCTCGCGGTGTTTGCAGTGCTGGATTAATACGATATTTGAGGGTGACGAAGAGCATGGAACCGAATGTATCCTTTGCGGCGGCTGCGTGGACGTATGTCCGGAGAATTGCCTGACTCTCATTCCGTTGAGACAATTCCAATTCCCGGGTGAGGTCACGGACCGGCTGAATGCGGAATCGGCGTTCCAGTCTGGCCATCTGCAACATCTGGAACCATTTGAGCTATCGAAGAGTGAAGGCTCCGTAATGGTGAAAGACGAGACGGTCTGCATCCGGTGCGGCCTGTGTGCGGAAAGGTGTCCTGCGCATACCATCACGATGGAAGCATATGAAGTCTTCGACCGGGATCCGGCTCTGGTGCAAATCGAAGGGATCACGATTCACGCATGAGCGATATGAAGAAATCCTCGGATGGCAAGGACGGAACGCCGCAATCCTCGAAGGCCGGGGCCACGCGCCGCGAGTTCTTGAATGAAGTAGCAGCCGGCGCGTTGGGGATTGCCGGCTTGGGTTCGATGGTTGTCACCTATCGGTTCCTCTCCCCGAACGTTTTATTTGAACCACCGACAACCTTCCGCGCGGGGAGCCCGGACCTCTATCCGATGAATTCGGTTACTTTCCTGCAAGAACAGCAGGTCTACATTGTGCGCACCGAACAGGGGTTTTACGCGGTGTCCGCTGTTTGCACGCATCTAGGATGCATTACCCAATGGAAGCCCGAACTCGAACAGATTGCGTGCCCGTGCCACGGCAGCAAATTCCGGTTGGACGGAACAAAGATTGAGGGCCCGGCTCCGCGTCCGCTGCCCCATTTTTCCATATCGCTGACGGCCGATGGCGAATTGCAGGTGGACAAACTCGATATTCTGGGACCGGGCCAAGTTTTGAAAGTTTGAGGCAGACGATGGCGACACCATTTTCTCTCCAAGGCGCACTCGAACGGCTGCGCGCAACGCGCGTGTGGAGATCCATCTTCCGCCGGGGGCCGGCCCGGACAAACAGGACGCGCAGCCTCGCCGTCTTTGGGAATCTCTTCCTGCACTTTCTTCCGGTGAAAGTGCGCGAGAAATCCCTGCGCGTTCGTGCTTCGTATTATCTCGGCTCCATCTCGTTCTTGCTTTTCGTTCTCCTCGTGATAACCGGCATCCTTTTGATGTTTTACTACCATCCAGCCGCGCCTCAAGCATACAAAGACATGAAGGATCTCCGATTTGTTGTGTCGAATGGAGTTTTCCTGCGGAACCTTCACCGGCTCGGGGCGCAGTTGATGGTGCTTCTCGTGTTCTGGCATATGTTCCACGTTTTTTACCGCGGAGGATATAAGCCTCCTCACGAGTTCAATTGGGTGGTTGGAGTATTCCTTCTGATTGTTACCCTTTTCCTCAGTTATACAGGCTACTTGCTGCCTTGGGATCAACTGGCATTCTGGGCGATCACGGTCGGGACAAATATTATTTCGGCCATGCCCTTGATCGGAAAGAAAGTGCGATTTGTTTCGCTGGGTGGGAATCTTGTCGGCGAAAATGCTTTGCTGCGGTTTTACGTCCTGCATTGCGTTGTGCTGCCGCTGATTGCGATTGTGCTGATTGCCGTGCACTTCTGGCGCGTGCAGAAAGACGGCGGACTGACCGTGCGTGAAAGCGATGACAGACAAGGAAAATAAATACGAAGCCGGGTTTGAATCGAACGCGAAAAAGGACCCCGTTCGCGTCGTCTTCATTACCAAGAAGACCTCGGCAAAAGTAACGGGCGACCCTGGCCGGCAGGTCATGACCTATCCGCATTTGTTGATGCGCGAGGCCATCGTATTCATGCTACTGGTGATTGCACTCGTGGCCGTTGCGTTGTTCTGGGACGCCCCGCTTGAACAGTTGGCCAATCCGCTGCTCACTCCGAACCCAGCCAAGGCGCCATGGTATTTCCTCGGCCTGCAGGAGTTGCTGCATTATTTCCCGCCGCTCTTAGCTGGAATCATCATTCCGGCGTTGGTTGTGATCGGTCTCGTCGTGATTCCGTACTTCAACGTCAACGTTCAGGGCAAACCGATCTGGTCGGAAGATGGAAAGCATAGACTCTGGATCGTTTTGGGTGTGCTGGTCGCTTTGGTCCTCCTTCTTGGTTTCTCGCGTGCGTGGACCGTCCTCGTGCCGACAGTATTGATTGGCTTCTTGATGTTGTATTCCTATTCCACCGTGGCGAAGAGCAGTTCCACACGGGAGTATCTCCGCACGAGGCCGCTCTCCTGGTGGATTATGACGTGGTTCATTGCCGTCGCGGTGGTTCTAACCGTCGTAGGAACATTTTTCAGGGGGCCTGGGTGGTCCTGGGTTTGGCCATGGAGTTCCCATGCAGGCTGAAGGAATGGGCCGGATATCGCGGCGATTGCGGACGGCCATTGCGGTCGCTTCCGTTTTGTTTGTTATCGCTTTGGCGATTTCACCTGTAAAGGATCTACTCCGTGAATGGAAACGCTATAAGCGCGGCTATGTCAGCTTTGCCGAAACCCGGCCTGACACGAAACGCCTTCTCGCCGACTACCATCCCGATATCGATCAGATTTGGATCCCCGAGTTAGGCGTAGTGGACCGTTGCACCACCTGCCACCAGGGAATCACACAAAACAGCTTGCTCGATGCGTCCGTGCCGCAGCCGTTTCGCGCGCATCCGCCAATTCCTCACCGCATCCGTGAATGGGGTTGTGCGGTTTGTCACCGTGGTCAGGGCGCCGCGACGGAAGTGGCGGAGGCTCACGAAACCACTCTGGCATGGGAGCAACCACTGCTGCCCATTCGGTTCATCCAAGCCTCCTGTGGCGCCTGCCATCGCGGAGACTTGCCGGAGACGCCGCAACTCAATCGAGGCCGCCAACTCCTCGCGACGCTGAATTGTGCTGGGTGCCATCGTTTACAGGGTATCGCGCGTGGCGAAATGCTTGGACCCGATTTGACCAGTATTGGAATGAAAGCCAGCCGGCAATGGATTTATAAATGGCTCAAAGAACCGCGAACCGTCACGGACAGTGACGGCAACGTAAAAGTGAACGGTTACGATTCCGAAGGGACGCCCCCGCGGATGCCGCAGTTCCGGCTCACGGAGCCGGAGTTACAGGCTCTTTCGGCCTATTTGAGTACTCTGCGAGGCAATGCGGTCCAACCCTTTCATGTTGACCCACGCGTGGTTGCGGCATGGAGCAAGCGGCCCGACCTAGTCGCCCAGGGCGAAGTCCGTTTCCGGCAGATGTTTTGTTCTACCTGCCATTCATTCGCTGTTACGCGAGCCGGTGAAACAAAACTGATCGGCGGCGATATTGGGCCGGAGCTGACGAAGGTCGGAAGCAAAGTGAATCCAGACTGGCTGGCCGCTTGGCTGAAAGATCCTCAATCCTATCTTCCCCACAGCAAGATGCCGCGTTACCAGTGGACGGATGAAGATCTCTACAAGGTCACACAGTACATCGCCGCGAAGCTGAACGACTCGGATCTACTTACAAATGTGCCGCAGTTGGCGGCGCCGACCCAGACTGAAATCCAAATGGGACGGCGCATGTTTGTGGACAAAGGTTGCGCGAGCTGTCATGTCGTGCAGGGGATCGCTCCCCAACGTGATCTCGGACCGGATCTTTCCGCCGAGGGCGGAAAGGACCTTTCGCAACTCGAGTTCGGTCAATCGAAAATTCCGCGGAACCTGATTGCATATATTCAAGCCAAGATCACGGATCCGGCTACAGTGAATCCGTCGGCGCGAATGCCGCTCTACCGGCTGTCGCCCGCGGACCTGGATGCGCTTACGACTGCCTTGCTCAGCATGACGGGCGCTCCCGCGGCCAGCGGCATGCAAAAATTGATTGTCCCGCGGACGGAAGGGTCATTTCATCCTGCCGGAGAATTTGGCCGCGTGTTTGACCGATACAAATGTTCCGAATGCCACCAGTTCAACGGTGTTGGTGGAACGCTTGCCCCCGACCTCTCCTACGAGGGGAGCCGAGCGCAACGTCAGTGGCTGATTAGTTTTCTGAAAAATCCTCAGACCTTGCGCCCAACTCTGGTCCTGCGTATGCCCCAATTCAACATGAGCGACCAGGAAGCGGTAATACTTGCGGATTATCTGGGCGTCGGGTTGCAAAGTCCACAAGTCGATCCATCGAGAGTAGACCCCAAAGGCCTTACGCCGGAAAAGGCGGCGCTCGGCAAGCAGCTCTACGAGGTCAAATACCAGTGCCAGTCCTGCCATACGATTGGTTCCAGCGGAGGGTATGTAGGCCCGAATTTAAGCAATGCGGGGAACTGGCTGACGCCGGCGTGGGTCATGGCTTGGCTCCGGAATCCGCAGGCCCTCGTGCCGGGCACGATTGAGCCACGGCGTTCGCTGACCGAAGATGAGATTCAGGCATTGACGGCGTATCTGGTCACGTTGCGTCAGACTGGAAAATCACCCACAAACGCGAGCGTAGCCAACGGCATTTCATCTCGGGCGGGATCCGAAAGTGGGGGGCAGCGATGAAATCCCGTTTGGTTCTTCTTCCTCTACTTTTTGTGGCAATCGTTCTCGGTGGTGCCTGCAATCGAAAAAGCAGCACGGTTGCAAAGGATCCACAGAGAAACGCCTTTGATTCCGAGCCCGATTGGAATGACGCCCAGCGCGTGGTTCTCTTGAATTACCAAGAAGCGCAAGGGAAGCGAATCTTTTACGCCCAATGCGTCTGGTGCCACGCTGACGCAACGCCCGCGGGGCCTTCCAACCGCTCCAACCTGAAGCCAATACCCGCGCTAATGAACGACGGAGCAGTACTGAATGCTGAAAGTGACGACTACTTGCAGAACATCATCACCCTTGGCGGCAGTGCCGTGTCAAAATCAGCTATGATGCCACCGTACGGACAGACGCTTACTCAAGAAGAAATCCGGCAGTTGATTGCGTACACGCGCGCGATTGCGCAGCCACCTTATCAACCTCCCGCGCGTGCGGGGTCGAAATACACTGCGAAGTAGGTAACCATGAAAGCGCCGCAAAAGAAGACTTTGGCATTGTGGTCAAGCATCGCAGGCTTATTTATTTTGGCGTTGGGCGCACCCACGCTTGCTCAGGTCAATCCGGCGGAGATTGCCAATCCCCGCCTCAAGGCAGCCCAGACGGCGTATTTCTCCCAGATCAAAACGCTCTACAAGGAGATCAACGAAGCAAAGTTTCCATTTACATTTGCCTTGGGCCGTTATGTGGGTCTAAATCCAAGCCAGCAGGCCGAGTCGGACGCGCGTGGCATCGAGTTTGTTTTTTTTCATGATCGTTTGCTCCTCAAGATCTCAGGGAGCTACAACGCCGCCTACAGCGCGGATCGATTGACTCAAAATGAGCGGGCAAGCCGCGCTTTTTCCGATGTCATCGCCCCCGCTCTTTTGCTTACTGCCAAGAACATACCGGCTGACGTCGAATGTGATGGAATCGGCTTCGAGATTTCTTTTCATACACGCACACGCAGCCACAATTTCGACTTTGAAGGCAAGGAAATCCTCGTCGTGGTGTTTGAACGTGCGGATGCATTTGCATTTGCTGCGGCATCCACGGAATCCCAGCGGCAGGAAATTCTGAATCGCTCGGAAGTTTTCTTGGACGGCAAGGATTTCGGGCTGGCCCTGGGAAAAAAAGATCCTCTTGCCCTCGAATCCCTCGCTCGGTCTTCGCCATCCCCGGTAAAATCTGCGAGTGGTCCTGCCGATTCGACAACGCCGCCCCGCACGAGTTCCAGGCTCGTAAGTTCAGCTCTTTTGCCGCCCGAACTGAGACCCCAGATTCAGCCACAAATTGCTGCGCCCCCCGCGGCGGGAGATATTACAACCCGATCCCTTGCCGGTGCGACTCCTTCAACACCCGGTGCTTCTTCTGGTGATTCCGCTTTGGCGCCGACGGTAGCCGATGTCGAGCGACTGCAGGCACAATATCAAGTTTCGCTTGACGCCCTTGCTAAGTTGGGCTCGGAAAAATTCCATTTTGTGAGTTACGCGCCACCATCATTTGTCGTTTACCGGAATCAAGTGATGCTGCAAATCACATTGCGGAATTCGATCCACTTCTCGCAGGATTCCACTTCGATTTATAAACGCGCAGCCCAGAGTTTCGATCTTTTTCTCGCTGGCCAAATGAAAGACATCCTCGACAAGGTCCCGGGAGACGCGCCTTTCGCGGGATATGACATTACGGTCTTGAATCAATTCGGTACGGATGTTCGCTCGTCATCTGAAGCCATTGAGTTCATTTGTCCCCGGGCTGCTCTGCGCCGATTCGTTGATGCGGACATCACAAACCAGCAGCTAATTGACCAAAGCGTTGTTCTGGTAAACGGAATGCGCATCGCGCTCAACCTGCAATTGGTGGAGTAGATGCCCGCGCTGCTGCCGGTTGAATACCCAGGTAAAGTATTATTTCAAGATTATCTTATGGAGAGGGATGGAGTCGAACTATGTGCTGGTGTTGAAAACAAAGAGCTTAGAGGATTCATCGAATGGAATCTCTTAATGGGACCAGGGCAAATAATTTATTTGGTGAGTCGTTCAACTAAATTTTGGGAATGAAAAAATGAAGAATTCTTTTGATGATATTATGCGACATCGTGGCGGGGTGTAAGCAAAGGGTGAGCGGAGAGAGATGGGGGAGTACTAGGACATTCGAATGATGCACGATCGGCACTCTCGGCGGGCGATGCGGAGTGGCAGAGTGTGGGCGTGCGAGATAAAAGCCCCAGACGCGAAGCCGGCGTCATGGGGCACCCAACACCTTTCACCCCACGTTTTCTTAGCGCGTTAACACTGGGCCACCCGCCCCAGGCCACCCGTCCAGACTTTCACTGAGTGGCGCAGGGCTCCAGCGAATCGGACCCTGTCGCCAAAGACAACTGCGCCCTTCCCTCTCAAAACGGAACTTTTTGGTAGCCATTGGCGTATCTCCTGTCAGATACTTACAGGAACACGTTCAACCACGGAACAAACATGAACTCAACGGACAATCCCGGGAGAGTAGCCTGTTCATGTGCCTTACTGAGAGGCGCACACAAATCTGACAAGTCTGAAAAGGAGATTATCCAATGAAACGCACCGTTACGCTAACCATCGCGTCCCTGCTCTCGATCCTCTTCCTGACGATTCACGTGTCGGACGACATCGTCCGCGGGTTTGACAAGGCACAGCCCACAAACCTCATTGCTTTGCTCATCCTGGCCTTCTGGCTATATGGAGTGCTGGTGCTCCCCGAACGGCGAGCGTGGTACATCATCACACTCATCGGGGGGATCTTTGCGGCGGGCATGCCCATCATCCACTTGAGGGGGACGGGAATCGGCAACACCGTCAAGACCAGCGGAGGCTTCTTCTTCCTTTGGACGCTCTTCGCGCTCGGCGTGATTGGCGGTTTCTCCATCATCGCTTCGGTGCGCGGACTGGTGAACCCGCAATGGGGGCAGCAGTCGAAGTAGGGCAACAACTTGAGTTACGTTTGATTCGGGGCGGGCTACGAAAGGCGCGGAGCTAAGGAGGCAAGGTCGGTGTCTAAGTGGGAAGGCAGGGCGCGCACGAGCAGAGGAAGCGGCGCCATGCCTACCGGCAAGCAGGCGGCGGAAGGGAGCGGATCATGATGCTTACGCTGTTGCTGATGCAGTCAGAGGATGCGAGCGGGAATACGTGGGACTTGAGGTTCGACGGCTACTCACCGCTATCGTTTTACGCCAGGGTGTACATCCTCTTCTTGTTGGCCGTTTGCATCATTACGGTGGTGAAGCTGGCGAAGACATGGTGGAGAGCGTTGCCGTTCCTATATCTAAAGCGGACGCTGCGGCCGACGTATCTGGCGGAATTGCGGGCGAGAAAAACAAGTTTGGGGCAGTGGATTGGCGTGACGTTGAT
>JBGPHM010000002.1:0-130815 GCA_041484365.1 Terriglobia bacterium | reverse complement strand
TCCAAGAATCCGGATGACTCCAGCTTGCACGCGGAGCTCGGCCGGATTTATTTGGAGAAAAGAGATTTCGCAGCCGGGGAGCGGGAATTGCGCCGCGCGCTGACGATCAATCCGAACGAGCCGGGCGCGCTCGGAAATTTAGTCAGCACGGTATATCTTGCGGGGAATTATCCGGCCGCGCTGGAGTTGCTGGACCTGCAGGAGAAACGCACGTCGGCGACGCCCTTCATGTTATTTGTGCGCGCAACCTGCTACGATAAACTCAAGAGAAAAGCAGAAGCGGCCGCGGCGTACAAGAAATTCCTGGACGCCAGCCAAGGCCGGGACGACAAAGAAGAATTTCAGGCCCGCGAGCGATTGAAAGTGCTGCTGCGGGAACTTCCCAAGAAGTAGGGCCACGATGTCGCAGCGATTCGCAAAGACTCGCTCCAGATTCCGGCGTAGTTTCGCATTGTCATTTCTGCCCTGCTTTCTTTTCGCCTCGATTGCTGTTTTTCCACAAACGAGAGGACCGAGCCCTCAGGACCGTCTTGCCGAATACAAGGAAAAATTCGACAAAGAGGCCGACCCCGTCCACAAGGCAAAGGCGCTGCCAAAGCTGGGCGAGGCGCAGATTTCGGATTTTACGCGGCGCGCCACCGCGGACGATGTCATCGGAGCCTTCCTTACGCTGACGACGTACCGCGACGAAGTGCGTTCCACATTTGACGGGCTGAAGGCCACGGGCAACGACGCCGAGAAAAAACCGGATGGGTTCAAGGAGCTTCAGATTCACCTCCGCAAGGCGCTGTGGGAACTTGACCGGGCGGCGTCGCTGGTGCCGACGGACCGCCGCACGGAATTTCATGGCATCCACGAGGAACTCAGCCGCATCCACAATGAATTGATTGGATTGCTGTTCCCACGCGAACCGGGAAGAAGGAAGAATTGAGAGAAGCAGGAGGCAATCCAATCCGCGCAAAACAGATACTTGGAGCGTTGCTGCTGGCGGGTGTGATTTGTTTCGCGGCTGGATTCAGCGGAGCGCAGACAAAGAAGGACTACCTCACCGAAGGTGAAGCCGATAAGATCCGCAACGCGGAAAATAATCTTTCGACTAAAATAAAACTGTTTGTCGGCTTCGCCGATGACCGGCTGGCGAGATTCAAATACACGCTGGCGCATCCGTCGAATGACAAGCTGCGCCCGGATATTCTTAACGGACTGATGAACGGATACAGCGCCTGCATGGACGATGCCGCGGATTTGATTGATGTCGCAAAAGAGCGGCAGCAGGACATCCGCTCTGGACTGAAGGCGATTCAAGCAAAGGGCAAGGAATTCCTCACATATCTGCAGGAGATCGCCAAGACCGGCGCTGAACTGGACTCGTACAAAATGACGCTTGACGACGCCATCGAAGCGACGCAAGACGCGATCAATGACGCGGAAAAGGCGGCGAAGGAAATTTCCGCGCCGGTGCGGAGAAAACAGTGACGCAGGCCGCTGCGCGCATGAAACGATCCGCGGCGAGCGGCGCGGAAGTTCCCGGAGGCGCGCGGGTGTTTCACCGGATGTACACGCGGCTCGGATGCCAGGGGCGTCCACCAACTTTCCTTGTCGAGTTTTTTCCCTACGCAAATCTGGTGAACACAATCCGCCTGAGGGAAGACGACGCGTACGTGCGCGTGTCGGATATTCTTCGCGGGGCGCCGCTCGCTGTGATGGAAGCGGCCGCGGCAATATTGCTTGGCAGGCTTTACAGGCGAAAGGCCTCGCGAGAGTTGCTCGACCTCTACCGTCACTTTTCGACGGCGCGCGGAACACACCGCAAAGTAATCGCCATTCGGAGCAAGCGCGGCACGCGAGTAAAAGGCGGGCCAAAGGGAGAGACTCACAATTTAGCGCCGATGTTTTCTCTGCTAAACCAAAACTATTTTAGCGGGCGACTGCACCGGCCCCGGCTCGGATGGAGCAAGCGAAGATGGCGCGCGCAGCTCGGATGCTTCGATCCGGGGCTGGATCAAATTGTAATCAACACGCGGCTGGATGGCGCGGGAGTGCCGAAGTACGTGGTTGAATACGTGCTGTACCACGAGATGCTGCACGTGCGGCACCCCATCCGCGTGGCGAGTTGCGGTTTGCAGGCGCACAGCGCGGATTTCCGGCGCGAGGAAAAACGATTCGAGCATTACGACCGCGCGAGAAAATACCTGCAAAGAATGTAGTCCGGATTTTTTTAGTGCGCGACGAGGCTGTTACTTCCCGTTGCGTTTCTGTGTTTGCTGCTGTTGTTTCTTCTCCAGGTCGGCGATGTGGTCTTCAGTCTTTTTGCGTTCCGGGGAGTGGGGATAAAGCTTCAAATACTTTTGAAAGGCTTTGATGGATTCCGCGAAATTACCTTTTTTTTCGTAGGCCTGCCCCATCAGTTGCCACGGCAGCGCGTAGGTGGGCACAGCGCGCGTCGCGTCCATGAAGCGATCAATCGCGGCATCGTACTTCCCTATTCTCAGGTAATACTGGCCGATCTCCACGTCTTTCTCGGCTTCGAGTGGATTATAAGCAGGCAGCGGCTCGGCATCGCCGGGCAGACCAGTGGATCTCGGCGGTGGAGGCGCAGCTCCCGATCCATCGGGGGGATTTTTTGACGACGACTCTCCCGATGATGGAGGTGGCACCTGCCCGTTTGATTGAGTTGGCGGCTGCGCGGGAGGCGGTGGAGGCGGCTTGGTTGGAAGCTGCGCGCGCGCCAAACCTGCGGCCAAGGCAAGGATCGCCGCGAACGCGAGCGGCGCGATGTGTCTCCAAGAGAATCGTGCGCGAAGAAAAAGAGTCGTCAACTTGAAGTGTCTCCTAGATACCATTGGATTCGCTTTGCTATCATCAAGGTTGGCTTCCACCCTGCGCTGATTTTACTCCAGATTCCGGCGCGTGAACCCATGGACTTAGAACAGAAAGTCGCGAGCCTCCCCGCCGAACCCGGCGTGTACCTCTTCAAGGATGTGATGGGGAAGATTGTGTACGTGGGGATGTCCACGTCGCTGCGGAACCGCGTGAAGTCTTACTTCGTGGACACGCGGCGGCTTGACTCGAAGACCGGCTCGCTGGTGCGCGAAATCGCGGATGTGGACTACATCGTGGTGGACAACGAGCGCGAGGCGCTGGCGCTTGAGAATAACCTGATCAAGCAGAATAAGCCGAAGTTCAACATCATGCTGCGGGACGACAAGACGTACCCGTACATCCGTTACACGGCATTCGAGAAATTTCCGCGCGTATATGTGACGCGGCGGTTGAAGAAAGATGGCTCGATCTATTTCGGACCGTATTTTCCGCACAGCCTGGCGCACCGGATTGTTCACTTCATCCACCGGCACTTCAAGGTGCCGTCATGCACGGTGGACTTGACGCGAGCGCATCCGCGGCCGTGCCTGCAATTTTACATTCACCGCTGCCTGGGGCCGTGCGTGCCGGGGTTGACGACGGACGAGCGCTACGCGGAGGCGGCGCGGGACGTGCGGATGTTTCTCGAAGGCAAGCGCGCGGAGTTGGCGGCGAGTCTTACCGAGCGAATGGCGCGCGCGTCTGAAGCGGAGAAGTACGAGCAAGCCGGCGCGTACCGCGACTTGCTGCGCACGGTGGAGGAGATTGACGAGAAGCAAAAGGTCGCCGCGGCGCAGGGGGATGACACGGACGTGCTCGCGTGGTACGCGGAGCCGCCGCAAGTGGCGGCAAACCTTTTTCATTTGCGCGGCGGGAAAGTGGTGGACCGGAGAGATTTTTACTGGGAAGAACTGGATGAGTTTGACGCGGCGGAATTCCTCCCTTCCCTGCTCAAGCAGCTCTATCTCGACGCGAGCTACCTGCCGCGCGTGATTCATGTGTCCATGGATTTCGAGGAACGCGAAATATTGCAGGAATTATTGACCGAGCGCGCCGGGCACCGCGTGGATATCCTCACGCCGCAGCGCGGGCCGAAATTCGCTCTCCTGGAGCTTGTGGAGAAAAACGCGAAACATTCCTTTGAGGCGCGATTCCGCGTGCTGAAGCCGACGTCGAAGGCAATCGCGGAGGCGTTGCAGAATGCGTTGAACCTGCCCGAGCCGCCGAAACGGATTGAGAGCTTTGACATTTCGCACATTCAAGGCTCGGACACGGTGGCCTCGATGGTTGTGTGGCAGGACGGAAGGATGCAGAAATCGGGGTACCGGAAATTCATCATCAAGAGCGTGCAGGGCGTGGACGACTTCGAGTCAATGCGCGAGGTTATCGAGCGGCGCTACAAGCGTATGCAGGAAGAAAAGAAGCCGCTGCCGAGTCTGATCCTGATTGACGGCGGCATCGGTCAATTGCATGCCGCGGCGCAGGCGCTCGAAAAGCTGGAGATCATCAACCAGCCGGTGGCGAGCATCGCGAAGCGCGAGGAAATCATCTACGTGCTCGGGCAAGAGGACGAACCGGTCACGCTGGAAAAACATTCGCCGATACTTCATCTCGTGCAGCAGATCCGCGACGAGACTCACAGGTTCGCCGTTGGCTTTCACCGGCAGAGGCGCAGCGCGCGGACAATTCACAGCGAGCTGACGGAAATATCCGGCATCGGCGAGCGGACGGCGCAGAAATTGTTGCGGCGTTTCGGCAGCGTCGCGCGTGTGCGCGCGGCAAGCGAAACGGAACTGGCGCGGATTGTCACGCGGCCGCAGGCGGCACGTATTGCGGCGCATTTCCAGGGCGGCTCGTAATCAGAACGCTGCCGGTATAATCATCGAAGGATTCGCGTGTTACTAAAGACTGGGTCCGAGGTAGCGGTAATGCCCCGTAACTTTCCAACTGAACAGAACGTCTTCCATTTTCGGGCCTGCCCCGATGTTGTGGACAATCATAAGGCGGCCGCTTTGCGCATCGCGGCGATCGACAATGATTCCGATATGCGGGACGCCGCCGCCCAGATCCCAGGTGACCAAATCTCCCGGTGCGTAATCACTTGCGCTCTTCGTGATGGGTAACGACTCGCCCTTGTGGCTGAAGAAAACCATCATGTTGGGGACGCGGCGATGGTCAATGTTCGTATCGGGGTGGGGCAATCGCTTGTGGAGCTGACTTTCGTAGTCATCGCGATTCTGAACAATGTCCTCGTGAATTCCCTTCTGGAGGTCCACGCCCACGGCCCGGTAGATGCGAATAATCTCGTCGGTGCAGACCCCTGTTTCCGCGGGAACGTCTCCGCCCGGATATGGGATTTTTACGTATGCGGGATCGTAACGTACAGAGTGATTCGTGCGTTCCATTGCAGCGGTGATGATGCCTTGCAGAACTCTTTGTCTGGAGACTTGGGTAGTGGCATTGCTTGGCGCGGGTGACTGAAAACCAGCCGAAAGTACTGCCAGCAGCAAGAATAATTTGCGAATGTTCATTTGTGAACAGCCCTAGTGCCGCGATTGTCTCATTATTCAGACACCACTGGAACGCAGTCGGTTGCATGCGGTGGGTATGAGTGCTACAGTCGCAAATGGAGGGGTTTTATGGCGGAAAACATGGGCGGTAAGATTAGTTATTTCCTGGTTGGATTGGGCGTGGGAGCCCTGCTCGGTATCCTTTTTGCGCCGAAGTCCGGCGAAGAGACGCGCGAATACCTGTCCAAGAAGGCCGAAGAAGGCAAGGAATACGCGCAACGCAAGGCACGCGAGCTGAAAGAACGCGCGGAAGATTTGATCGAGCGAAGCAAGGGAGTCGCGGGGCGCCAGAAGGATTCCATCGCGGCGGCTGTAGAGGCTGGGCGCGAGGCTTATCAGAGGGAAAAGGCGAAAGCGCAGTAGTTTGGGAATTAAATCAGTGTGTTAGGTTAGGAAGTATCGCCGATGCCAACTTGGCCCGGATATTTCGTCGTCATCATCGCGGTGGCGTTTGTTCTGCAGACTGTAATTCTGGCGGCTGTTTTCTTCCAGATTAAACGGTCGAATGAACAGATGATGTACACGCTAAAAGACATTCACACGCGCGTCGCGCCGATCCTCACGCGGGTGGAATCGCTCGTGAGCGAGACGCAACCGCGAATCGTTTCGATGGTGGCGGACGCGTCCGAAGTTGTGCACCTCGCGCGGAACCAGGCGCAAAAAGTGGACCGCATCCTGACGGAAACTTTGGACCGGATGCGCGTGCAGCTCATCCATGTGGACCAAATCCTGACCGGCGCGCTGGAAACAGTTGAGGAGACCGGCTCGGCGTTTCGCCGTACGATGCTCGGCCCGATCCAGCAGGCTACTGCGTTTATCCGCGGGATCCGGAGCGGGCTCGAAGTGCTGCGATCATTCCGCCGACCCACGGCCGAGGCTTCGGCAACTTCGCCGGATACTTCCGACGAGGGAATGTTTATTTAGCAGTTTGGTGCGTAACGCCGCTGGTTGTCATTCCGAGCGTAGCGAAGAATCCTCATAAACGAAGAATCTGCATAAACACATGCACGAATTTGCATTTGGCATTGAAGTGGGCGGATTCTTCGTCGCCCGCGGCGGGCTCCTCAGAATGACAATCAAAACAGAATAGTTTTCATCAGAATGACAATCCAAGCGAAGTGATCTTCAAATGATCCACCCGCCACCTAAAACAACATCATCTACGTAAAACACGGCAGCCTGGCCGGGCGTGACGGCGCGCTGCGGCTCGTCGAAGGTGATGCGCGCGGAATTTAGGTCACCTGTTGGTTCGCAAAGCGGTTCAATCGTCGCGCGCGCTGCGTCGTGTCGATGACGAATTTTTACTTCCGCCCGAACGGGTCCATCCAATTGTACGACGCTGATCCAATTGACGTTGCGCACTCCAAATGCGGCGCAGCGCAATTCCGCGTCATCACCCACAACCACACGCGCGTTCGCGCGGTCAAGCGAGACGACATACATGGGGCGGCCAGTGGCGTAGCCGAGCCCCTTGCGCTGGCCGACCGTGTACTTGTGCACGCCTTCGTGCCTGCCGATGACTTCGCCGCTGGTGGTGACGATTTCGCCGGCTTCCCGGGGCATCTCGCTTCCCTGCTCGTGAAGATATTCCTCGATGAACTTCACGTAATTCCCCGAAGGCACGAAACAGATCTCCTGGCTTTCGGGCTTCTGTGCGACGGGAAGCCGCGCTGCGTTCGCGAGCACGCGCACTTCGTCCTTCGTTAGTTCGCCGAGCGGAAAACTTGTGCGCGCCATCTGCTCCTGCTTCAATCCGAAAAGAAAGTAGGACTGGTCCTTGGTGTCGTCCGCAGCGCGCAGCAATTCATAGCGGCGCGTCGCTTCATTGAATCGGATGCGCGCGTAATGGCCGGTGGCGAGGCGCTCGGCGCCAATCTGGCGCGCGGTCTCTATCAACTGATCGAACTTCACATGGTTGTTGCAGAGCGTGCAAGGGATCGGCGTGCGCCCGCTCAAATAATCGTTTACGAACGGCATGACGACGGTCTGCTCGAAGCGCTCCTCGAAATTCACAACGTAATGCGGGAAGCCGAGATGCTCCGCGACGCGCTTTGCATCGTAGACGTCGTCAATGCCGCAGCAGCGATGCCCGCCGTGCCCGGCCGCATCGAGCGCGGGCAAGCGGCGCTGATTCCAGAGCTGCATCGTAAGGCCAACGATGGCCTCGCCGCGGTCGCGCAGAATGGCTGCGACGGTGGAGCTATCCACTCCGCCGCTCATCGCGACTGCGGTCAATTCCGGATTGTGAGTCGTATCGCTCATCTCAAATTGAATTTGAAGAATTCACACGCCGATCGGCTTAAGGCACAACTGGCGCGCGCTTGGTCTCCGGCGAGATTGCACGCAGGCGCGCGACTTCGCCCGGAAGTACGCTGAGCGCGAAATCCACGTCGGAGTCCGTGGTGTGCCGCCCTAAACTGAATCGAAGGCTCGAACGCGCTTCGGCCGCGCAAAGACCCACCGCAGTCAGCACATGCGATGGCGTCACCGCGCCCGAAGAGCACGCCGATCCGCTGGAACAAGCGAGGCCCTTTAGATCGAGCGCGATCAAGAGCGATTCGCTGGCGACGCCCGGAAACATTATGTTCGATGTATTCGGCACACGCGGCGCACCGGCTCCGTTGACGCGCGCGTCAGCTACAGCGGCGAGGACTCCATTCTCGAAGCGGTCGCGCAGCCGCGAAACGCGCTCGCCGTCTGATGAAAGTTTCTCGCGCGCGATTTCCGCGGCGCGGCCGAGTCCAACAATTCCTGGCACATTTTCTGTGCCGGGGCGGCGATCGCGTTCGTGATGGCCGCCGTAAAGCACCGGCTCGAGATGCGTGCCCTTGCGGACGTAAAGCGCGCCGACACCCTTTGGCCCGTAAATTTTGTGCGCCGAAAGTGAGAGCAGGTCCACGCCGAGCCTGTTCACGTCGACCGGAATCTTGCCGGCCGATTGCACGGCATCCGTGTGAAACCAAACGTCGGCATCCGCAGCGATGCGGCCGATTTCCTCGAGCGGCTGAAGCGTGCCAATCTCGTTGTTCGCGTGCATCACGGTGATGAACACGGTCGTCGGGCGAATCGCCATGCGAACATCGCGGGGGTCAATGACTCCGCTCCTGCCGATTGGAAGGAACGTAACATCCATGCCGCGCTTTGCGAGCGCGTGGCAGGAGCTGAGCGCCGCGCTGTGCTCGATTTGCGTCGTGATGACGTGCTTTTTTTCGCCGCCACGCAACTCGCCCACGATTCCGAGAATAGCAAGATTGTCGGATTCCGTTCCGCCGCTCGTAAAAGTGATTTCGGATGCCTGCGCTCCCAGCAGCGCGGCAACGCTTTGCCGGGCGCGCTCAACCGCGCCGCGCGTTTGCTGGCCGAATGCATGGATCGAACTGGCGTTGCCGAATTCGACGGAGAAATACGGCAGCATCGCGTCGAGGACTTCCGGGTCGACGGGCGTGGTGGCGTTGTGATCGAAATAGACGCGGCGCATGAATTTGAGGGCGAGCGATTCCGCCTGATGACAGAATAGCCTGCCGGTAAAACTATGGTCAAGGAAACACAGGAATTTGGATTAGCGCTTAGGGCGTCTTTTGAACTTCATTCGAGCCTGGATTGGCTTTGCCTTGCGTCCTTGGAGTTTGCGCTTCGACGCCTTCCGCTTGGACGGAGACGCGCCTTTGGTTGCCAGGCCAAGTGCAGTTGGGTGTTCTGGCTCGTAGATGCCCAGTTGACCGCCTCCCGGCATATTGATCGCGGTCATGCGGCCCCAGCGGGCCTCGGTGATTGGACCGGTAAATTCAACTCCCTTGCGCGTCAGGTCTTCGACTGTGGCGTCGATATCGTCGCACATCAGATAGAGTTCGTGATGGGCCTCGCCTTCGGCGGGGTGTACTCCCAACTCCGCAGGCGGCAGGGCAAAAATCAGCCAGCCATGCCCAATATCAACTGACGAAAGCTTGAGGGTGTCTCGGAAAAAGGCTCGCGCCCGGTCTGCGTCTTTCGAGTAAATAATCGCGTGGACTCCGTGGATCATGGCTTAACCTCCTTGTAATAATCCAACAAAGCGCGTGCAAAGCGGAATCTCTCATAGCGCGCGGATTCGTTCAATCGAAAGATTGGCCGGACAAATTACGTATGATATCTTGGGTGGGAAAACTGGGGCCTCTTCGGACCCCCGTTGTACTCCGCGAGTGATCGCGGCCCGTTTCCCTACCGTTGGGCGATTTGAGTCTGGCTAAGGACACCGCTTGCGCGGATACGCTGGAAGTGTATCCGTACACTATTCGCAAGCCTTGAGTTGTGAATCGTGACGATTTAGAGGCGAAAGGGTTTTAGGTTAAGGGGTCTTCGATAAAGAGCTTTCATGGCAATTGAAACCTCCAATTCGGCGTTGCCCGATCTTTCCTCGCTGAAGATTGACGAAAAGAAGCGGGAGGGGCGCTCGGCGGGGAAATGGCTCACCGTGCTGGTGGTGTTGCTTGCCGCGGCAGCGGCTGCATATTGGGGCAGGGACTTCATCAAGTCGCGCGGAACGGAAGTGGAGGTAGCCGCGGCGGTCGCGCCCGGAAGCGCACCTATGCCTGCTCTCTTGAACGCGACCGGTTATGTGACGCCACGGCGCCGCGCAACCGTGGCCGCGAAGGTCACCGGGAAGATCAAGGAAGTTTTTATTGACGAGGGCGTGCACGTCACAGAAGGACAGATTCTTGCGACGCTTGATGACTCCGATTATCAAGTGTCTTTGCGCTCGGCGCAGGCGGAGCGCGACGCCACGGCCGCATCGGTTGCGGACCTGGAAGTACAGCTCGGCAACGCACAGCGCGAATTGGAACGCACGCGGCAACTGGTGCAACAAGGCGTGCAAACGACGCAGTCGCTGGATACGGCGCAAACACTCGTCAACCGTTTGAAAGCGCAAATCATTCAGGCGAAAGCGCAGATTCAGGCAGCGGAGGCGAAGATCTCCATCGACAAACAAAATATCGAGAACTGCGTGGTGCGCTCGCCATACACGGGAATTGTGGTGACGAAAGACGCGCAGCCGGGCGAGATGATTTCGCCGATGTCCGCGGGGGGCGGTTTTACACGCACGGGCATCGCCACCGTTGTGGACATGAAATCGAACGAGATCGAAGTGGACGTGAACGAGAACTACATCGCGCGAGTGAAACCGGGGATGCGAGTTTCCGCGACGCTCGACGCGTATCCCGATTGGCAGATCCCTTCGCACGTGCGAACGGTGATTCCGACCGCGGACAGACAAAAAGGGACGGTGAAGGTGCGCATCTCCTTCGACAAACTTGACGACCGCATCCTGCCGGATATGGGCGTAAAGGTGGCGTTCTTGAGCGATGAACCAACGCCGCAGCAAAAGTCCGCCGTGGTAGCAGTGATCCCGCAAACGGCGGTGAAAACCACGGACGGCCAGAGCGCGGTTTTTCTTTTCCATGGCGACACGGTCGAGCGACGCGCAGTCCGCGCGGGAAGTACGCGCGGCAGCGACGTGGAGATTCTTGCCGGGATCGCGCCGGGCGATCTCGTAGTGACAAAGGGGTTAGATAATTTGCAGGACGGGCAGAAGGTCAATCGAAAACAGTGAGGGCGAAATGGTCAGAGTAGACGGCAGTGGAAATGGAAACAGCCTGATTTCGGTCCGCAACCTTGCGAAGAACTACCGCAGGGGGAGCGAGGATATTCACGTCCTTTCGGCGCTGAACCTCGACGTGGACCAGGGCGATTTCGTCGCATTCATGGGGCCGAGCGGCTCCGGCAAGACAACGCTGCTCAATCTGCTGGGCGGGCTGGATGTGCCGTCGAACGGCAGCATCCGCGTGGCTGGCGATGAAATTTCAAACATGTCCGGCGGAAAACTCACGACATGGCGAGCGAGGCACGTGGGGTTCGTCTTCCAAACATTCAACCTCATCCCCGTGCTGACCGCGTATCAGAACGTCGAGCTGCCATTGCTGCTCACGCGGCTGAGCAGCGCCGAGCGCAGGAAGCACGTCGAAGCCGCGCTCGCGCTCGTAGGACTCTCCGACCGGATGCGCCATTATCCGCGGCAGCTTTCCGGCGGGCAGGAGCAGCGCGTCTCCATCGCGCGGGCAATCGTTACGGACCCGACGTTTCTCCTGTGCGACGAGCCGACTGGGGACCTCGACCGCAAGAGCGCCGACGAAGTGCTCGAACTGCTGGACCGCCTTGTGAAGGAACACAAGAAGACTCTGCTGCTCGTGACGCACGACCCGGTGGCCGCCCAGCGCGCGGCGTATGTGCTGCATTTGAACAAGGGCGTGCTTGAGGAGGCGCAGGTGGCGCGGAGGCCAGCATGAAATACTTCCGGCTGCTTCGCGTGAGTTTATTCCGCAAGAAAATCAGGACGATTCTGACCATCGCGTCATTCTCGATTGCGATGCTGCTTTTCGGATTACTGTTAATTATCCGTCTCGCTTTTAATCAGGGCGCAGAGATTGCGGGTGCGGACCGGCTGATCGTCATGAACCGTGTCACTTTTGTCGAACCTTTGCCACTTGCGTACCGCAACAGGATGACCGCGATTCACGGGGTGAAGGATGTCACTTACGCGACGTGGTTTGGCGGAGTCTACCAGGAAGTGAGGAATTTCTTCCCTCAGTTCGCCGTAGACGTGGATACGTGGCGGCAGATGTATCCCGAATTCAAAGAGTCCGATGCAGAGTGGCAGGCATTCGCGGAAGACCGGGAAGGCGCATTCGTTGGTGAGGGAACCGCGAAGCGATTTGGTTGGAAGGTTGGAGACCGGATCCCCCTGAAAGGGGCAATTTTCCGCGGCGACTGGCAATTCAATATTCGGGGCATTTATAAAGGCGCGCGCCCGGTGGACGACACGTCGCAATTCTGGTTTCACTGGGACCGGTTAAACGAAGCGCAGAATGCCAACGGGTATTGGAAGGACTCGCCCGGTTGGTACGTCGTAAAGCTAGCCCATTCGGATGAGGCCGTAAGCGTCATGAAGAAGATTGACGAAACGTTTGCGAATTCTTCCTCCGAGACCAAGACTGATACGGAGTCAGCGTTTACGGCGTCATTTATAAACCAGACGGGTAACATCGAACTGATCCTCATCGTGATCGGGAGCGTGGTGTTCTTCACGCTGCTTCTAGTGACAGGAAATACTATGGCGATTGCGGTGCGAGAGCGGACTCCCGAGTTGGCAATACTGAAAGCTATCGGTTACTCGAACCGCTTCATTCTTTTTTACGTGCTTGCGGAATCGGTTTCGATAGCTTTGCTCGGAGGGCTGATAGGAATCGGACTCGCCAAAGTCTCAACTTTGTGGGGCAGCCCGGTTCCTTCGATGTTGCCGCTCTTTTACCTTCCGATGAGCAAGGTTTACACCGGCATTCTCATTGCGATTGCGGTTGGGGGAGTGGCTGGGCTGATTCCGGCGCTTTCCGCGAGCCGGTTGCGCGTCGTCGAAGCGCTTCGGAAAATTTGACGGAGGAAGACAATCGTGGCGATACCCGTTATCTATAATCTGCGAAGTGTACGCGTGCGATGGACGTCTTCCGTTGTCGCGGTGCTGGGCATTGCGGGGACCGTCGGAGTATTCGTGGCTATCCTGTCCATGGCCAATGGCTTCCGCGCGACTCTTGTTTCCTCCGGGTCACCGTCGAATGCGTTGATTCTGCGCGCCGGGTCAAACACTGAAATGGTGGGGGCAGTGACGTTGGATCAGGTGCACATCATCGAAGGCGCGCCCGGCATCATGCGGGATGCGAGCGGGCCGCTCGTAAGTCCTGAAGTCGTTGTAATTGCGCCGTTTCCCTTGATCTCCACCGGAACAGATGCCAACGTGCAGGTGCGGGGTGTTTCCGCCAAAGCGTTGCAGGTGCGCCCGACCGTGCACATCATGCCCGGCGGCCGTTTTTTCACGCCGGGACTCGATGAGGTAGTTGTTGGCAAGAATGCAGTGAAAACTTATGGAGGCTTGACGCTTGGCAGCACCATCAAACTCTCAACCATTAGCTGGAAGGTAGTTGGAATTTTCGATGCAGGAGGCAGCTCATTCGATTCCGAAGTTTGGTGTGATGCGACGTTGCTCGATCAGGCGTACAACCGGGCGCCCAACGTCTATCAATCGGTGACAGTGCGTTTGCCCGCTCCCGAAGATTTTCCTAAATTTAGGGACCGATTGACATCGGACCCGCAATTAACTGTCTCCGTGGATCGCGAAATTGACTACTACTCGAAGCAATCCGAGATGTTTACGCAGGTTGTGAAAAAATTGGGGATAGGGATTGCATTCGTAATGGGAATTGGCGCGATCATCGGCGCGCTCAATACGATGTATTCCGCCGTGGCAGAGCGGTCTCGCGAGATCGCCACGATGCGCGCGCTGGGATTTGGCGCGGGCAGTGTGGTGTTTTCGTTCATGATCGAAGCGCTGCTCATCACAGCCATCGGAGGCGTCATAGGATGCGCGGCTGTGGTGCCTCTCAATGGACTCACTACGAGCACGCTCAATTTCCAGACTTTCTCTTCGATCGCATTTGCATTCTCGATCTCACCGGGCCTTCTCATAAATGGAATGGGATTTGCGCTGCTGATGGGAATCATCGGCGGCATATTCCCCGCGCTTCGAGCCGCGCGACGACCCATCACTGCTGCGCTACGCGGACTGTAAGGCGTCTTGACTTCACCTGCCGCGAGGGATAGCGTGCCAAGCAGCGATTTATTTTGAGGAAATACTGCTTCACCACGGAGATCTACTCGCGTGCCCGGCCCTCTGCTGACCCTTACTACGGACTTCGGAACAAGTGATCACCTTGTCGGCACGCTCAAGGGCGTGATCCTGAAGATTCAGCCCGACGCGCAGATTGTGGACATCAATCACAGCGTGGCGCCCTACGATGTGCTAGACGGGGCGCTGTGCATCGGCGCGGCGTACCGCTACTTCCCTTCCAAGACGGTGCATCTCGTTGTCGTGGATCCGGGAGTAGGCACCGAGCGGCGGCCGATTCTCGTTTCTGCAAACAATCAATACTTCATCGCGCCGGATAATGGCGTGCTCTCGCTGGTTTACGAGCGCGAAGATCCAATTGTTGTGCGCCACATCACTTCCGAGCACTATTTTCAGCGGCCGGTTAGCCCGACATTTCAAGGGCGCGATGTTTTTGCACCCGTTGCGGCGTGGCTTGCCAAGAATTGGCAAACGGATGCGTTTGGCGAGGTGATTACAGATTTCACACGATTCGCACTTCCCCGCCCCAAGGCGCAGGATGGAACGTTGCGAGGGGCAGTGCTTCGCGTGGATCACTTCGGCAATCTGATGACGAATTTCACGTTGGAAGATTTGCCGGAGGCGATGCGCCAGCCGGGCCCTGCGAAATTCACCGTCGCGGGAAAGCCGGTGAAGCAATTTGTGGAATCATTCGCGCAAGGGCCGGCGGGAGAGCCGGTCGCGCTTGTGGGGTCAACAGGATTTATCGAAGTGGCCGTCAACAAAGGAAATGCCGCGCGGGTTTTGGGTGTGGGACGCGGCGCTGAAGTTGTTCTGCAAATTGCATGAAGCTACCGCATGATATGGAGCGCTCAATGAGACAAAAGCTAACGCTTGGAATCCTGATTGTTTGCGCGATTCTCCTTTCGATTACCAAGACGGCCGCGACGAACCATAACAGCCACATAAGATTTGCAACTTCTCCCACAAGCAAGGGCGTGGCACGTGATGGGTGCGTTCGCGCGGGAGTTGAAGCGGGTTGCCTTATTCTCACGGCAACAGATAATAAGAATTACAAGTATTCGCTGCACTTCGATCCCAATAACAAACCCGCCCCCGATACGATGATCCACTTCGAGGGGATCGCGATAGACGTTGACACTTGCATGCAAGGGACGCCTGTCAAGGTCGTGAAGTGGAATGCACTGAAGGAGAAGTGTCCCGCCGAATCAAAGTAATTCTTCAAGCGGCGCCGAGCTGTTGATTATCGCGTAAGGCTTAGTGTGACCAACTGAGACTTCATCTTCGGATCAAGCCAGTCCCGCAAAGCATCGCCCAATAGATTAAACCCTAAAACAGCGGCCATGATGGCGAGCGCGGGAAAGGCTACAAGATGGGGCGCGCTGAAGAGATAGTAGCTCGCGTCATTTAGCATTGCTCCCCAACTCGGCGCGGGCGCGAGCACGCCGAGACCAAGAAAACTCAACGTGGATTCCGCAAGAATTGCTCCCGCCATTCCGATGGACATCTGGATCATCACCGGTTGGATTGCATTCGGCATGATATGGCGAAGCAGGATGCGCGTATGCGATGCTCCGAGAGATCGCGCCGCCAACACGTAGTCCATCTCTTTGGTCTTGAGCACCTGCGCGCGCGCAAGGCGAGCGTACCCGGCCCAACCAGTGATTATGAGCGCAAGAATCACCTTGCCAATCCCCGCTCCGAGGAATGCCGCGAATGCAATTGCCAGAAGGATGCCTGGAAATGAGAGGAAGGCATTCGTCAGCAGCGAATTGATGATGCGGTCAAGCCACCCGCCGAAATATCCGGCGAGCGCCCCGAGAGTCACGCCGACAAGTGCCGCGCCGGCGACAACGGAGACCCCGACAAGCATCGAGATGCGCGCACCGTAAAGCACGCGCGACATCACGTCCCGGCCCAACTCATCCGTCCCCATCCAGTGGCCCGCGCTCGGGCCGAGCAATCGCGCGGGCAAATCCTGCGCAACGGGATCGCGCGGAGCGATCCATGGCGCGAGAATCGCAAGAAGAAAGAGGAGCAATGTGAGCGCAAGTCCAATCCGGCCCGCGAAACTGTGGCGGAGGAAACCCTTCCACGTGCGCGATTGGTCGGCGGATGCGGCGATGGCAATCGCGTTCATGATAATCGAATCCTGGGATCCACAAGCGCGTAGGTAAAATCCGTAAGCAAGTTCACGATGACGTAAGAAAGCGCAATCGCAAGGATGCATCCCTGCAAGAGCGGATAATCGCGCGCTTGAATGGCCTGGACGGTCAGGCGCCCGATGCCCGGCCACGCGAAAATAGATTCCGTGACAATTGTGCCGGCAAGCAGCGCGCCAAATTGCAATCCGAGAATCGTGAGGATCGGAACGAGCGCATTTGGAAATGCGTGACGATAAAGAACGGATCGCTCAGAGAGTCCCTTTGCGCGTGCGGTGCGAATGTAATCGGCGGAGAGTTCCTCGATCATCGCGCCGCGAACCATGCGAGTCATAATCGCCGCGAGAGCTGCTCCTAATGTCGCGGCGGGGAGGATCAGATGCGAGATTCCTCCGCGCCCCGAGACTGGCAGCCATCCAAATCCGATTGAGAAAATCAAGATGAGCACCGGCCCCAATGCAAAGTTGGGAACCGAGAGCCCGAGGAGGGTTAAGGCTCCAATCGCGCGGTCGGCGGCGCGACCCCTGCGTCGGGCGGCGGCGACACCCGCTGGAATTGCGATGGCGGCGCAGACAAGCATTGCGGCCAACGCCAATTCAAGTGTCGCGGGGTAACGCTGCACCACCATCGGAAGCACGGGCGATTGAAAACGGAAAGATCTGCCCCAGTCTCCACGGAAAAGTCCGGCGAGGTAGTGCGAGTATTGCGTGTGCAACGGCATGTCAAGGCCAAGCGAATGGCGAAGTTTCGCCAGGTCTTCCGTGCGGGCGTCTTCGCCGAGCATTTGTTGTACGGGATCGCCGGGCACGATGTGGGCAAGCAGAAATACCATCGTGAGTACCAACCAGACAGCGGGAAGCGTGATTGCGATGCGGCGGGCCGAGCGTTTTAGTGCGGTGAATGCGCGCTTATGATTCATGCACGGTTACCGCCAGCGGATTCTTTCGCGGACCGGGAGGAGCGAGGATGCTCAGACTTGTCCGGCAAAACCCCGTCTTCGGCTGTTTCGTCACTGCTTGGAGAACCCGGCAACTCTTGGACTTTCAGCCGCGCGATGCGTCTGCGGTCCATCTCGAAAACAGTGAAGCGATGATCCTCGAAATCAAAGGTTTCGCCGCCCTGCGGGATAAGTCCGAGCTGAGCCAGTGCGAATCCGCCAAGCGTTGAATACGCGGGATCGTCGGGCAAGGCAATTTGATATTGAAGCTCGAAATCGCGGACGTTCAGCGATGCGTCAAAAACCATCGCGCCGTCCGGCAGCGTGAGCGGGCGCTCGACCAGATCGAATTCGTCGTGGATCTCGCCGACGACTTGCTCGATCACGTCTTCGAGAGTGACAAGACCAAGGATGCTGCCGAATTCATCGACCACCAGCGCCATCCCAATGGCGCGAGCGCGAAACTCCGAGAGAAGCTCGCCAGCCAGTTTGCTTTCCGGCACGATCAGAATCTCTCGCACAAATCGGCGCAAATCAAAAGGAAGCTGATTCCGGTGCTGCTCCGCGCGCCGCTCGCGTTCGAGCAAGACGCCAAACAAATCCTTGATGTGGACAAATCCGAGCGAGTGGTCGAGCGATCCTTGATATACGGGGATGCGGCTGCGTTGCGTGCGAGCGAAAAGTTGCAGTGTCTCGTCGAGCGTGGCCTCGACGGGCAGTGCGTGAACGTCCGGGCGCGGCACCATAATTTCACGCACCTGGAGCTGTCCAAGTTCGAGCGCGCTTTGCACGTAGCGCTCCTCGTTGGCAGCCAACAGGCCGCGTTCGCGCGCCTGCTGAATCAGAATGAGCAGCTCTTCAGCCGAGTGCACCATCGTGTGGCTCAGCCGCGGAGTGACTCCGAGCGCGCGAAGCACGAGGCGCGACATTCCATCGAGGAGGCTGATCGCGGGGCGTAGCGCGCCGAGGTACCACTGGAATGGCCGCGCGATGAGAAGCGCCACTCGCTCCGCGTGACTCAGGCTCAATCCCTTCGGGACCAATTCACCGAGGACGACGTGAAAAATGGTCAGCAGAAGATACGCGAGGCCGAGCGCGACACTATGCGCGATAATGACGGCGGACGTCCCCGGAATCCACCACAACAGCGGCTCGATCGCGTGTGAAATTGTGATTTCGCCGAGGAAGCCGAGGCCGAGCGTCGTTAGCGTCATGCCCACTTGCACGCCGGAAACGACAAATTCCAGACGGGAAACGAGATCTTGAACGATGTGCGCGCTTGCACTCCCACGCTTTATGAGCTGGCGCAAACGGGAAAGCCGGACTGCGACGAGGGAAAATTCCGCCGCGGCAAAGAACGCGTTGACGCAAATCAGCGCCAGGACAGCGAGAAGGCGGACCAGAATCACGAGGCGATTCTACCAGTGTGTCACCAACGGCCCAAGCAAGACGGTCCGCGAAAAGTGATTTAAGACTTGTCGAGGAGCGACACTCACAATACACTCACGCGCCAGAACTGCTGCAGGCCGGAAACACATATCGAGTGTCCATGGGGTTCGTACGGGCATGCGTCGAGTACTTATTTATGCGCTTGTTGCGATTGTGCTGATTTTGATTGGCTCGGCGGGCATTGGCTGGTGGCTCGTGCATCGCTCTCTTCCACAGGTTGATGGCACAGTCCAGATAAATGGGCTCAAGGACGAGGTGGTCATCCGGCGCGATACCCTCGGTGTACCGCACATCAAGGCTGTGACCATGCAAGACGCTGCGCTGGCGCAGGGCTATGTGATGGCGCAGGATCGCCTCTGGCAGATGGACATACTGCGGCGGGCCGCTTCCGGGAGAGTTTCCGAAGTTGTCGGCGCCCAAGGGCTCGCATCGGATCGCAATTTTCGCACACTTGGTTTGAAGCAAGCCGCCGAACGGGATGTTTCACTGCTCGACGCGCAGGAAAGGGAATTATTGGAATCGTATTCTTCCGGAGTGAACCGCTACATCGAAGACCATAAAGACCGGCTCCCGATTGAATTCACGATGTTGCGTTATTCGCCGGAGCCCTGGCGCCCCGCCGACACGCTGCTCATCGTGGGTTACATGTATCAAACTCTGACAAGTACGTGGCGCGGAGAGATTGCGCGGTATGACGCATTCCTGCGTCTCGGGAAACAGCGCGCGGAGTTTCTTTTCAAAAGTGATTCCCCTTACCAGCACCCGATCGTAGGCAATGAACAGCCGACTCCGGCCAAACCAATTTATGCGAAGTCCCTTTCGTCCATGACCGGAACGCGGGGATTCAATTCAGAGGCGGTGATGATATCTCCCGATGAAGGGAATCCTGCGGCGCGTGACGAATCCGCCCGCGAAAGCCTGGATCCTGCTCCTGGGTTTCTCGGCGAAATTGACGAGGAGATTCGCGCTACGCTCGGCAGCAACAATTGGGTTGTTGATGGCTCGCATACAGCTTCAGGGAAGCCGCTCCTTGCCAATGACACTCACTTGCAATTGGCTGTCCCATGCATCTGGTATCTGATCCATCTCCACGTCGGCGAATGGAACGCCGAGGGGTTTACGATTCCAGGCGCGCCCGGCATTGTTATCGGCCACAACAATTCCATTGCGTGGGGATTCACGAACAATGGAGCGGACGTCCAGGATCTTTATGCAGAGAAGTTTAACCCGTCAAATGCTTCGGAATATCTCGCCGACGGCAAATGGGTTGCGGCGCAGGTGCGCCGTGAAACCATCCAGGTAAAGGGGCAATCCGCGGAGACACTCGACGTGATTGTCACGCGGCACGGCCCGGTGATGACACGTCGCGCGCAAACAGGTTATGCCCTGCGTTGGACGGCGACCGAGCCGGGTGGCCTCGCTCATAGTTATTTCAAGATCCAGTTTTCGCACAACTGGCAAGAATTCCGGGAGAATCTACGTGACGCGGCAGGACCGGGACAAAATGTGGTTTATGCCGACACGTCGGGGCATATCGGATTCATCGTCCCCGCTCGAATTCCAATACGGAATTGCGCCAAGTGGCCACCCATCGGTTCGCCGATTCCAGACAGCCTTCCCTGCGGCGCGACTCCATTGCCGGGTGAAAATGGCGAATATGAATGGACAGGCTACATCCCATTCGATGAGCTTCCGCAAGTGCTTGATCCATCCGGCGGAATTATCGCCACGGCGAACTCGGTCGTCGCCGGGCCCGGATATCGTCATTTCCTTTCCGCATCTCTTGCGCCACCGTGGCGCACCGATCGTATTTTCAAACTTCTTGGGCAATCGAAAAAGTTTACACCTGATGATTTCGCTGAGATCCAAACAGACGTGGTTCAGGAATTCTACGCAGCGTTTGCGGCAGCATTAGTGAAAGCCGCTGAGACAGCAAAACCGCATGACGATCGGACCGCCAGTCTTATCAAGTTACTCTCCAAATGGGACGGCCGTCTGACCGTCGAATCCATTGAAGCCACGTTCGTGGAGCAGGCCTCTGCGGCATTTGGTCACAGCTTGCTTCGCCCCTACCTGGGAGATACCGCGAGTTCCGGTGGGGAGATTTTTCTTGAACGGGTTCTTCGGGAGCGCCCCACATTTTTCCTTCCCACTGACTTTCGCAACTATGACGAGGGTCTGGTTACGAGCGCTGATCGAGCGGTTGATGAACTTTCTTCAGCGATGAATGATTCTGCTATTTCAGCGTGGCGCTGGGGGATCAGAAATAAACTCGTGATGGCGCACCCGCTTGGCCAATCGGGAATTCTTGAAATGATTTTGAGCCTGGGCCGGATTGAACATTCCGGAGGACCGGGAGCCATCAAAGCTCTGGGCCGCACCGAAGGCCCGTCGATGCGGCTTGTCGCCGACCTTTCCGGCTGGGACCATTCCTACATGGAAGTCACTACTGGGGAA
Source organism: Terriglobia bacterium (assembly GCA_041484365.1). Taxonomy (GTDB): domain Bacteria; phylum Acidobacteriota; class Terriglobia; order Acidiferrales; family UBA7541; genus DASTCZ01. Next base: position 109,668 of record JBGPHM010000002.1, on the reverse strand, counting down.
TCCGGCCAATTGGGCAGCGAGCATTATTCGGATCAATTCCACGCATGGCTGGAAGGAAAGCCGCTGGCATCTCACTTCAGTGAGGAAGCCGTCCAACGCGCTACGGTTCATACGCTGCGCCTCGGACCAATCCGCCATTAGAGAATGCCGGAAGCCCCTGAAGTGGAAGCGGTTGTTCGAGCGCTGTGCCAGCCGAATCGCGGGAATTGCATAAGGCCATTGTTTCCACCGTGAAGCGTGCCTTAGAATGTTGCTGCAACCCGGCGCCCAACCATCGCGATCCAGAGTGGTGGTTCCAGGGATTGGAGCGCATCCTGAGAGTTTACGGACTCGAAAGTAAACGGTGCCGGAGATGTGGGAGTAGTATTGGACGCGTCGAGCAGGGTGGCCGTTCGAGTTTTTTGCGCGCACTGCCAAAGGTAGATACGACTTGAATCCCAACGCCGCCAAAAAGCCAGAACCGCCGAAGAAGCCGGAGTTTGAACGTTCGCTCGCGCGCCTGGAAGAGATCGTCCGCAAATTGGAAAACACAAACCTATCGCTTGACGACGCGATGAAACTATTTGAAGAAGGCGTGGCGCTTTCGCGCGATTGTCAGAAGCAGCTTGAGCAGGCCGAAGGACGTGTCGAGGTGCTGATGAAGAAGGCCGGCGGTGAGATGGCCGCCGAGACGTTCGAGCCCGGCGCGGATGACGAGAGCTGATGCGCCCGAGACGCAACGAAACATGCCCGCATCTCCCAGCCCGATGAAGGTCCCAACATTCTTTGAGGAAAATCACGGAGCGATTGAGTCCGCACTGGACCGACTTTTGCCAGCGGCGGATGCGCAACCTCCGACGATTCATCAGGCCATGCGCTACAGCGTGTTCGCCGGAGGCAAGCGGCTGCGGCCGATGCTTTGCCTGGAGGCTTCGCGCGTTTTCTCCTCGGAAGTTCAAGCCGCGTTGGAAGCAGGCTGCGCTCTCGAATTCATTCACACCTATTCGCTGATTCACGATGACCTCCCTGCTCTCGATAACGACGATCTGCGCCGCGGCAAACCTACCTGCCATAAGAAGTTCAATGAAGCGACAGCCATCCTCGCGGGCGACGGCCTGCTCACACTCGCATTTGAGACGCTCTCAAAGATTCCGCTCGATCCGACGCGGCGTGTGGAAGTAATCCGTGAAGTGGCGACTGCCGCGGGCACGCTCGATGGAATGGTGGGCGGGCAAGTCGCGGACATAGAAGCCGAGCGAAAGCCGGTAACTGAGGAAACGCTGGCCTACATTCATCGCTCGAAGACAGCGGCGCTGATTTGCGCGTCGATTGTGACGGGGGCGATTTGCGGCGGGGCAAGCGCTGAGGATGTTGCGCGGTTGCGCAGCTTCGGCGAAAACATCGGCTGGGCGTTTCAGGTGGTGGACGACATTCTCGATGTGGAAGAATCGTCCGCCGCGCTGGGCAAAACCGCGGGCAAGGATCAAGCGCAGCAGAAGGCGACCTATCCCGCTCTCTTCGGCCTTCCAAAATCCCACGCGTTTGCAAAAGATCTGGGGGAGCGCGCGCTCAACGAAATCGCAATATATCGAGAACGCGCGGCGCGTTTGCGCGAACTTGCCGAGTTTCTCGTTTTGCGCCGCGCCTGAAATGAGCGGACCGCTGGCCTCCACGGGCGCCACCATGCCGCCAAAACCTGCCAAACAAAAAGCGGTTAAGACCCGCTTGGACATTCTGCTCGTTGAACGCGGGCATGCTGAGACACGACAAAAAGCGCAGGCGCTGCTCCTGGCGGGCGAGGTCCGCGTCAACGGTCAGCGTGCGGACAAAGCCGGTGTGCGCGTAAGCACAGATGCACAGATTGAAGTGGTTGGAACACGTGGGCGTTATGCGAGCCGCGGAGGATTCAAGCTCGAGGGGGCGCTGAAAGATTTTGGCGTAAGCGCGACGGGGAAAATCTGCCTCGATGTTGGGTCTTCGACGGGAGGATTCACGGATTGCCTGCTTCAGGGCGGCGCTGCAAAGGTTTATGCGGTGGATGTCTCACCGGAACAATTGACGTGGAAGCTGCAGCAAGACGCCCGAGTGGTTCAGATTCACCGGAATGCGCGAGAGCTTTGTCGCAAGGATCTTCCCGAGAATCCACAACTTATCACCATCGACGTGTCCTTCATTTCCGTGGCAAAAGTACTGCCCGCCGTGGCGGGTGCCATTGGACTGGGCGCGGAATTCTTGATCCTCGTGAAGCCGCAGTTTGAGCTGGATCGCGGCGACGTTGGAAAAGGCGGCATCATCCGGGACGGAAAGCTCCATGAACGCGCAATCGAGCGCGTGCGCGCAGCGGCGGTTGCGACAGGTCTCGTGGTCGAAGGCGTCAAACCAAGCCGGCTGACCGGCGCAGAGGGCAACCAGGAGTTCTTTCTTTACGCGCGGCGCACTTCATAAACGAATCGTCGAGACGGGCTGTCCGCGGGGCAAGCCGCTAGAGTACAATTCGCCGTGACCATGTATCGAACCGTTGGAATCGTCTCCCGGCCGCGACACACGGAGATCGCGTCCGTCGCGCCAAAGCTCATTAAATGGCTGGAAGCCAAGGGCCTTGCGGTGCTCTATGACCACGAGACGGGCTCTTGCCTCGCAGACGGCGGCCGCGAACGCTCGCGCGAAGAACTCGCGAGCGCCGTGGATCTCCTTATTGTTTTGGGCGGCGATGGCACACTGCTTTCCGCGGCGCGCTCGCTTGGCGAGCGCCCGGTTCCAATTCTTCCGGTCAATCTCGGCGGCCTCGGATTCCTTGCGAGCGTTACGCTCGCGGATCTCTATCCCATCCTCGAAGAGGTTTTGGCCGGGCGCAACCGGATGAGCGAGCGGACGCTGCTGGATACGCAAGTTCTGCGTGAAGGCAAAGTCGTCGCGCGGCACCGCGCTCTCAATGACGCCGTGCTGAACAAGGGCGCGCTCGCCCGCATCATTGATTTGAACCTGCACGTGGACGGCGACTATGTGTGCAGTTACAAAGCCGATGGCCTGGTTCTTTCCACGCCCACGGGCTCGACAGCTTATTCGCTGGCTGCGGGAGGGCCAATCGTACATCCGAAGGTTTCCGCATTTGTCGTGACGCCTATTTGTCCGCACTCGCTAACCAATCGCCCGCTCGTGATTCCAGACACCTGTCATCTCGAAATCAGTTTCCAATCCGGTGACGAATCCGTTTACCTGACGATTGACGGACAAGTGGGTGTGGAGCTTCACCGTGAAGACAAAATCTCTATTGCCAAGGCGGCCCACCCGTTGCGGCTGGTACGTCCCGCACGCAAGTCGTATTTTGAGATACTCCGCAATAAACTGAAGTGGGGAGAGCGGTAGCCGCCCTCCCTGGCCCCACCTGCAGTTTTCTTACTAACCTTTTCCGGTCAGTAGACGTCCTACCTAGGTGTAGGTAGATGCCCTACATACCAAATCTATGGAACCAAACCTATGACACCACCAAGAGAACGTTACCGGGATCAGCTTGAAATACTGCAGGGCACTCTGGACATGCTCATCCTGCAAACGCTGCAATGGGGCCCGCGGCACGGCTACGCCCTTAGCAAAGCCATTCGCACGCAATCCGGCGAAATCCTGAGAGTGGATACCGGCTCCCTCTACCCTGCCCTGCACAGACTAGAGCGCAAAGGCTGGGTCGCGGCGGAATGGAAGAGTTCGGAGGTTGGCCCGCGATTGCGCGTTTATCACCTCACGCGCGCGGGCAAGAAACAATTGCTTTCAGAGCGGTCGCGCTGGGCGCGGCTTACGGAGGCGGTAGCGGGAATTCTGAATCCGCAGAAAAAGGAGAGCGAGTCATGAGAATTCCTTTTCGGAGGCGGGACCGCGACAAAGAGATCAATGAGGAGATTCAGGGACACCTGACGCTGGCTGCGCGTGAGGAGATGGATGCGGGCAAGAACCGTTTGGGTGCGGAAGGCGCAGCGCGCCGCGAACTGGGCAATGAGGGCAGGGTTCGGGAACTCACCCGCGATATGTGGGGCTGGCGCTGGCTGGAAAACCTGTTGCAAGACGTCCGTTACGGTTTGCGCCTGCTCGGGAAAAACCCGGGATTCACAGCGGTTGCTATTCTCACACTCGCGCTTGGCATCGGCGCAAACACCGCCATCTTCAGCCTGATTGATACCGTGATGCTGAAAATGTTGCCGGTCCAGAAACCCGAAGAGTTGATGGTCGTTGGAATGCGTTCGCCGGAATCAGGAGACAACGAATTCAACAATTACTTCACCAATCCAATCTGGGAACAGGTTCGTGACCAGCAGGACATATTCTCCGGCATCTTCACGTGGGGAACTGCTCGATTTGACCTTGCGCAAGGCGGCGAATCACACAATGTGGATGGGCTCTATGTTAGTGGCGACTATTTCAACACGCTCGGTGTTCGCACAGTCGCAGGCCGGCTTTTCTCGAACAGTGACGATAAGCGCGGCTGCTCCGGTTCTGTAGTTCTCAGTTATGGCTTCTGGCAAGAACACTTTGGCGGAACGCAAAGTGCAATTGGAAGCATGTTGAATTTGTCGAGCCATCCGTTGCAAGTGATCGGCGTCGCGGCTCCGGGATTCTTCGGTGTGGACGTGGGGGAGAAGTTCGATGTGGCGATTCCATTATGCACAGAAGCGATCGTGCGCGGAAAAGGCTCCATGTTGGACCAGCGCTCAGCCTGGTGGCTGCGCATTGTTGGCCGGATGAAACCAGGAATCACCCCGCAGCAGACTTCGGCGCACCTCCAAGTGATGTCCCCTCAGGTCTTCGCGCCAGTTGTTCCACAAAACTGGAAGCCGGAAATGCAGAAGGATTTTCTGCGCACGATACTCGACTCAACGTCGGCCGGAAAAGGATTCTCCGCTGTCCGGCATTCGTATGATCAAGCGCTCCGAATGCTGATGGCCGTCGTAGGGCTTGTATTGCTGATTGCCTGCGCGAATATTGCCAGCCTCATGTTGGCGAGGGCCGCCACTCGACAAAAGGAAATATCCATCCGGTTGGCGATCGGCGCTTCCCGGTTCCGCTTAATCCGGCAACTTCTTACGGAGTGCGTGCTGCTTTCGTTCGCTGGGGCCGTGTTGGGCGTCCTTTTCGCCCGCTGGGGATCCGCGCTCCTGGTCCGGTTCATTTCCACTGCGCGAAGTCCTGTGTTTCTCCAATTCTCATTGGATGCGCGGATGCTTGGATTCACCGCTGCCGTCGCGGTGCTGACCGGCCTCTTGTTTGGATTGCTGCCGGCAATCCGCGCCACCCGTGTTTCTCTAGCGTCAGCGATGAAGGGCGGGCAACAGGATGAATCACAGGGGCGGGCGCACATTCGGCCCGGGCGGTGGATTGTCGCAGGTCAGGTTGCACTATCACTCGTACTGGTGATTGTCGCGGGGCTTTTCTTGCGCAGCTTCAATAATCTCCTCACACTTGACGCTGGATTTGACCGCAGCAACGTCTTGATGGTGTTTGCCAACGCGCACAACGCGAACGCTTCGCCGGAACAACGCGTAACGCTATGGAAGCAAGCGATTCAAGGATTGCAGAGTCTTCCCGGCGTGATCTCGGTCAGTGAATCGGTGATCACTCCAATCAGCGGCGCCGGCTGGAACGATGCTTTCTCCCTTCAATCGGGCGGTGGGCCAACGGGTCGCGACGCGCTTGCTAACATTAACTCCGTCTCGCCGGATTACTTTGGGACCTTGCGCTCGCCAATTCGCGCGGGCCGCAATTTCGATTCCCGTGATGCTGCAGGGGCTCCGCTCGTGGGAATCGTTAACGAAACGATGGCGCATCGCTTTTTCGGCAATGCCGATCCACTCGGGCAGTATCTCCGCATCGAAGACATGCCAGGTACGACCACGCCTCCGATACAGGTCATTGGGGTTGTGAAGGACGCAAAATACCGCACTCTGCGGGAAACGACGCCTCCCACAATTTACTTCCCTATTGCGCAACTCACGGACCCCCACCTCCAGCGTATGACGGAAGCACCGGCGTTTGAAATTAGGACCGCCTCTCAACCTGCGGCTGTGGCACGAGCAGCCGAAGAAGTCTTCACCAGCCTAAACAAGTCAGTCTCGATGACTTTCCGGACGCTGGAAGAGCAAGTGGATGATTCACTTCGGCAGGATCAACTGCTGGCCACACTCTCCGGCTTCTTTGGCGGCCTAGCATTATTGCTTGCGATGATCGGTCTCTACGGTGTGCTGGCTTACATGGTCACGCAGCGCCGCAAGGAAATCGGCATCCGAATGGCACTTGGCGCGGGAAAAGGCGCCATCCTGCGGCTCATCATGAGGGATGTTTCGATTCTACTGGTGGCGGGAGTTGCTGCTGGGGTCGGAATTTCTATGTGGACCACGCAATTCATGCAGAAAATGCTCTTTGAGCTAAATGCGCGTGACGCAAAAACAATCCTACTTGCTGTCGCGGTGCTGACAGGGGTTGCTCTTATTGCGGGCTACCTTCCAGCACGCCGCGCGGCAGGCCTGGACCCGAATGCCATACTTCGCGACGAATAGGTGGCTTGAATCATTGCAATGTACTTGTCATTCTCCGCGTATCATATCCGCGCGCGTCTCTCGTTTGCGGATCCCTCTGAAGCGCTTGCCTTCGACAAGCACTTCGGCGGGCCGCGGACGCGAATTGTAGTTTGACGCCATCGAAGCGCCGTACGCGCCGGCGCCCCACAGGGCAAGAACGTCTCCGGCTTTCACGTCACCAAGTGGCCACGCATCGTGGAATTCATCGCCCGTCTCACAGACGGGGCCGACGATTGCGACTTTTTTCATTTTGCCACCGGCGTGCTTTTCAACCTGGGTGATCGGATGCACGGCGCTGTAGAGCGCCGGGCGCATGAAGTCATTCATCGCAGCATCTACGACAACAAAACGCTTTCCGCGCGTCTCCTTCGTGTACAGCACGCGCATCAATAACACGCCCGCTGCCGCGACAATCGAACGGCCCGGCTCGATCAACAAATGGCAGCCGAGTCCGCGCGTTTGGGTGGCTAACGTGCGGGCATACGCCGAATAAGTGGGCGGGTGCTCGGTTGTGTAACGAACTCCGAGGCCTCCGCCGATATCCAAATAGCGAAGGCTCACACCCGCGCGCGCCAAATCGCGCACATAATCCGCCAGCCGCGCGAGAGCCTGCCGATACGGCGTTAGACTCAAGACCTGCGAACCAACATGAGCGCTGATTCCCTGCCAGGCGATCCACTTTGAATTTCGATGCGAAACATACATTCGCCGCGCCTGCAGCCAGTCAACTCCGAATTTGTGATGCCTGCGGCCCGTGGCGATGTGCGGATGCGCGCCTGCTTCGACATCCGGGTTCACGCGAATGGATGCAGCCGCGCGTTTGCGAAGCCGGGCGGCTTCCCGCTCCAGAAGTTCCAGCTCCGCGGGTGACTCCACATTGAATATCAGGACGCCGCCGCACAAAGCTTCGGAAATTTCTTCGCGCGTCTTGCCGACTCCCGAGAACACTGCACGTCGCGCGGAAATCCCGGCGCGGCGCAAGCGCTCCAGTTCCCCTCCGGAGACAATGTCAAAGTTACTTCCGAGCCTCGCAAGCAAACGCAGCAAATTCAGATTTGAATTCGCTTTCACCGCATAGCAGATGGAATGGGGCGCCTTTCCGAGAGCGCGCGTAAGCGCACGATCCAGTCCAAGATAGGCGCCTTCAATCGCGGATTGACTGTAAACGTAGGCGGGCGTGCCGGCCCGCTGAGCAATTGCGCTGAGTGGAATGTCTTCACAGAATGTGCGCCCGTTGCGGCGCGAGAACCCGGGATTGTAGGCGGCGGGGTCGAGAGCGCGAGTCATGCAGGCTTTACTTTGAGCACCACAAGAGTGCGATCGTCGGAGAGTGGCGCATTCGCGGTGAACTTTTCGACTTCGGCGAGCAAACGATCCGCGATCTCGCTTGCGGACTGTTCATGGCTCGACGCAATCGCATCTTTCAAACGATCCGTCCCGAAAAATTGACCGTCAGGGCTGGAACTTTCCGCGAGCCCGTCCGAATGAAAAACCAGGATGTCGCCCGGAACCAGCGTATAGCCTGTTTCGTCGTAGCTCACATCTTCATAAAGTCCCAGTGGGAATCCAGAGAGGTCGAGCCTATCGCAGCGGCCGTCTTTCCAAAGAAGAGGTTGCGACTGCCCCGCATTTGCTACGCGCAATTTCTGTCGCCCCTTCTGCCATGTGGCGAAACACATCGTCATGTAACGGGCTTCGATGCGCCGTTCGCAGATGAGTTGATTCAATTGGCGCAGCAACTCCGCGGGTTGAAGTTTCTGCGCCGCAACACTACGCAGCATTCCAGTCGCAACCGCTCCATATAGCGCCGCTGCCGAGCCTTTCCCACTGACGTCGCCAAGCACAATCCCGAGTTGTTGTGGGCCGTAGCGCAAAAAATCATACATGTCGCCGCAGACCTCCCGCGCCGAACGGATGCGCGCCGCAATATCCAGGCCGAAATCTTCCTGCGGCACGGGCCGCAGCAGCGCGCCCTGCATTCGCTGGGCCGCATGCAGCTCGCGCTCCATGCGCGCTTCGTCGCGCGCCACTTGCTCGTAGAGTCGGGCGTTTTCCAGAGAAACAGCCAGTTGCGACGAAAGAATCGAAAGCACCTGGACGTGTTCGTGAGTGAAGTAATCGAGTTCCGGACTTTCCAGATCAAGAACGCCAACCACTTTGTTCTTGTGAATCAGAGGAATGGCCAGCTCCGAGCGCGTCTCCGGATTCACCATCAGGTAGCGCGGATCGGCGGTCGTGTCCGGCACGCGAACGGGCTGCCGCGATGCCGCCGCCGCGCCGACGATTCCCTCCGTTGCGGCCACCCGGAGCTTGCCTTGCAGCGTCTGGCCGTATTTCACATCGAGGCGGTGGCGGAACATATTCGTCGCTTCGTCGTAAAGCATGATGCTCAGAATCTGATAGTTGATTACCCGCTTGATGAGTTCCGCTGCGCGCACAAGCAACTTTTCGGAGTCGAGAATGGAGCTCGTTTCGCGCGCGATCTCATTCAGGACCAGCAATGTCTCGGCCTGCCCCTTTGCGCGCTCGAAAAGCCGAGCGTTTTCAATCGCAATCGCCAGCCGGGTCGCAAGAAGCGTGAGGATACTTTGCTGGTCGCGCGTGAAATAATCGAGCTGTGGGCTTTGGATATCGAGCACACCGATGGCTTTGCCCTTATACATCAACGGCACGGCCAACTCGGACCGCACCGTATCAATCGCGTTGATGTAGCGCGGGTCTTTGCTGACGTCGCTCACGCGGACGGATTCGCCCGTCGCTGCCGCTGTCCCCGTAATCCCCTGCCCAATGGGGATGCGCCAACTATCCACGACGTCTGGCGAATAGCCAATCGCGAAACGGTGATAGAGCCGGCCGGACTCTTCATCAACGAGCATGACGCTGAAAATCTCGTAGTCGATCAGCCGCTTGACGAGATCCCCCGTTTTTTCGAGGACGCGATCCAAGTCGAGCGAGGAGTTAATCTCCTGCCCGATTTCGGCGAGCGTCGCCAGCACCTCGGCGGGAACTTCTGCTTGCGATTTTGTTCCGACCGAATCCATATGTGGTTTCGTTTGCAAAATTCAAACGACCGCTCACCCTTTCATGAGGAGTCTGCTTCTATTATAGCAGGCACACGAAAAGAGCCCCGCAGGATTCAGCGCGGTTCTGAAAATAATCAGGAATGATGGGATTGGATTATTAGGACGTGGCTGCAACGGGCTGCGCGGCCTTGGACTCAGGATTCTGCACTCCGCGGGCCTGCTCGACGATTTTCACGCTGGCGCTTGCGCCGATGCGCGTCGCGCCCGCGCTGACCATTTTTTGTAAGTCTTCAAAGCTCCGAATTCCGCCGGATGCCTTGATCCCCATACCCGCACCGACGGCGGCCCGCATGATGGCGACATCTTCCACTGTTGCGCCACCGGTTGAAAACCCAGTGGAAGTTTTCACAAAATCAGCGCCGGCCTTTTTCGCGGCGATGCTCGCGCGGACCTTTTCCTCGTTTGTGAGCAGTGAGGTCTCCAGAATGACTTTACATATCGCGCCGCCGCGGTGGCAGGCTTCCGCGACACCGCGGATGTCCTGCTCGACGACCTCATCCTGCCCCGACTTCAGTGCGCCTACGTTTTCCACCATGTCAATTTCCTGCGCGCCGAGCTTTATGGCCTGCTCTGCTTCATAAATTTTCACCTGTGGCAGCGTGGCGCCGAGAGGAAAGCCAACCACGGTGCAAACTCTTACGGAAGACCCGCGAAGCAACTCCGCGGCCTGCGCCACATTCCATGGGTTCACGCAAACGGAAGCAAACCCAAATCGCGCCGCTTCCTGGCACAACTTGCGGATATCCTCGCGCGAGGCATCCGGTTTGAGCAGCGTGTGGTCAATCAGGCAGGCGACACCCTCTTCGCAGGATTGAACGGAGGCGCCCGCAGAGATGCGATCGGCTCCAGCATCGATGACCTTGCGCGTTTTTCGCGCGCACTTCTCGACGCATTGCTGGTCGCAGCCCGGGCAAACAACGTCGTCCAGCTCCAACCCGGCAAGGTTCGCGCCCCCTGCGGCGCCGAGATAGCTCAGCACCTCTTCCGTGATTGTGCGGACAAGTTGGTCAAGCTGGATGGGGTCTTGCGCCATGCTATTCACTTCGTCGGCGGGTCGGGATTCCTCGCGCCAGAATATCGCGCTTCAATTGCCGTGATCTTTTCGACACGCTTGGCGTGCCGCCCGCCGCCGAATTTCGTCTCCAACCAAGCGGCAAGGATTTCCCTTGCCAGTTCCGGCGGAATCAATTTTGCACCGAGCGTCAAGATATTTGCGTCGTTGTGTTCGCGGCTATTTCGCGCTGTCGCTCGATCATAGCACAGCGCCGCGCGCGCCCCGGGGACCTTGTTCGCTGCAATGGCGCTGCCAATTCCGGCGCTGTCGATTACCACTCCGCGCCAGGCTCGCCCAGCCACGACCGCCTCCGCGGCGGCAACGGCGAAGTCCGGATAGTCCACAGATTCGCTGCTGTTCGTTCCCAGGTCGAGCAGTTCATAGCCCCAATCCACGATGTATCCCTTGAGTTTTTCCTTCAGCTCGAATCCACCGTGGTCCGCGGCAATTGCAACGACGTTTCGATCCGCGGTTGACGCTGCGTTTCGCGTGGGCGCCCCGCCGGGCTGGATTGCTGCCTTGGGGTCGATGAGCCGGAAGGAAATTCCACGGCGCGCGGCTTCATCTCGCGCGAGCGGCGTAATCAACGCGTCCGCCGCAATGGAGAGCTCTCCCCCGTTGGGAATTCTCTCCAGGTCGGAATTGGTGACGACGGGCCTCATGGTCGGAGAGAGGTGATCGCCCTACTCATCCTCATCACTACGAATGCTCCTGCGGGGGTAGAGAAAGAACGCAGACATCTTTCAGATTTCGGTATCGTTCGGCATAATCCAGCCCATAGCCGACGACAAATTCATTGGGGATTTCAAAGCCGACATAGTCGGCATGGACGTCTTTCAGGATCCGCCGGTCCGGTTTATCCAGAAAGGCAGCGATGCGCAGTTCTTTGGGTTTGCGTTGCCGCAATACGCGGCACAAATATCCGAGAGTAAGCCCGGTATCAAGGATGTCTTCAACGAGCACAACATTTAACCCCTCGATGCTTGTGTCGAGGTCCTTTGTAAGACGTACCTCCCCCGAAGTCTTTGTACCCTTGCCATAGCTCGAAACAGCCATAAAATCGAGCGAGACCTCCAAGTTTACGGCACGGATCAAGTCCGAAAGGAATATCGATGCGCCCTTGAGGACCCCGATTAAATGGATTCGCTGACCCTTGAAATCGCGTGAAATCTGGCGTCCCATTTCACGAACGCGCTTCTGGATTGCGTTTCGCCGCAGCAGCACCTTGAGATGTTCTTTCCCGCCGGGAGTCAATTGGTTTCTCCGAGTTAAGGGAGGCTACTCTAGCGCACGGAATCTGGGAGTACAAGCGGCGCGTGATTTCGCAGCATACGGGGGCGCTGGCGACTTTTCATCGAGTTGCATGCATCCTCTCATCGATTTTTAACAAACGCCCCGTAACATTAGCTGGCTTGCAGACGTCAATATTGTGTGGGCCAGGTGACCAGCCGAGATTTCCACTGGAAGTCAATTGGAAGTTCTTGACTTCCCTGGGGTGCGGCCATAGAGTACCCGGCCTAGAGGGGTGTGGAACTGAGCGCGGAAGAGTCGCGCGCTACGATTTCACCTCCGGCGTTTTCGCTCGATCTGGGTGGTCGAGTTTTTGGGGTGTTGCAATCTGGGGGGTGGAGGCTTCTCCAATTCCGCAATGGAGAAAGCACAGGAATTATGCGGGATCGGCCTCAAACACGAATTGGCGTTTCTTCCCTCCGTCTAGTCGATTTCACACGGCGCCTGACTCAGTGGAGTCCAATGGCGCATACCAGGAGGTAGTGCGATGTCATCCAGCTTCCGAACTTTTGCAGTGAAATTCTTTGCCGTATTTGCATTGGTTATGCTCGTGGGCGCGGCTGTCCCTGTCCACGCGCAGTCGACAGTTTATGGCGCCATCGGCGGCGCTGTATCCGACCCGCAGCAGAAAGTAATCGCGGGCGCGTCGATAACGGTGCGGAACGTCGCCACGAATGCGAGTTCCGAACCCATGAAGTCGGACTCGAATGGCAGGTACCTTGTTACTAACCTGAGTCCGGGGGTGTATGAGATCACTGTTTCTTCCGCGAATTTCGCGGAATACAAGCAGCAGAATGTGATCGTCGAAGTCGGACGCACGACCGCTGTGGACGTGAAGATGGTGCTGGCCGGACAGCAACAGACAATTTCCGTCATTGCCGAGGCGCCGGTTATCAACACTGAGGCGAACGATTTTTCAACGAACGTGAACAAGGTCGCAATTGACAACCTGCCGCTGAACATCCGACGCTGGTCGGTATTCGCGCTTGGGACGCCGGGTGCGGTCGCGGACGGCACGTTTGGCGATGTCAGTTTCCGTGGCATCACGGGATTGATGAACAACAACACGGTGGACGGAGGCGACAATAACCAGGCCTACTTCGCGGAAGAAAAGGGCCGTACTCGTATTGCTTACTCCACCAGCGCGAATGCCATTCAAGAATTCCAGGTCAACACCTCGAATTACTCCGCCGAGTACGGACGTGCCGCCGGCGCCGTGGTGAACGCCGTCACAAAGAGCGGAACCAACGCAATTCACGGAACCGGTTTCTACTATAACCGCGACAATTCCTGGGGCGCTTTCAATCCTTTTGCGACTGCCGCAACCCAGACCGGGCCCGGCGTCTTTACCGTTCTGCCGATCAAACCAAGGGACGAACGTCAGCAATTCGGCGGCGATTTGGGTGGTTACCTGATGAAGGATAAGCTCTTTTGGTATTTCAATTTTGACGATCATATGCGCGCCTTTCCCGGAGTCGCTATTCCAACGAATCCCACCTTCTTCTTCACTGGGATTACCGTGGCGGCCCCAGCGAGTATTCCTGTGTCCCCAGGAAATCCGACCGGGAACGGATGCTTTGACACCAATGGCGTGCCAATTCTCCAAAAGCGCAATTCAAACGCAAATGAAGGTCAGCAACTTTTCTGCAGGGGGCTTTCACAAGCTCAGGCGAACGCCGCTCTTGGCTTTCTCCAAAGCTTGACAGGTACAACTAACCGTACTGGTGACCAAACGATTTATTTCCCGAAGATTGACTGGAAACCGACTCAAAACAACACTGTCACACTGTCCTACAACCGTCTACGTTGGCGTTCTCCTTTCGGAATTCAAACCGCCTCAGTTGTGTCTCGTGGAATTGATAGCTGGGGCGATGACTTCGTAAAGGGTGAGTCGGCTCTTGCACGGTGGACGATGACTCACGGCTCCAACATCACCAATGAGGCTCGCTTCCAATTCAGCCGGGATTTTGAGTTTGAATTCACTGACCCCGCAGCCCCCGGCGAACCCGTGAGCCCCTTGACAAATCTCTCTCCGGCGATTGGCATTACTGGAACTACAGCCTTTACATTTGGCGCGCCAAACTTCCTTCAGCGCGCGGCCCTGCCCGACGAACATCGTTATCAATTTGCGGATACATTTGGATGGAACCATGGCCGGCATTACATCAAGTTCGGATTCGATATAAACCGCGTTAACGATCGAATCAGCAACCTCTTCCAATCCCTTGGTGAGTATGCCTACCAGGATCGCGTGGATTTCATAACAGATTATGCCGCCAAGGTGAACAGCCTCGGGGGCGGGACGCTTTGTTCCACGCAGTTTACCTCTGTCGTTGGGAACACTCCGATACCTTGCTACAACACTTTCAACCAGGGCTTCGGGCCGCTGGGGTTCACCTTCAACACATGGGACCTCGGATTCTTCTTCCAAGATGATTTCCATTTGAATCGCCGCCTGACTTTGAACCTCGGCTTGCGGTGGGAGAAGGAACTATTCCCGGCACCCGTGATTCCGAACCCGCTTGTCGCGCAAACCTCAAAATTCCCAAGCGACAACAAAGATTTCGGCCCACGTGTGGGTTTTGCCTGGGACGTCTTTGGAAACAGCAAGACGGTGGTCCGGGGCGGGGCGGGAATCTACTACGGACGCATCATCAACGGGAACATCTTTAACGCGATTGTGAACACGGGACTCAGTACGGGGCAAGTTTCAGCAACTTTCTTCCCGACCACTGTCTCCGGGACGGCGACACCAGGCGTTCCGCTGTATCCAAACATCCTGCCGTCATTTTCGGCAGCCGGTAGCAAGAATGTCGTTTTCTTTGCACCGAATGCACGCCTCCCGCAAGTTGACCAGTTTGATTTGACGATCGAACACGAGATCTCCGCAAACACGGTGATCTCCATTTCTTACATCGGAAGCATTGGCCGGTTTTTGCCGCTTGCTCAGGATTTGAATTTCAATACTCCGGTCAACGCCACCTTCACGATCGCAGGAACACCTCCACCCGTCTTCGTGAACGGACCAGCTCTTCCAGTCGCGGGCGCGACGTATACCATTCCGGTTTACATCGGCGCCCGACCCGACCTGAACTTCAACCAGAAAACGCAGATCTCCACAGTTGTGCGGTCTTACTATCACGCTGCTGCGGTGCAGTTTAACCGCCGCATGACCCATGGAATGCAACTCCAGGCCAGCTACACATTTGCAAAGGCTATGGATGACGATCAGATCTCGTCAGCGACCCTTTCGGGCAACACACCTCAAAGCCCTGCGAACATACTGGGGGATTACAGCCCATCGAACTTTGATATCCGTCATAAGTTCGGTGCGACCATGATTTGGATCCCTGAGCGCTTCGCAAAGAGCGAAAACAAGGGCCAAAAGTGGCTGCTCTCGGGATGGACGTTTGCACCTATCATGAGCTATTCGACGGGGGGGCCGTTCAGCGCGAGCGTCAGTGGGAACCTTTCCTCGACCGCCGGAAGCTTCGCTTCTGGCGCAACAACCACCGGCGTAATCGGAATTTCCGGTTCCAGCCGCGCTCCTATATTCGGCCGGAATTCCTTCCGAATGCCACGGTATTTCGACACAGACTTCCGCATCGCCCGCGACTTCCATTTTACGGAGCGCGCGACGTTGCAACTCTCCGTCGATTTCTTCAACCTCTTCAACAACGTGAACATTACGTCGGTCGGCACGACTCTGTTCTCGTCGGTTAGCGGTACTGCTTCGAATCCGGTGCTCAATTACGCGAGTCCTGCAAGCTCGACCTTTACCGTCAACCAAAACGGCAACAACGGATCGTTCGCCCCGACGCCGAGACAGGTTCAATTCGGCGGAAGGATATCGTTCTAGTAGACACCGGGGAATAGAAACAACTTAGATTCCAAGCGCCCCTCCCCTTCTGGGGAGGGGCGCTTGCTTTTTGGCCGGCTCCTCCCGATTTACAAGGATAATCACTCAGGTTCCGCGACGTTTCTTCATTTCCCGCGTCTTTACCTACAGATAGGCTCGTCTTCCCGCGTGTTAGGAGCTTGGGCGGCAATGGAGGCGTGATGGGGACATTCCTGCAAGACATCCGGTATGCGGCACGAATGCTGGTAAAGAACCCCGGCTTTACAATCGCCGCGGTTCTCTGCCTGACTCTGGGGATTGGCGCCACGACTGCAATTTTCAGCGTGGTCAATACTGTTCTGCTGCGCCCGCTCCCCTATTCACACCCGGATCAACTCGTGCGTGTTTATTCGGAATTCCCAACGTTTCCTAATGGCGGTCTGCGAAGGTTCTGGGTCTCCGCTCCGGAGTTTCTTGATCTCCGTCGGGACTCACATTCCTGGGCTTCTCTGGACGCCTGGACGACCGGCGGAGTAAATCTGGCGGGCGAAACTCAGCCTGTGCGCCTCACGTCCGCATCGGTCTCCGGCGGACTTCTTACATCGCTCGGCGTATCGCCAGTCGTGGGACGCGTTTTTGGCCCGGCAGAGGACGTGCCGAGTTCCTCTACTGTTGCTGAAATTGCTTACGGCGTTTGGCAAAGCGTTTTCGGCAGCGATCCAAACATTGTCGGACGCGAAACGCTGCTGAACGGCCGCAAATGCACAATCCTTGGTGTGATGCCTCCGGGATTTCAATTCCCGCCCGGCGAAGCCGACCCACCGCAGATCTGGACTCCTCTCCAACTTGACCCCGCTAATCCGGGAGGCAGAGGGTCTCATTTCCTTTACCTTCTGGGCCGATTGAGACCAGGTGTCACCCCCACGGCCGCGCAGGGTGAACTATCCACGATGGTTCAATCCTATGAAGAGAATCGCGCGCCGAAGACCCATTCGTTTAGCGCCAAAAACCATACTCTTGTGAGTTTCCCGCTACAGGCGGAAGTCGTCTCCGGCGTTAAGACTGCGCTTTGGATGCTTCTCGGCGCGGTCGCTTTTGTGCTCCTGATAGCCTGCGTGAATGTTGCCAACCTGCTTCTGGCGCGCGCGGAGGCCCGTCGGCGCGAAATCGCCATACGCAGCGCCCTCGGAGCAGGCGCGGCCCGCCTTGCGCGCCAGTTCGCCACGGAGGGCGTGCTGCTCTCGTTGATAGGAGCGATCCTGGGCGTGGGACTCGCCTTTGGCGGCTTACGCCTCATCCAACTGACAAACGCTGGTGGGATACCCCGTGCTGCTGAAATAAGGCTCGATTGGCGCGTGTTGCTCTTCACGCTGGTTACTTCCCTTTTGACAGGTATCGTTTTTGGACTTGCGCCGTTCCTGCCGCTTCTATGGGAGCACATCACGGAATCGCTGAAAGACACGGCTGGCAGTTCCACGGGTGGCACCGGCGCGCAGGTCTTCCGCCGCGCCATGGTGGCCGGAGAACTCGCTCTGGCGTTTGTCCTGCTGATTGGCTGCGGATTGATGGTCCGCGCATTCTGGAAATTGCAGGAGGTTCGCACGGGATTGGACGGACGAAATGTGATCACCATGCGAATCGCCCTTCCACGTCCCACGTATCCGAAGCCGGAACAGGCGGACGCGTTTTGGGCGCGGCTCGAAGAGAGCCTTCGACAGATTCCCGGCGCTGAATCCACCGCGCTGGTCTCCGGGCTGGCGCCCTCGCGGCCCCCGAACATGAATGACACGGACATTGAAGGCTTCGTCACCAAGAAAGACGGCCCGATAAAAAACGTGGATTTTTATCAAGCCGTAAGCAAGGATTACTTCAAAGCGATGGGGATTCGCCTGATGGCAGGGCGCGAATTCGACGACCGTGATGTTCAGGGCGGCCCCGATGTGGTCGTCATCAATCAAACCATGGCGCAGACCTTCTGGCCTGGCCAGGACCCGCTTGGACGCCGCATTCAACCGGGCATGACAGATCCGTGGTGCACAATCGTCGGTGTCGTGGAGGACGTGAAAAACGCGGGGCTTGATCGCCCTGCGGGAACCGAGATTTATCTTCCTTACCGCCAGGCACAGGCCTCGGGCTACCGCAACATGTACGTCGTAATTCGCGGGCGCGGAGACCCCCGCCCGCTCGTTGGAGCGGTCCGGCAGGAATTGAGCCGGTTGGATTCGGCGCTTCCCCTCGCACAGGTGCGGCTGATGGACGATGTTATGTCCGCAGCGCAATCGCAGCCCCGCTTCCTAACCATACTGCTGGGGCTTTTCTCCGGAGTGGCTCTGGCCATCGCCACGGTCGGTATTTATGGCGTGATTTCCTACACAGTCGCGCGGCGGTCAAAGGAATTTGGTCTGCGCATGGCCTTGGGCGCGCAGCCCGGAGATGTGCTGAGACTGGTGATGAAGCAGGGTGCAGGGCTGGCCTTACTGGGCGTGGGTGTTGGGCTGGCAGCGGCATTCGGACTGACGCGCCTGATGTCCACACTGCTGTTTGGGATTACGCCGACTGACCCTGCCACGTTTGGCAGCGTGTCGCTTGTCCTTGCTGCTGTGGCGCTCGCAGCCTGTTACGTGCCCGCGCGGCGCGCCACGAGGGTAGACCCCATCCAGACGCTGCGATACGAATAGAGCGAATAGTGAGGGGCCCGGAGGTCTTCCTCCGAGCCCGAGGCACACGATTGCTCACATTCCAGGAGGCGGCGCAGGAGGGTGCATCTCATATTCCTTCGGTGGAGTTGCGCCCAGCAAATAGCGAACAAAGTAATCCCAGCGGCGGCGCGTCATGTAATTGCTCTCGGCGCCATATCCGTGGGCTTGATTCGGCAGCATGAGCAGATCGAAATCTTTGTTCGCCTTGATAAGTGCATCCACGACCAGAAGCGTATTGTTTGGCGGCACGTTGTTGTCCATCGTGCCGTGTGCCAGAAGCAGATGTCCCTTCAAATTCTTGGCAAGCAATTGATTGGCTTGACCATCGTAATTTGTTGAGCCATCCGTCTTTTTCTCAAGCAGCCCCTGATACTTTTCGCCCCAATCATCTTCGTACTCGCGGTTATCGTGGTTTCCGGACTCCGAAATCCCAACCTTGAAGAAATCCGGATATCGAAACATCGCGTCAGCCGTGGCAAATCCGCCGCCCGAATGTCCATAAATGCCGGCGCGGTCAATATCGATCCAGGGGTACTTGTCTGCGAGCTGCTTCATCGCCGTCACTTGATCGGGCAACGTGTTGTCGCCCATGTCGGCGAAATATGCATCCTGGAATTTTTTGGAACGCCACGGCGTCCCCATTCCGTCGATTTCAACGACGACAAAACCAAGCTCCGCGAGGGCCTGATCGTCTCCGCGGGCGGCGGAGAAACTCCATCCGCCAACGCTTCCCGTCTGCGGTCCCGGATAAATGTGATTGACGATTGGATACTTCACGTCAGGGACAAGATTGGTCGGCTTAAACATCAGACCATAAACATCGGTAGTGCCGTCCCTCCCCTTGAGGGTGATCGGTACAGGCGGCTTCCATCCAGTCGCCACCAACTTTGAAATGTCGGCCGTTTCGAGCTTTAAGATCAGCTTGCCGGTATTGTCGCGAAGTACCGCGACGGGCGGCGCATCGGGCCTCGAGTAACTGTCCACGAAATAACGGCCGGAAGAAGAGAGGGTGATGCTGTGGTTTCCGTCTTCCGGTGAAAGCAATGCAAGATTCTTCCCGTCAAACCCGACGCTGTAAAGATGAGCGAAATATGGATTGCGTCCCTTCTCATGGCCCACACCATAAAAAAAGACTACGCGGTTTTTCTCATCAATCCGGAGGACTTGCGTGACGTTCCAGTCCCCTGTTGTGATCTGGTTCTTCAGTTTCCCAGTCGTTAAGTCATAAAGATAGAGGTGTCCCCAATCGCTCCTCTGCGAATACCAGATGAATTCATTTGAACCGGGCAGGTATCTCCAGTTGGTGGCGCCGATTCCGGATTCAAAATAGGTTGTGGATTTCTCCTCAAGAATATCTCTCATCACACCGGTCGCGGCGTCAGCAATGCGAAGGTTTTCCTGCTTATGATCGCGTGTTGTGGAGACAAACGCGAAGTGGCTTCCGTCCGCACTCCATTGCATGTCCGTCCCCTCGCCTCCGCAGGCAATGTCATCGCAAAGTGAGGACCGGTGCTGATCTGGCGGCATTTGCAGCCGGACTGTCTTCGGCGCGTCCACTTCGATAATCACGCGCTGGATTGTCGTGATAACTGCATCCCCCGGAAGCGGATACTTCCAAGCTCTCAATTCCGGATGGCCCACTTGCGTATTCACGAGATACATCTCGCCAACACCGCGCTGGTCCTGCTGAAACGTCGCAATCTTTCTTGAATCGGGCGACCATTGAATGATGGGACGGTCACTGTTCGTCCAGCCGGCGTTGTCCGTCGCGTAACCGAAATCCTTCACACCGTCGGTGGTGAGCTGGGTTTCTTTTGTTGTGCCCACTTCACGCACCCACAGGTTGTAATCGCTGATGAACGCCGCGCGCTTTCTATCGGGAGAGAGCGATTCGTTGCGGCCGCCGCGGCCGCCACCGCCGCCTCGCCCGCCGCGGCCCCCCCGGCCGCCCTGCGCTGCGTCTCCTCCGCCTCCCTGCCCCCCGGCCTGTGCCGTGCACTGATAGCTTAGAATATCGCAGCTCCATCTTCGGCCCGCGGAGGCAAAGGTGATTGAATTTCCATCGGCTGAGTATTCGAACTGGATGAATGGCAGGTGGTTCGCGTCATAGCTCGCACCCGCAACTGCGGAGAGCGCAGCTGCAAGCTTGGTGTGGTCAAAAGCCGGAGCGCGGGTGCCCTTAGCAGGGTCGATCAATACAAATTCGCTGCCCTCAGGCGTCGTGACGCGGTACCAGAAGCGTTCATCAGGGAGCCAATTCGGCCGCACGCCGGAACGGAATACGAGCGTGTTGGTGTTGTAACCCAAGGACTTCTCCGCTCGAGCATAGTCATCCGCCGTCAGCGTTTTGGGTGCAGTGGCGCCGCCCTGCTGTTGCGCGAAAGCCGGGGCGGCCACAATGAATAGTGCCGCGAGAATCAAAATCACTCGTGTTGCACGCTGATACTCAGTCGAGAACATTCTTGTCTCCCATTCCGTCGCTTTAATTTCGAAATGTGATCACTTCAGCTCTCTGGGTTCTTGCTGAAGCCGCGCTTATTTGCGCGCGTGAGTATCGTACGGAGATAGGCCGGGAAGTCAAGCGCGCGCGGAGTGGTTCAAGGCAAGGGCTTCCTTGGCGCCACTTCACTCGAAACTTGAAACCGAACTGCTATCCCGAACGTTTTTATAACCGGCCCGCGGGAAGTTTGGTAGACTTTGCCCGCTTCCCTTGTGCGCATGCGGCAAACGGAGAAATATCGCGCCAGGTGTGGGATTTGCGGAATTGTTTGCCTCACTTGAAAGGAGTTCGCATGAAACGCCGGTTCGCATTGGTTACTTTCTTGGTGGTCGCGATGGCTTTGCTGTTCGGATACGGACCCGCAACGACGCGCTTGTCCGCGCAGGGAAAGCAAAGCAAAACGCCCTCGAAATCTGCCGCGCCAGCGGCACAGAAAGTCGATGAGGCATACACCGCGCTCATCAAGAAGTATCTGCAGGACCCGCGCATCACCACCGAACTGGTGGACCACATGCCGGCCTCGGACACTGTGCCCTCACCACTGAAATTCTTCGGGCGCATTCCCGGCACACCAGACGAACTTACTTATTCGAAGGACATCAACCGCTATTATGAAGCTTTGGCGAAGGCCTCGCCGCGCGCGAAGTTTTGGAAGATTGGGACGAGTGAAGAAGGCCGCGACATCGTTTGCCTCGCAATTGCCGATGAGGCCACCATCAAATCGCTCGACAAGTATAAAGACATGCTCGGCTCGTTGACCGATCCTCGCAAGACCACTCCCGAACAAGCGCAGGCTCTTCTGAAAACCGCGAAGCCCATCTATTACATCAACAGCGGGATGCACTCGCCGGAAACAGGCGGCCCGGAGATGCTGATCGAGTTGGCTTACCGGCTGATTATCGAAGAAAGCCCGTTCATTCAAGACATCCGCAACAACGTCATCACCTTCATTACGCCGGTGGTCGAAGTGGACGGCCGCGAAGCTGTCGTGGATACGTATTATTTCAATAAGAAGAAACCGCAGGGCGAGCCGAACCTTCCGTTGATGTATTGGGGTAAGTACGTCCAGCATGACAACAACCGTGACGGAATGGGACAGCTCCTTCAGCTTACTCAGGCAGTTACAAGGATGCAGGTCGAGTGGCACCCGACGATTCTTCACGACTTGCACGAGGCACAAACCTATCTTTACGCCTCCACCGGCACCGGCCCTTATAACGACTCACTCGATCCCATCACCGTTGATGAGTGGTGGATGCTCGCCGAAAACGATGTGATGGAGATGACCAAGCGCGGCGTGCCAGGTGTTTGGACGTACGGTTTTTATGATGGCTGGGTGCCGAACTATATGTTTTTCATCGCGCACACGCACAATGCCATTGGCCGCTTTTACGAAGTGCAAGGCTACGGACCCGATAACAGGATTGCATTGGCTGGCCCGACAGTGACCAGCAAGGAATGGTTCCGTCCCAACCCGCCGCTTGCTTCCATCCATTGGGGGCCGCGCAATAATACGAACATTCAGGAGTCAGCGATTCTTTTTGCGCTTCACCGCGTCGCGAAAGACAAAGACCTCTTCCTCGAAAATTACTGGCTCAAGAACAAGCGCGCCGTAGAAAAAGGCAAGAACGGCCCGACCTATGCGTGGCTGATTCCCGCAATGCAGCGTCGCAAGTCCGACGCCGCAATCGCTGTAAACGATCTGCGCAGGCAGGGCCTCGAAATCCAAAGGGCATCTTCGGCGTTCAAGGCCG
Source organism: Terriglobia bacterium (assembly GCA_041484365.1). Taxonomy (GTDB): domain Bacteria; phylum Acidobacteriota; class Terriglobia; order Acidiferrales; family UBA7541; genus DASTCZ01. The sequence continues at coordinate 86,908 of JBGPHM010000002.1, read as the reverse complement.
GAAATCTGAATGTGCAGGCAGGCGATTACATTGTCCGGGGCGACCAACCGTTCCGGACACTTGCCGACATGTATTTCTCTGTCCAGAACTATCCGCCGACAAATCCGCGGCCATATGACGACACCGGCTGGACGTTCCAAATGATGCGCGATCTCCACATCATCCCGGTGACGGACAAGAGCGTTCTTGACCAGCAGATGACAATGATTACCGCCGACGTGAAAGCGCCGGGCGGAATCGAAGGCGATGGGCCCATCCTCGTTGTGGACCACACCGGGGACAGCAACATCGTCACCTTCCGATTCAAGAACGCCGACGTGAAAATGGCTGCTGCGGAAGATGATTTTGAAATTGGCGGGCACAAGTTCCGCGCCGGCTCGATCGTCATCCAAAACGCGGACCGCGCGAAGCTCGAACCGATGCTGAAAGACCTGGGCCTTTCGGCATGGGCCGTGAAAGAGGCGCCGGCCGTCAAAACGCACGACCTGATAGTTCCGCGCATCGGCTATGTGCACAGCTGGTCGCGCACGCAGGACGAAGGCTGGTGGCGCGCGGCATTTGACGCGTACGGCATCCCATACACTTATTTTGCCGATTTGAAATTGAAAGAAGGCAATTTGCGCTCGAAGTATGACGTGATTGTCTTCCCGCACGTCGGAGGAAGTTCCATTTCGGAAGTAAACGGCACGCCGGTCACGGGACCGGCGCCATTGCCGTACAAGAAGACAGATGCGACGCCGAATATCGGTTACGTGGATTCAAGCGATGACATCCGCGGCGGCATGGGGCTCGCAGGACTTCTCGAACTCGCGAAGTTCGTCGAACAGGGAGGGACACTCATCACCGACGGCTCGACCGCAACGATTTTCCCCGATTACGGAATCACGAGTGGAGTCACGGTCGAGCATCCGGCGGAACTCTTCGTGCGCGGCTCGATCCTTCGCGGGCGATTCGCTGACAAAAAGAGTCCCATCGCGTACGGCTACGACGGCTCTGACCTACCGGTGTATTTCAACCAGGATCCGGTACTGAATGCCGGTGGCGGGGGCTTCGGAGGCGGGCGCGGAGGAGGCGGTGGACGCGGTGGCGCTGGCGGAATCAATGGCGGCGAAGGTCAAAACGTCACGCCCAATGCGACGCCAGTCCATATTTCGCCATGGGATGAGGATGGCACCGCTGCGCCGGCCGCAAACGCCAATCAACCTCCTGCTGCGGGCGATGTTGCTGCGTTCCAACAATTCGCCGGTGGCCGGGGCGGCATAGCGCCTGCAGGACCCGCTCCCCGTGTTGTGGTTCGGTTTCCCGCGGATCCCGCCGACATGCTTCTTTCTGGCACGCTGGCTAACGGCGAGCCGCTCTCGAACCGCGCTGCCGTTGTGGACGCGACGCTCGGCAAAGGGCATGTGGTTATGTTCGCGATTCGACCGTTCTGGCGCTGGCAGACACAGGGAACTTATACGCTCGGCTTCAACGCGATCATGAACTGGAATGCGCTTGATGCAGGCGCGCCGCCTCCTAGCGGTGGAGGAGGAGGGAGAGGTGGACGAGGCGGACGAGGTGGACCGGGGCAGTAGTCGACGCAACAGCGACTTTCGAGGATGTTTAATTTAATGAATTGGAGATACGGCAGGGGGCACATCCCATGTGTTCCTTGCCGCTTCTCTTCTTGCGGTGCAATTTCCAGGCCAGATTGGTAGGGGCGGTGGGGATCGAACCCACGACCTTCGGCTTAAAAGGCCGCTGCTCTACCACTGAGCTACGCCCCTGCAAACAGTCGAAATATCTTACACGAAAAGGAACTGGTTCTCATGCAGCGCGACTATTCGCCGGTTTCGGAGAATATCGAGTGCAATTGTTCCCGCCAATCAGGGAGGCGGACGCCAAAGGTTCGGGCAAGACGCTCGTTGGAAAGGACCGAGTAGGCGGGGCGGGGCGCAGGGGTGGGATAATCTGCAGTCGCGATCGGAACTACTTGTTTTGCGACAATAGGTTTCCCAAACGTCGCGTCGTGAAACCACTTCGCATTGGTCGGATTATTCCGTGCTTCCTCCAGAATTGCCTGAGTGAATTGAAACCAACTTATCTCTCCGCCGGCGGTCATATGATACGTCCCGCTTACTTGCGCGAATGATTCTTCAAAGCGATTTCCGGCCAGGAGTTTGGTCAGGACATTTGTTGTGCCAACTGCGATTTCATGGCTCCAGGTTGGCGCGCCAATTTGGTCTTTGACGATTCGCAACTCCTCACGGTCGATTGCGAGCCGGAGAATCGTCATCAGGAAATTGCGTCCTTCCCTTGCGTAAACCCAGGCGGTACGAAAGATAAGGTGTGGCGCGCCAGTTTCCCGGATCGCCATTTCACCCGCGAGTTTCGTCCGGCCGTACGCGTTCTTTGGGTTCGGGGCATCTTCTTCCGTGTAGGGTGTCCGGTTTGTTCCGTCGAAGACATAATCTGTTGAGAAGTGGACGAATGCGGCGCCGCACTTCTTTCCTTCCTCGGCAAGCAAGGCCGGAGCCTCCGCATTTACAGCGCGCGCAATCGCCTCCTCTGCCTCCGCCCGGTCCACCGCGGTGTAAGCCGCCGCATTCACGATCAGCCGCGGGCGTACGGTCCTGATCACTCCACGAATTTGGTCCGGTTTCGTGAGGTCGAGATCATTTCGATCCAGCGCGGACACTTCTCCAAACCGTGAAAGCATAGCAGTCAGTTCTCGGCCAACTTGGCCGTTCTTTCCCGTGAGCAGTATTGGGAAATTCATTTTGAAACGAATTTCGGCAACAGTTCGTTCGGAATTCCGGCGAGCGGTGGATACTTGGAATCTTTCTCTGAAAGTACCGGGGTTGAAACTCCCCAGGCAATCGCAAGTGTAGGATCATTCCAGAGGACGCCATATTCGTCCTTCGGGTCATAGTAGTCGCTGCACTTATAGAGAAATTGCACGGCGTCTGAAAGCGCAAGGAAGCCATGGGCGAAACCTGCGGGAAGGTAGATCTGGTTTTGTTTCTTTGAGGAAAGGACCACACTCGTCCACTTTCCAAAGTGCGGGGAACCCGCTCGGATGTCTACAGCAACATCGAGCGCCTCGCCTTCAGCTACTCTGCAGATTTTGGATTGCGCATGGCGCAACTGGTAATGCAACCCGCGCAGCGTTCCCTTCGTGGAACTCGAGTGGTTGTCTTGAACAAATCTTTCGGAAATACCAAATTCGGAGTAACGCGACTCATGATAGGTCTCAAGAAACCAGCCGCGCGAATCGCGGAAGACTCGAGGGATCAGTTCGTAAACGCCGGGGATTGTAGTGTCGAGCTTTTCCACGGGCTCACTTCCTTAACGCGGCTATCCTTTGTTCCACTTAGCTTTCTTTGCATACGTCCGCGAGATGTGAAATCCCGGCGTCGTCTATCTATCTTAGAGGGAAGATTTAGCCGGGCCCGGCGTGATTGCGTGAAGCGAAGCATCCCGGTTTTCGTAGTATTTCTCGTAATATAACCGGTATTCACCGGCCCTCACATCCGCCAACCACTTCGTATTCGTCCTGTACCAATCAATTGTTTGGCGAAGCCCATCTTCCAGCGAAATCTGAGGTTTCCAGCCAAGCTCTTTTTCGATCTTTTTACAACGCAACGCGTAGCGCCGGTCGTGTCCGGGACGGTCCTTCACATAGGAGAGAAGCGCATCAGTCTTGCCAACCAAATGAAGAAGACGCCGCGCCATATCCAGATTCTCAACGATGTCGGACCCTCCAATGTTATACGACTCGCCCACGCGGCCTTTTTGCAACACGGCAAACACGCCCCTGCAATTGTCCTCCACATGGAGCCAGTCGCGCTGTTGTCTTCCGTCTCCGTAAATCGGCAGCGGTTTGTCGTCCAGCGCATTGGTGATCATCAGCGGGAGGAATTTCTCCGGGAATTGATATGGGCCATAATTGTTGGAGGAGTTCGTAATAACCGCTGGAAATCCATAGGTTCGCACATACGAACGTACCAAGAGATCGGAGCCGGCCTTGGACGCGGAATAGGGACTACTCGGATGCAAAGGCGAATTCTCATCGGCAAATGCGCCAGGGGCCATATCGCCATACACTTCGTCGGTTGAAATGTGGACAAATCGTCCAATGTTAAGTTTTTTCGAGACCTGGAGAAGAATAAACGTCCCGGTAACATTCGTCTCAATGACCGGCGCCGGCTCGTATATGCTGCGGTCCACGTGCGATTCGGCTGCGAAATGGACCACTGCATCACAACCCTTCATCGCATTCTCAACGGTTCCTGCGTCGCAAATGTCGCCCCGCACGAATGAATAATTGGAATTCTCCGACACCGATTCCAGGTTTGCCAAGTTTCCGGCGTAGGTCAATTTGTCATAGTTGACGACCTTGTGCCCGCCCGACAGGCCCAGGACGTGCCTGATGAAATTTGAACCGATAAAACCAGCGCCGCCAGTGACAAATATCTTCATCGAGTCACTTTCTCATTCCAAGTGGTTTTTGCAGCGGCGCCTGCCATTTTGTTGGCGCCTGTTTGGGATACAAGGTTATTGGCGCGCAGAAGGGATTCAAATTGTCCCGCGTCGGTCCACCATCCATCGAGGACTTCGTAAGTAAGCATTCCCTCTTCAATATAGAAATTGTTGACATCGGTGATTTCCAGCTCGCCCCGACCCGAGGGCTTCAGGCGCCGGATCTTTTGGAACACTGTTTTGTCATACAGATATATCCCAATCACGGCAAAATTCGATTTTGGATTCTTGGGTTTTTCCTCGATTCCCAAAACGCTATTGTCGCGAACCTCCGCGACGCCAAACCGTTGCGCGTCCGTGACCTCCTTCAGGATAATCTTCGCGCCTTCCTTTTGTTTTTTGAACGATTCCACGGCGCCGCAGATGTTGTTTTCAATAATGTTGTCGCCAAGAACGACGCAAATCGGCTCATCGCCGGCAAAGTATTCGGCAAGGCCAAGGGCTTCGGCGATCCCTCCCTCACCCTCCTGATAAGTGTAGTTAATGTGCTTCAGACCGAAATCTTTTCCATTTCCCAGTAAACGTAGAAACTCGCCGGCATTCTTGCCCCCGGTAACGAGGAGGATTTCATGAATTCCCGCATTCACAAGGGTTTGAATGGGGTAATAGACCATCGGCTTGTCATAAACAGGTAGCAGGTGCTTATTCGTTACGCGGGTGAGTGGATTTAGGCGGCTACCCGTTCCGCCTGCAAGCACAACGCCTTTCATGCGTTCCCTCTTTTATTTGATTTGGGCCAAGCATTTGCCAATTCGATCTCACTCGAGATTATTGACCCATAAGGATTCCGTCGCAAGGCTGTTCAATCGCCCCTGTGTCATGAAATCCCAGGCGTCTCTAAGGGTTTTGCCAGGGGTAAATCATTGCGGAGTCTCGACACTTATCAAATCCATGAACAAATGACCCCTATTTCACGAAATCACTCCCGAGGTCCATAGGACAGGGCATTTCACTGCTCCAAATCTGTTCCATCGGTCAGTAGCCGCCTCTCTCATGCGGTTGTTACGCTCCTCACATGATGAGGGGCGCATGAGACACTACGGGTCGGCAGATTCCATTGGTAGCGCACGCGAGAAGACTTCAGCGGGACACAATAACCTCAATGTTTTCAGCATCTTAGTGGCAAGTCTGGTCTTCGGACTCTTCCAGACAGGGTGTATAGGGTTAACAGGGTCGAACAAAACCAACCCGCCAGCAAACACCCCTGCGCTGACTGTGAGCTCCAATTCATTGAGTTTCGGAAATGTCTCAGTGGGCAGCTCAGGCGTCCAAAACCTCACTTTGACGAACTCGGGAACGGCAACCCTGACGGTCTCAAATGAGACCTCGTCTGGCACCGGGTTCAGCATCGTCGGCGGCAGCAAATCGATATCTATTGCGGCGGGACAGAGCTCGACGATTCAAGCTCAGTTCGCGCCTCAAGCAACGGGATCGGCTACCGGTTCTCTCACCATTGCGAGCAATGACCCGACATCGCCGGCAACTGTTGCCCTCACCGGTAATGGAGCACAGGCGCTAATCAGCTTTACGCCGAATTCGATAACCTTTGGAAACGTCTCCGTCGGCGGAAGTTCTTCGCAGGCGGTAACGATTTCTAATAATGGAACAATGCCGCTTACAATTAGTTCGATTTCGGCTGTAGGCTCCGGATATACGATGAGCGGGATGAGCGCGCCCGTTACGATCAACGCTGGCGCCTCCGCCCCGTTCACTGCAAAGTTTGCACCGATACTGGCAGGAAACTCTACCGGCGGTGTTTCAGTAAATAGCAACGCACCACACCCCCCTCAGACAATAGCATTCACGGGTATGGGCGTCGCTACCAGTTCCGTATTGAATGCAAATCCAACCAGCGTCGCTTTCGGAAACGTAAACGTGGGCAGCAGTTCCTCGCAGAATATTTCGCTGAGCAACACGGGCACTGCAAACATAACAATTTCTCAAATTGGGACGACAGGGACCGGATTCTCATCCTCTGGGATTACTGTCCCAATTACCCTAACGCCGGGGCAATCCGCCACGTTGGCGGCGAAATACTCTCCCGCATCGGCTGGGAACGGTTCTGGAACCATCACCGTAACAAGCAACGCTTCAAACCCGTCGCTGACGATCGCGCTAACGGGCGCGGGTGTGCAAACGGCACCTCAAATCGTAGCCAATCCGACCAGCGTCGCATTTGGAAGCATCGCAATCGGTGGCAGTTCATCTCAGACAATTACGCTGTCCAACACAGGAAATGCCACGCTCACTATCAGTCAAATAACACCTTCCGGTACGGGCTACTCAGTTAGTGGGTTTACGCTGCCTGTCTCGATCGCGGCTGGCGCGAGTTCACCAATCACTGCGACTTTCACGCCTGCTAGCGCCGGCAGCCCCGCGGGAAACATCTCGATAACAAGCAATGCTCCAACTTCTCCAACCAACATTGCAATGACGGGCACGGGTCTGCAATCCGCACTCACCGCCAATCCGACAAGCATCAGCTTTGGCAATGTTACCGTTGGAAGCAGCGGTTCGCAGACTGTTACGCTGAATAACACCGGCACATCAGCACTATCTGTCTCCGCGATTACTGCTTCGGGCGCGGGTTATTCTGTAAGCGGATTCACATTGCCGATCGCTATTGCAGCAGGAGCTAGTTCCACCTTCACGGCAAAATTCACACCAGCTGCATCGGGACTGGTCTCAGGCAATGTCTCAGTTACAAGTAACGCACCCGGGTCACCTCTTACGATCGCAATGACCGGCACGGGCGCACAGGGTCAAGTCACGCCCAGCCCCGCGAGCGTTGCCTTTGGCAACGTCTTGGTTGGCGCTAGCAGCTCTCAGACGATTTCACTCACAAATAATGGAACTGCCAGCGTCACAATCTCCCAAGCGACTGTTTCTGGAACAGGATTCAGTATCTCTGGGCTTACCCTGCCCCTGACACTGACTGCAGCTCAAAGCACGACATTTACCGCGACATTTACCCCGTCTTCGGCTGCAGCAGTTGCGGGCAGCATCGCAATAACAAGCAACGGGTCCAATCCTAATCTCACGATTCCCATGACCGGGACCGGAACGGCGCCTTTGATTACAACTTCGCCGGCGACGGTTGGTTTCGGAAGCGTCACGATTGGGTCCCCCAACTCACAGACAATTCGAATTAACAATACCGGTACAGCGCCTTTGACAATCTCTCAGGCCACCGTGACCGGAACAGGATTCGCCATCAGCGGCCTGACGGTCCCAGCAAATATCGCTGCAGGCGGAAACACGACATTCAATGTGACTTTTGCGCCCAATTCAGCGGGTGCGGTAAGCGGCTCGATTTCACTAACCAACAATAGCGCCACATCTCCACTTTCGATCCCACTTACCGGCACCGGAGTTGCCGCAACCTTGCTTCTGAATGCAAGCACTTCCAGCTTGTCCTTTGGAAACGTGAATGTGGGAAGTAACAGTACGCTTACCGTAACGCTCACGAACGCCGGCAACTCGTCTGTCACAATATCGACCGTGACAACTACGGGCACCGGATACACGTCGTCCGGGGTCGTGGCTGCACAGTCGATTGCTGCTGGGGCCACAGCCACACTAAGCGTTAAATTCACACCGACTGTTGCCGGGCTCGTCTCTGGTAATGTCGCGGTCGCCAGCAATGCCACAAATTCCCCAATAAATGTCGCACTTTCTGGAACTGGCGTGCAAGCCGTCCAACACTCTGTCACTCTTTCTTGGACCGCGAGTACATCCACAGTCTCGGGTTATAACGTCTATCGCTCAACGACATCGGGTGGACCGTACACTCTGCTGACAAGCACGCTGGTCGCTGGCACAACCTATACTGACTCGACCGTGCAGGCTGGCGTAACCTACTTCTACGTGGTTACGGCAGTGGATGCCAACGGCAGCCAGAGCGTTAACTCGAACGAGGCGTCAGCCGCCGTACCGACGCCTTAAACCATCTGTCTCCAGATATTCACTTCCAACTGTCACAGTGACCCTGGTTATCCAGGGTCAATGCTTTTTGCGCCCCATCCAAGCCATTCGCGCAATAGACCGCATAAGAGAATGGTCAGGTGGGAATGATCCCCTGAATGCACTTCGATCGTCATCCAATACCGACGAAGCGTGCGAACTAGATTCCCGATTCTTTGGTGGAATCGACCTCCAGATAAGAAAACGGAACTGTTCGGATTCCTGCAAACCTCCAGAACAAATATACCCACGATTCACAATTGCAAGTTGCTTACCTCGCTTGCACAGAATCTCTTCAGGGTTAAAATCAAAGACTTGAATTAGGTGTGAATGAAATAGAAAGGTGGGGCGAAAACTTCCGTTTAGAGGTAACTATAAATGAGGTCTCCAACCAGAGTGGTTACGTACAATGGCATATGTCTCCAACACCAGCCCAACAATTCCTGGTGTGTGGAAAGCTTTGAGGAATCAGCATTTGCGGCGGAATCTTGTGGAAAGTAATAGCGATAAAGCAGTCGCGGTTCCGCGCCCCATTTCAGCTTAAACGCCGCGAGCGTCGTGTCGTTTGTTGGAGTTTCGCCGATGTCGTATTCGCGGTACCCATTCTTCATGGCCCATTGAATTCCCTCCCAGTGAATCAATTCATTTGGATTCAAATGGAAGTTCTCAGAGGGAGATGCGGGAAAGGCGCAACAGACTCTCTTGTTGGACATCAAGAAGACCTGGCCGGCGACTGCCACTGTTTGCCCGTCCACGTGCCGTTCCACCATCATGGTTTTCATCAAGCCCAGCGGCTCCATGTATTTCTGGAGAGCCAGAAAGAGCCGGAGCGGCCGAGGGGGAACAACCACTCGTCGCATCGTCCGCAGGTAGAGCACGTACCACTTGCGCATGTCTTCTTCTGAGCTGGTCATGCGGACTTGCAAGCCCAACCGCTGAGCTTTGTTGACCTTCTTGCGGACCCGGCTATCGAGTTGAAACTTTGCGGGGTCCTCAGGCAGCGGAACAACGAAGGACTTTCTCCATGCTGTTCCCGAGAAGCCGTCAACAAGCCCGTCCAGAAGAGGTCCTTCCGTCTTGATCTGAAGCAAGACACCTGGCTTCTCAGAAACACGGCTAATTGCATAGCTCAACAACATTCTGGAGATTTCAGAACTCGTAGCGAGTGGGCCTGAAACCGGAGTACGAGGCAATGAAGCCAATCTTGCTTTGGAAAGATTGCCTCCAACGGGTATCGGAAGGCCGCGTGTCCGAATCAGAGGAAAGACCCCTAATATGCGTTTTTCAGCATTCTCGCAAGCCAGCATAACGAGTTCCTGCTTATATTCCGCAGCCAGCGATTGCAGCCACGCTTGCTGGTGATAAACAGTGGCAGATGGATGTGTGGCGATAAAGGGGCCGAGACGCGGGTCGTCGAGGCGAATCTCTACAATACTCAATCCCTCAGACCCAACGTCGCTGCCGGAATGTCCGCCAAGCAATTTTTCGGCGTCGGGCGTATCCATCACAGGAATCATTATGTTATCGGTATTCAAGAAAATTGCTCTCCGTTTGCAACCGTGCAAGCCGCTCTGTTTTCATACTTGAAATCAATTGATTCAACGGGCCGGCGGCCCTTCAGGCGGACAGCCAATCTTCGCGCGATGCCAGCCAGGATCATGGGGAATCCCGAACCCGCGAGTCTTAAGGAATCTTTGTAACAGCCTGCTTTTAAACCTGCCTTTGTCCAAAAGAAGACGACTCCTCCGAGCCACGCATATCTTTCAAAGCGGTGGGCCCGTCCTCCTGGGTAACGCCCTGCCCGTTCGCTTTCGAGAAGAGCATGAACCGTCTTTACAAAGGGAAGCACCGAATGAATGCTGTTGCCTGAATGAACCCGGTAAAAGACGGTGAATGGTAAGTCGACGACGATCAAACGGCCGGAGTAGCCCAGCTTGGTGACAATGTCTGGAATATCCTGGTAGAAAATCCCGGGCGTCCATCCCCCGGCATCTTGAAATGCTTTTCTGTCTACGATGAATGTGCTCGCACTCAATCCGACTGGTCGATCTTTTGACATAGGCGAGTCGTAATCCACTAACTCAACTTTCGTTGGCAGAATCGCGTCTGTGACAGGCGGAATTGCGCCCTTGATCCACAACCTCCGGCCAAGGATGAGCATCGGATTCCGCTCTTCAATGATCTTTTCATAAAACTCGAGAGCCCACGGCATAAACGCATCATCGCCGTCGAGGAAGACGATGTAGTCGCCCGTTGCCAGGGAGGCGCCATGATTCCGGGCTCCAATTGCCCCACAGTTTTCTTCCAGATGCGCCAAACGGATGGCGTCTCCGTACTCTCTCAGTATCTGAGCAGTCCCATCACCGGAGGCGTCGTCTACCACGATTACTTCCTTGGCAGAAACCGTCTGAGCCAACGCCGAATCAATGGCATCACGGATGAACTCACGCTGATTGTAAGCCGTTATTACGATGCTGAATCTATTTGCTGGCATTCCTCAAAGCCTGCAATACGCGGCAACTCGATGATTCGTTCCTTCACACTTGCAGATTGTAATTCGAAATGCATTTCGATGATTTAATAACAGTCACTCACCGAAGTGAGGGGTCACGCGACTACGTCAAAATCCACGACGGACAAACAGGTACGGCAACAACGCGCACTCGACGAGGCCAGGGAGAGGATCCTTCCAGCTAAATACTGCTTCGGCGTCAGCTCTACTGACGGATCGGATGTATTCGCCAAGCTTGAGACGACCACTCGAAACATCCGCCAATCCAGTCGGAAGATCAGTCACCACACGGACCCAGGAAACACCCGGTCGGCTACACACGGGCTGCACGTGGTCGCCTAATTGGTCGCGGTACAACAGGTACGGAAAATCCACGCCGGCCGAAAGCCCGAGGCTGTGATAGCCCCACGTTCGCGCGTTTACATCGAGGAGCTTAAATATTCCATCTCTTGGGTCCTGCTTAAATTCTACTTCCACAAGTCCGTAATAATTGATAGGAGTTAGAAACATCTCGGCGTACTTTTCGAGTTCCGGCATGTCAATGGTTTCGACGTACGTGCTGGCGCGCCCGAACTCGTGCGGGTGCTGGCGCTTGCGACGAACCAACATCTTGCCAATCGGGGCCCCCTGTTTGAAAAACGCACAGTATGCGAGTTGCTGGCTTCCCCCACCGGGAATTAGATCCTGGATCAACACTTCTCCGGAGCCTGTTAGCCCGCTGGCACTCTTGAACAACTCACGCAGTTCCTCGCGCGAGTTTGCTCGCCATGCCTTCGCTTTTGTCGCGTAGAAGAAGTGTTCCTTTATTGCGGGCTTTACCGCCAATGGAAATTCCGAGTCAATCTGATCCAGGTCTTCTATCGTCCGGGGAAACCAAGTCTTCGGAAATGGAATTCCCAGTTCTTTCGCGAGCTCATAAGTATTTCGCTTGTCCCACATCCACTTGACGGTTTCCCATTCAGGCGTAGGGACTCGATACCATTCCGAGAGAGCAGATTTGTGGCGCGAAAGTGTTGCTACCAGTTCGTCCCGAGTCGGAAAAAGAACCCACCCTTTTAGGTTGTGTCGCTGGGCTATATCGAGGAGCGTCTTGACCGTAGTCGCCTCGTCCCGGAGGTCAGGAACGCGCTTGCTTCGTGTCGCATAACGAGAAAACCGTGAAATCGAATACTCATCGTCCAACACGAATACAGGAACGCCCTGTTGTCCCAAGCTGCGAACAATTCCAAGGCCTTGATAATCGCCGCCAATCACTACAGCGCCGGGCCGGCCGGATTTGAATCCGTTTCTCATCACCTTTGTATTCGCCCAGAGAAGCCGATTGGACATTCCATTTGGTTGGTCATTACAATTTGTTCTCAGTGACATGCCGGGTCAGCGTTTTGCCCGCGTATCTCGCCCCGGAAACGAATTGCATCAATGGGCCCAGGCTCCAGACGGCAGGGGCACCAAGGAAATGCAATCCCGTCACTGAAGTTTCCATTCCCTCGCGCAGTTTTGGATAGCCGTTTGCCCGGTTGATGGACGCGACCAGATCAGGAGCAAGGAACTTGTACCGTGAAATGTCCACGCGGTAGCCAGTTCCGAGCAGCACATGGTCAACGGTCCGCTCTGTGCGATCATCGAGCTTGACAGTCACTCTCTCACCCACTTGTGCCACCGAAGTAACAGTCCGTCCCAGGTGGATAGGCACATCCTTCAAACGCGGCACGAGCCATTGTGCACCTGCGGGCTGTACGGCACGCTTGCTCAGTTTGTCTTGCAACATGCGCGGTAACAGTCTCACAAGGTTTGGCCTGGCACAAAGCTGGCTAAGACCTGCAGGACCCACATCGGTGGGCGCGTAGAGCAATCCCTTTATGATCGAACCAAGACCATAATGTAGGGTGGTGGAAGCCCACCCTTGAAGCCAGTGAATATTCTGGGTGCGGGCCGCGACCTCTACGTTTGCTCCCGCTTCGTGCATCAAGGCGGCGGATTCGAGTGCGCTCTGACCGCCTCCCACAACGAGGATTGATTTGCCGGCAAAGCGGTGGAAGTCATGATGTTCCGAAGAATGTGACGCGAGGGCCACTGGCAAATTGGCAAACTCCGGAGGCCGCCACGTGAATGCACCGATGCCGACAGCGACGATAACTCGACGGGATGTGAAGGATTCTCCGTCGGCTAATGTCAGCCGGAAACCCTTGCCATCGGATTCGACACGTTCAACACTTCTGCGGTCCAAATCCGGTACTGCGTGCTGCTGATACCACTGGCCATAACGAATGAAGTTCTCAACAGGAACCGGCTTCGAAAACCTTTCGCCACTGCTTTCCTGATAAGCTTCCAGAGTCAAATCCCTGCCAGGACTTGCGATTTCAGTCGCGGTCCAGGCTGAGCGGAGGAGCATTCCGAGAGGCATGTTCCGTTCCCAGAAAGACATGGGCTCACCAAAGACGCGCACTTCCAGACCCTTGATTGTGCGCAGGTGCGCTGCTGCGGACAATCCGTATGGACCTGCTCCCAAGATTGCAATATCACAAGTCGTCATATTCTCCCCACTGAGATTGATTTCACCCTTCCTACCGGTATTAACCCGAAATCGGCGATTCAGAGGGATTCGGGGATCTGCGTATTACGAAAACGATACTCACGCTCTACCGACGGCAACTGCCCCTCCTTCGCCGTTTTTTTGAACTAATGATGATTTCTGATTGGCTTCCTGCCTCCTCATAAGAAGCAACACAGGGACAAGCAGAGTCAGTGTCAAACCAAAGAATACAAATCCACCCTCGCGATGAAGGCGGCCGGTCAGAAATCCAGGATCTACATGAGTGCTGAGTAGAGTCAAGGTTGTGATACGGAGCCCATTCTTTAATATAGCCAAAGGAATCGATAGAAGCGTGAATACAAATCGCCTCCACACCGTACATAGAAATATTTGTGCAGCTATTAAACAGGTAATGAAGAGAGCCAAGCTGGACCTGATTCCGCTGCATTCCTTGGCTACTTCAATCGTTACACCGGGCACAGACAATATAAACCCTTGCCGCAGTACTGGAACACCCACGACTTTGAAGAGAATGGCGGCTGTGGCGGAAGATCCAGCTTGCAAGAAGTAGATCGTACGGTCCAACACCGCTTCGGGCAGCGGAACCATCAGTGTCAAGAACGCCAGGGGAAAAATCGCTTTACGTACTGAACTCATCCCATAGCACAAAAGAAATGCCCCACAGATTGACATACCAAGGGCCAAGCCCGTCGCAAATACATCGCTATTCCCTCCAAGCCTGACGAGAGATGGTGGCGCGAGTAATCGGAAGAGGTATCCGGATCCAACAACCAGGATTCCGGGAATAACCGAGAATTTGGCGCCGGCGAAGATTTGACTTCTTTTCCTGTAGACCAGCCACATTCCGGCAAACGGGACCAAGAGAATGTGGGAACTCGATTCATGGGCAAGGGAATACAGAACTAGATTTCGCACAGGATTCCAATAAACAATCACGAGCGCGAACACCACAGCGCCAAATGTCAGATGATTCTTAACAATTTGTTTCATTTATTCGTAGCTTTCAACCGCATCAAATAGGCGGTGAATCAGGATTCACCCGCGTATTTCCAACTAGGCCTGGCCGTTGAGGCTGTAGGAGAGCTGATTTCCCTGAATGGTCGCGTATGCGATCCGCGCCTGTTCCCTCCCAGGTCCTTCGATCCTCCATGAATTACCATCTGGCACCAGCCGCATTTTGCTGCGATTCCGCCACCACCGCTCTACGTCTCCGGGAATCGGCACCCAGACGTTTCTCCTATCACGCAGCTCGGCAATAAATGCTAAGAGTTCTTTGTATACTTGCCGCGCACGCGATTCAATCAGGTAGTCCGGGTGTGTGATAAAAGTGAGCAAGCCATTCCTCTGAAGAATCAATTCTGCCTGTTTCCTCCATAATTCGATGGAGAACTCTCGGAGGATGTGGAACAAAGAGTAGTCCTGTATCATCGTCAGCGGCAACTCGACAAGCTCGCCTATAAAGTAAGGCATGACGGTGCAACAACCACCGCGTTGCGGTTCCAGGTGTGCAATATTTGGCACGGACATGTCATAGGAGAACTCGAACGCATCGAACCATTCTTGATTGCGATACATCGCTCCCGCACGAAAGCCTCGAGAACCAAACACCTTCGCATATTGGTTTATCTTGACGGCCCTGCGGAGAAACTCCTCTCTCTCCTGAAAGAGCTTACCGTCGTGATTCAGATCATGAACATTTATTTCAAATCCCCGGTCACGAAAACCTTGAAGAAACTCCTCATTTACCGCATATCTGACTTCAGGAACAACCTGAAAGGAGGACTTGATTCCCTGTGAGTCATCCATGTCCATCAGCGCGCCACAGAAATCTCTTCCTGGCGGCGCTTCAACGTCATGAGTCATAATGGCGCAAGCTGCAGCCCCATTCGGCCAAAACCAGATGAATGGAACTTTCTTAATGCCATTGGCCGACATCGATATTTCCAATAGCTTTGTATGAATATTGTCCACGGTAGAGTCCACTGGCCAATGAGGAAAAGCCAATTTCTTCCAGTCCTTGAGATAGTACTGTTGAAAATATCGGCGCACTGAAATCGGGAGGATCTCTCTCACAGAATAATATGTCTTGCGAACCAGCTTGTTATTCGCTAAGCCATTCGACCCTTGAGGACGATTGTCCATGTAGTGTTCGCGCCTGAGATTCTCAATGATTTGCGGCGGAGCGAACGGAATGCACAGACTTGGCGTAGCAATGGATGAATCCATCTGCGCTTCATGTAGGTTTGCATCCTCAACTCTCTTGGCAGTCCCAATGGCGCACTGACCGAAACAAGTCACACCCTGACCAAATTGAAAGTATCCAGGCTCCCCGCTAGGATTTTCAAATCCAATGGAGTGAGCAAGGCTTTCGGGTAGCTTGAAGTAGTCTGTGAGAAAATCGCCCATTATTCTCGAATCTCCACAATACTCTGAAAGACTTTACCCAACGTAACGATAAATCAGTTTGCCTGCGATCTTCAGGAGGGAATCCGGCATGCGACCGAACACAAACTTTCCAAATTTGAGACCTCTGCTTTCGCCAACAGATAATTGGGCCTGTGCTGGCGATCGCCAATACGTGAGTGTGACTCGCTCTGTCCCCCACCTGTCCTTATAAGTGATCAGCCCTTGATTGTCACAATCGGACCTACCCATGTCGAATTCTTCGGCCCCTGACTCTTTTGCTGATTTGATTGCTTTCCACATCAGGAGCGGGCCCGCTGCCAAGTTATTATGTGCTTTATCCGAGCAACCATACTTGTAAACGACCGACTTCTTGAAGCGAAGAGTGATAATACTGGCAACTGCCTTGCCTGCTTTGGACGCCACGTGAATCTCTATGTCATCACTCAAGCACGCCAGCAAGTTGCGGAACCACTCGATCGGTTGGGGGGGTATATGGTGTCGCCGCCGAGTCAATAACGCGAGGCCATAGTATTTTTGCAGAAGTGCTTCGGACTGTCCCCGCTCACAAACCAAATCATCATTTTCAGCCTTTCGAATGCGGCGCCGGATTGAGTCCTTATGAAATCCTCGGAACAATTCATCAAGGCTCGGGTGAAGGTCAAGCCGGTGGAGAAAGTATGCTCTCTGCGGCCGGAATCCAGTTTCGCCTCCATGGTTCAAGCCTAGACTGGACGGCCGTATTTCCACGTATTTCCAGTGGTTTCTCCCTCGGCCCTGTTGCAGATACTGGAGAAGACAATTCAATTCTTCAGACGAATTGGCCAAGGGTTCGCAGTGGTCGGAAAACGGCAGGGACACGATTCGCCGCCCGACAAGAAATGTAGGTACCTCACAAAAAACAACTCCGTTTTCCAATGCGCCTGTCGGCGGAGAGGTTGTAAATGCAGTGGCACCGTACCCGTATGTCCTGCTCAGCGCCTCAAGCCATCCTCTGCTGTGAAACACAGAGGCCCTCGGATGACTTCCCAGGAGCGCCGACCACCTCGGGTCCTGCAATGGATCAATTTCATAAACGGTCGTCACGAGTTATCGGGCCTTGGCCCTCAGATAAGCGATACTCCGCCGCCCAAACGGATCTTAACTGACTGTCAATGGAACGGACTTCGTGGATGATTCCTGTTTGGTTCTAATTTCGTCGCTGAAAGTATTGAGAATTGAATTCTTCACGACGGGGATTACCTCTTGTAATTGACGCCTTGTACTTTCCCGCCCATCGAGACCATTCGAGATAGCAATGAGGATCTCATCCATGCTCAGTTTTCGCGGATCCACAACTGACGATTGAACTCCCGCGGATTGCATAACACCTTTGAATTTGTCACTGTACGCGATTGAAATAGCGGGTACACACTGCGAGATCGCAGCTATGCAAGCATGCATTCGTGATCCGATGACCAAATCACACCGGCCGATAATGTATTTGATCTCATTTTGGTTGTAGTGCCCGCGTACGACACCAAGTCGGCCTTCATATTTGTCCTTTAGGTCGTCATAGACTTTCTCGCATGCCAAGGAATCCGTTTCGGTTCCTGGGTCCGTTCCAAATACGTGAGGTATCAGCAGGACTCTGGCTTCCTTCTGATTAATCAGATGTTCGATAATGTTGCGGACCAAAACTCTGTAGTTTACGTTCAGCCCGAACATATTGTCGCGCGTGTACCCTTCCATGTACAAAAGGCCACTGACATTAAATCCAACGATAAGCCCTTTGGCGGGAGACTCTAATCCCATGCCGTCGATCCGCAGCTTGGCCGGACGCACCGGCTCCAACAACATGCCCACGTCGCAGCAGAATCGTATGTTCGCAGACGGAGATGAATGGCCCAGCAGAGTCCTTGTCTCCTCAATACCGCTCCGGTCACGGGAGTAGACGATCTCCGCCCGACTCACGATTGAGCGCGCAATTACTTTTGCCATGTAGCTCTTAAATGGTCCGAGTGTTTGCGGCATCAAGATCAGGCGTTTGCCTGCCAATAGAACTAACCACTGTGGCAAGGTCACATAGAGAAGCCTTCCGAATCCGTAGATATCGCTAAAGCTATCCCCGCCCGCAACAGATACGAAGAGGTCGGCATCCGTTATTGCACGCATGCAGCGATTCATACAGGCGACTCGCCTCCGCCACGACTGGACAGGAATCAATCGCAACAAAAGCGCAAACAAAATCAGAATTGGGATGTTATTGGAAAGAAAGAGTTTCTTCGAATAACGAATATTCAGAAGTGGTACAGCCAAGTCTTCACCATCAATTCTCACGGTTCGTACAGTTGGCTTACGGCTGTAATCCATCAGAAACACATGGACACCTGGGATCTGATGCCGAATGCATTGAATCGTTCCTGCAGTCAATGCACCCAGCCCCATGTTGTCCGTTTCAAAGCTGGCGCCCAACACACCTACACTGGGCAATGAATTGGGTTTTGTTTCCATACAACTAGGCGGTCATGGTTGATTCTTGCCGGGAGACGACTGACATCACATTGCGACGCAACGAGGGGAAAAAGTACAACATCCCTCCAATTGACGCCAATACTAGAATCCCAGTAGCCACCAACAGAGCGAGGTACCCATAACTAGAAATTCCAAGTGACATTGTCACCGCGGCGATGAGCATGCTTGCTGCCGCAATGGCGAATGGCCTAACAAATAGCATCGCCGGGACTGAATGGACCATTTGCAGCCGGGTGACGCACACCGCCAGTGCAATCAGCTCTCCGAAGAATCCGCATGCAGCAATCCAAGAGAGGCTATGCCCCGTCGCCGCCACGACGAGCACCGCGCCGAAGGTAGCAGCTCTCGCAATATTTGAATACATCGCGTTCTTGGTATCCCCAAGCGCCATCGAGGCTATCGTGGGGCTTTGCCGGACTGTCCGGAGCGCCCACATGCACGCAAGCCAACCGATAAATGCGGCTGCCCCTTCATACTTTTTCCCGTAAATCAGAGTAACTACCCAACCTCCCGAGATAATGAACGGAACCGCTATCATTGACGCAACAAGAGAAACAATTTGGGAACAAATGTAGTACCGCTTGTGAAACTGCTCGCGCACGTTTTGAACGCTCGACAAAACCGGTAGAAATAGGGCGCCACTGACGTTGCCAATCAACATTGCCGGGCCCATGGTAATCGCGAATGCCACCGAGTAAACTCCGAGATCCGTCAAACTGTATGTATTGACGTGAAACAACCGGTTGCCTGCGCCGATAGTGAGACGATCTCCCTCGAAAATCAAATACAGCAGGACGCCATTGATGAGCAATGGCCATCCGAAACTCATTACCCTTTTGAGGTAGAGCCGGTCATATTTCCATCGGTATGGACGCTCAGCGGCAATGTGCGTGACAATTACCGAAACAACCACCTGCGCAACTAGAATCCAAAGCATGGCGGCGTAGTTTCTAAACCATAGTGCCAAAGGAGCTGCGATCAACGTCACCACAATGCTTGCAGTGACGTCCACGGCGATGGCGGGTCCAAATCGTAAGTGGCGTTGCACGCGGTACACGTCGGTATGGCTTAGTCCGCGGAGTAGGGGTATCAGCGCAACGCATCGAAATGCCCAGGTTGCCTGCGGAACACCGAAGAGACGAGCCACGAAGCCGGCCACCACAAAGATGATAAATGCATTGGTCATCCCACGAGTCGCTTGGAGGAAGTGGACCGTGTCCTGAAGCCTCGTTTCGTCTCCATCTTCAGCCTGAATCAGTAATCTTTCCTGGGCAAGATTGCTCATCATCTCTAACAAAGAGAAGGTCATGGCGAACAACGCGGCAATACCGAAATCTGCGGGACTTATTAGTCTGGCGATTATGACGTTGCGAATGAATGAGAATCCCTGAATCAATACTTGGCTTGAGCCAAGCTTCACGCCGCCCTTAAGAACTTTAAGTGATGTGGACATAGTTCCTATTCTGTGTTGTGTTCAATTATGCCTAGATGCAGAACGAAACCGGACAGAGAGAGGTGATTGTCATTATCAGGAACGTTCAATCATTTCCAAGTTTTGGGTCTGCATGAGAAACAGCTGTGGTCGAATCCTGTCAACCCCATTCCGTAGTGCCAGGGTGGTAGGCTAAGAGCAAATCAGTCGCACACTTCACACCAAAAAGAGACTTGCGTCTAGTGAGGCACCGCCGAAACGTTTATAGGTGGATTCGGCTGTGTACGTGGGAACGCATACGCACCAACATCCCAGTTGCCGGATTGCGGACGGGGAACACCGATCGCGCCTACATTGCCAAACCCGACAGCCGTGGGCTTTCCGACATTAAGCGCCGCGATTCCTTGCGTCGAGAGATTCGACCCAAATGAGATCAACGTTGAAACGGCAGAGAGAGTATAGTCAGCGTTCACTTTTGGATTCACTGTGGTCGAACCTGTATCTCCGGAAGGGATTGGGGATCCATCAGCGAACAGGTCATTGTGAGAGCTTGCGAAGGTGACACTACCAGCGTTGTCGCTCAAGAATGCGTTGTTGCTGCAATTCATGATGATATTGTTGGTGTAGGTAACGTGGAGAGATCCGCCTTGGCCGTACTCGCTGCCGATTCCTCCGGCATTTCCCATACAATCGATAGTATTATTTGCGACCAGCACAGTGCCGGGGCCATTGATAAAGAATCCACCATCACCGGGATGGCCCGCTGTCATCACGACGAGATTATTGAATATCGCAGTGCTGTCCACATTTCCACTGTTTGTGTCGTTGTAAATCGCTGCTGTCGAGTTAGCGGTCCCCTGTACCACGCAAAAATTGCCGTGTATGTAATTGTTGTAGATCAACTGGCCCGACAGTCCTGCATTTGAGCCACCAGCGCCCGACCAGGTGTGAATAGGATCAAGGTGGTTCAAATCCGAAGTACCTGTGCACCAGCTGTTGCCACTGCCAGGATTGGTCCCCGCTCCGGGTGTTACATCGTTGTCATGAATGGAGTCGGAAGAACTGTGAGAAGCTCCATCGCCGCCTGCGTAGACGATTCCCCAGGCAACATCGCTATTCGGCATGGAGAGATGATCAATCTCGTTGTTCGAGGCTGCAACTCCATTGCCGAACTGAAAATTCACGCACCCAAAATCACCGGTGCACATGATGTTGTAAATGTGGACGTTTGCCCCGCCGTAGAAAAACACAGCCGTTCCAAAAGAATTTCCGTCGTTGCAACAATTGGTCTTGTACAGATTTTGAATCGTAAGATTACGGACGATAATGTTGCTGCCCGGAGCGAAATCGACTCCATGTGCGTCCACCTTATTCCCCAAATTCGTCCCGTTTGCCGTGTTCTCGATAATCCCGTTTGTTCCGCCATCTACAACTATCCACTGTAACCCGCTGCCCTCGACGCAGCCTGCGCCTCCACCCGACCCACCCTGACAGAAAGGAAGGCTTATTTTTGCATTTGGCTCAAAGAATAAAGTGATTGGACTTCCATTTGTACCGCTCGCTTGGAATGTGAGCGCCGTGGTGATAGTTCCGCAAAGGTGAACAGTTGTTCCTGGCCCAATCTGCGACGCCCCTGCCCCCCAGTTACTTGAAGTGTTGAAAAAACTTACGGCGTTGGTGTTTGAACAGTCGGTGCCGGCGCCAGTCCCCGCGGCAGCCTGAGAGAGATATATATCGTTGGCTTGTGCTGCCGGCGAGAATACTCCACTCAACAGCACCACTAGAACAAGGAGCGAGAGTGTGATGATTCTGGGTATGGCCATTTTCGTTTTAGTCCCCGAAGAATGTGTCGATTGAGGCATTTAGAGAGGTCTCCCTCGATCTGTTCACAGCCCTGTCTCTGCTCACAGATTACCGCTGCAAAACCTGTTGGCCTACTGTCCTAAGGGTCAGGATTGGAACAGCCGGAAAGAGCAATTGAACGCTCCTGCTGCTTTGAGAGCACATTTTGAACTATCCCCAGCTCATCGGGCAGGAGTCTTCCGGCTCGGGTCTTGCTTGGTCAGACGGTTCCGCCAGGCTCTTTTCACGCGGCCGACAAGCTGTAATCGTCCTAAAGCTTTCTTTCCAATGGCATCAAGCACTTTCGATGTGTTAAAGGTAAGATTCAGCAAGCGTCCCCTGGAGGTCTGTGAAAACAAGTAAATGGGGGCTTCTTCCCATTTCAGGTCTCCCACGACGTGTTTCCACTCGGCATCACCCAGCCCAAAATCCGCCGTTCGAATTCCACCGTCACTATTCTCTTCGCAGAGTTGCTCCAACGCCTTCAACAACAGAAACATGCCCGGCGCGTACTTCGAGAGGGCTGGATCGTATCCCGTGAATCCGCTGTAGAAAATATTCGAGAAGACATTGCCCATCCAAAATGCGCTTGGGCGGTCGGCGAGATAAAGAACATATGCGCGCATCCAGCCGCGAGTCAGGGCAATTTCCAATTGTTGCCGATTGTCGGCGTTGTCCTCAAATCCGACGCCGAGAGACCGTTGATACGTTCCACGTGCAATCCTGTTTATGTCCTGGACCATTGTTTCCAAATCGGCGCGCTGGCGATAGCAAGATATTCGGACCTGCCCGCTGAACTCCTCATTGAGCCTCTTCAATCGCCTCTTCTGATTGTTACGCTCCCTGGAACTCAGCGAGCTGAGGAACTCCTGCCCTGTCTTGAACAGTGTCATGCCGCGGTGATTTGATCTGGCTGCGACGCGCCGGCGACGGGGCGAACAATCGAGCTTCAATATTTCGCTGAACAACGGCCCGCCCGTCCGTAGATGATTGAAATACGCCACCTCCGCTTCCGCGTCGTCCAGCGATCGGATTACAGATCGCGCCATTTCCGCGCAATTCTCGGCGGATGCATCTCCAATGAGACCCCCGTGGAGAAATGTGAGCGTCCTGGATCTCAATCCGAGGACCTTTTTGTATCCGACTCTGAGATCCACCGTACCATTTTCCAAGCGACCCACGAGGGCAGCCACAGGCTGATGATCCCGGTACAAGACAACTACATGCGGCCGTTGAATTGATGGTCGAGTCTTCACAATGTGTGAATAGAAATCGAAATCGCAATTCGGGTGGATTTGATGCTGAGTCCAGAAATCCCGGATGCCTTCGAGCTCCTCGAAACTCCTCAACACACGAGCTTCAAATAGCTGGCTGGCAGACGCACTGCCTTCAACGGCGGCGGCCACTGAAGAATTTACACCGTTTTCACTTGAAGCATGAATTTGCATTGTCGTTATCTGAGGTTGCATGACACTTGAATCAGAAATGGGCTGCATGTCAGAGTTCGTAACTCGGTAAAACGATTGCTATGTTCTAGAGGTACTCCGCAGGCCGTATTGCGGCGCTTGCGGAATTGCCGAAACCGGACTCTTTACTTGCCCGCTGCCGGGCACGCCAAAACTTGCAGGAACACTTGATGATTCTTCGGTCTCTTGCACACGGAGTTGCTCGAGGAATTCACGCCTTTTCAAAACGAGGACAGGCCCTGCAATAGTGGAAATCATCGCGAGCAGAAGATACCAGTTTATGAAATTCTGATCGAAGTACGTGACGGATAGAAAGGTTATACCGTGGGCGAACAGTGCGGCCCCGAGAGCCCAGTACAACCGAGAGTTCCCCGCCGATCCGTTTTCCCCTCCGAGCCTCACGAGTCTGCCGATGCCCTTGAAGCAAAGGACAAAGATTGCGATGAAAAGAATCAATGTGAGTATTCCGCCATCCACACCGTTCTGAATGAAATTGTTGGTTACGTCAAAGAGGTGGTTGTCTCGGTCCGCCCAATCCCAAGTTGATTTCGTCCCTACCAGCCACCAATCGCCAAAATTCGCAATCGCGCGGTCAATGAGGAATGCCCGGTGATAACCCGTTGAACTCTGAAATAGATCAATCTTTGCAAGGATAAACCAAACGGGAGCCTTCATTATCATGTGCAAGCTGACCAGCCCAAAGACGATTCCCCATCGAAGCTTGCGCATTTGATTTCGCAATGGCCAAAGGCCCAGGGCAACAAACCCAGCAAGGACTGTCAATACGGGTCCGCTGGATCCAGATAAGAGGGCGATCAACGCAGCGGCTACCAATGCCAATACCACTAGCATCCACTTGCGGCCTTTTCCCCACACACCAAGAAAAAGTGGAGCAAGGGTGGCTCCAAAGGTCCCGGCAAGAATTGGATGGGCAAATGGCCCCTGACATCTAAGTGTTCCGTCGCGAATAGTTGTCATTGCGGGTACGCCACCGAAAACTGAGAATGGGTTCCTCCCCGTGAGCTTCTCCATCGTCATGGCGCCCGCAAGGGGCAAAATCATGAAAGCATAACTCTTCAGAACCGAAACGATCTCGCTTGCATCTCGAACTAGGAACCGAAACATGAAATAAAAGCCGACTGCGTCATATGTTTGACCAAGCTTGTACTTCAGGGCGTCGGAAGTCTGCCAGAGCAGGACATAGGCCACCATGTTGGTTCCCGCCCAACAGAGAAATGCTTTGTCGATTAGGTTGAGTTTGAACCCTTTAAAATCACTGCGCAATATCACCCGAGCCACACCGAACACCAAGACAACCCTGAGCATAGTAAAATTCAGACTTCCCAGCATGAAGCGCATTCCCGTGGTCATGAAACATGTCAAAGCCAAGATGGGAAGAATGGCGTATCGCCGTGGCAAGACAATAAGAAGTAAGCCCATCACGACTGTGAAGACGAACCCCAACGGATCAATTGATGGGGTAGCACCTTGTGTGGAAAGTGGGCTAATCTGGATTAATAGAAGTGGCATAACTTCTCTGCTGCCTGATTGACTTAGACTGTATGGGACTGAACCCTGGTATCTTTCAGGTTCATCCGAACAAAAACCGAGCCTTTCTTGACTTCTAGCTTACTGAATCGATGAATTGCCGGTGCAGAAGCTCCAGTGTGACAAGACAAAACAGCTCTGCCGCGTTGCCACCGGTTCCTGCAGAACCGTTAAGGAGTTGATCAATTGTGCGCCGCTCGAAATAGCCTCTTTGAAGCGTCTTCCTGTCTAACAATATCTCGCGTATATATTCCTTCAAATCGTTCTTCACCCAAGTCTCGACCGGCACGGGGAATCCCGTTTTCTTTCTGTCTAGAATCTCCTTAGGGACCCGTCCTTCAAAAGCTTCCTTCAGAATTCTCTTTGTTGTGAAACCCTTCACTTTGTATTCTTGTGGGAGGCGAGCTGCAAATTCCAAGACCTTGTGATCCAAAAGCGGAACCCTCAATTCAAGTGAGTTGGCCATCGTGATCTTATCTGCTTTGATCAGCAGGTCGTCCGGCAGCCAGGTCTTCGTATCCACATATAACATTCGATTCAGCACGCTGTGGCTTGGCGTGCGATCAAAATAACCGTGGGCGAAATGAAGAGAGTCTTCGATGTTTGTGTTCGCCCGGAATGAATCAGAATACAAATCGCCCCTCATCCGGTTGAAGAAAGTAACCGGGCTGGCAGTCCTACTGAAATAATAGTCGGCTGGCGGCATCGCCATGAAAGTGGAGTACTTTTCCAGTTTGTTCAATGATTGAAAGTGGCTCAAATATCGCAGTACACCGGCGGTTATGCCGGTAAACGGTTGACCAATCCGCTTGAACCGCTCCATCCACAACAGATTTCTGTAATTTTGATAGCCGGCAAACGCTTCGTCTCCGCCCTCGCCGGAAATCAAAACCTTTACGTGTTCACTGGCAAGTTTAGAAACGTAGTACAAAGCTACGGCTGGCGGTTCGCACACTGGTTCTTCCATGTGCCAGACATATTTGGGTAAAAACTCCTGAAACTCCTTCGCCGTAATCGTCATTTCAGAATGAGGAGTGCCAAATTGCTGCGACGCCAACCTGGCGTACGGCCGTTCGTCGGCAAACTGCTCCCCTTCAAAACCGATCGTAAACGTACGGACGTTGTGCCCTGCCTCCTCCACTACAAAACTCAACAAAGCGGTTGAGTCGACTCCGCCGCTCAATAGAACACCGACAGGCACATCGCTGATCATGTGATCCCGAACGGTTTCTCTCAACAACTCAAGCAGATCGGTCTTGGCCGCCGCAAAATTGCCGTTCCGCGCATTGTCGATGAACTCGAGATCCCAGTATTGACGATCAGCAAGGACTCCATCTTGCACATGCAACGTGTGACCCGGCTCCAATCGGCGAATATTGTGAAAAAGCGTTTCTGCTCCGGGCAGATAGAAAAATGTTAAGAAGCGCGCGATAGAATGAGTGTCGACCTCTGCCTTCACCGCTGGATCCACAAGCAGCGCCTTAATCTCCGAGGCAAATACCAATCCCTCTTTTGTCTTGCAATAATAGAGTGGCTTGATCCCTACTCGATCTCGCGCGAGGAATAACGCCTTTTTCCGAGTGTCCCATATTGCGAAGGCGAACATTCCGCGCAACTTGGATACGCACTGTTGCCCAAAATCCTCGTAGAGGTGAATGATTACTTCCGTATCCGTATTCGTTTTGAGGGTATGGCCCCGGGCGATTAACTCCTGGCGGAGTTCTTTGTAGTTGTAGATTTCCCCGTTAAAAACAATCCAAACCGTTCCATCTTCATTTGTGATCGGCTGGTGCCCTGTATTCAGATCAATAATTGACAATCGCCGGTGTCCAAGGACGGCTTGAACCCCGGAGTAAATACCAGAGTCATCCGGTCCGCGGTGGACCAGAGTTTCCGTCATTCGCTCAACGAGCCCTGGCTCGACTCGCGCGTTGCTGTCAAAAACGATTTTGCCTGCGATTCCGCACATAGGAGTTCTACTTTATTTTCCTCAACGAATGATCATTTCTAAGAAGGCTGTCGCCCACTGATTTCACTTTGTCCCTTCCCTGAGAATCCGGGGGGGGGATTTGTCGTCAACCAAGATTTCTCGCCCAGCCCTCCAGGCCGACCGCCCATCGCAGCACTTTGGACCATTTTGCCCAGGCAAAAGTGATGGGGCGTTTGTTCATTCTTCCTACGAAAGCGATCCGAGCGCCGACCAGCAAGAGGAGTCGAAAAAGGGCAACCAGGGCCGTAGTTACCTTGAACACAAATGCATATGCTCTGCCACGTGACGTTCTCAAGAACCTCAGAATCGATTCTTTCATGACGATCGCGCCGAATTGATCTTGTGACGCTGCGCCCGAACTCTTACCACCAAAGTGAACCACTTCGGCCTGACCGGTATAATATGACTTCCATCCGAGCCGCCGCGCGCGGTAGCACAAATCGACATCTTCGGCGTACATGAAGTACCTCGTGCTGAAGCCACCCAGCTTCTCAAACACTTCTCTCCGCATCATCAAGCACGCGCCTGAAATCACTTCGACTTCCGCGAGTCCGCCACTTCCGTCAAAGAGAGGAGCCATCCCCCAAATGGACAGTCTCGGAAATCTCTCACGCAGGTAGTCTGTGTTAACGGCCTGATTCAAGATGGATGGAAAGGATTGTATGCAACTTGTTTGAACCGTTCGATCACCATTGAGAAGTTTGCAGCCGATCGCGCCCGCATCCGGCGTAGATGTCAAAGCGAAGAGCAAAATTGGAATTGCTTCACCAATAATCTCAGTATCCGGATTCAAGAATAGAAGGTTATTACCCCGCGAATGGGAGACGCCGAGATTGTTCGCCCCAGCGAAGCCGAGGTTCTTATCGCTTTGGAAGAAACGCACGCCTGGTTGCCCGTTGGCCACGTCGTCAGACCCGTCAAATGAGGCGTTATCGACCACAATCGTTTCAAATGAAATGCCATGTGTATTTGCCTTAATGCTTGCCAAACAAGCCTTAAGGAACTCGACGGAGCGCCAGTTGATGATGACAATCGAAAGATCGATTTGTTCTGCCATCACAATTTATTCCCTACTGGGAGATGAACTCCTGATGCCAAAGCTCAAATGAAAGCAACAAATAGATTTGTCTCAGGTATTCAGCTTGGCCGCCCTCATGTTTTTCAACCAATTCGCGAATGAAACTCTGATCGAAGTAGTGGTTCACGGCAGCATCATCACGCAAAAGTCTCTGGCCTATGAAGCCGCGCATGGAGGTTCTTAGCCAAAGATCAATTGGGTTTGCGAAACCCTTTTTCTTCCGGTGGATAATTTCTTTTGGCAGCCATTTTTCTACAGCCTTCTTGTGAAGGTACTTTCCCTTGAAACCCTTCAACTTCAAGTTCGGAGGCAGGGTCTCGATGAACTCCACGAGCCGGTAGTCGAGGAACGGCACTCGCGCTTCGAGCGAATTTGCCATGGACGTCTTATCACCGACCATTAGCAGATCATCCGGAAGATTCGTTCGCGTGTCCATGTAAAGGATCTGCGTGACAGGATCAAGATCCTGAACCTCCGCTTGCAGGCCCCGCAGCGCCCGCTTCGCCTCAACACCATTTGAGGACACATGTTCCTTTACCCAGGGTTTAAAGAGGCGGCCTTTCATGTGAGGACTGAAAAAGGAATAGACATTCACCAATCTGGATAGAATGTCCTTCTCGTGAAGTGAAGTGAGCGCCCTCTTCCCTTTTTCGTGTTTGATGAAATGC
This sequence comes from Terriglobia bacterium, assembly GCA_041484365.1. Taxonomy (GTDB): domain Bacteria; phylum Acidobacteriota; class Terriglobia; order Acidiferrales; family UBA7541; genus DASTCZ01. The sequence continues at coordinate 58,417 of JBGPHM010000002.1, read as the reverse complement.
TCGCCAACCTTGCTCAACACGCCTTTGGTGAGAAACTGCGGCAACCGGGAATAATATTGAGATAGCTTCACGCCTAAGTAGCGGTCATATCCAGCCCATGGCTCATCGGCGCCCTGCCCTGTCAATGCAACTTTTACCTTTTGACTTGTGATTTTACTTACAAAATAAAATGCCGCAGCCGTTTCATTCCCCACTGGCTCTTCAATATCTCTCAGGTAACGCTCAAAGTATTTTTCGTAGTCCTGGTGTCCCAAAACCAGTTCGTTATGATCAGCTCCGAACATTTTTGCCAAAGCGCGAGCATCATCCGTCTCGTTCGTCTTTTCGCCATTCTCAAATCCGATCGTAAATGTCTGTACCGCCTGATTGGTAAGCTTGCTCATGATGGCGAGCAGCGCACCAGAGTCAATTCCCGAGCTTAAGAATAATCCGACGGGGACATCGCTCCTCATCTGCAATCGGACGGCATCTTCAACAAGGGCCTGGTATTCCTCGGTTAGAGCGCCTTCATTGATGGATGTCCGGATTTCCGGCTGCTTCAACCAATATCGCTCCACCTTGGTCCCAGCGGAATCAACGATCATTCGATGTGCAGGTGGAAGTTTCTCTATGCCTCGAAACAATGTCTTGGGGGATGGAACATATCGCAGCGTGAATAGCTGACTCAATGCCTCCAAGTCCACTTCCCGCGGGCACGCCTTTTCCGCCAGCAGGGCTTTAATCTCCGAGCCAAATATAAGCCGGTTTCCAACCCTTGCGTAATAGAGAGGTTTGACACCCAAGTGATCTCTTGCGAGAAGTAATCGGCGCCTGTTTGAGTCCCAAACTGCAAACGCGAAGATGCCATTGAACCGGTTCGTGCAATCGACGCCCCACTCTTCGTACCCGTGGACGATCACTTCGGTGTCTGAGCGTGTCTTGAACAGGTGACCCTTCTTGATCAACTCCTCCCGCAGCTCGATGAAATTATAGATTTCTCCATTGAATACAACTTGAATACTGTTGTCCTCATTGGACTGAGGCTGGCCGCCCCCTGCCAGATCAATGATGCTCAATCGCCGGTTGGCGAGGCCGACGGGTCCGCAAACAAAAAAACCGTCACCATCGGGACCGCGATGGCGGATTTGATCGTTCATCCGCTCGAGGAGCTCCCGCTCGACCGGTGCGCCTTTGAAATCAAAGATTCCGCAGATTCCGCACATGTTGTCTTAAGTCCACGCCTCTTCGCGCGAGTCTCCCTTTCGGAATTTTCGCGCGACGCCTGCCCAAAGTCTGTTATTCAGCATTTGCCGGTACCGCTTGGCCTCCGGCTCCATCACTAGTTTCTTGCGCCCGGTTATCCAGGACTTGAAATAGCCCCACATCATTGCGAGACCGCCCAAAAGTAATGGTCTCCCGGAAATTGCGCGATGAAGCGCCTTGAAAAGGAAAAATACAACTCCCCCGCCGGTCAGGAAGTAGATCTCGCCGTGCATCGAGTTTGTGCGCATCCGGCCGATTCCGATGCCTTCTTTTTTCAGGTGGCGGAACTCCAGGTCGGTAAAATGCCGGGTCGTCCAGCCCAAATATTGCGCGCGAATTTCGTCAACTGTGTCCCATCCGCGCGATGGAATAAAGCCACCGATGTCCGTGAAGCATTTCCTGCGCATCACTTTCGAAGCGCCGGCCGCATGATAAAGGGGCATGATAATCGGATTCCACTTTCCTTTGGTCTCTTCCAAATACACGCCGGAGGCGATGCCCAAATTCTCATCTTCTTGAAACCTCGTAAGGAGTCTTTCAAAGTAATCCGGGGGCACATCCAGGTCGCAGTCCAGCTTGACGATGAAATCGAAGTTCTCGGCGGCGATCAATTCGTAGCCAGTCGCAAATGCTCGGATGACCGCGGAACCCGGCTGACGGCCTTCACCCCGGTTCAGTTTCAAGACACGAATCCATTTGTGACTCCTTGCATATTTCTCGATAATTTCCGCCGTCGCGTCCGTGGACCCGTCGTCCACTATTACCCATTGGACTGGCTTAATCGTCTGCCCCACCATCGAGAGGATCGTCTTTTCGACGAACCTTGCCTCATCCTTTACCGGGGAGACGACTGCGTATCTGAATTGAGAACTTTGCGGTACTTTCATTGTGAAATTCGAGTCAGTGATCATCTGCCTTTGAGTGACTAACAACTTAGATGAGGGTAACAGCCCTCGATCAATCAGCTTTTCATTGCTTCGCGGACACTTTGGTGAAATCTGCTGTACCCGAAGGCAAGCTTACCGACTCTGGGGCCGGATCGTAGCTCCGGCCATCTTGCTTGGCACTCATCAGACCGTCAACAATTGCGAAGTATCCTTGCTTTTTCATGGTCCAGCTATTTTCTTTTGCATGGGCAAGGCCATTCATCGCCAAACGGTTCCGCAATGCAGGGTTCTTGTACATTGTCAAAATACAATCTGCGAGTGCATCAGGATCATCATTGTCAAAAAACATGATCCGATCCTCGGTATGAACCAGGTCATCGATTCTAGTCCTGGATGCCACTACCGGAACCCCGCAAGACATGAACTCGAGGATCTTTGTGCTCGCGGCTTCGGTTCCAAATCCGGATTTGGACCGCTTTGGAACTACGGCCAGATCGGTGTTGGCCATGACCTTTGCGATATCTGAGGTCGAAACGTAATCTCGAATCTTGAATTTGCTCGTGAGACCTAAGTCTTGCACGAGTTTCTCGATGTTCGCCTTCTCTGGCCCTTCACCATAAATGTGGAATTCAGCGTCGGGGATTTCGTTGGTAATTCTTGCAAAGGCATGCACAGCGATGTCTACGCCCTGATGCCAGTTCAATGTCCCCGGGTATGTAATGACAAATTTATTGTCGTGACGGTCTCGCGGTCTCGGCATAAAGAATTCCGGATCCGGAAAATTCCCAATCGTCGTTACTTTGCTTGGTTTTGCGGACCTGCTGACTAATCGCTCGTTCCAGATGGGATTGGCGATGATTACGTGATCCGAAAAACGGATTGAAGTCCTCTCAACAAATACGAGGAATTTGAAGAGCCGCGACTTCTTATCACTCTGAAACTTTGAAGTGAAGAACTCCGGCAGAATGTCATGGATGTCCAGAATGATTGAAGCGCCCATTAGCTTGGGTATTGCAGCCGCAAACACCAGAAAGTCGGGCACCGAATGGATGTGAATCACATCGTAGCGATGTTTCAAATGTGACCTAACGAGAAAGACGGAGGATCGAACCATAAATATCAAGAGTCGCCAGGAAAGCCGCAACAACCCCTCGTCATGCGATTTCCTGCGCTGTGGACGATACAAGTTTACGCCATCCACTATTTCGAGTAGCGGAGACGTGCCTCGGTTCAACGCGATCACGTCTACGGTATCTCCCCGCTCTCGAAGCGCTCTCGCATATTGCTGAATGCGAGAATTGCCATCATAGTAGGCGTAGGCAAGCATGGCGACTCTCATATTTTTTTCTGTCCTATTCCTTTGAATGGGATTCTACAGATCTGGCCGCTTATTCGTTTTTCCTAACTGACTGATTCTGGAGCGCTTGTGCCGGCAATCGAACCATTGCCAATCTGCCGCCGAATCAATTTCTTCACATACTGGGCGCTATGCAGCCAGTTGTAGTCACCGCGAAGTTTGGATCGGAAGAGTTCCACATCGTCCCACGTATTAACAGGCAGCCGCCGCAAGAAGTATCTCTCCTCCATGGCCTGCACTGACCCGATCACCGTCGACACGCCGTGGTGATATCCCGTAGCCTTCAAGAGGTCGCGCAACCGGTGGGTAAAAGCCTTGTCCTCCTCAGGGAAAGCATATGGGTAAGCAAACGAATCGATGGAGGATCCCAGCTCGTCTTCAATTTTCCCTTTGGACTCGCAGATTTCCCGTTCGAGCTCCGGTTCAGGCAGCACCCTCAGCAATGGATGCGACACCGTGTGGGAGCCGAACATCACGCCCGCATTATGAAGCTCTCGCACTTCGTCCCAATTCATGCATGTCCTGCCCAGAAATGGTTGTGATCCTTGGTTGATGTATGCCGTCGGAAGATACATCGTTGCTTTCAAGTCATACTTTTGAAGAATTGGAAAGGCATGTGTGTAGAAATCGCGGAATCCATCGTCGAACGTAATGACGACATAATTCCTTTCTCCAAGCTGCTTCGAGGCAAGAAGAGTCACAGCTTGCGCCGGAGAAATGGTCACATACCCATCCTCACGAAGGCACTTCATTTGTGATTCAAAAATCCGCGCCGAGGTGCTCATCTCAAAATATGGATGGACGACGTTGCCTGTCGGCTCGGAAATACTGTGATACATCAAGATCGGCACACGCGCCCCATTTTCCCGCGATACTATGCGGCGCAGTGGTCGAATGAAGTACAACGTTGCGAGGCGATCCGCTCGAATGCTGGACATTGCTGGATCTTTATCCTGAAATATACGAATGGACCTTCACGAAGAGGCTAGCTACTGGCGTCTGATTGCGAAGAAAAGTGTAACTGTGGTCTGTTATCTACGCCTGGCGTGGAGCTGCCATCGCAAATTCTTGTACTTTTTCCACGATCCGGCGCTGCTGCTCAGGTCGCAACTGCGGATACATCGGAAGCGAAACGATCTCGGCGGCTACCCTTTCGGTTACTGGGAAATCTCCGCGGCTGTACCCAAATCCGTCATATGCTTTCTGAAGATGCAGTGGTATTGGGTAGTGAATCCCCGTGTCAATCTTTGCTGCCGCGAGCTGCTTTTGAAGCTCTTCGCGGTCTTGCACGCGAATCACGTACAAGTGGTAAACGGACCGGGCCCATTCCGGTTGATGCGGCGCTATCACTCCAACGATCGGTGAAAGCATCTCGTCGTAGCGGCGTGCCGCAGCCTGACGACTGCGGTTCCAATCACCAAGATGGCGTAGCTTGACGCTCAGTATTCCCGCTTGAATCGAATCCAAGCGGCCGTTGTACCCTTCAATGTCGTGGTAATACTTTTTTGCCTGTCCGTGGTCGCGAATCATCCGGATCTTGCGCGCCATCTCGTCATCATCGGTGGTCACCGCTCCGGCCTCACCGCATGCACCGAGGTTTTTCCCCGGATAAAAACTGAAAGCTCCGGCTATCCCCATCGACCCGGCCTTCTTCCACTTGTTTTCCCTTCGAGAATAATATTCGGCGCCGTGCGCCTGGCACGCATCTTCCACAACAATGAGTTTGTATCGTCCCGCAATCTCAAGAATCGCGTCCATATCTACCGTCATCCCGTAAATGTGCACGGGAACAACTGCGGTCACTGGGGCCTTAAACCTCTTGTGGAACAGCTTGCCACTTTCCCGGTCCAGGACGCACTCCTTATCGATGTACTCTCGAAGTTTCTTCGGGTCCATTCCGTAGGTTCGCTCGTCAATGTCCACAAAATCAGGACGCGCGCCAGCCTGCGAGATCGCTTCGGTCGTCGCAATAAACGTGTGCGGCACCGTAATGACGATGTCCCCTGCCTGCACGCCCGCCGCCATGAGTGCAAACCGGACGGCGTCCGTCCCGCTCGCAAGGCCAATGCAATGTTTCGCATCGCAGAATGTCGCAAATTCTTTCTCGAATTCCGTCACCATCGGTCCGCCGATGAATCCGGCGGTTCGGAGCGCTTTCTGAAAAACCGGAACCAGCTCCGGCTCCAGCTCCGTGTGCAGGCTTACGAGATCCAAAAATGGTATGTGCGTGTTTGTGTCGCTCATGCGATCTTTGACTCCTTTGAAATGTACCGCAGAATCTTGGCGGGATTTCCTGCCACAATGGCATTTGCCGGGACATCCTTCGTCACAGTGCTCCCGGCGCCGATGATGGCGTTTTCTCCGATCACAACATTGGAAAGAATCGTTGAGCCGGATCCGATGGACGCGCCTTTCTTCACCACCGTTTTCTCTACTTTCCAGTCGGTTTCTGTCTGTAACTCACCATCCGCCGCAGTCGCACGGGGGAAAGAGTCGTTAATAAATGTCACGCTGTGACCGATGAACACGCCGTCCTCGATCGCAACACCCTCACAAACAAACGTATGACTGGAAATCTTACAATTCTTGCCCACGCTCGCATTCTTCTGAATTTCAACGAACGCGCCAATCTTCGTGTTGTCCCCAATTTCACAACCATAAAGATTGATGAACTTCGAAAGCTTGACGTTTGTGCCAAGCTTTACATCCGGGGCGATGCAGACAAATTCGTTCATAGCTCGATGATCTTTCCCTTCTGTTCCAGTGAACGGTCTGCGGCCTCCAACATCTTCACCACTTCCAGGCCAGCTTGGCCGTCATTAAATGGCTTCTTGTTGTTCATCACGCAGTCCGTAAAATAAGCCGCCTCGGCCTGCAATGCTTCAATCTGTTCCACTCGCGGCGCCCACATGTCGCCTGAACGGTAGCTGACCAGGAGTTGGTAGACTCCCTCCCCGTTCGACATTTCCACGCCCTTGTCGTACACCTTGATTTTCTCGTCTGCTTCCAGGTCGTTCCACACCACCATTTTCTTTTCACCGCCGATTAGCGTTGTGCGTACTTTTACTGGCGAGAGCCAGTTCACGTTGATGTGCCCGATCATATTATTCGGATAGAAGATGTTGATGAACGCGACGTCGGCCACTCCATTCAAATGGCGCTCGCCCGTTGCAACGACTGCCTGCGGCTTCTCTTTAATTAGATAATTCATGATCGAAAGGTCGTGCGGAGCCAGATCCCAAATCACGTTCACGTCATGCTGGAACAGCCCCAGGTTCACGCGGGTCGAGTCGTAATAGTAGAGATTCCCAAGTGTCCCATCATCAATAAGCTGGTGGATTCGCTTTACGGCGCCCGTGAAAAGAAACGTGTGATCCACCATAATCTTCAGATTCTTGCGGCTGGCCAGTTCGATCAATTCTTCACCCTGGGCCATTGTGCATGTAAATGGTTTCTCAACGAATACGTGCTTCCCGTTTTCAAGTGCGGCCTTCGCCAATTCAAAGTGTGTCCATACCGGAGTGACAATCGCCACGGCGTCAATGTCTTTTGACTTGATCAATTCCTGGCAGTCTTCCATCACACGCATCTCCGGGTACGTCTGATGCACCCGCTTCAGTGACTTTTCGCTCTTGTCACACACCGCCACGACTCGGGAGTGTTCCTGCCCGTGAAAATTGCGGACAATATTCGGACCCCAATAGCCGTAACCGATCACACCTATCCGCAGAATACTCTCACCAACACCATTGCCATTCCGGTGTGAGGAGTGCTTCGAGGATTTGATGATTATGTCAGTCGCCATCTGTTGGGCCTTTCCCTTGAGTTCGACGTGCGGGGAGTCACGACGGCCACCACGCAATGCTTTCAGCGTTCGGTGGCAAGAATCGATAGAGGTCTAAAATGAGTGACGCCGTGCCAAACTGAGAAACGCTTGAAGCGATGAAGTTATGGGCGATTTCATCGCGCTTCTCAATAGGCTCCGTCGCCTGAGATCACCGCGCGCGGAGTTTGAAGGAGAATCTTTGCATCAAGCAGCGGCGTCCATGTCTTGGAATACTTCAGATCCAAACGAACCATTTCGTCGAATGTTGTCCTGCTCCGGCCGCGCACTTGCCACAGGCCTGTAATACCCGGCTTCACTTCCACGAGGCGCCGGCGATGCCACACGTCATACGCTTCCATTTCGTATCGGATCGGTGGCCGCGGGCCCACCAGTGACATCTCGCCTTTCAGCACATTCCAAAATTGAGGTATTTCGTCGAGGCTTGTTCGGCGCATGATTTTCCCGAGCCAGGTAACTCGTGGATCGTTTGTGATCTTGTAAACGCCGGTCTGCTTCCCTCCTTGCTCGGTCGGTCCAGCTTTCCCGGCAATAAACTTCTTCACGTATTCCTGGTGAATCCCTGAGTCATTGGAAACACGCATCGAGCGGAACTTCAGGAATTGAAACGGCTCGCCAAATTTTCCAATTCTTTCTTGCTTGAAAAAGACAGGCCCTTTTGAAGTTAGCTTCACTCCCGCCGCGAGCGCGGCGAGGAGCGGTGAGAATAGCGCCAACGCGAATGAACTCCCGGCAACGTCGATCGCTCGCTTTGCCAGCAAGGAAAGCCTTTTTTTCTTTCCTATTTCAAATACATCTGGGTAAAGAACGGGTGTCAAATGAGTCTTTGTGCCGTTGCCGTTCGAACCCACGCTTTCGGGAAACGCGTAAAAGGAAATTAGGATTGAGTTGAGATAAACTGGGCTGAACGCTTTCTGTAAGCATGCCGTAATCTTCGTCTGGATCACATTGATGGCCGCCTTGACGTCGGTATCCCCAAGTTCAGTGAAGACGATACCGAAGACCAACCCTTCCTCATACCAGCCCGCGAAATCTGTCTCGCGCACCTGATCGCGCAGGCAAATTCCGATTTTTTGCACGATGCCAGTGCTGCCATTCGTCTGGTTCACATCTTTGCCATCCACAAGGGCGAGCAAAAGGGGCTTCCGGGACCGCTCCGATCTTTTTCTTTCCTGGCAAAGCATCTTTCGAAACTGGCTCATGGAGAAAATCCCCGAGACCTCCGCTGTCGCGGGCTTTCCCTCTGCAGCAGAGCCTGCTTCTTGTGCAGAGAAGCGTAGTTTTCTCAGATTACTGCGCGCCATTGTCGCTCCCTAGACTTCTGATCGTCACCACACTGTCCAAAGTTCGCTGCGTCCGTTTCAAACCGCGACTTCGATTGGCCGAGACCGTACAATCGCCCGCGATTGTCTTTCCGCTTCCTTCCCGTGCCCGGGCGAAACGAAAGCCGAATCTATCTCTACCGCCACCGATCTCTGCAAGAGTGTCACTGACACAATCAGCTTGTGCTTCCCCTTGAACTCAGTGAGTATTCCGGTCATCCCGCGAAGTGGACCCGAGTGAATTTCAACCGTGTCGCCCACGTGTATGTAAGGCCAAGGTTGATTCGATAATCCGGATGCGATAAGTGTTTGGATCGCGTTGATTTCGTCTTCATCAACAGGCGCAGGCTGGCGGTTGTACCCAAGAATTTGAATTACGCCGGGTGTAGTCAGTATCGGCAATCGCTTCTGCGGATCGAACCGGCAAAACAAATACCCCGGGAACAGCGGCAACTCGATTTCCTTGATTCGGTCCGACCAGTGCGTTCGCGTCTTGTATAGCGGCAGAAACCACTCGTAGCCCTTGCCTCGCAGAAAATCGGCAACATTCCTCTCGTGCTTCGTCCTCACCTGCAATGCGAACCACTCAGATTGCCCGGTGTTCCGATTCATTCTCGAAGCTCCTGAAAGGGTCGCCGTCGGCCTTGGTGTCTAAATCGCCATTCGACAGGCTACCGCCACAACGGCCACACACCACATACGCCACTTTCTTGACGCACGAAGCCAAAATCCTGATGCTTAGGAAGCACATTTCATGCCAAGAAATGCCTTGGGGGTAGTTATTTGAACAAGTCTACCGAATTCGGTATGTCATTGAAAACACACAGGTTACCTAATCTAGAGTCTCGGTTTGGGGAAATAAGCCCACCAACATCGTCAAAGTGGAAGAACCTTGCTATCCAGAAGTTGAAATAGTTTTCAGGGGTCGCCCACGGACCATCTGGGGCCTAACTTGTGAGCTGGACTCGAGGGGAAACCCTGATTTTATGCCGGTGACGCTTTACGGCTGAGTCCACGACCGCCAGATAGTCGTTTTTCCTGCTGCTCCAGGTTTGCTCACGTGCATAAACAAGGGCGTTCGAAGCCAGGGTCTCCCTCAGCTTTGGATCTCGATACAACGCGAGAACTCCCCTCGCCAAATCCTCGGGGTCATCATTGTCGAAGAATTTCACGCGCGATTCATTATGAAAGTAACTGTCTATCTTTGTCCTGGATATGACGAGAGGTACGCCCAATGACATAAATTCCAAGATCTTTGTGCTGGCGGCCTCGGTTCCAAACACGGACTTCGACCGCTTTGGCACGACAGCTAGATCCGACTCAGCCATCACCTCAACAATTTCCTTCGTGGGTAGTGATCCCTTGAAAATAACTTTTTCACCGACTCCCAACTCGTTTGCAAGTTTGACCAGCTCATCCTTGCCCGGCCCGCCCGCATAGAGGTGAAATTCAGCATTTGGCATTTGCGGTACCGCCATGGCAAATCCTCGGAGGGCGACCTCCAACCCCTGGTGCCAATTCAGAGACCCTGGATAGGTGATAATAAATTTCCCATCGTTTCTCTTTCTTGGCCGCCAGAAAAATAATTCGGCATTCGGATGATTTCCGATTGTTGTGATCTTCTCCGCGGAAATCGAGCGGCCGATCAACCGCTCCCTCCAGATGGGATTGGCGATAATCACGTGGTCGGCAAATGCGATCGACATCCTTTCGACAAGTACCATCAGCTTGAAAACAAGTGAATCCTTCCCCACTTTGAATTTACTTGCATAGAACTCAGGCAATATATCGTGGATATCCAGGATAATCCCTGCCCCAGTCAGCTTGGGAAGGAGTGCGGAGAATACGAGGAAGTCCGGCACGGAATGTACGTGCACGGCGTCATACGGTTTCTTGAAATGCATCTCCGTCAGAAGAGACGCCGCACGGACCATAAATGAAATTGTTTCTTTCGCATAGCCGACCCGGCTCTCGCGCTCCGGTGGCCGCGCCTGTAGACCATAGAGCATTCCGCGACCGTTACATCCGAGAGCGGGCTCAACGGAGTCTCCAAGGCAAATGAAATCAACTGTGTCACCTCGCTCAGTAAGGGCGTTCACATACTGTTGGATTCTGGAATTGCCTTCGTAGAACGCGTAACCAACCATCGCGATTCTCATTCAAGTCACCTAACTTGCCAGCGAATGATTCCAGGGAGAAATGAACGTCGGTAAGTTGTCTGAGCAGAAGAACGTAATCCCTAGTCCTGCTCGCCGGGCCTCGGGCGCTTCCGCTTCCACTCATAATCATGACGGACGAGGGATTTGTGCTTCTTCAATTGGCTTTCTAGCTCCGCGAACGCGTTTTTCACGCTTGCACTCAGATCATAGCCCTCGCCTACGCAGTGTAGTGTCCCTGTCGGTAGCGCCAAATTCAGTGTAAACGTATACTCTTCCTTCCTTGCCTGCTTGGCGACCGCGCCATGCAACTGGACAAGATCCGGCGTATAACTCTGCAAAAGCTTCTGCAGCTTGGCGATGTGCGGCGCCACGCTTTTCTCCACCACACTATGAACATCCACATTCTTATAGGTTATGGAGAATTTCATTGGGGTCCCTTTTCCAGGAATAAGAGTATTGGGGGTGGCCACCGCAAATTACTACTGCCCTCGTCGCGGTTATCATTGCGAGAGGCCAGCATAGCAACTCCCCCGCGCATGTGCAATTGTCACCGCATACGGCCATTCTTGCGATACACCAATCAAGATTGACAATCCCTTGATGAGAAGCATAGGCTCGCGCGACTGAAGCCGGCGCCGGAATTGCGCCGCTTGCACTGGTCCAAAAGGGGTTTCATGGTCACGCACCCCATCGTTCGAGCTTCCGGCGAGATCCGCGTCGGCCCAGCCGGCTGGTCCTACGATGACTGGGCTGGGATCGTCTACCCCGCCAGACGGCCAAAGGGCTTTCACGAGGCGGCCTATCTCTCCGAGTTCTTCGACACCATCGAAATCAACACGTCCTTTTATCAACCGCTGCGGGCGAGTTCCGCGGCGCAATGGCTCGAGCGCGTCGCGGCGAATCCCCGATTTGTCTTCACTGCAAAGCTCTGGCAGAAATTCACCCACGAAACTGGAGCGACCACGGAAGATGAACGCGCGGTACATGAAGGCTTTGATCCGCTTGTTCGGGCTGGCAAGCTGGGCGCGGTGCTCCTGCAATTCCCTTTTTCATTCCACCGCACACCGGAAAATGTCAACTACCTCAAAAAACTCTTCAAGACTTTCGGTGACTATCCGCTCGCCATTGAGGTGCGCCATGCAACGTGGAATGACAAAGAGTTCTTCGCCATGCTCCACCAAAGCGGCGTGGGATTCTGCAACATCGACCAACCCGTGATCGGCCGCTCCATGAAACCGACCGAGCGCTCCACAGCTCGCGTGGGCTATATCCGCCTGCACGGGCGGCGCTACGACACCTGGTTCGACGACGATCCGACTACGCCTCCCGAGGAACGCTACAACTACCTGTACAAGGAAGAGGAACTGGAACCGTGGGCGGAGCGCATCCGCCATGTCGCGCGACATTCCGGTTCAACTTTCGTCGTCACAAACAATCATTATCAAGGCAAAGCAATCGTCAACGCCTTGCAACTCATTCACATTCTCACCGGCAACAAAGTAAAGGTGCCCGAGCCACTTCGTCATCACTATCCTCAATTGGAAGCCATCGCCAATGAGCCGCAGCGCGAGCCTTCGCTCTTTCCGGAACCTCCTCCAGAAAACGCCGAGAGGTAGGAAAAGAGCTTCCTAATCAATTGGACGCAAACGCTCTTGCGTTCGCATTTTTCGTGAAGAAACGGAGAACTGAGTGCAGCTCAGAAAACTGCGGCGGGCGCGCCATCGCGCCCGCCGCCATTCTTCCCAACCGAATTATTTGCCGGCAACGAGGATTGTGAAGGAATCAGGCAGCATCGGCGGACGTCCACCGCGGCCCGCAGGTTGCCCAGCCGGAGGTGGCGTTGGGGGCGGGGGAGGCGGACCATATTCAGCAGCGATAAGCAGAATATGACCCGTCTTGCTATCGAGCGTAAGCGTCTTTGCGCCCACCATCGTTGTTAAATTCTGCTCAACTTCAAAGCTAGTCGGGCTCTTCTCTTTGATCACCGTCAGTGTCCCGTCGCGGTTTGAGCTGAATGCTTCCATCGTAGCGGCATTAAATGTTGCGCCATCCGTGCCCGTTCCGATCGGCAAAGTGGAAAGAATCTTGCCGTCTTTTGAACTCAGGATCACCATCACCGCCGGATCATGGCAAGATGCAAAAAGCACATGGTTTTTCACGTCGAATGCCAGTCCGCCAGGGCCCTTGCCTGAGCCGGAAATGTCCCAATGCGCTGTTACTGTCATTGTCTTCGCGTCCACCGCCGCGATTTGATTCTTGTCTTCGAGGTCCACATAGATATGGCCCTTGCTATCGGTCACGGCTTGCTCCGGCTGGCCGCCGAGGTCCACCGTGCCAACAATGGACCCATCCTTCGCGTTAATCACGGTCGCATTCGGCGCGCTATGGCTGAAAACCCATACGCGCGAGTTAAATGGATCGAATAGAATGCCGTCCGGATTACCCTGCACGTCAATCGTCTTAATCGTTGCGAGCGTTTTGGTATCCCACATCACGACAGGCTTGCTGCTGCCAAAGCCGTGACCTGATTTCGGATCCACCGCCGCTCCACGCGCGCTGGCATTCGGGATTTCTCCCGCCGACTCAAGCGTATCCAGATTAAATACTGTGATTCGCGCACCCGTCTGTCCTGTCCGTGGAATGTACAATTTTCGTCCATTCACATCCGCATAGACATAATCAAATCCGCCCACGCCGCCGACCTTGGCGTTCTTGATAATTTTGTACGGCCCCCCGGTTGGGGCTTGCGCGGCCAGTCCTATGGCCGCCACCATCGCAACTGCTACCACGAGTACAGAGCAGATTCTTCGCATGCAGTGTCTCCTCAGGGACTCCCTCAATTGACCTGAATGCTTTGTTGTAGCCACCCGGTCGCGGGGCAGTATACACCCGTACCCTCTTGTGTGGGCCTGAGCACTCTGGGGGGCATCGATTCGCTCTGTTCACCGCGACCGCGGACTGCTGTCTACTTGGGGGGTGGTTTTCTCAAACTTAGCACGTAAGCAACGAGTGGCTGGAGATCAGGGCTGTCAGCAGGAATGCTCGGCATGCCCCTCGCATCCGCGTCAGCGCTGGGCCGCTGGAGAAACTTTGCTATCTCAGAGCCGGTAAGGTGAGAATTTGTCAGATCCGGCCCATCATACGTTCCTTCGCCGTTCCGGCCATGGCAATCGAAGCACTCGTAGTCGTTGAAGGCCTTCTTCCCTTTTGCGACTAATTCCTTGTCGTCCTGGCGGATTCGCGCCGTGGAATCGCGCGACCAGGCCTGCACCACACAGAGCAGCGCGAAAACCCAGAGGCCAAGTCCAATCACGAATGGAAGCGGCGCACTCAAACTCGGTTTCTGCCACGTGTGTTTCATGACTGCCGAAATTATCGCACAGGTCCGAGGGATGACGTGGCGGGATTGAGTAGTGTATAAGAAACGCCGAGCGGAGCATCACGGGATCTCTCAAGGAATCATGTATTTCATTCCGAGGAAATGAAAATGAATTCAATCCGAAATGAAGGATGTGCGCGGAAGCCTTCTTTCTACACACGTTTCGTGACGCTTCCTATCACGGTTCTTGTCTTTGCCTGCGGCGTGCTGGCATTTGGATGGGCGTTCCGCAACACACGCCCCGCGTCGAGAGTCGTATTGGCGGCAAGCCCGGCGAAGAAGCCCAATATCGTGTTCATTCTCACTGACGACATGGCGATGAACCTCGTCCAGTACATGCCATACGTCCAGGCGATGCAGCGGGAGGGCACAACCTTCTCGAACTATTTTGTCACCGACTCGCTCTGCTGCCCCTCCCGCTCCTCCATCTTCACCGGCAAGTTTCCGCACAACACGGGCGTCTTCACTAACTCGGAGCCCGACGGCGGTTACGATCAATTCAATGCCCATGGCAACGAAGCGCAAACATTCGCGGTCGCGCTTCAAAAGAACGGGTACAAAACAGCGATGCTTGGCAAGTATTTGAATGGATACCATCCGGCACAAAACGGAGTACCAAAGGGATGGAATGAATGGGACGTCGCGGGGGATGGTTATCCGGAATTCAATTACGCACTCAACCAAAATGGGCACGTCCAGCGATATGGTCATGACACGGATGACTACTTGACGGACGTAGTCGCACGGCTGGGCGAAGCCTTCGTACGAAAGTCCGCGGGACATCCTTATTTCATCGAGATTGCAACGTTTGCCCCGCACGCGCCATATATTCCCGCGCCTCGCGATGCCAATAAGTTCCCGAATCTGAAAGCCCCGAGGACGCGCGCTTACGCCGCGCGTCCGGATTCGAGTGCACCCAATTGGCTCAAAGGAATCGCGCCATTGCGGCCTCGGGAAATGGAAAAGATTGACGAAGAATTCCGGATGCGCGCGCAATCGGTTCAGGCCATTGACAAGATGATTGGCGAGATCCGCGCGATGCTGGCTGCATCCGGCGACGACAACAATACCTTCGTGTTTTTTAGTTCCGACAATGGCCTGCATATGGGCGAATATTCGATGCGCCCCGGGAAAATGACGCCCTTTGACACGGATATCCACGTGCCACTCGTCGCCGTGGGGCCCGGTGTCGCAAAGGGACATGTGGCGAACGAAATTGTAGGGAACGTGGACCTCTGCGCGACATTCACGGAGCTCGCCGAAACGCCCACGCCAGGCTCTTCGGACGGGCATAGCCTTGTCGCGCTATTACGAGGCGGCCCGGCAGCGGAATGGCGCGGCGCCGCGCTGATCGAGCATCACCATCCGGGGCAGGATGCCTCAGATCCTGACGCCCCGGTTCCGCACGGCGGCAACCCGCCGACCTATGCTGCGCTGCGATTGGAAGGTGCGATGTACGTGGAATACCAGGGCGACGAAACCGGCTACTATGATTTGGGACGAGACCCCGACGAATTGCACAACGTCGCCAAAAAACTGCCTGAGGCGAAACGTCGGCAATTACACGATATGCTGCGAGCGAATCAATCCTGCAAGGGCGCGGAGTCCTGCTGGGCCGCGGGACGAATCGTCCCTTGATGGGACAACTGATAAATTCCTCGATGGCTTTTTAGGGACGATAGCCAAATGATGAGAACGCCAGCAATCGCGATAATGACCTCGATTGGCATCCTTACCTCGATTATAGGCGTCGCAACCTTTCCTCTGCAGCCCGGCCGGCCAAATGGAGCCCCAGTTAGCGCTGCCGCTCCAACCCTTCGCTACATTCCCCATTCAACAGAAAAAGTAGAACAGCTCCTCGGCGAAGAGGACAAAGAGCGCCATCAGCCCACGCTCAGCAGAACATTTTCTCGGTACGGCATTGAAGGCACGGACCTCGGCTACTCCTTCGAGCACGACGGACGAGTCTATTTCCTGTTCGGCGATACCGTGGGCCGCCTCCGTCGCGCGCTTGACACCATTGCGACAACGGATGCAACCGATCCTGAAAAGGGCGTGCGATTGGATTTCCTTGTGTCCGGCCACGATTACCTCACGATTCAGCCTCCGGGGATCAGCATGGGGCCCTTTGAAACACCTGTGGCGGGAATCAGCATCGGAGGAAAGATGTTCGTGGTAGTCAGCACAAACCATTCCGACGACTGGACCACGGATCGTTCTGTGCTCACGAAGTTTACGCTGCCCTCTAAGTTCCAGCCACTTCGCACAATCTCGCAGCTTCCGGCGGGGCGCTTCATAAAGATGTCGGTGCATATGGAGCCGGGTCCGATTGCCGGGATGCCTCCCGGTGGGCCATTTATCATCATCTGGGGGTCAGGCACCTACCGCAAGAGCGATGCGTATCTCTCGGTCATCCCGGTAGCGCAATTCGAAACGGGCAAAGGGACGCGCTATTTCGCAGGTCTGAATTCGAACGACGCGCCGATCTGGAGCGGGAATGAGTCCGATTCAAAGCCGATCGTTGAAAACGGTTCGCTCGGAGACTTGTCGGTGACCTGGTGCATAGAACTAAATCTCTGGTTGATGACCTACGACCGCCGGTTGCCAAACAACGGTGTTATTTTTTCTTATTCCCGCACGCCGTGGGGGCCGTGGAGCGAACCTCAGGTGATATTCAACGCTGTGCGCGACGGCGGATTTGGAAAGTTCATACACGATCCAAAATTGCAGCCTCCAGACGGACTCGCGGGGCCGGTGATCGGTAAAGGGGTGGCAGATCCGGAGGCCGTTCGCGGTGGCAACTATGCCCCGTACGTTGTGGAACGGTGGACGAAAGTCAGTAATGCGGAGCTTGTGATTTATTACGTGCTTTCGACTTGGAATCCCTATGTGGTCGTCCTGATGAAGTCACGCCTGCGCGTCGAATAGCCTACTTCTTGAAGAGGTCCTCAAACGCCCTGCGGGCATCGGTCGGCCGCGACGTGCTGAACGAATGCTCCTTCTGTGCCGCGGTAGGCGCGGCCGGAGCAATCGGCGCGGTGTCCTTCTCGACGGTCATGCGTATTTCGAAGAGCTTGCAGGTGTTTTTCGAACTCTTTTTCAAGACCGGCTCGGTGATGGGCTGTGTGCATTCCCACTGGGCGCCGGTATCAAAGTGCACGCACTGTTTGCAGCAATGCAGCTCGAAACCGCACTTGGGGCACGGGCCATTCACGTTAAAACCGGATGTCAGGACGCTTCCGCAGCTCGAACATCGCGCGCGAAGCACGGTTCCGACCATGCGCGGCGTGCGCGGGCCGATCTGTTCTTGACGCGCGGGGCGCGGATGGTCCTTCTGCTGCTTATCACGCTTCTCCGGCTTACCGGAGCTTTGATATCCGTGCTGTTTGTATTTTCTTTCCAAACGGACCTCCAAGGCGCTCGCACCCTGTGGTGCCGGCCCGGGTCTGAATTTCCCGCGGCAGGTATACGCACCATGACGAACATGCGCATCACAACCATGGAAGGTATTAGCGCATTACCTGTAGAGCTACAATTCTTCGCCCAAGCTTGTTATCGTTCTGCAGAAAATCGTGCCAGGGAGAACAAAACGATGGAGACAGGTAAGTAATGTTTGTAGTCCTTTGGCAGTTCCAAGTCAAGAGCGGTCTCGAAGAAAAGTTTGAGAAGGTATATGGGCCCGAGGGCGCCTGGGCTGACCTTTTTCGTGCCTCGCCTGCCTATCGCGGCACTCGCCTCCTGCGCGACGCTTCCATTCCCGGAAGCTATTACACGATGGACTACTGGGACTCGAAGACTGCTTATGAGACCTTTCGTAATGAAAACGTCGCCGCGTACGCTGCACTCGACGGTCGTTGCGAGGAGCTAACCAATCGTGAAGCGCACGTGGGCAGCTTCGAAACGCCGACACCTCCTGCAAGTTCACCCTAGCCGCCGACTCTAGAAAACTGCCGCCTCCACGCTCAAAACTCCGGGAAGGTGGTCGGCAAGGATTTGCCACTTCTTCCCTTCGTCGCGCGTGAACCAGACCTGCCCGTTCTCCGTGCCGAAATAAACCCCCGCTTTGTCGCACGTGTCCGTGGACATCGCCTCCCGCAAAACCGTTTCGTACGCGTTCTTCACGGGCAGTCCGTTCGTCTGCATCTGCCATGATTTCCCGCTATTCGTGGAGCGGTACACGGCCAGCCGGCCATTCGGCACAACGCGAAACTCCGCGCCGATGAGTGGCAACACCCAGACCGTCTTCGGGTCGTGCGGATGGACAGCAATTGGAAACGCGAAACGCGACGGCAGGCCTTCGGAAATGTCCGTCCACAAATCGCCTGCCGAATCGCTGCGATATATCCCGCAATGGTTCTGCTGATAGAGCAGCCCCGGCACACCCGGCGCGAGCGCAAGCTTGTGTACGCATTGGCCGAGATCCGGCGTCTTATCCGGCAGAAAATCCGCCCGCGTGCCTTGATTCCGAGGAATCCAGGTGGCGCCGCCATCATCGCTTCGAAACACGCCGGCAGTGGAAATTGCGACGTACATTCGTTTCGGCTTGTCAGGATCGAGCAATATCGTGTGAACGATCATGCCGCCAGCGCCGGGCGTCCAGCGCGAACGCGTCGCGTGACGGTTGAGACCCTTCACCTCGCTCCAGGTCTCACCGCGGTCCTCGCTGCGAAATAGCCCCGCAGGGTCCACGCCGCAATAAACGACGCCCGGCTCGCTCGCGCGTCCCGGACGAATGTGCCAAAGGCGCTTCACATCCAGCCCGGAATCCTTCTCGTAGCGCACCCCTTCTTTCGTGCGCAGCCAGGTCTTGCCGCCATCGTGCGTGCGATGAATGTCCGACCCGAACCAATCATTGTTCGCTGCGGCGTACAGAGTCTTTCCCGAGTCGCGAGGATCGGCAATGAAGTGATGCACGTTCATACCGGTAAAAAGTGGCTCTGAAATCTTCCATGTCTTGCGTTTCAGGTCGCTTTGAAAAATAAATGCACCCTTCCGCGTACCTACGAGCACGACCACTTTCCTCGGCTTCGCTCCCATCTTTTTTGTCGCCATGGCCGAATTCATCTTGCCTTTCCCGCGCGCTTCGCGAAGAATTTGGAAATTCCTTCTACTGGCAAATCAGGCTGCAAAAACTTTTTGGGCGCTCCGTCGGCGGCCGTGATTGCCTCGGCGGCCAAATATCCGCTCCGTACCGCGCCCTCCATCGTTGCAGGCCAGCCCGTGGCTGTCCAGTCCCCAGCCAGAAAAAGTCCGCGAATCGGGCTTACCGCGGGAGGCCGCCAGCGGTCGCATCCCGGCTCGGGTGAAAAGGTCGCCGCTGTTTCCTTGATCACTGTGGATTTTACAAGCTTCGCCTCGCGCGCCGCGGGAAGAACCCGGCGGACATCTTCGAGACACTCGTCCACAATTTCCTGGCGCGATTTCTGCACCAGCGAATAACTCGCGCTTACGACAAGCTGTAAGTACTGTCCGCCGCCTGTCTCTTCCGCACCCTCACCTCCATAAAGAAGCGTCTTGTTGAAGATCCATTGCGTCGTCATTTCGAGCAGCGCAAGATACGGCTCCTTCATTACCGGCCGGTCAAACCAGAAATGGATTCCGGTAATGGGCGACGTGCGAAGCCGCGAAAGGTTCGCGAACACCGGCTCGCGCGAAGCGACATCCGCGGGCAACAAACCCGGCAGCACGCCCTGCGGCACGGCGGAGATGTAGTGGTCCGCGCGGAGCGGATCGCCCTCCTCCAAACTTACACCGCGCACGGCGCCCTCGCTGATTTCCACGCGGCGCACAGGCACACGAAATTTCACTTCCCCGCCCTGATTCTCAAGGGCCTCGCGGCAGCCTTCGTACAATTCTCCAAGCGCTACGGTGGGGACTCCATACTGGTAGCCTTTGCGATTGGCGAGGAACGCCTTCCAAAAAACATCTACGCCGTATTGCGCATCCGTGCGGTCGAGCTGTTCGTCGAGCGCGCTGGCGATCACCGGGCCCCAGAAGCGCGTGAGCGCTGCCTCCGTCTGGCCATGGCGGCGGAGCCAGTCGAACATGGTTGGGCGCACCACATCGACGCTTGGATCCAGGTCCGAGGGATGGCCCGCGGCGCGCGCAATTAGAAACAGCAATCGGCCAATCGCGCGCTTGTCCGCCCAATCGAGCAGCGGAAACATCAGGAACGACGGTGCGAGGTGTAGCGGCGCCGGCAGGAATGAGCTGTACAGGCTGCCTCGGCGTGAATCGGGAAAACAGAATTCGTAGCGGTCAAAAAATCGGATTTTTCCAGCCGCTCCGGCGCGCCGGTAGAAATCCGCGAGATTCGTGCAACACCCAAGAGTGATGTGCTGGCAATTGTCCACGTGCTCGCCGTTTGGCAGCACGTAAGACGTCGCGCGGCCCCCGAGGAACGGCCGCTTTTCAAGGAGTGTGATCCGGTAGCCCGCTTCAGCCAGCGCGACGCCCGCGGACAGTCCCGCCAGGCCGCCGCCGATCACGATCACTTTTTTCGAGGACATTTCTCTCCGACCAGGCGCCCAACTGCGCGCGGACCAGGATGCCGAACTTTTCCGGCGTGCTCAATCGGACCCGCGCGCTGAATACATCGTATCCGCGCGTTTCGATCCGCGCCAGCAGACTGCTGTACGTCCGCGCCAGCATCCAGAGCGCCGCGCGGCTGTCTCGCTCGACCATTCCCACAATTTCCGCGCCTTCTTTGTAATACCGCCACGCGCGGTCTGATTCAAACGCAATCAACTCTGTGAGCCGGGGCGTCATAGGGCCTGCCAGCTCGGATGCCCGCACACCGAAGCGCTCGAGATCCTCTTGCGGCAGATAGACGCGGCCCATCTTCAAATCCGCGGGCAAGTCGCGCAGGATGTTCGTCAACTGAAAAGCAATCCCCAGCCGCTCGGCAACGTCCGGTGCGCGCGGGTCGCGGAAACCGAAAACGTGTATGCAGGTCAGCCCCACCGTCCCCGCGACTCGATAACAGTATTCACGGAGCCGGTCAAATGTTGCATAAGACGGCTCAGTCAAATCCATCTCCGCGCCGGCAATCAGGTCGTGGAAATAGCGCGCGGGAATCGAATAGCGCGAGCAGGTGTCGGCGAACGCAGGAAGAATGGCGTGTCCTGAAACTTCTCCCGCGTAGGCCGAATCCACGAGCCCGCGCCAGCGCGCAAGCCCGCGCTGCTTTGCCGCAACACTTTCCTCCCGGAATGCGCTGGAATCATCGCTCACGTCGTCCACAAGCCGCATAAAGGCATAGAGCGCCCACAGCGCGCGGCGCTTCGGTTCCGGCAGCATGTGAAACGCGTAGTAGAAGTTACTTGCGGCGTTGCGCGCCACACGGCGGCATTCGTCGTAGGACGCAGCGATGGCGGCCTCGCGGCCCACTCTAGGCGATGCTGCGCCGGATTGTTGCGGCTGTCCTGCGCCGTCTTTCGTCGGGTGCCCTCGCTCTACTTTTTCGGCCACGAGCCGCATCGAAAACAGCCGGCCAACAAGAGCCCGTCCGAGCAGTTTCGCTTGCGTCACCTTGCTGATTGCCGGGCGGCGCTCGAGCGTGTTGTAACCCACGCGCTCAATCGCGTCGAGCACCGCAAGTCCGCCTCTGCTGAACATTTCAATGTCCACGCGGATCATTCCAGACACCTTTTCCGCGAGCGGCAGCCCCTCTGCGAATAGTTTCCTCGTCCGCCTAATGATGTCCCGCATGAGAGCGGCGTAGTTCTCGCTGAACCGCCGCGCCTCAACATCTTCAAAACTCAGCCCATGCGCGCGCAAGGCATCGAGCGGTATGTAAATCCGGCCCTTCTCCAAGTCGCGCGACACGTCCTGCCAGAAATTTGCCAGTTGCAGCGCCGTGCACGTCGCATCGGAAAGCCGCTGCCGCTCTTCATCCCGGTAGCCGCAAAGATAGAGCACCAGCCGCCCCACGGGGTTTGCCGAATAGCGGCAATACCCGATCATGTCTTCCCAGGTTTCGTAGCGATGCACCGTCTGGTCTTGCCGGAATGCCACGAGCAAATCCGCGAACGGCTGCATCGGGATATCGCATGCGCGAATCGTTCCAGCGAGCGCGACGAACACGGGATGCGCGGGCTGTCCGGCGTAGCATCTCTGCAGCTCGTCTTCCCACCAGTCCAGCAGCTCGAGCGCGCGCTTTGGATCGGCTACCTCGTCGCCCAAATCGTCCGCCCAACGGCAGTAAGCATATAGGTTGTAGAAATGCTGGTGCAGCCGCCGCGGCAGCAGCCACGAAACAACATTGAAGTTTTCGTAGTGGGAGGTCGCCAGACGCCGCGTGTACCGCTCTGCTTCCGCGGGCGCGCAACCATCCCGGGGCAACCCGAGGGCTACTTCAAGATCAGAATAATTCGGCGCGGGCATTGCGCTGTTAGGGAAGGATTGCCGTCTTCATGCCGTCGCGGTGCGTCTTCATCTTTTCGAACACATGAGGCAGGTCGTGCAAAGGCGCCTCATTCGTCACAAAATCACTTGCACGGACATCCCCGCGCGCCACCGCTGCCAGCGCTTCGCGAATAAACTCCGGCGTGTGATGAAAGCTCGACTTGATGGTGATGTTCGAGTAGTGCAGCGTCGCCGGCTCGATCTCCAGCCTGGTTCCCCGCTCGCATCCGGCAAACCAGTTCACCGTCCCGCCCGGCCTCACCATCTCAAGTGCCCATGCGCATGTCCATGGAAAGCCAACGGCCTCGATGACAGCATCCAATCCGTGCCCTTGAGGCGTAAGCCTTCGCACGACCGATGGTATTTCCTCGACCACCATTCCGCTAACGTTTATCGCGGCGCGCGCGCCCAGCCTCTCTGCCGCCAGCACCTGACTCTTGCGTTTGCCAAGAGCGATGACGTTCGCGCCCCTCGCCGCAAGCATCCGCACGAACTGCAATCCAATCGGCCCGCAACCGATTACCCCAACGGTGTCTCCGGCGTGAATTTCCGTCTCGTGGATTCCGCGCAGTACGCACGCCAAAGGCTCGATCATCGCCGCGTCAACGTAGGAAACGTGCGCGGGAATCTCCAGCAAATTCTTCCGAACGATGCGCCCGGGTATGCGCACGAATTCCGCGTAGGCTCCGTTATTGAAAAGGAGATCCTCGCAAAGATTCTCTTGCCTCTTCTTGCAGTAAAAACACTCCCCGCACGGCGCGGAATTCGCCGGAACCATGCGCATCCCCAAGCGCAGCCCGCCCCCGGCCTCGCTTCCCATCGCAACAATATCCCCCGCCAATTCGTGCCCGAATACCGCCGGCGGCGTAATCATTTTTGCGTGGTACCCGCGCTTCCAAACCTTCAAGTCGGTGCCGCACGTAAGCGCGACCTTTACCTTGAGCAATACTTCGTCTGCTGCGATCCGCGGAACCTCCATCTGCTCCACGCGCAGATCTTCGCTGCCGTAGAGCACAGCCGCGGTCATCAATCCGGTTGCTTGTTCAATCGCTGTCGTCATGACGGCAAAATCATCACTTTCAATGATTCTCGCGTGGGATGCGCCGCAAGTGCAAGCCCTTCGGGAAATTGTTCCAGTGGAAAACGGTGCGTAACCAGCTTCGCCACCGGCAACTTCCGCGAGAAGACCAGCCGCGCTGACTCCTCCTGCATCTCCACATCAGCGCTGTAACTTCCCAATATCTCTTTTTCTTCGACCCCAATGGCCGCCGCGGCAAACTCAACCCGCATCTCTGGATCGTTCTGCGCAAATAGTAACACGCGCCCGCCCGGCCGCGCCGCCGCGAGCGCCTCATCCACCAGTTTCGGGAACGGCACGGCCAGCAGGACAGCATCCGCGCCTCGGCCTGCCGTACGCCCGCGCATCCACTCCGCGGTGGTCACGCTCGAAGGATCGCACGCTTCCTGCGCGCCCAGTTCCACCGCCTTCGTGCGCCGCTCCGCCGTCGGGTCGCTTGCGTACACCGTCGCACCTTCAAACTTTGCAAGCATCATCAGGAGCAATCCAATCGGCCCCGCGCCGATGACGAGTACGTGTTCTCCCGGCCTGATGCGCGCCTTCCGCACCGCCTTCAAGCACGTGTTCACCGGCTCGACGAACGTTGCTTCCTCAAAACTCACGCCATCCGGTATCGCCACCATCCCGCGCTCGGCGATCCATGGCATCGCGCGTACAAACTCCGCGAATCCGCCGCCATTCGGATCGAATCCGGCGGTCAGCCCTGTCTTTTTGTATCCCAAGCATTGAGAGAAAAGCTTCTGCTCGCAATAATAGCACTTACCACATGGAATGTGATGGAAGCTCACCACGCGGTCGCCCGCCTTCCAGCGCTTCACTCCCTGCCCCACCGCTGCCACCGTGCCCGCAACCTCATGCCCCAGAATCTGCGGCGGCTTCACAAACCCATGATGAATCTTCTTGATGTCCGTGCCGCAAATTCCGCACGCCGCCACGCGAATCAGTACCTCGTCTTCGCCAATCTCCGGCACCGGCACATCCTCCACCACGACGCTGTCTTTTCCGCGGTACACTGCCGCACGCATAATCTTCTTCCCCGCGACTGCTGTGGCCGCAGAATCAAGCTGTGCGCTGCTTTTCATCGCGCCGCACCCGCCGCTTCCATCGCTGGTGGCAGCAACGAATCAGAGAGCGCCTCTACATAATCATCGAGGAAGCATGCAAGCTGGTAGGCCGCTGCCTTGCTCTTCCCGCCAAAACGGATGAGTGCGCGAATCCGGCTGGGGTGGGTTCCTATTTCGCGGAGCAAACTTTGCCAGCGCACATGACCCGCGCGATCCACAACCTGCTCGAAATCGACCGGCAACTCTTCATCGGACGTATCGCTCACCGCTCGGATTGCCACACAAGGAACGCCCGCCTTCGCCGCCGCACGAAGCACGTAATAGCTCTCCATCTCTACGGCATCTCCCAAGACACCCAACTTGTCTTTCTCTTCTTTAGTACGAACGATTCTGTCGTTCGTTACAAACGCTTCCACGATTTGTGCGCCCTTTTCCGCCGCCGAGGAAACGAGAGAAGCGCTCGGCGTGACTACCTGCTCCTCACCCGGCCGACAGATTTCTCTGGCAACCAGTACGTTCCCATGGCGATATTCCGGCCTCAGCGCGCCGGCCAACCCGGATGAGATGCAGAAGTCTGGTTTTTGTTTAAGCGCTTCGGCAATAGCAAAACTGCTCTTTGCTCCGTCCCATCCAATCCCCGTCAGCAGGACTGAAACCTCGAGATCATTCACTCGCGTCACATAGAGTTCGGGCAATCCATCTTTCCGTTGAAATTCATTGCGCTTTCTCCACGGCGCAAATTCCGCATCCACCGCAAATGTAACGAGTATCTTCACCGCAAATCTATTCCCTTCCGCACAATCACGCCGCACGCGCCCCCGCAACCTGCGCGGCCCGTTTCATCCCAACATACCCATTTGCTTCATACCACCGCACGGCTCGCTCCAGCGCCGCTGCCACTGGCCCCGGCGTGAATCCCAACTCGCGCTGCGCCTTCCGGCAATCCACAAACATCATGTGCCGCGCAATCTTTACACTTTCAATCGTAATTTGCGGCGCGCGTCCGCGCAGCCGCGAATATGCCGTATCCGCGTAAGCGGCAAGTAACGCGATTGTGTGCGGCACCTTCAACCGGGGCGCCGGCCGTCCAGTAATACGCGCCAACTCGTCCAACACCTGCTTCAAGGTCAGGTTCTCCGCTCCCAATAGATAACGCGCGCCAACCTTCCCTTTTTCCGCCACCAGCAAGTGCCCCGCTGCCGCATCATGTACGTCCACAAAGTTCAATCCGGTTTTCACATATCCCGGCATCCGCCCGTTCAGAAAATCCACGATGATCTTGCCCGTCGGCGTCGGCTTCCAATCGCCCGGGCCGACGGGAGTCGTCGGCATCGCAATCACAACCGGCACGCCTTCATGCGCTGCGCGCCTCGCCTCCTGCTCCGCCATCCACTTTGAGCGCTTGTAATGCCCCACCATCTCGTCAATCGTGGATTCCGTCGCCTCGCTCGGCAGTCCATCGCGGTCCACCGCCACCGTTGCGACCGTGCTCGTGTAAATAAACTTTTCGACGCGCGCCTTTCGCGCCGCTGTCAGCAGGTTCCGCGTTCCCGTCACGTTTGACTCGTAAATCTCGCGCGTGTCCTTCGCCCACAGCCGGTAATCCGCCGCCACATGAAACACGCGGCTCACGCCTTGCATTGCTCGATCGAGCGACGCCGAGTCGCGCAAATCGCCTTCCGCGACTTCCACGGGCAGGTCCGCCAGCGCTCGCCTGTCGCTCGACGGCCGCGCCAGCACACGCACGCGCTCTCCGCGCGCGGCCAATTGCCGCGCAACGTGGCTCCCGAGGAACCCCGTCGCGCCTGTGACCAGCGATGTCATTTTGGATTACCCTGCGATACGCTAATAAACCATTTTCACAAATTACTTAAGTCCGCCCGCTTAATCTGCCCCCAGCGACCGGTCCTGCCCCCGTCCTTGCGACTGCCCTCCAATTGAATCCGCCGGAATGAAGCCGCCCGACGGCCGCTGCATCGTAGGCATCGTGGGCGTGCTGGAATCGCCACTGCGTCTGCTTCCCGAATTCTTGCCCACAAAACGCTTCCCGCCCATCTTCCCGGACATCTGCCACTTAAACATTGTCCATGTATCGCTCAGCCGCGGATTCGCGCCCAGAATCGGAGTCGTCTCAAATCCCACGTGCACCATGCAATCCGCGCAGCGCGGATCATTGCCCGGCCCGTATTTGCTCCAATCCGTATTCGCAACCAGCTCGCCGTACGTCTTGTGGTGCGCGTCCGTAATCAAATAGCACGGACCCTTCCATCCGCGCGGGTTATATGTCGGTGTGCCCCACGCCGTGCAATCCAGGTCGCGCTCGCCGCGCAGGAAATCCATATAGATCGGCGAAACCATCAGGTTGTACTTGCCGAGGAGTTCGTAGGCCGAGCGGAATTTGTCGCGTACGTCAGCCTTCGACATGAAAATCTCTTTCGTCATCACCGCCGCGTAGCTGTACGCGGGCGAAAGCATGTAGCCGTCCACGCCCAATTCGTCGCAGTACGCGTAAAGTTCCGCGATCTCGTTCAGGTCCGTCTCTTTGTAAATCGTCGTGTTCGAGCAGACCAGGAAACCCGCCGCCTTCGCCGCCTTGATGCCCTCAATCGCGTCGCGGAACACGCCGTCTTTCTCAACGCACAGGTCGTGCGTGCGCTCCATGCCGTCCAGGTGCACGTTCCAGAAAAAGCTCGAGCTCGGCTTGAACTCGTGCAGCTTTTTCTTGATGAACATCCCGTTCGTGCACAAAATGATGTGCCGTCCGCGCGCCAGAATTTCCTGCGTCAACTTCCCAATCTCCGGATAAATCAGCGGCTCGCCGCCGCAAATCGAAACAATCGGCGACCCGCAATCATCCACCGCCGCCAGGCATTCCTCGACGCTCAGCATCTCGTTGATCGTGGACTTGTATTCACGGATCCGTCCGCAGCCCGTGCACGTCAGGTTGCACGCATGCAACGGCTCGAGCATCAGTACCATGGGGAATTTCTTCGTGCCGCGCATCTTTTTCGATGCGACGTAGCGCGACAGGTTCACGGTCATTTTCAGCGGATAGCGCATTCTTCCCCCAAACTTCAGTTACCGCGGTGACGAAATCCCGCGGGATTCAAATCCACACCATGATATTCCCGTTTGCCTTCCAAAATATTCAGTTGACGCCCGAGCGCGTATACCGGAAACGAATTCCGGTATAGATGGTACTTCAGGTAAAACACGCGCGGGAATCCGGTCCCGGTAAATTCCGCTTCATCCCACGAACCATCTGAATTCTGGTGGCTCAGCAAATACTCCACCGCGCGGCTTGTGCTCTCACTATCTCCCTCGCCCGCGGCCAGTAACCCAATCAGTCCCCACGCCGTCTGCGAAGCCGTACTCGCACCCTTGGCCTTCAGTGATTCATCATCATACGACGCAATTGACTCGCCGTACCCGCCATCCGCGTTCTGCACGCTTTTCAGCCACTCCACTCCGCGCTTCACGTATTCTCGCGCCGCCAAACCCGCCGCTTCGAGCGCCCTCAACACACCGCCCGTGCCGTACACATAGTTTACGCCCCAGCGCCCGAACCAGGAGCCATCCGCCTTCTGGTCACGCTTCAGGAATTCCTCCGCGCGCCGCATCGCCGGATGCTCGCTCGTCCAACCAAACTTTCCAAGGCACTCCATCACGCGCGCCGTCACATCGGCCGTCGCCGGATCAATCATCGCGTTGTGGTCTGCAAACGGAACTTTCGTCAGATACCACTTTTCATTATTGCGATCGAACGCGCCCCATCCGCCGTCGCGATTTTGCATCGCCAGCAGCCACGCAATTCCCTTTTTCGTTGCCGTCTGCATTCGTTCGCGATCTGGGAAATCCACACGCTGCAGCGCCATCAACACAAATGCCGTGTCGTCCACATCCGGATTCCAGTCGTTGCTGAACTCAAATGCCCAGCCCGCAGGCTCCACGCCGCGCACCTTAACTTGCCAATCGCCGGGCTTAAAAATCTGCATGTCCAGCAGCCACTCCGCCGCGCGCACCATCGCCGGATGATCGGGCGGTAAACCTGCTTCTGCCAGCGCCACAATCACAATCGCCGTATCCCACACCGGAGATACGCACGGCTGCACGCGAATCGCGTCGCGCTCTTCAATTTCAAATTTGCCCAGTTCTGCGATCTCGCGCGCCGTCAGCGGATCGTCCGGGCCATGCCCCATCGCCACCAGCGCGAAAATCGCGTTCATCATGGCCGGATAGATGGCCCCCAGCCCCTCCGAATTCCGCAAATGCTCCAGCATCCATTCCTGAGCCCGTCGCACCGCGCGCCCTCGCAGCGGTTTCAACTTCGTGGGTATCATCCGGTCGTACACTTTGTATGTGCGGTCCGCCAGCAAAAAGAAATTCTTCCATGTGAAGAATTCGCGGTCCCAGTCAAACGCAGTCGGCCCCCGCCCCGGCGTCTGGAAGAGCTCATCCACATTCAGCCCGGCGCCAAGCGTCCAGCGCGGCTTGATCGCGTACAAGATGGAGAGCGGGATCACGATCCCGCGCGTCCACGATGACATCTCGTACACATTGAACGCGAACCAGTTCGGCAACAGCATCAGCTCCGGCGGCACAGCGGTGGTCATTTTCCAATCCAGCGCGCCCACGAGCGCCAGATAAAGTCTTACGTACGAATTCGACGCCTCGAGCCCGCCCAGAGCCTTCGCGCGTTCGCGCGCTTGCTGCATGTGTGGTGCTTCAATCGAATCTCCGGCCAGTTTCAGCGCGACGTACGCCTTCACCGTCGCGTTCAGCTCCGAAGCCCCTCCAAAATAAATATTCCAACCGCCGTCCGGCAATTGCCGTGTGCGCACGTAATTCGCAAGCTTTGCAATTCGCTGCGGTTCTGCTTTTCCAAGAATGTGAAGGTAGAAAATGTAATCCGATTCGAGCGTCGTATCCGCTTCAAGTTCGCCGAGCCAGTAGCCTTCCTGCGCCTGCATGGAAAGCAAATTCTCCACGCCACGCTCAATCGCCAGAGTCAAACGCTCTTCGAGCGTCGGCGCCGCCGCGGGCGCTCTCTGCGCCGCAGTTCCTCCGAAGCTCTCCATTCCCACTCCGGTTCCAGATGCCATTTCGCTCCCTTGTCCCCGCCTTCAGCACTAACCTTGCAACTATGTTTCCCTTTAGTTCAGACGCGCCAAGTTAGTTTCAAGTTGGCCCGCCGCCAATAACTCATTCAATCGGCGAGGTTTACGCCGGTCCCACCCACCAAATAGCTTTGACTACACCCCTCGCGTGCAAACCATCCAAACGGACTTACCCCTGCGAATGGGCGGCCTGCCCCCAGTATCGACATTATCTTTGGCTTTTACGGTCCGGTCAACAGCGAATTACCTGCGGATTTAGCCCTCTCACCGGTCCAAGCGGGCCTCTTGAGCGCCCCCACTCATGCCACATATTTCCTGTTTTCAGCCCTTCTCTTCACTTTTCTCTGCGTTTCCCGCGCCTCTGCGGTGGATGGAGTCTTTCTTTTGCCCTTCTCTCAAATCAGCTCGCCTTCTCCGTCACCACCTGCTCCAGCTTCCTCACCCTTTCCAATAGTTCCGGCAAGTGCCCGTAAACGGCCAGAATCTTCTTCGCCTTTTCCAGCGGCCTCGCAGGACTTCCGAACAGCACCGCCCCCGCATGCCAGGTCTTCCCCTCCGGCACGCCCGACTGGGGCGCAAGGATCACTCCATCCTCCAGCGTGCAGTGCCCCGAGAGCCCCGTCTGCCCCGTGAGGATCACTTTCCGCCCCACCTTGCACGACCCCGCGATTCCCGCCTGCGCCGCCACCACCGTGTGCTCTCCAATCTCGACGTTGTGCCCAATCTGCACGAGGTTATCAATCTTCACGCCGCTCGCGATCCGAGTCGCATCCAGCGCCCCGCGGTCAATCGTCGTGTTCGCGCCGATTTCGACATCGTCTCCAATCTCCACCACGCCAATCTGCGGAAATTTCACATAGCCATCGTCCGTCGCCACAAATCCGAATCCGTCCGCGCCAACCACCGCGCCCGAATGAACCACCACGCGTGTGCCCAGCCGCACGCCCGCATATAAAGTAGCGCGTGGATAAATGCGGCAATCCGCTCCCACTCGCGCGCCGCGCCCCACAAACGAGTGCGCCCCAACCTGGCTTCCCGCTCCAATTTCCGCTTCCTCTTCAATCACCGCGTACGGCCCCACGCCCACTCCCTCCGCCAGCCGCGCCGACCGCGCCACAATCGCCGTCGCGTGAACGCCGTGCGCGATTCGCGCCGCGGGATGCAGCCATGCGAGCGCCTTCGCAAACGCCAGTCGCGGATTCGCCGCGCGCAGCAGCGTTTTCCCCGCCAGCACAACTCCCGGCGGCAGTATCACGCATCGCGCCGCCGACTTCGCCGCCGCCTCCGCGTGTTTCGCCGAGGCTTCCGCGTGCCGCCCCGCCTCGACGAAAATCACCTCGCCGCTTTTCGCACTTCCCGGCGACGCGCACCCTGAAATCTTCACGCCGCCATCGCCTTCGATTTGCGCTCCGATATACTCAGCCAATTCCTTCGCGGTGCATTCCATGTGGATGTCCTCTTTTTGTTCCTTTTTCCCTGGGAACGCCGGCCTCCCGGCCGGCGCAGTTGCCTTTTCTTTCCTCTTCTTTTCTTCTCTGCGCCCTCTGCGTCTCTGCGTTAGACTCTGCCTTTTTTTTCTTCTCTCAAATCTCAAATTTCAAATCTGAGATTGTCATTCTTTCTCTCCCAACTCTCAATAAATCCCCTTCTCCCCCTGCGGCCTCGTCTTCCACCTCTTATGCACCCAAACCCACTGCTCTGGATTCGCCCTCACCACATTCTCAATCACCTTCGTAAACCGAGCTGTATTCTCCCTCACATCGCTCTCCAAATCCCCTGACCTTACCAACTCCACCGCCGGCTCCAACCTCAGCCTGTACTTCCCCAGTTCCGCGTCCCACAAAATATACCCCGGAACCACCGCCGCATCCGTGTGCAACGCCATTCGCGCGATGCCCGTCGTCGAGCACGCCTGCACGCCGAAAAAATCTACAAATGTCCCCTCCTCCGGCAGCGTGTTCTGGTCCGCCAGGATCCCGACCGTTCCTCCCTCCCCAAGCGCACGCAGCACCGCCCGCGCCGACTGGTTTTTCTCAATCGCCCGGTTGCCGCACATCGTTCGATAGGAATTCACAAGCCCATCCACGCGCGGATTCTCCACCGCGCGCGCAAGAAAATGCAGCGGATGCCCGTACCGCGCCTGCGCAAAAGGAGCCAGCTCCCAAGCCCCGATATGCCCGGTCAGAAATAGCACGCCCTTCCCGCGACGCTCCGCTGCCAGAAAATTCTCCAGCCCGTCAAGCTGCACAATGTCTTTGATTCTTTCCGACGTGTATTTCGGGAATTGCGAGAATTCGCCCGCCATCCATCCAAGCTGTCGCACCATCCCGCGGATCACCTCTTTCCGCTTCGTGTCATCCCACTCCGGAAACGCAATCTTTAAATTTATCTCCGCGACCCGCCGCAGCCCCGGCTTCAACGCAAACAGCAACGCCGTCACGCCCGCGCCCAGCGCCCGCGCCGCCCCGCGCGGCAGCAGCCCGCACCCCTTCAGCAGCAGCCATAGCGCTGCATACTCCACCCATTGCCGGAATCCCTTCACGTTTCATAGCCTATCATTTCGCCTATGCGAGATTGCCACAGAAATGACCTGCCTCGAGCACCCGCCCTCATCGCATTCTGTGGGAAGGCTTCCTTCAAAAAATGACGGGACCGCGTCAGCGAGCGACACTATGCAAGATCAGGATTCACCTTAACCAGCCACACTAAAGTGTGCTATAGAATCGCGGCAGATTGAGGGTAGGAGAAGAGATGGCGACGAAATCGAAAGCGCGGCCCGGAAAGAATGTATCAACGGTTAGTGCGGCCACGAAGGCCGCCGCGCCCATGGCCGCCGGGAACAAAGCCACCGGCACCGCCGCCGCGAGGCTCATTGACGTCTTCATCCAGCGCAGCAATCCAAATCTCAAATCCGTCGCCGACGAAATTCGCCGCCTCGTGAAAACGACCATCCCCGAATCTATCGAGGCCGTCAATCCCTGGGGCATCCCCGCTTTCGATTTTCACGGACCGATCTGTTTCATGATGGTGGGCAAGCATCACATCACGCTGGGCTTTACGCGCGGCACTTCGCTCAATGACTCCGCCGGCCTCCTTGAAGGCACGGGCAAGAATCTCCGCCACGTGAAATTGACCGGCGCGGCCCCGCTCCCCGCCGCCGCTCTTACGAAACTCATCCGCCAGGCCGCTATCCTCAACCGCGCCTCGCCGCTCACTCCATCCATGCGCCCCACCAAGAAACGCTGACACCACTTCTTCATTTTCCCGTCATTCCGAATCTGCGCTTTTTGCACCCCGATGATTTGCATCGGGGCCGCGACAGCGGGTGAGGAATCTCTCTTTTCCTTGAAGCGCCTCCCAATGCTAGACTCTCGCGCTTGGGAACACAGTCTCCATCTCGCCCGCAGGAAGCAGTCCCGCGCGCCATCCGAATCTCCATACTGCTTCTCGCTGTGGTCGTGCTCGTCAGCTATTTTGGCTACTTCAGCGGACTCGGCGCGCTCGGCCTCGTCGGCCCCGACGAGCCGCGCTACGTTTCCATCGCCCGCTCGATGGCGCAAAGTCACGACTGGGTCACGCCACGCCTCAACGGCCAGCCGTGGTTCGAGAAGCCCATTCTCTATTACTGGGCCGCGGCTTCCGCATTCCGCGTCGCGGGCGTGAGCGAATTCACCGCCCGCTTCCCCACCGCGCTCGCCGCGCTGCTCGCCGCACTCGTGATGGCTTGGTCCGCGTGGAGATGTTATGGCCCCGCCACCGCCGCGATTGTCCTTCTGCTCATGCCGGCATCCGTTGCAATCATCGGCCTCGCTCGCGCCGCCACACCGGACATGATCTTCACCGCGATGCTCGCCGCCGCGATGGCGCTCGGCGCCGAAATCGTCGTCGCGCAACATCCGGATCTCCTGCATCGCCTTGGCTTCGGAGTTTTCCTCGGCGCGGCCACTCTCGCGAAGGGTCCCGCGGCCGTCGCGCTCGCCGCAGGAAGCGTCGCGCTATGGGCGCTGCTTTCGCGACAGTGGCGCCGCGCGTTCCGACTCGTGCATCCGTTGAGCATCGCCACATTCTTGCTCGTCGCGCTGCCGTGGTATCTCATCTGCGCCGCGCGCAACCCCAACTTCCTCTACGTCTTCCTGCTGCAGCACAATATCGAGCGCTACATCACGCCCGTTTTCCATCATGTCCAACCGTTTTGGTTCTTCCTGCCCATCATGATCCTCGCCGTGATTCCCTGGAGCGCGCTGCTCTTCACCTTCGCCAGTGACGCGGTAGCGGCGTGGCGCGCGCGCGACTGGGCCGCGCGGCCCGGTCTCTACTTCGGCTGTTGGTCGTTCTTTACCGTGGTGTTCTTCAGCGCGTCCAAGTCCAAGCTGCCCGACTACATTCTCCCGGCCGTTCCTCCGCTGGTGCTTCTGCTCGCGCACGCCGCGACGCGGCTCATCCAGCGCGCCGACGAAACGGCGCGAGGCGTCACCATGGGACTCGGCGCGACATGGGTTGCTCTCGTAGCGGGAGCGGAGATCTGGCTGCGCCGTCAGCCGGCGGGCTCGCCATTCGTTGGCGTCGCGGCGCTGCAATACAGCCTGATCGGCGCGGGCGCGATCGGCGCGGTGATCGCGGCGCTCGGCTCGCGCGGACGCATCGCGGCCGCGCTGCTCACGAACGCCGCGCTCGTCGCGGCGCTCGTCGGCGCGGCGAACTGGGGAATATTGCCGTCGCTCGACACCTATCTTTCGGCGCGCGCCTCGGCGAATGACGCTGCTCCGGTTATCGGAGCAACGAGTGGCGGAGGCGCAGTTGATGCGTACAGGATCCGCGACGCGTGGAAATACGGACTCGAATATTATCTCGGGCGCGCGTTGCCGGAATGGACTCCAAGGGAAAGCCTGCCGATTCTGGTGTTCACGAATGAAGGCGGATGCAAAGATATTCAGCGGCGAGGAATGAGTTGCGAGGCGCTGCAAAAAACGGCAGCGGCGGCATGGCTGGTGCGGGTGTCGTCTTCCGTGAAAAATGTGCCGCGACTGCCTTCAAGCGCCCCGTGAAAAATGCGCCGCATCAGAATTCAATGTGACGCGGTTGCTGGAAGATTCAGCAGAAAAAAACTGAGGATTCGGTTTTCGTAGATTTTTTTTGCGTCGTCCTGCATGGCCGCATAATTCCCCTGCCCCAAGACGGCATCCTGCTTGGGGTCCGGCGCGCGGAGAAAGAGATCGCGCGTTTGCTGCCCGAGTTTCGGTTCTTCGGGCGCCTCAAGAAATAATTTGAAAACGCCAGCCGTACGCGAGAGGTTTTTGGAAATCGGCGGCACTTGTCTTTCTTCCCTCGTTTTCCAGCCATAGGCGCGCACGGTCATGTCTTTGAGGAGAGGAATCCCTCCAAGACCCGATCGGTCAATTTGAATCTTGATGAAATCCGACGGCTGGTCGTACACGGATTCTACGGCAACGGCGCGGACAATCGGGTTCTGCTCGGCGACCGCGAGCGCCGCGTACGCGCCGATGTTCGTTCCCCAGACGCCGAACTGCGTTGTGCTGACGTCATCGCGCTTCGCCAGAGCATCGAGCGCGGCTTTCAATTCGCGCGTCTCCACGTATCCCATTGTTGAGTAGCCTTTGTTATCGCCGTGGCCGATAAAATCAAACATGAAGACGTTGTACTGGCGGTCCTGGAGCGAAGTGGCGAGGGTGAGCAGTTCGCCGCGGCTCGAACCGTACCCGTGGCACAGGATAATCGTCGGCGCTCCGCGCAGACCCGGGAAAAACCAGCCGCCGCGCTCCGCGCCGCCGGGCACGGTGAACTTGAACTCCTCGGGGCGCCCGGGAAAATCCGTGGCGCTGAGTTCCATCTTCGTGCGCGTGGGCGAAAGGATGCGGTAGAGCAGGAAAACCGAAATTGCCGTGGTGGAAAGAAAAGTGAAGAAAACAATGGCGATGACGGCCACCACCAGCTTGGAGTACCACTTCGTCGGGTAACGCAGTTCTGCGGAGATTTCCATGCGTGACCGTCGAGGCGCGCGGGCTCCTTTGCAGGCGCCACAGTGCCATGGCGCGACAATTCAAAAGACCATCTATGGAATGTTAGCACGATGCCTCGCAGGGCCACTGATTGGCGGCGGAGTGTGTGTCGGAGTGGTATTGGCAGATAGAAAGTCCATGTGGTCAAAGGCTGCGCACAGCGATCTGGATGCAAGAACCCCCCTCCCCCCCGCGCTTTTTTCGTATGAGATAGAAAACACAGGGAGTTACGGGAGCGGAGGTTCGTAAGAGATAGAAAACACTGGGAGTTACGAGTCTTGAATCGCGAATGCGGCGTAAACGATTGATTTGGTTGAGGTTGCGGATTGCGTGATCGCTGCGCTTTGAGTAACACAGGCTTCAGCCTGTGCGTTGTTGGGTGGAATAAACCACACAGGCTGAAGCCTGTGTTACTCGGGACCGCAGTTAGCGGGGAGGGAAGCGGTGCGGTGTCGTCTTTGCCGACGGGGTCCGGTGTGCTGGAGCCCCGCGGCGCTTCCAACAAGTTTGGGGCCGACCTGTTCAGCGAGGAGTTCATGGGGCATGTTACAACAAGAGTAAACTAATGTCAAGAGAATTAGTTAGGAATTATGGGAGGATTCTACACAAAACTCATTCGAACGAGTGTTTGAATGGGGCATAAAGAACAAATCTTGAGATCAACTACCCCATCCTTTCCTCTGGAAAGGATGGGCAACCTCAAAAACGGCTAAGGCTGAGCCACCCGCCACCCTACGAATCTTAGGGCCGGAATGAATACGTGTATTTGACCGCGAACCGATGCTCGGTGAATTGAGCGGGGTTGGCTGCGACCAAGCTGGCAAACTGCTGGCCCGCCGTGTAGATGATGTACAGGTCACTGTCGGGGCGATAATTCCACCGGAGCCGGATGTTGGCACTGACTCCCTGGGAATTTGCGGTGTTCATCTGCACCAGCGCCGAGAGCGTCAAGAAGCGCGAAAAGGAATAGTTTGTTTGCAGGCTGCCAACCAGAATGGAGAAGTTGCCTCCTGAAACTGGAAGCCGGAATCGATTCCACTGTTCGCTGAAGCTAAAGGACAGGCGTTCATCCACTCGATACTCTGCGCGAATCCGCGCCTCATTCAGGCTTCCGTTGTAATAGGTTCCGAACTGTTCGAAGAATCGAAGCGTCCATCGGTGATCCTGCGCCGTACCGTACGTCAATTGATGTCTCGACCAGCGGTACAAGCCCGGCGGAATCACAACACCTTTGTAAATATTGAACGGGGTTGTAATTCGCTGGGCGAAGACATTCACAATGTCATCGTCGGTATAAGCGCCATTGTTAAAATACGCCCGGAATGTAGCTTGCCATTCTTGAGTCTGAAGAACACCGTGCGTGTCAGGTGCGTGGAAGAAGAAGCCTTCAAAATTCAGCTCGCGGATTCCCCAGACTTTCGGCCGGGGTTTGAAGGTGAGATCAGCGTAATTGCAAACGCAATCCGTCCGTTCTAAGAACCCGACCACCGGATTGAAGTTGGGACCGATTCTCCGGTGTTCGGCGGCAAATTCCACCCAGTCGTTTTGGTAACTAATGCCGGCTCCCAGATTCGTCTGGCCTCCGGAAACTCCCGGTGAACGTGTTTGCGCTGCATATCCCGTGAGAACAAGGTTCTTAAAAAACACGAGGCGTGCGTCAAAGCCGCCATCTTGATTGTACGGGGGCGCTGTGTTACCCGCCCGCTTATCAATTCCCATAAAACCGATGTAGGAGCCACCGGGAAGGGAGCGCTTCACTCGAACGACGCCGTAATTAGCATAAGGATTTGGGCCGCTCGAACGTGTTTCAACGTCCATGAGGCCCACATCGAACCCGCCGAGAGAGCCAGTGACCTTACCACCACCGTTGATGGGCACTTGTTGGCCGGTGACAGGATCGATCCCAATCTGCCGACTGAAAAAGAAAAGATCACCGGACCGCCCCATGGCGAAATTGAAAACTCCCGCATTTTCAAGGAAGAACTGCCGTTTCTCCGGAAAGAACAGCTTGTAGGGCGTCAGGTTGAATTGCTGAGTGTCAACGTCCGAATCCGCGAAGTCCGTATTGGCGGTTAGATTCGCAACCAAATTGGAGCGCAGGCCCACCTTAACATCGAGGCCGCCCGTGTAAAGGCCCGATGTCCCGGGATTGAGACCACTGGACAATGCGCTCTGGGGGAGATGGCGAAACCCACCCAGAGCGAAAGGCTTTACGATGAACAACCGTCCGCTACCAATTTCAGATATACCTCGGAGTTCACCGGCCTGACTAACTTTGTTGATTCCGAAACTGCGCCGCGACGCCGTCCATAGATCTTGCTCGTTCTTGTGGCGAACAAACCGCTTGAAGTTTATTCCCCAAACCACATTCCGGGTTTGCATAAAGTTCAGGGTGGAAAATGGAATTGCGATTGTGGCCGTCCAACCCTGCTGTGTGATCCGCGCCTCGGAAGACCAGACACCGTCCCACCCAGAATCTCCGTCGCCGCTGTCACCGGCGCTCTGCTCGTCGGTAATAAGCGCATCACGCTGGGTTCCCAGCGGATTGATTTGGAAGACGTAGGCATTCCTCCTGTTGCGAGAGGAATCGATCACAATCTCGAAATAGTCATCGAGCTCCTGACTCACGTCACGCCGCAATTCCTTTGCAGTAGTCTTCGCCGGTTCTGATTCATCGCAAACAATCCCGAAATAAACTTCGTTTCGGGTGTACAGAATGCGAACTACTGTTTTTTCCGTTGGAGGCTGACCCTCGTATGGCTCCCGTTGCAGAAACTCCGTGATCGGCGCAGCCGACTGCCAGAGCGGGTCATCAAGTGTCCCGTCAAGCCGCGGAGCGTGATCCACGCGCGTGGCTTGAGCTACAGCGGTATCCTTTTGTTGAGGAACAGGGTTCGCAGCCGCGAAGGCTGGAATCGCGAATATCGCGAGCAGGATGGCCCGGCAAGGTGTTTGCCCGATGACGTGGCGACAGGCTCGCACAGCGTGTCAGTTCACAATCGCTTCGTAGATAATCATGCGCGCGACAGGCTTGCCATCTTCTTCCTGCTCGGGCGCATACACGCGATGCGTCTCAGGATCTACAGCTAAACTGTGCACTCTCTTCTGAACCGGGAAATCATCGAGCTTGCGGTAATGATCCGGATCGTCCATCTGGAACACGGAAATAGCTCCGCTCGAACAGGCGACGTAGATTCGCTTGAGACCGGGATCGAATTTGATGACATCCGGGCCACTGGCCATGGGGAGAAATGCGATGGGCTGGTGGGTGTCGAGGTTGAAGACGGTCATAAGATCATTGCCTTCGCAGGAGAGGAAGGCCCGGTGACTCTGCGGATCAAGCGTCATCCCATGATTGCCTTGGCAGCGGCCGACTGGATAACGGCCGACAACTTCGTCCGTTGCCGGGTCAATGACCGCGAAGATATTCTGATCTTGCAAATTTACATACACCTTTTTCGCGATGGGATCGTACTGAGGCATACCGGTTTCACTATCAAAGTGCAGCGTTTTGACAATCGTATCCGT
Organism: Terriglobia bacterium; assembly: GCA_041484365.1. Taxonomy (GTDB): domain Bacteria; phylum Acidobacteriota; class Terriglobia; order Acidiferrales; family UBA7541; genus DASTCZ01. The sequence goes on along the minus strand of JBGPHM010000002.1, from coordinate 19,017 downwards.
GCGCACGTCAACGATTGCTTCGGCTCTCCCTCGCTCATCGGAGACGTAGAGCTTGTGGAACGGAGCGGCATAAACGCTGCCGTCCGGCTTGGCTTCGGTGGGAATTTTCTTGATTACCTTCATCTGGCAAAGATCCACAACGCCAATTGTGTTGTCGTAGGCGTTTGACGTGTAGGCCTTCTTCAATTCGGAGACGTATTCAATGCCCTCGGCTCCCGGGGTATCGGTGACGGTTGCTACGACTTTGTTCGTCCGCATGTCGATAACATACATTTGCGATGCAGCGAGATGGGCCGAAAGCAGGTAATGGTCGTCGGTGTCGATGGTGAGGTAATCGAATCGCTTGCCTCCGGGCCCGGGCAAGTCAAAATCGGCGATTTTCTTCAATGTCGGCGTGACAGGCTTTGCAGTCAGACCCAAAACTCCACCTAGCGTGATGAGTCCAAAAAGCAATAAAACTCTATTTCGCATGTCAGCCCCCTCTTTGCCTGGTCTCTGATGAATCTAGTGCCGCGTTCCGTGGGCGGAACTGCCCTTGCCCAATTCATCCAGAGCTGATTTGAAAGCAGTCGCCAGTTTCTCCGCCGGACCCCGGCCCCAGTAATGAAGGAAGATCACAACGGGGCGATCCTCTGTCATGTGGTGATGGATCGCCACAACTTCAATCCCATTCCTCCGCAAAGCCTTCAGAACCGGTGTGACTTCATTTTCCAGCATGGCCACATCTCCGGCCACCACCGCATCTTCCTGCGTGCCAAAGAAAGCCGCCCAGGTATTTAACCCCATGCGCGCATTGATGGTCGCGCCGTGGTCCTTCATCGCAAGGTCATCTCGTCCCACCGTGATTTTGTATACCGCACCGGATTGCTCTCCGGCGTGCCCAACCATCTTTGCTAGTTTGTCCGTGTCAAGCGGAGTGCCAATGCCGGAAAGTGGTGAGACGATCTGCGGCGCCACATGGCCAATTAGATCCAATGCCGGTTTGACGCGCCGAGCAAGGTCAATCGCTTTGCCTAGACCATGCACGTGCATGTAAAAGACATGTGGGTCATCCCAGAAAAAGTGGTTATGCAGAGCGGTCACGTCAATTCCATTCTCGAGCAGAGCAGACATCACGGGATTGACTTCATCTTGGAGCAGAACCAGATCGCCCATCATTACCTCCGCACCACCCGTTCCCTTTGTGAGCGCAACCCAGCCGCCGAAACCGAATGGAGTAGGCGTGGAGATGCCATGAATGGTCATCTTTAAATCGCTGCGTGGAATGCTGACCTTGAGAACGCCAGCCTTGTAATCCCCCGCGCGACCGAAAAACTTCAAGACTTCCTGATAGTCGCCCGGCACCTCTTGTGCGCAGACAGGAATTACGCCTGCGCACAGCACTAATAGAGCGCCGAGGGCCACAGTGAGACGAATGAACCTCTTCATAGCTTTTCCCCCATCATGAACTCGGCTATCAGGCCGGGATTGGTCATTTTGCCGTTACACGCAGGTCATCGAAGTAGGTGACTGAATCTGCCTTAGTCCACAGACCAATCTTCCCACCATCCTTGAGCGTGTTGTCGGTTGCTTCGATTTTTTTCATCCCGTCGTAGTAGCAGATGATCTTGTTTCCCACGCACTCGACCCTTAGCTCGTGCCACTCCCCCGAAGTGACCTTGAAATTCACACCGGCAAATTGTATGCGATTCCCGTTAATGACGTGGTACAGCCGGTAATTGTTTTCGAGCGCGTTCGCGCGGGCGATGTAATAGTTGTTTGCATCCTTCAGCCTAAAGACCAGTCCTCCCGCTCGGTCCACTTCACCGGCAACGGCTTTGAATTTTACGCTCACCTCCAGATCCTTGAAGCTGCCTTCGTCCGAAATCAGGAGGGGGAAGCGGTAGTCGGTCTTATCAGTCGAGGTTTGGGCAACCATATTGGGTTTGGACGGAGCGGTGGGATCCGCCGTCACTACCCACTTTGATTCAGAACCCTGCCCCGTACGGGCACTGTGGAATTTGGCCGGCATTGCGCCAGCATTGTCACCATCAAAATTATGCACGACCGATTGTCCGGCAAATTGAAGTGGTGCGGACATCTCCGGCGAAGCTGCATAGGATGAAGAAATCGACCGTTCCCGAAGCTCCAAGAGCGCGACGCTCAACAGGAGAATTGTTCCAACGACCGTGACCACCAATAGGTTCTTTTTCATCGGTTTCCTCCTTAATTCGACATGGAATCCTCATGTCCCGCCTCGGGAGAGAAGATTCGGAATGTGCTTCCCTTTCCTTGCTCACTCTCGACCTCGATCTCTGCGCCATGCGTCTTTACGGCTCGCAGAACAAAAGGCAGGCTTAGACACGCGCGATTTACATATAGTGCGCCGAGTCTCGAATCGCGCCATATTCTATGACAACGACCGGTAAACGCCATCCACTAGACTAATGCCGCGCTCGATCAGTTCCTTGTCTGTCAGACTGCGTTGGCACCCCCAGCCTTTCATCACAGCATCAATTCCATACCCTTCTTTACGGCCGAATTTGTTGTCGAATAAATCCGCATCGTGAACCATCTGGCCGATGGCGCGAACCCTGGAATCGCGAATGTGGAATACCTTTTCGAGGGTCTCGAAAGTGCAATCGTCGCCACGGTGGCCAAACCTGCCCTTGTACATGTCAAAAGCCACTGCGCCTTTCGGCTTCTGCTCTTCACTCGCGAATACAAACCGCGCTTTCTTGTCGACAAAATTACGAATCAGCCATGCGGAGGCGCACCGGTCAATTCCCGGGCGCGGCCGTGTCACCCATGTTGTCCGGGAAAAATCCCGGATGCGCAGTCTGGTTTCTTCCGTTTCGCTTCGACTTTTTGCGTCCCGCTCCTCCATACGCTCTATAAGCTCTTCAGCCCGCCGGCGCAAGGGGTTCTCGAAGAAGTCCATTGCGACGATTTCCTCAAAGCGGTTTCGCAATCGGAGGGATTGAATAGGTGGCCGACGATCTGGCGGCGTAGCGATGTACTTCAGCAGGTGACGGATCAGCGCTTTGTAGCTGTCGGTCCGAGCATCAGTAAACCGCTCGGCAAGCTGCGCGAACGAAATATTGTCAATCGATTCGATCCGTAAGACCGAAACCTCTCCACCGTACTTTCGGACAGTCGCAGCCAGCCATTCGTAGCGTTCCTGATTGGTTGAGTCGTTCGGCAGGAGATAGCCAGAATTTCCAATCGCGATCGCTCCGAGTCGCTGCACGCGTCGCCAGACCTCAACTCGTTCGCTCGCCCTCTTCGCGGGCAAAGAAAAACTTAGGAGTAACCATGGTGGGGGTGGATTTCCCTGTTTTCCCATTACACTATGATGTTATTCGTATAACATGTAGTTTGTCAATGCTGATGAACTCGGCGGGTGGCCTAGAGATGACGAGATATGAAGGTCTTGGGAGCCCCAGATGACGGTTTTGCGTCTGGGGTTTTTGATTCTCGATGAACTCATCATTGACGGCAGAAAATCCACACACGTAAAAGCAGATCCCTGCCTGCGGCACCCGCCCCCCGACTCAAACTGCGCGTCGGGATATCCCTCGCCTGCGATGCGGCTCGGGATGACGGTAAGAGAAAGGCAGATCCTTCGCTCCGCTCAGGATGACAACAATAATCGAGGACGGCGGGAAAGAATTGAGGGTCAGAACTTGGTCCAGCTAAAAGAGATGACGTAGTAGGGGCCGGCTTGCAGGAAAGTATTTTGCAGCGCCACGTCGTAAGAAAAACCACCGCTGTTGTCGAATGTCACCTTTTCACCGATGGCGGCTCCCAGGAATTGAGAGCTGCCGGTTACGCGCACGCGGGCGTTGGGAGCGTAAACCACTGCATACATCGCGGAAGAGGAATTCATGTCAATTTCCGGGGGAGGCGACAAACCGGCGCCGGCGGCGGAAATAATCTGGAGGTTGGCCGGAACACCGCCGTTGTTGATCGCCGTGCTTGAGCTCGACCAAAACAGGGCGTACCCCGAGCCGATACCGTTCCCACCCAATTTAATTATTACGGGGACCGAATCCAGTGTTATCGAGCCGCCGCTCAGCGTGAGCGAATTAAAGTTGTAAGTACCTGCAGAGAGGTGAATGTTGGAATTGCTCGCCAAATTTCCGTATGTCCCGGGCGTAATCCTTATGGCGGGCCCAGCAATGACCGTGCAACCTGCGCCACCCCAGCAAGTATTGGAATTTGCCCAGACATTCACATTCGGCGTCATAGGACTGGGCGCAGGGGGAGTGGGGTATGTAATGGGCTGGCTCAGCGCTTGCAGGGCATTCCAGGGAGTGCCGCCGACAATGTTGGTTATGCCGTTGGTGGGGCAGCCGCCGATGTTGATATTCGAGGAGTTTGAAATCGTTCCATGAACTTGCGTAAGCGTTCCGCTCAGAGTTACGTTGCCGTTCGTGCCGACGTTGCCGCCACTATTCTGATGCGTCGAAGCGTAAGTGCCAGCCGCGGAATTCCAGGAGTCCACGGCGCCAGCGCTGAAACGAACGGCGGGGCAGATGTTGCCGAGTCCAACCACACCGTAGCTAAAAATCGGCGTCCCCGGCCTCTCGATTCGCATGACAACTTGCACCTGCGCATTGCGGATGCCCGGCACACTTCCCTGAGAGGTGATCTCCCACACTTGCGGATTCCCGGAAATGCCGGAAAATGCGGCGGCTCCCGGGCGCATGCTGAGAAGTTTGGCGGTGACCTCATAGCTGGCGGGGACGCCCAGGCCCGGGACGGAGGCGTCTTTCAATGCCGCGCTGAATGCGTATTGGATGCCCGAGTCCGGGTAATTTGCCGCAACGCCCGTCATCGCGGAGAGGATGATGGGATTGTGGGAGGTGGCATCCTGGACGGGATATTTTGTAAGATCTAATCCCGAGAGACTGGTTGGAGGCGTGTAATTGTAAAGCAGCCAGTTCAAGGTATTCTGCGCGCCCGCTTCGGCGGCGTACCTGGCCTGAAGCATCCTCTGGTAATTCAAGGTGGACCAGGTTTCCGTCTGAGTGGCGAAGATGATCGTCGCTGCCAAGACAGAAAGCACCACGAGCGTCAGGAGAGCGAATAAAAGCGCAACGCCGCGTTGACGGCTCGCTCTGCGCTGTTTCGTTGGGTACTGATTCACTCTCACAGACATCCTTTTGCCAGACATCGTTTTGGCACTGCTCTCCGCTACGGGAATGGAATGCCGGGCGGGGTCGGCTGCAGGCTGGTGGTTACGCCTGCATTCGCCATCGTCAAACCCATCTGAATGTTTCGCGGCATCATGTCCAATGATTGCCTGGTGATTGTTAAGAAAGATCCGGTGACTTGGTCGAGAGCTGAACTCTGCACGGTGAGAGTCACGCCGACCTGCGGGACAAAAGTGAAGCCGGCGGCCGTGGGGAGCGGCGAGGGGTACTGGAAGCAGGGCGTTCCACCCGGGTTGGGCATGACTTTGTCGAGCAGGATGCTGGCCGCGTTCTTCGATGCCGCGCTGATTGGAGTGATAGAGCGAGTGAGAGTGCCCGGGCCCGGGGACTGGTTGTTGCAGTTGTACTCAACATAGACGAGGGTGCCATCTCCATTGATGTCGCCGACGAGCTGCAATTGGTTGGCGGTAGAAGTGCTCAAGACCCCCTGGGGGAAGATGCCAAGCGCATTTACCGCCGCGCCGGCGCTGTGATTTTTTGCGAAGATGGCCGTCACATTGTTCGTATTCACGGCCGTGACTGCCACCAATTCCTGGTTGGGGCCTGTGTCCACCAGCACTTTTTCGCCGACAAAAATGTTGGACGCGGAAGTAAAGGCCACATTCTGAGCGGTGATACCGCCGATAACCACATCTCCCAGCGTCGTAATTTGGTTGGAGTTGGACGACAACAGGCCAGCCTGCCCAATCTCTTGCGTCATCATGTCAACGGCGCTGCGCAAAACGTCGTGCATGTCCACGGTCAATTGCGTGCGCTGATAGGTTTTCTGGTAGTAGCCGAGCGCTCCAAACACTCCGGCGGCAATGACCAGCATGATGGCCATGCTGGCCAAAAGTTCCAACATCGAAAATCCTTTTTCGGTATGTCGCAAAACTCGGTGCATGTGCCGCCCTATTGGGTGTTTGACTTTGTGCATACCAGCCTTGTGGATGGCGCCAATCCTCGCCCCGACCAGTTCACGACTGTGGTGTACACCGTGATCGTTTTCAGATTTCCCGCGGTGTTCGTCGAAATGGTCCATTGCCGCATAAAGTTTGCGCCGGATGCGGATGCCTGCTGGACGCCGGCGGCCAGATAGTCCACATAATTTGCTACTGGGGACGCCGGATTGATGCCGCCGACTGTGGCGCTGCCCGCCATGGACCCACCTAGCCCGGTGCCGCCGGTGGAAGTGGTGGGGTAAACCGTGGTGCTTGAGGCGCCATCGTTGAACGAGAGCGCCAGGAGCTGCTCCATTTTGCTTTGTGCATAGGTCGCGGCGCGCGGCGCAATATCACCTTGTCCGGAATCCTGCGACACCGCGACGGTGAACAGACTCAATAATCCGCCAATTCCAATCAGCAAGATGACGGCAGCGATCATCGTTTCAATCAGAGTGACGCCACGTTCCGCGCTTCGACAACATGGCAGACGCTTGTACGCCATGGAGTTCATAACGAAACCCATCCCCCGTTGTACCGCCAGATGTTCACGTGGCCGCTCAGGGTGACGCTCACCGCGCAGGTGTAGCCTTGATCATCGGTCAAATAGATCGTGTCATTGGTGGTGGGTGACCCGACGCTGTCGATTGGGATCCCTCTTGAGTTGAAGGTCACGGTCGTGGTTTGGGCCCTCGTTGTCTGTCCGCCTGCTGCACCGCTCGAGGAGCCGAATCCTAGCTTTATGTTTGAGAGCAGGTATTGCGTGCCCCCTTCCGCAGCGAAGGTGGTGCAGCTCGAAGTCGCCTTCGTGGTGCAGATTTCCAAGGTGTAGGAATTCGGCGTGGAGGAAGCGTCAATCACAATCCGAGCCCAAGTGAAATCCGCGCCTGCACGCTGACGTGCAAGTGAGAGCTGGCGCGCGAGGCCGCGAGCCTCGGAGGTCACGCGATTCGCGTGCAACATTTGAAGGGTGTTGGGAACCGCGACGGCAACAAGCATTAGAAGAATGGCCACCACGACGCTGATTTCCAAAAGCGTGAACCCTGTGGATACCTTAAATGCTTTGGGTGCGGTCATTGTGGGCAAACGCTCGTGTCTCGGAATATGTTGCAATTCATGCCAACGTTTTGGAGTCAGTGCGGAAAGTGAGCCGGAGCCCCATTTTCACAGGCTAAACGCACCTAACCCTATGTAACAGAATGGCACGTTGTGTTCCCAAACGAACCATCTCCTAACCTGCTGAAATGATTGGGTTTAGCACTATCGTGAGGGGTGTTTTCTGGCATTCAACCGTGATTACGTGAAGTTTTGTGACATTTTCGAACGTATCGGGAAACCTGCCAGAGCCTGTGTGGTGGAAGTGGTATCTGACCGAATCGGAATCGGGTGGGCTTATTCGATCTGAGGATTCTTGCCCGGATAAACTTGTCGGTAGTCGGATGGATTTGCGGAGATGACGTGCTTTCCTCGAAGGAAGAGGACCACTCCGGAAGCGGGAGCATCTGCGGCGCGCACAATAAGAAGGCCGTCACCGTCAGACTCTGGCGGAGTAGGGTCAGCCCAATTGATTTTTTGAATCAACTCCTTCGGTACGCGCGCAGCAATCGCGATGGCCGGATATTCGGCGTTGTAACGAACTTCTCCGCCGGCCACTATCACTACGCGCCGCTCATTTGCTTTCCCCACCAAGACATACGCATTGGATTCGAAGGAGCCGAAATAAACCCCCTTGATTATTCCGCCAACCTGGCGGTCAAGGCTGCGAAGCCAGGAAACAGCGTCCGGGTTGAAATCTTCTGCCAAAGCAAGCCTGGACTGTTCGATCCCAGGGATGATGCGGGCGTCCTCAGGCGAAATAAAGGAAGTCGAAAACTTCTGGATGGCTGCTAAACCAGCGATGCTCGATCTCCGCGCTGTGACCGTCCAAATCGTGAACACGGCCGCCGAGGCGAGGAACAGTAACAACAATTTGGAAACATGCCAGCCCGTTGGTTTGGGCGGAATCAAATCGAACTCGACGGGCTTGCTCTGCTCCCGTATTGAATCTTCAACTAATTCTCTCAGCTGCAGCTCAGGTTCAGGCTCAGGCTCTTCCGCTTCCCAAACTGGAGGTGGCAGGGGCTTGCGCTCGAGAGGAGGAATCCAATTGGGATCCCAGTCCGCAGGGGGAGAAGGGATATCCCAGAAATCCGGCGCCATGACCACGAATTCGAGGCCCACTTGGGTCCCGCCGCCCGGGTGGCGCATAATGATGCGGTTAACCTGGCAGGCAATCTCTTTGTCAGCTTGCGGATTTACCAGACGCACTTTTTGGCCAAGCTTGACCGGTGTGATCAGAACGACGAGGCCGCCGTGAGCGCTTACATTCAGAGTCTTAGCACGCTCGAAAATCTGCTCTTCGTTTTCCCCGCCGATGTAAACGTCAACGGACATCTCGAGCCGGACACGCTCGCTGCGTCGAAACCCTTTCCAGAGCTCGTCCCTGTCAATTGCAATGGCGGTAGACGAACGAGGGCTCTCGTTCGGCTCGGTTGGCATATCCGTGTGTTCAGTTGCACGCATCACTAAGGTCCATCTTCCGACAGATGTACCAAAATGGTAGGAGACGCGGCCGATGGGCGCAACGGTACTTGCCCTTCCACTTAACAGGGGCTATGGCGGGCAGGATGTGCAGGGGCGGGCTGAGGATGGTCGAATCGATGGTTGGCGGAACGATTTCACCGAGAAGTGATTCACCGTGAGACTTCCAGAGTTTTGGTCCTCAACCTCTCTGGCAAACACGCGGAGCGGGAAAACCTGCCTACCGGCAGGCAGGCACTGCAAGGCAAAACTGCGCCTTGACAACGCCTTCGCTCTTATCGAGAGGCACCCACGTCAAACGCTAAATCGTCTTCCTAGTAAAACGTTGGCCACCCGCCCGGTTTTAGTCTTGAATCTGCGCGCGATTCCATGAAAGCGCGGCTCAAGAGGCCGGGGTAGTGACAGTTTGTGTCGTTATGGGAGACCAGTTTATATCATGTGTGGCGGTACCAGATTAATGGCGAGCTGAGGAAACAATGCTGCGGGAAATGCAAAGCGACACGTTGACATGTGAGAAGTCGCTTGTTTGCGTACATGCGAAGTATTTTTCAATGAGCGGGCGAACGCTCGTGCCGGGAATCCAATCCACCGCCCAAAGGCGCGGAACGCCCTCGGTGATGTGCGGGAACATCCGCGAATCCGGCATCCCTTCAAAATCGAGAAAGGGAAAATCATCGCTGTGAACTGGAAAGATAACGCGGGGTTTCGAGTCCCCAGCGGCCCGCTGCATATAGTAGTCAAATGCTGGATGTGCGATGCCGTTGCTGAAGGCTATGGCATCGCCGGATTGCGCGTTCTTCAAAACGAATTGCGCCGCGGACCGCCAGTCCTCGCCGATCTTAAACATGCCGGCGTAGTAGACCCTATCCCCGCGCACCAGCAAGACAGCGACAACAATTAATGCGAGCGGCTGCCATTTCGGACGCAGTAGTACGACGCCACATGCCACGGCAAGACTGAGCGCAGGAAGACTCATGACTAAGTAGCGGGGAACGAATAGGTGCTTCCATATCGAAAGCGTGATGATGATCGCCATCGGGAAAAACAGCCACAACATGATCACGCCGAGGCTGAAAGTCTTGTCGTCGGGTTCCGCCCTAATCCAGTTGCGGCCCGTTGCGGCAATGGCCGCCACCAAAAATACGAGCGTCAAAACGGAGAGAGCCCAACCGCCCAATCCGGTGAACACCAGTGCAAACGCGTGCAGATAGGTCACGGACAACGGAGGGACCCAGCCGAGCTGGTCTCTTTGAAAATTGTTCAGCACATTCGCCACGACGGGAATGAGCATAAGAGCGTAGACCGCGGCCCCGATCGCGAGCGGACCAATCCTTAGCGCGCGTCTGCGCCACAACAGGATGGCCAATCCGTGCGCTGCGGTGACGATTATCGCGAAGAAATGAAGGTACAGAGTGACTCCGCTTACAAACGCGAAGAGCATCCAGTTGCGCCATGACGGCTTTTCGGCACAACGCAGCAACAGGAAAGTGGTGACGGTCACCGCGAAACTGAGAAGGGCGTAGCTTCGGGCTTCCTGCGAATACCGAATGTGGTAAGCGTTCAAGGCCAGGATTCCTGCCGCGACAAACGCGACATTTCCCCCAAACATTCGCCGCCCGAGAAAATAAACTCCCCCGACGGCGGCTACGCCCGCGAGCACACTCAGTCCGCGTATCCAGACTTCACTGCCGCCAAACCGAACCCACGCGCGAAGCATCAGGTAGTAAAGCGCCATGTTACCTTCGCGTCGCGAAACGACTGTGTGGAACGCGTTCCACGGCAGGCGCGCGATTCCAACGCTCACCCCTTCGTCGATCCAAAGGCTGCGCGCGCCCAGCATGTAAAGGCGCAATCCGGCCGCGATAGCGAGGACCGGGAGCAGGAGGAGAGCATCAGCGCTCCATGACTTCTTATCCGGGTGGGACGACGGAACGCTGTTCGTCATGGACGGGGATGAATCGGTTTTCTCAGAACACTTTCAAACTACATTAGGCTGAATTGTCGAGCAAGATATCCGGGGGAGGAATGTTCGGGAAGACATACATCAATGACGGGCAAATTCAAACCGCCCCGGTGAGCAAAACCCACGGGAAAACAATCCGTCAGCTCCTGGCGTTTGCGTTTACCTTCACTGCGCCGAAGGTGATGACGACGCGCCTGCTCTTGGAGCAGGCTGCTCAAGCAGCTTCCATTCCGGCGGTTCGACGCCCAGCAAGTTATGGACGAAGAAGTCCTGCAGCAAATGCTGGCCGTACGCGCCGCCGGCGCCGTGGCCGCCGCCGGGGACAAAGAGCAGATCGAACTTCTTGTCGTGCTTGATCATCTGGTTCACAACTTGCAGCGTTGAAGACGGGTCCACGTTGTTATCAAGTTCCCCGAGGACGAGCATCAGCTTGCCTTGCAGGCGCTCGGCGTTATCCACGTTGGACGAAGCTGAGTATTGAGGTCCAATCGGCCAGCCCATCCACTGCTCATTCCACCAGATCTTGTCCATGCGATTGTCATGGCAGCCGCTATTTGAAACGGCGGCTTTGTAGAATTCCGGATGGAACAGCAAGCCGCCCAGCGAGCTCTGCCCGCCGGCGGATGTGCCGTAAATGCCGACGCGCGTGATGTCATACCAGGGATATTTCGCGGCGACGGCTTTGTGCCAAAGGATGCGGTCGGGGAAACCTGCGTCCCCAAGATTCTGAAAGGCGACGTCGTGAAATGCTCTCGACCGATTATTCGTGCCCATTCCGTCCATTTGGACGACGATGAAACCAAGCTCCGCGAGAGGCTGCGCTGCGCCGGAAAAAGTTTTGGGAACGAAGGAGCCTTGCGGCCCGGCGTAAATGGTTTCAATGACCGGATATTTTTTCGAGGGATCAAAATTCGAAGGACGATAGATGACGCCCCAGATGTCGGTGGCGCCGTCGCGTGCTTTGGCGACAAAAACCTCGGGCGGCTTCCATCCGGCGGCAACGAGCGCGGAAATGTCGGCATGTTCCAGCTCCATCAGGACTTTGTGGTCATCCGTGCGGCGGAGTTGAGAAACGGGGGCTTGATCCACGCGCGACCACACATCCACGTAGTACTTGCGATCCTCGGAGAAACGGACGGTGTAGTCACCATCGGCGTCGGTGAATGCCGTGAGGCCGGTACCGTCAAAATTGATGCGGTAGTAGTGCGTGAAATATGGATCCTGGCCCGGGACCATGCCGCTCGCGCGGAACCAGATCTGGCGCTTCGCTTCGTCGACGAAATCCACGTAGCGGACGATCCAATTCCCTTTCGTGATTTGATTTTTCAACTTGCCGGTCGCGCCGTCGAAAAGATAGAGGTGTTCCCAGCCGTCGCGCTCGGAAGCCCAGATGATCTCGCTACCGTCGCCAAGATTCTGGCGGAATTTCTTTCCGGTGTCGGTGCGATTTTCGGCGAGAGGGCGGTAGTCAATGAATGTTTTGCTTTCTTCGGTGATCACGGCGCGGGCTTTGCCGGTCTGCGCGTCCACTTCAATTACTCGATAGAGCTGGTGGCCGCGCTGGTTGTACTCGAACGTGAAGGCGCGGCTGTCTTTCCACCACACGGGTAGAGTGATGTCGAAGGCGTTTGGAAAAAGCGCGTCGTCGATCTGGATCTCTTTCTTCGTATCCACTTCAAAGAGCGTGGGCCGCGCGACGTCGAGCGTGTCGCCCGGCTTGGCATACACGACCGTGAAATGTTTGGGTTGGACTTGGTCGGCCGGCGAGGATTCGACATAGTGAACCTCGCGCTGATAGCCGGGACGTGTGCGGTAGGCGACCAGATGCTTCGAGTCCGGTGACCAGACAATCGAGCGCAAGGTGTAGTAATTCCCTTCCGACCCGTCGAGGCTCAAGGGAGTCGCTTCGGTCTGGCCTTTGCGGCGAAGAAAGACGTTATAGTTTTCAATGAGCGCGTCCCAATTTCCATCGGGAGAAGTTCTGGCGGTTTCAATCGGCTGGCCATTCGGGCCGACGCCACCACGGCCGCCCTGACCCTGCTGGGGCGAGGATTGTGGCGCTAGATTCTCGATTCCGTCGCGTGGATCGGCGTCCAACATGGAGGGACTGGCGAGGAGGTCGTCCTCAGGCGCGACCGAATCAGCGAACGATTCGTCAACCGGCCCGCGACCGCCGCGACCGCCAAACGCAACCTGCGGAACAGCGGCGCCCTTCGTGCATTCATACGCGCTGAGGTCGCACTTCCAATTGAAGCCGGCCAGAGTGAATTCGATGGCGTGGCCCTGATCGGTGAAGGTGAAGGCGCTGGCACCAGCACCCTGAGCGCCGCGCCCGCCGCCGCGTCCAGCCGGAGCTTCGGCAAACGGCAGAGTGATGGCCGTGTACTTTGCGCCGGAGGCGGAGGAAAGAGCCGCCGCGAGCTTCTCATGATCAAATGCCGGCTGCTTCGTAAGTGCGTCCGCGTCCACCAAAACGTATTCGAACCCGCCGCGCACAGATTTCCTGTACCAGAAACGGTTCGTCCCACTGACCCAATTTGTCTGGCCGGGGACATTGATGGCCAAGCCCTGGAGTTTCTCCCGAAGGCCCTGAGACCGCTGATAATCGCTCAGCGTTCCCTGTGCGTGTGCCGCAGGAATGCAGAGTGCGAATGAGAATAAGACCAGAACCGAAAGAATGCGGCCAGCAACGATGAAGTGGTTTGCACGCTTCATGTCTTCTCCTATGGAATCACGGACGCAATTGGATTAGTGGAGACGGGAGGAATTCCGCAAGACTTCTAACTTAGGAAAGAAGATGCCTCTCCGGTCCGGATCCGCGCGGAAGTTTAACTGCGGAGCGACTCGGAGACAAGCGCAGGTTAAGGTCAGCTCTTGGAGTTTACGGTTACGGCGCCGAAACTGATGATGACATGCCCGCCGCTGATGGGCCGGCCGAAGCTCGTTGCCGGGCGGAAGTGGGAGAAAATCAAAATCTTATTGAGGTTCCGGCGCATTGCGGCGTCATCCGGCCCGGCGACGATGCGGTAATTTATGACATCGCCCGCAACGCCGACCGTGGCCTCCACCATCACGACACCGGGGCCTGAATCATCCAGCCCATCCACCGGAAAAGCGGAAAGCGATTCGACACGCGGGGGCTCGAAGAGCGCGATCGGAAGCGTGTCGGAAACGCCGTCCATGCTATTCGAGTGAGCGACGCGCGCGTAAACCGGCGCGACCACGCCGAAAATCAGCAGCGCGGCAACAAGCCCGCCGATTGAAGGAATCGTAAGCGGCCCGAGGAAATTGGCGCGCAAAAGTTCGGCGCGATCACGCAAACGCCGCAGCCAGTGACGCGGATCCGATGCCTCCCGTGCGCGCGCAAGCGCCATGCGGATTTCGAGGCTAAGGTTCTGCGGAGGCGCGGCAGGTTGCGTCCGGCCGAGCAATTGCTGCAACCGTTGATAGGCGGAAAGTTCTTCGCGGCACGATGGGCAGAGCGATAGATGCTCATGAATGGCGGCGCGCGAAAAACGGCCGCGGTTTTCGGGCAGCCCGCCATCGAGATAGCCCGGCAAAAAATTACGAACCTTTGCACACTTCATTTGCCACCTCCCGCCGAAAAGCCCGCAATTCCGCGGACCTGCGGCGTCCAACTTGAAAACCTGCGAGTATCGGAAGAATGTTCGCTCTCACCCTGCGCGGAGGATCTGTTTGTATCCGCGGGCTGCTTCGCCTTCCGCTCATCTTGACCATGAAGAATTGGTTCGAGGATTTCGCGCAACAAACGCCGTCCGCGGATCATCCGCGATTTCACCGTGCCGACGGAAACATCCAGCACTTCGCCTACTTCCTCGTAAGAGAGGCCGTCGAGGTCGCGCAGGATTACGGCGGCGCGATAAACGTCCGGCACTTGTTGTAGAGCGGTCTGCACAACTTGCCTCAGTTCACGCGACGCCAGCCAGTCAAAAGGTGATTCGCCCTGATCGCGCGGTTCGATGAAACTCGAATTATCTTCGCGCTCGGCTTCGAGGGACACCTGCTGCCGCGAGTGGCGCCAGTGCCAGCGCTTGTGGTTCAGCGCCTCACGGATGGCGATGCGGTAGAGCCAGGTCTTTAGCGAACTCCCCCGGTGGAATCCACGAATACCGCGAAAGGCCTTGAGAAAAACCTCCTGAGCGCAATCAGCGGCGTCGGCCGAACAGCCCAGCATCCCGTAAAGGAGGCTGTACACAGGGCCGTTGTAGTGGGTGACCAGCCAGTCGAATGCCGCGTCAGAGCCGCTTTGCAGCTCCGCGACAAGATCAGCTTCGTCCCGGCCCCACGGGAGCACGCGCGCTAGGTCCGCCACGCTCGCCGCCTTTCTGCCCCTCGATCGAAGGGGACTTCAGGCCGATGTCTTCGCGCCAGCCGCCCGCCGGATTGCTCGCCTTGGCGGGCATGTCGCGCTTCTAAATACTTAGACACCTGCTTCGGGGAAAAGGTTCCCTCATCTATTCCCTTTCCTATTGTCCGCCTGCCGGTTCCAAGGCGCAATGGTACGCCCCAAAATGTGAAATGGTACCGGGGTGGGGGTACTGGTCCGGCCCGGGGCCAGGTGGGCGATACCCCCTCCCCCACTTTTTGGGAATTATATACTTGAGTCCCTAACCCCACTTTGTTACGATGTTCATGGTTAGAGGTGAATCAACAATGGTTGAATTAAACGACAACGCCGACGTTCCCATCGTCTGCGAGAAGTGCGGCCATGAGTTCTCTAAAACTTTCGGTTGGCTCAAGTCGAATGACCAGTTCCCCTGCCCCGGATGCGGCAAGGTCACTTTTCATGCAAAGGAATTTGTCCGGACTCTCCAAGAAAAGGTTGATGCGGCGGCGGACAAGCTCCGACGCGACATGGGACTCCGGTAGCTTTGCGAGCAATTGGTCAAAGGCAGAGCTATCAAGTCTTAGGTTGACGTTTTCCATTCACTCCTCCTAAAGGAATATCCCTCATGAATGAAGACCTATTTTTCACCGCATTCGCCTTAGCTGTTTCTGAAGTTTTGTCTGCTCAAGTCTTAGAGACGCGAGCAATCGTCGAAGTTTTGCGCGTGAAGGGTTTGCTCTCAATATCCGAATACACCGAAGCCAACGAGAGAATTCTCGCGCAGAGTTCCGCAAGGGTGGCAGAGTCAATGGCATTGCAGCTAAAGAAACGAATGGCCGAGCATGTTTCCCGGCTGCGCGTCCCTGAGAAACTTCAGTAGGTCTCAATGATTCACTTTTTAGGTGTTTTGCGCCTGCGCGTCCGCTTTCCCTTCTTGCGTTTGCGCCGATACCGATAAGCGAGCACTACGTCGGCAACCCTGTCCACGATCTCCAAGTCTTTCATGCCGTGAGAGCCTTGTAGGTGATGTGTCGGCCAGTGATGGCAGCGATGAAACTATCCAGCCTGTCCAGGGTGTGCCGTTCCACGTTGCCTTCATTCAACCGAAATGTGAATTCGTTAACGTAGCGAGAGATATGTTTCGGGCTGGCGTGGTGATAAACGCCGTGCAATCCGCGCTTCATTACCGCCCACACGCTTTCCAGACCGTTCGTTGTAACATTCCCGCCATCCCGCACGAACTGCTTGGCATTGTGCTTAATCGTCCGGTGAAAGTAATTTCGGCTCAACCCTTCATAGCCGCGATGTTCGTCTGTGTTCAGCGTGGAACCTGCTTCGACGTTTTGGCGAACCAAAGTCTGTAGGGTTTCGACGTTTGTTGATGCGACTTTCATCGCTCGCGCCCGTCCACCACGTTCCCGCATCCCGACAATTGCGGTCTTGCCAACCATGCCGCGCCCCATGTGCAATTGCTTGTTGGCGTGTTTGTTAGTCTCTTTTCCGCCGAGATAGGTTTCGTCCACTTCCACGATGCCCCGCAGCATCGTAAGGTCATTCCCGCAAGCCTCACGCAAACGCCCCAGAACGAACCAAGCCGACTTTTGCGTGATGCCAATCTCTTTCGCTAGTTGCATCGAAGAAATGCCCTTGCGCGAAGTGACTAGCAGATACATCGCATAAATCCACTTGTGAAGCGGAACGTGTGACCGCTCGAAAATCGTTCCCGTGCGGACAGTGAAGTCCAGCTTGCAAGCGTTGCATCGGTAGAAGCCGTCTTTCCGCACACCGATTCGCTCCCCTTTGTGGCACGTCGGGCACTTCACGCCGTCGGGCCAGAGCCGCGATTCGAGGTACTTCCGCGCTGTCTCCACGTCGGGGAACATCTTGAAAAGCTGGAAAGTGCTTATGGTGCTTTTGCTCATTTCGGCTTCCTCACTGACCAAAGTATGCTCTTTTTCGGGGAGGGAGTCAAGTATATAAATCCCCACTTTTTTGTAAGTGTTGGAGATAAAGGACTTACAGACACAATTTCTGTAAGTGTTGCAAACAAAGGGCTTAGGTCGTGTACTCACTGGTTAACACCCATTAGTGTTTTCAACGACTTACGATAACCGGCTTTCGATGGTCTGTAAGTGCTGATTCCAAAGGACTTAAAGTCCAATACTCTCTATCACTTCCAAGCGAGGCTTGGAAGTGAGATCCTTCGGCCCCAAAAGGGCCTCGGGACGCAAAAAACGCGCTTACGAGAGACATCAAATCAGGCGATTTACGCTTTCGGCAGGGGCGACATTTCACGTTTTGGTCCCGATTCAAATCATCGGGATGCAAAAGGCGCAAACTCAACCAATTCGAAACGGTCGTCACAATCTGCGTTGCAGATTACCACAGAGTTATAATCAAAGTCAAGGGAAATCTGGGGGTGGGCATGACGATTGGGCAGATCCGCGGAGTGTCATGGAGCTAAGTCAACTGCCGCACCCTTTCGCCTGCCTGACCCTGCCTACCGGCAGGCAGGCGCCACCCACGAGCAAGAGCGTGGCCGCCCGTTGACAGCAATCTTAGGGTTGCGCCACCCGCCCCGCTCGGCGCGTCGCGGTCGGGTGATTGCGCAATCAAGACTCGGCGGTTTGCATCACCGCTACGACCGGGCAGCATAGAAAGCGTTGCACTCCTAGACTTGCATGCAGGGAGTAATTGCTCGGATTTGCAATCAATGGGACGACTCCAGAAGACATCCAACATTTTTATCTGTTCAAGATCGACAAAAAGGGAAAGGGGCATGCAAGATCTGAGCCGTTTTGAATTATGGCGAGAGACAGGCCGCACGTTTCCTCCGAGCCTTAGTTTTTGCGCGCAACAAAGTTTACTCGGAAGGAGGAGCCGGCATTGTCATCTAATCAACCTAGGGGGCAGGGCAGGTGCTGCTTGAAGGCCCGACGAACTTACTTCGTCGTCGAGGGTGCGCCGGTCAACTCGACCCATTTTTGCGGAGGTTCTACACAGGTGCTTGGTCTGAATTCGGTGTTCGGCCGAAAAACAGAGATAAGCGATATCTTCCTACGCCTCTTTTTACGATTATAGTATGTCTCAAAAGCGATTCCCTGCCCCGCATCAACCCAGTATATAAGGTCGCGACCACCCACAAGGTCTGAATCGCTGTGCTCGAGAAGGAAGTATCGAAGGCCCTTATGATGTGAACGGATTTCGTTAGGGTCGCTATCCACAGTGATGCCGTCCGATGTATGAAAATTGGGGGTGCCAGATTCTATTTGAATAACCATATCATCTCGCAGATATATAAAGACACCCGAAAAGGCATTCTGATCGAGCCAATGCACTTCCGCTCGCTGGTCGCACGTAGGTGTCCGGTCATATTCGTATTGCTCAAGATGTCCTCCTTTAAGTCGTAGTGCCGACATCAATTTGTCTTTCGTTTCACCCAGGGAAAATGGGCCGACACGCTTGGCTGGCGCGATAAGGGACATTTCATCTTGAGAAGGCGCTTCGTGTTGTTCCAAAGAGTTCGAGGCTATTCCATTTCGTTGGCCGTTCCAGGACTGCAATTTCCGTGCCGGGATTTCGAATTGCCACCCGGGAATGAGCTGCAACATAACGAACAGCCATACCAACAGAGCACCACGTGGCCAAGTATGAGAAGAGAATAGGAGCTTCACTTTTGTCTCTCCTGTGAACGCGCTCGATCCTAGAAGCAATTAGCCGCTATACTCATGACGTTGCTGATGTAATTCCCCCTCGGACGGGTGGCCCATAGGCCGCCCTTCTCTTTTCTTAACTCAGCCTCACGATCTAAGAATACCACTGTTGCAACTCACCGGAGCGTTAGAATGCGGATGTGCGGGTTCGGACGTTTGGGTGTGGGTGCCCCTCGATAAGAGCGAAGGCGTTGTCAAGGCGCAGTTTTGCCTTGCAGTGTTTCCCCCACCGCGTCGTAGCCAGAGAGGTTGAGGACCGAAACTCTGGAAGTCTCACGGTGAATCACTTCTCGGT
>JBGPHM010000001.1:0-177587 GCA_041484365.1 Terriglobia bacterium | reverse complement strand
TTTTCGTAGTGCTTCCGGTAATCCGCCAACTGGCGGAGACAGAAGGGTCACCAGTGGCCGCGGTAGAAGACGAGTACCACCGGACCGCTTGCACTCAGCTCCGACAGCCGCCTCGGCGCTCCCGTCGAATCCGGCAGATCGAACTCCGGCGCCACTTCGCCTGTTTTTGGGATTCCTCCGCTTGGCATGGTGATTAACTTAACCGGAATTTCCGTCTTGAGATTCCCCTTTGCTCGAAAGCCTAGCCCTCGTGCCTCATCGTGTCAAACGCCGCGTGCCGCACCCCCTGCAGCCCCCGCAGCTGCGAGCCCCCTCACAGGGCGAGCAGCAAGGATCGTTGACGTCCCGCCTTCTAAAGCCTGCCCCGATGAATTCAATCGGGGCGCGAGCAGCAAAGCCCGATGAGCAATTCATCACGTGTGGGAATTTTCTGCGTTCAATTATGAGTACAGTGAAAGTCAAAAACCCCAGACGCGAAACCGGCGTCGTGGGGCACCCAAAACATTCTTAGCGCGTCATCACCGGGCCACCCGCCCGCTTGATGGCTTTCGAAGCTGACACCAACTCATGAGCCCATTCAGTCAGGCTGGTGGTAAGTTGCTTCACTTCCGGTGAAGCCTTGCGCTTGCGGTCGGGGCGCTTCTTGGATTTGCGGCGTTTCTTCATGGACGGGTGGCCTCGAGATGACGCGCCAGGATGTTTTTTTGGGTGCCCAATCGCCGGTTTCGCGTCATATTTTCCGGAAACCTTTGGATAGCACTCCGAAAGCGACTAAAGCAACCGCAAAAATAATTGCACCCACAATGGGCGTCAAAACCTGCGTAAGCAGGAGAACGGCGAGAATTACGCAAGTGCCTAGGAACAATATCCCAGCCGTTTTTCTATTCATGAAACCACTTTAACCCAATCCAGACTATAACGCATCAGCTTGTAATTTGCGATTTGGACTTCCTCCAAGACGGCGGGGCGAGGGCTCAGCACTCAAACACTTCAGGGCGCCCATATTCGGCCCGCCTGCCGCCCCGGATTCCTTATCAAAACCTCGTCGTCTCTCAAGTGGCTTATAATGAATTCGCAAGGTATCTCGAATCTCCGATCCTTGAGGGAATTCCCATGGATCCAAAAACGCATTGGGAGACGATCTACACCACAAAGGCGCCCGAGGAAGTCAGTTGGTACCGTGCGCATCTCGAAACATCGCTTGCCCTGATAGAGAAAGCCGCTGGGGAACTCTCGGCCTCCATAATTGATGTTGGCGGCGGTGAATCTACCCTTGTTGACGACCTGATCGCGCGCGGATACCGAAATATCACCGTCCTTGATATTTCGCAGACCGCTCTCGATGTAGCCCGCAAGCGGCTCGGGCCGGCCGCGGAACACGTCCATTGGCTCGCCGCCGATATCACCACAGTCCAGTTGGATCCGGGCGCTTATGACGTCTGGCACGATCGCGCCGTTTTTCATTTTCTTACCAGCAACGAGCAACGCGCTGCTTATGTTCGCAACGTCGCCCATGCTGTCAAACCGGGGGGAC
Source organism: Terriglobia bacterium (assembly GCA_041484365.1). GTDB lineage: Bacteria > Acidobacteriota > Terriglobia > Acidiferrales > UBA7541 > DASTCZ01. Next base: position 176,053 of record JBGPHM010000001.1, on the reverse strand, counting down.
ACGTAATCGTCAGCGCCTTTGGACTGGAGGGGCCGGCAAAATGCAGCGGCCTTGACGTCGTCCGCTATGACGCCGAATCGCTACACGGCCAATTTGGGAAGCGCTTCCATCTGGTCGAAAGCTCCAAAGAACTCCATCACACTCCATTCAACACCACGCAGCAATTTCTGTACTGCTATTGCAGGGTGGAGTGAAAAAGTAGCCGGGCATCTCTGATAGAGATGGGAATTGGTTTGAGCAGCTTGGTCTAATGCTCCTTGGCCGGGTGCCGCACCCTTTGAATTGCAAGGGTGCGGTTGTTGACTTCCCTTCCCACGTCTGATTTCCCTTGCTTTCCTGTTTATCGTGTGATATACATACCTGTGAACTGTATTTACCTATTCGAATACCCACGACTCACCTCACCCTTCCCCGCCCTTTCCAGCATCCAGTCGTCACCAAGCCCAATCAATTCATGCACTTACGCGAAAGATTCCGAAAACACCCGTAAGTCCTTTGTTGCACTACTCTTACCGCACTTTTTTCCCGTAAGTCCATTGCTGCGACACTCTTACAAAAAGATGGGGGGTGCCCCCCTCCCCCCTTCCCCACTCCTTCACTGGGTAATTACTTCCCCGCTTCTTTGCTTCACTGCCTCTTTGCTTCGGGTACTTCACGCGCTAAACTCTTTTGCCGTAGGCACGAGGACATTCCATGACCACGACTCCGAGACCCGAAATCACCAAAGACCCCGCGAAGCCGGAGCAGAAATCCAGCGCGGACGTAATCCGCAAGCACAAGGAATACATCTGGCCGGCGGTGGCGAATTACTACCAGCAGCCGCTCGTCGCCGACCGCGGCTCGATGCAATACGTCTGGGATCTCGACGGCCGCAAGTATCTCGATTTCTTCGGCGGCATCCTGACCATCTCCGTCGGCCACACGAATCCGAAAGTCACGGGCGCGATCCACGAACAAGTTGACAAGTTGCAGCACACTTCCACTCTCTATCCCAATGAACAGATCGTCGCGCTCGCCGAAAAACTGGCGCAGATTACTCCCGGCCACTTGCAGAAAAGCTACTTCACGAATTCCGGCACCGAAGCGAATGAGATGGCGATTCTTCTCGCGCGCATGTCCACCGGCAGCTTTGACGTTGTCGCGCTGCGCCATGCCTATTCGGGCGGCTCGACTCTCGCGCGCAGCTTAACGGGCCAGGCCCCCTGGCGCAAAGCCGGAGTCGTCAGCGTTGGTTTTTCGCACGCGATTAATCCTTACTGCTACCGCTGCCCGCTCGGAATGAAATATCCCGATTGCAATGTGGCCTGCGCGAATGACGTGGAAAATCTCATCCAGACCGGCACCAGCGGACAGATCGCCGCGTTCATCGCCGAGCCGAGTCAGGGCGTCGGCGGCTTCATCACTCCCCCGCCGGAATATTTCAAGATGGTATTCAAGATTGTGAAAAAGTACGGCGGGCTTTTTATCGCCGACGAAGTGCAGACCGGATTCGGGCGCACCGGAAAGAAATGGTTCGGCATCGAGCAGTGGGAAGTCACGCCGGACATCATTACGTGCGCAAAGGGCATGGGGAATGGCGTGCCCATCGGCGCGACCATCACCACCGCCGAACTCGCGAACGCGTTTCAGGGAATGACGATTTCAACTTTCGGCGGCAACCCGGTCACGTCCGTGGCCGCGCGCGCCACGATTCAATTCATCGAGGAAGAAAATCTTCTGGAGAACGCACACACCGTCGGAAAATACTTGCGCGAGAAGCTGGACGGCCTGAAGGAAAAATACACGGTCATTGGGGATGTCCGCGGCATGGGCTTGATGCAGGGCATCGAACTTGTGAAAGACCGCGTGACAAAAGAACCCGCGCCCGAAGCCGCGTCACAATTGATGGAGCGCACGCGCGCCAACGGACTGCTCATCGGCAAGGGCGGGCTTTACGGCAACGTGATGCGCGTCGCGCCGATGCTGAACATTGCTAAGAGTGACGTGGACGAAGCCATCAAGCTCCTCGACAAATCCTTCAGCGAAGTGAGGATTTGATCGAGAATCGATGGCTCGCGAACCGCTAGCGCCAATGGAAGCTGGAACACAAACCAGTTTACTTTCCACGCTCCGGGCTGACCTCAATTGGAGGAACACGAACATGATCCAGACAACGAAGTCCGTAGGCGAACTGGCAGCGGAAATCCCCGGAGCGACCCGGGTATTCACCAAGCTGGGCATTGATTACTGCTGTGGAGGAAAGCAGTCACTGGCCGACGCCTGTGCCGCCGTCCACTATTCTGTGGAGGATGCAGCCGCCCAGTTGGAAACCGCCGCCCACACCCCCTCGAACGCGGCCGAACGAGATTGGAATACTGCTCCGCTCGCGGAGATAGTGACGTACATCATCGAGAAGCATCACGCGTTTACAAGAGACCAGTTGGCGATTCTCGGGGCGCTGATGACAAAGGTGCATGCGGCGCACTCCGCCAACCACCCGGAATTGTCTGAGGTCGCGCGCACGTTGCAGAACATTTCTCAGGAGCTCTCCATGCACATGATGAAGGAGGAGCAAATCCTCTTTCCGTACATCGTGGAAATGGATCAGGCCCTTCAATCCAAGAAACCAGTGCAGGCTCCGATGTTTGGGACGGTGGAGAATCCGATCCGGATGATGATGCTCGAGCACGATTCGGCAGGCAATGAATTGCAGACCCTCCGCACACTCAGCAATGGATATTCAGTGCCAGCGGATGGCTGCGCGAGTTATCGCTCGCTCTATCAGGAATTGGAAGCGCTGGAAACCGACCTACACGCGCACATTCATCTGGAAAACAACATCCTCTTTCCGCGCGCGATACGCATGGAAAGTGAAGCCCTCTGAAAGACACGAAGAGGAATCCGTCACGAAAGTTATGGCAATCAAATCGCCTCCCGCAGGTCGACAGGAGCCACAAATCAAAGAATATTTGGATCAAGTGAGATCGAGAGAAGCAAGCGCGTCCCGGGTGCTGCTGGCTTTTGTTTGCTCCGGACTCTTGTACATGCTTCTGCCCGGAACATTCCTCGGTGTGTGGAATCTCCTCAAGATCACGAATCAACGAGCAGTGGCGACCATTTCGGATACATGGATTCAGGCGCACGGAGTGGCGCAAGTTTTTGGCTGGGTCGGCAGCTTCATACTTGGAATCGGGATGTATTCGATTCCCAAAGTACGACGCACCGAACCGACGTCGCTCACGCTGGCTTGGACGTGCTGGGCAATCTGGACGGCAGCGATTGGATTGCGCTGGTGGACGAATGTTTATCTGACGGATTGGAGGGTGTTGCTGCCTCTCTCCGCAGTGATGCAACTCGGGGCCTTCGTCCTGTTTCTCCGGATGGTTTCCGGCCACAGAATGCAAGGAGCGGAAACGCAACGGCTTGATGGATGGATCTGGGTGGTCATTGTGGGTAGCACGGGTTTTCTGCTCGCTCTCGCTGTGAATCTGGAAGGGGCGATCCGACAGGCATGGGCCGGCACGTCACCTGCATTCGCGCACGTGTTCGATCAAAGGTACCTTGCACTGATCACCTGGGGAATGCTCGTGCCATTTGTGTGGGGGTTCAGCGCGAAGTGGATGCCCATATTTCTCGGAATTCCAAAGCCACGCGCGCGACTGTTGTTGACGGCGGCGGTAGCGAGCCTTGCTGGTGCGGGCCTGACATTCACGGGCTGGACAAAACCTGCGATGGTAATTTTTCTGTGCGCCGCCGCGTTGGCGATCCACGCGCTGCGAATACTGGAGTTCCCGCAGCGAGAGCCGAAAACGAAAGGCGTGCACGCGAGTTTTCCGCTTTTTGTCAGACTCGCATACGCATGGCTCGTTGCCGCGGCAGGACTGGGTGTTTATGCGGCATACTTCGATCATTCCGGCGGAGTATGGGGTGCATCGAGGCACGCACTGACAGTCGGATTCATCGCGGTCACGGTTTTTTGCGTTGGCCAGAGGGTGCTGCCGTCGTTTGCCGGGATGACAGTGTTGTACAGCACTCGGCTGATGTTGGCCGGACTAATTATGTTGAATGTTGGCTGCCTGCTTCGGGTTTCGAGTGAATTTCTCGCGTACCAGGATTACGCGGCGTGGGCGTGGCGAGTATTGCCGGTTTCCGCGGTTATTGAATTGGCTGCGGTGACCATTTTCGCCCTGAACCTGGGACTGACGTTTGCATTCCGGAGGCAGGAAAGCAATACACCTCTGACTATACCCACTGCTCAAGTTCGGACTGGCCAATCCTGACCATGCAAAAAAGAAGTTAATTTGGAAGGCCCGTTTGAAATTGCGTAGGGGCGGTTCAGAGGCCCGCCCCAGTCGAGAATCGCCGGCACGTAGTGCGCACTCAATGAGCGGTGAGCGTCGTGAGCTGCGCGCTGCCGTAATACAGTCCGTTGAACAGCAGCTTGAATGTTCCGTGTGGCTGCCCGCGGAACGTCACCTCCGGCCCGATGACGAACACCTTGCCCGCGCCGATGCTGGCCTCAAGGATTGCGGTGCCGCCATCGAGATAGGCCTGGCCCCAGGCCCAGCCGCTGTCGAGCGTCTCGGTTCCCGAATACCACGCGACGGGGGTCGGCCTCACATTCGCGTTCGGCACGATGCGGAAAACGGGACTGTTGTCGAAGTCCACGTCGGCGGTCGGCGGCATTCCGTACGCGAGCGGATTTGTATTATCAATCGTCGCGCGCATCAGCGAGCCGGGAATGTAAAACTTTTCGCGCGGCAGCGGACGATCCACTCCATCGGCGCCGCGCTCGGTAAGATAGTTCGCGACGGGCACGCCGAGAAGTTGCGCCATCGCGGTTGAACTGCCGACGGTGACGATCGAGCCGCCCGCTTCGAGGAACTTCTGTAACTGAGGAATCGTCGTCGCGGGCGTGATGGACCCCTGACGGACGCGATACCCCTCAGGAATGTTTTGCGCAGCACCCACTCCGCCGCGGCCACCGCCCGCGCCGCCTGCTCCACCCGGCGCACCACCGCCTCCGCCGCGGCCCCCAGCACCGGGGGCACGGTAGGCCCCGTCAGTGAAAACCAAAACATCAAATTTATTTTTCAAATCGCCCGCGTCAAGCATCTGCGGATAAACAACCTCGAACGGAAATTCGTATTGCTCGAACAGCCAGCGCAGCCAGCCCGACGGCATGATTCCGCCGTACTGATCGTACAGGCCAACGCGAATGGGCTTGAGCTTCAGCGCGTCGCCGGTCGGTGCTTGTTGTCCCGTGGCGAGTGCTGGAACGCCAAGTTCCCCTGCGCCCTGCGCCAGAATCTTTTCTGCCGCCGCGGACCATGGCACCCAAATTGCGCCCGGCGCTTCTGGATGGAGAATGCCGCCAATCGTGCCGCCCTGCGGCGACTTGAGCCAGTAGACGTCGCAGCCGGCTTTGAGTAGCCGATTTACGACGATGAAGGAGTTGTTCACGCGGTGATCGAGAAGATATCCAACCGCATTCTCATTGTTACCAAATGTGGCCGCGGGCATCGGCTGTAGCTGACCATACGGAAGCTTAGTGAAGGGCCCATCGAAACCATCTTGGATGCGATCAAAGTGCACACCCATTTGATAGGCGAGCGTCCAGCCAGCGATATCGTACGGAGGAATCGGCGGGCCACCGGGATAGCGGAAATCATTCGGATGATCCTGCGGCTGGAACATATCGAGCACGAACGGGCGACCGGCCTGCGCGGTCTTCACCACAAACGATCCCGCTGGATACGTATAGCCGCCGGCCTGGAATGACGACGATGCTCTCATTACCTCGATGCCGTTCTTGATGAGCGAGTTGATAAACTTGGTGGCCGTTGCGAAATCCGGTTGGGAGGAAGGAATGATGTAGCCGCGCGGATCGCGCATCTTCGGATCGTGCAAGATTGTGTTGTATAGCTCCGCGGGAGCCGCAACGGCGCTGCTGCCGCCTCCACCGGGCGCGACATCTCCGCCACCGATTACTTCCCCGCCACCGCGACCGCCGCGGCCTCCGCGCCCGCCGCCGGTTTCCGCCGCCGCGGCTGCAGCTTCCTTCGCGGCTTCGGCACGGAGAGCTTCGATGCGCTTGGGAGTAATCGTCCAATTGTCTTTGTTGCCGCGCTCGATGGAGTTCATTCCCATGCGCCAGATGTTGAAGAGCAGAGTTTCGCGGTTGTGCGACGCGTAATCGAGGATCGCGCGATTGAGTTCGCAATCGTAGTCAACGGATTGTCGGTAGTGCCATTCCTGTGGAACCACGGGCAACGGCCAATCGCCCTGCGGCAATTGCTTGTCGGCGATGAGCGGGATGCGCTGCGGATTCGGGCCGCCGATGATTTCGGTGAGGATGCCGATCATGTTGTGGAAATAAACCGTGGTGCGCAGGCCGCCATCCCACCAGGTGGAATAACTTGAGCCGCTGCGCATCGCGGAGCCGCCCATGCCTCGCGCGACGAGACGCGTGTGCATCGCGGTGCCGACGGCTTCGACGCCGAGCGGAACGAGCGGATCAAAGTTGTAATTGAACGGATCTCGAAATGGCGGAACGAAGACGACGGCGCCGGCGGGGCCGGTCTGGTGATGGTTGTACATGATTTGCGGCATCCACTCGATCAAAAGCTGGCGATTAATGTTCGTGGTCTCCGGCATGTTGGACATGTAGGAGTCGCGGTTGTCGTCGTGGCCGATATATTTGTTGTAGAGCTTGGGGAGCGCGGCCATGGAGCGCTGCGTGGGCTCGGAGATCCGGTTGTACCAATTGGCGACGAATTCGGAGCCATCGGGATTCGCGGGCACGCAGAGGATGATGACGTCGTTCAAGAAGCGCATCGTTTCGGGATCGGTGCGGCTCGCGAGTTGGTAAGTTGTCTCAACGAGCTGCTGGAAGCCGACAGTTTCGGAAGCGTGAAGGCCGCCGTCAATCCAGATGACGGCTTTGCCTTCGCGGGAAAGTGCGTGCGCCTGCTCTTCGGTGATGCCTTCTGCGCGCTGGAGTTTCTGGGAGATATCTTTGTAATGGTCGAGCTGCTTCAGATTCGCGGGCGAAGTGATGATGAGCATCCACTGGTCGCGGCCCTCGGCGGTTTTGCCGATGCTTTGCAATTTGACGCGGTCGGATTCCGTGGCGAGTTTCTTCCAGAATGCTTCCGCCTGCGTGTACGAGACCATTTGGTAGTCGTCGCCGACATTGAAGCCGAAGGATTCTTTGGGCGCGGTGATCTTCGGGGGCGCGTCACTCTGCGACGAACGCTGCGCTTGCTTTGTGGCGTTCTTGTTTTGCGCGGTTTGCGCAGAGATAAAGCCAGAGCAAGATATTGCGGCGATTGAGACAGAGAGTGCGAAGCGACGAAGTGAGCGTGTTTTCATGACGCAGCTTTCTACCGTGAGGCTCGTCCGTTGTCAAAGAGAATCGATGTGAAGGGAGTTTCTGAGATGGCACCGGCGGGTGCGTATCAAAGTGCCGCACGCACGTTCTTCACTTTGCGGAGGTCTTCCACTGGTTGAATCGCTCCCAGTTCAGGAAGTCAAATTCGCCTTCCCAATTCCGACCACCCAGGCTAATACCCACAGGAGTGTTTTGCCCGGATACAGGAGTGCCAATCGGCGTGATTCTTGCCGCGTCCCGTCCCGCCACGATGATCAACTGCGCCTTCACGTCAAAGAAGAGGCCGAAATCATCAAGCAGTTTTCCCCGCCAGTCCCGGAGCGCTTTCTTCTCCCTCACTTGAAAGCGGACGACGTCGCCACCCGGGTCTTTTGACGCAGCCGATTTCAAAATCGAGTCCAGCCACTCGGAGGTGGCCTTGTCTGGCCGGGCCATGGGCAGGGACGAGAACCGCCGATATCGGGCGAAACTCTGAATTCCCCATATGATTTGAAACAACCCCAACGCGGCAAATCCGGCGGGCCCGCCCGAGGAGCCGTTGGAAACTGTCACGAAGATGTTCCAGCACCCCAGCGCAATTAACGCGAAGCCGTCCACGATCATCCCCGCAGGGCTGGGGGAAACCAGCAGCCACACTCCCTCCGCAAAGAGAAAAATTCCGAGGAGAATAAGAATGGCGTTCACACCATTCTCCTGGAGAGACGCTATCCCCAGGGCTGTTGCGATGACCCCAAACACAGTGCTGCCAATGCCGGCCCCTCGCAGAATTCGACGGAGGATGCGAAAATTGGCCGCCTTTTGCACCTCCGCAGCACGACCAGTAATGATTGGAGGCGCGATACCGGCGACAGAATCGCCCGGACGAAATCCCACGAGCGCCAATCCGCCCCAAAAGGCGGCGGCTAAGATCGCCCCTGAACCCAGGGCATAACCAATGTTCGTCATTTCAAACAAAGAAGAAACCGAAAACTTTCTTCCGAATTGCGCGAAAATAATCAATGAGCTTGCGAGGTTGGCCAGAAGGGACCCGGCCACTGATCCCACGCCCAAGCCAAGCCACATCGGACGAATCCGCGGAAGGGCGATGGCGATTGAGCCGAACAAGAAAAATGCGGCGACAAAGGAGTGCAGAAACGCATACGGAGCACCACTATAGGTAACACTGAACCCGGGTTGCGTTGAAGAAGGCGTGAGGATTGCAATTATTCCCATGTGTACCGGAATCATTGCTGCTGCGTAAGCCAGGCCTGCCAGCGCTGAAGCGGCCAACGCAACGCGAATCCAGCGAAACAGGAACAGCACCGCGAGTGCCATCACTACATCCGCCGCGGACGCGCGCACCCATTCCTGGGCTATGAACCATGACGGCGTGTGATGGCTCTGCTGGAGGGTATCCGGAATGAGCCATACCAAATCGGACAGAAACATTGCCGCGACAAGCATCAGCCATCGAGTCCAATGGATAGTTGATCCGACGGACCCAATCATGTCGGCAAGGGTGACTCCCTGCGCGGCCTGCGGGGCCAATGGAGGAGCAAGGCCAGGGATGTCTCGTGGAGGAGTGGACATCGGAAGGTTTCCCTTTCTTCAGCTTCAAGAGCCAAATGACCGTAATCGGTCAACCCAATTGAAAAGTCCGCGCAAGTGACTTCCCCCCGGGTTGCGTCCGACTGGTTGCCGGCGTTTATTCCTGTGCGTCTTCTGCGCGAAAACATGCCACCGGAAAAGATTGCGAAAACAAATAGCAACTATGTGATGCGACGCGGAGACTGTGCTTCCCTGACGCAGCTTTCTACCGCGAGGAGCAGGGGATGTCAAAGGGAATTCAGCGCCATGCGAATCGATGCGGGAGAGTGAACGCGAAGCCGACCGGATGCGTTTCGAGCATCAGTCAATGCCCTGCTCTGGCACCAGAAAATTACAAACAATCGGCGGGCCTTGACGAGTGGCAGAGCGTAGCGCACGATGGAACGTCGCGAGTGCGCGGGGCGTCACACGGAGATAGCGGGTGAATTGCGGCGCGAATTGTGGCGGATGATGGCGCTCCTTCTTGCGGCGAAAATGATGATCTGGAATTAGACCGGCAGTAGGCGGCGTAGAGAGAGCAAACAAGGAGAGAGAATGGCGACGGCGGCAACCTCATCCCAGCGGGTGCGGAATTTTATTGACGGCAAGTGGGTGGAGTCGAAGTCCACGCAGGTGTTCGAGCGGCGGAATCCGGCGAACATTGATGAGGTGGTTACGCGCGTGCCGCTTTCGACGCGCGAGGAGATGAGGGAGGCAATTTCGGCGGCGAAGGCGGCGTTCCCTGCGTGGCGCGAGACGCCCGCTCCGGTGCGCGGGCGCGTGCTGGCGAAAGCAACCGCGCTGATGGAGAAAGAGAAAGAAGAGATTGCGCGGCTGCTGACGCGTGAAGAAGGAAAGACGCTGAAGGATTCGCTTGGCGAGGTGCAGAAGTCCATCAACATCATGGAATTCATGACGGGTGAATCGCGGCGCATCGGCGGCGAGACACTGCCGAGCGAACTGCCCCGAAATTTTGCGTACACGATCAAGACACCTCTGGGAGTGGTAGGCGCGATTACTCCATGGAATTTTCCGGTTTCGATTCCAGTGTGGAAGCTGGCTCCGGCGCTGGTGGCGGGAAACACGGCGGTGCTGAAGCCCGCGGAGACGACTCCGCTAACCGCGGCGGCGGTGGTGCGCATTTTTGAAGAGGCGGGGCTTCCGGCGGGCGTGCTAAACCTTGTGCTTGGCGCGGGCGAAGAGATTGGCGATGAGATGGTGCGACACCCGGATGTGCGCGCGGTTTCGTTTACGGGATCGAACGCCGTGGGGACGAAGGTGTACACGACCGGGGCGCAACTCCTGAAGAAATGCCAGTGCGAGATGGGCGGTAAGAATCCGGTGATAGTGCTGAGCGACGCGGACATTCCGCTTGCGGTGGAAGCGGCGCTATATGGGGCATTCGGGTCCACGGGTCAGCGATGCACGGCGACGAGCCGCGTGATTGTAGAGGAGTCGGTGGCGGATCCATTTGTGCAGATGCTGGTGGACCGCGCGCGAATGCTGAAGGTGGGCGACGGACTCGCATATGGAATTGATTTGGGGCCGCTGGTGGATGAAAACCAACTCACGACAGTGCTGGGCTTCATGGAGATCGGCAAGAAAGAAGCGAAGCTGCTGGTCGGCGGGAATCAGTTGAAGGGGCAGGGATATGACAAGGGCTACTTCGTCGCGCCGACGGTGTTTGACGAAGTGCCGTGGGACAGCGTGATCGCGCAGGAGGAAATATTCGGGCCGGTGCTGAGCGTGATTCGCGTGCCGGACTTTGATGAGGCGATGCGCGTGGCGAATTCTGTGAAATATGGGTTGTCGAGTTCGATCTACACGAACGATGCGACGCGAGTGTTTGATTTCATCGAACGGATTGAGACGGGCATCGTGCACGTCAATTCGCCGACCGTGGGCGGCGAAGCGCAGCTTCCCTTTGGCGGAATGAAAGGCACCGGAGTGGGCCTGCGGGAGATGGGGCGCGTGGCGGTGGACTTCTATACGGAGCTGAAAGCCGTGTACATTGACTACACCGGTCAAAAACGCGAATCGCTTCTCTACTAAAACGGCTCCGGGCGCATCCAATCATTCATAGACCATGACCGCAAGAAGACAAATCGCGCTAGCGATGTTTGTGATTTTGACGGCGGCATCCACAGGCGGGATGCCACCGCGCGTTTCAGCGTCGGGAACCAAGTCGTTTGTGTCCTATGGCATTGCGGCCGTGCGGATTGACGGGAATCCGCCGAAGGAATGGAACTTATACTACGAGTCGCACGGCAAGGCGGAAATTGTACTTCTGGAATGGGGGAATCGTTTTCTGCTGCTTGACGCGAGTCTTAAACTGGCACGGGAGCTGAAGCCAGAATCAGTGAGACACAATAAAAACTCAGTCACCTGGAACGGCGATATTTCCGCGACAACGATTCTACCTTCGGACGATTGGGTCTTCCGCGATGTTGGAAACGCGAAACGCATGCACCTGATGCTGACGGCGGAGAGCCACGAGATTGAAATAAACCTGCCGCAATACAAGAAGTAGATGCGCTAGGATTTTGCGTCGCAATATGGGCAGCGCCGGGGACGGCGGACGATGGCGGCGTCGCGGGGAAAGATGAACGCGAGGAACCAATCCACCGCGACCTGAAGCTGTTTTTTCAATCCCACCAATTTGTAAAGGTGGACCATGTTCCAGAAGAGCCAGGCGAAGTAGCCGCTGAAGCGCAGACCCGCAATGTTCACGACCGCGTAGTTCATTCCGAGAGACACCAGCATCCCTTGAGAAACATACTTGTAAATTTCGAGCGGCTCGCCTCGCATCTGGTGGGCGATGTTGCGCGCGGCGATGCGTCCCTGCGCGATGGCGACGGGCGCGACGCGCGGCGCATCCAGTGCGCTTGCAGCGGCAGCGCTATCTCCGATGACAAATACTTCCGGATGACCTTCTAGTTGCAGGTGTTCGTTGGCCACGGCGCGGCCGATGCGGTCGTGACCGACGGGCAGCGATTCCACGATGTCGTGCGCGCGAACGCCCGCGGTCCAAACCACAGTTTCGGCGTGGATGATTTCGCCGCCCTTCAATTCAACGCCACCAGCAAAGCATTTCGCCGCGGCCGCGTTTGTGCGCACCTCAATTCCCTGCTTTGCGAGACGGCGCCGCGAATGTGCGGCAAGGCTCGGGTGAACTCCGCGCAGAACCTCCGCGCTCGCTTCGATGAGGACGAGGCGAATTTCCTGGCGCTGGATGCCACGATAGCGGCGTGCGACATAACCGAAAAGCAGATCGTGCAATTCGGTGATGAGCTCAACTCCGGTGTAACCGCCTCCGACGATAGCGAAAGTCAGAAGACGCCGGCGCAGGTCGGGATTCGTCGTGTGATCGGCGTGCTCGCAAAGGTCGAGAACGCGCTCGCGCAGGACGACGGCGTCTTCGAGGGATTTGAAATCACAGGTATTCTCGCGCGCGCCGGGGATACCGAAATAATCGGTGCGACTGCCAAAGGCGATGATGAGGTTGTCGTAAGCAAGCGTGCCGGGGGCGGTCTGTCCGGCGAGGCGGACCTCGCGCCGGTCGAGATCAATTCCTGAGACGGAGGCGCGAAGGAATCGAAAGGTGCGTGAGCCACGCAAGTCTCGGATCGGCTGCGCGATGTGACGGGGGTCCACGTTGCTGGAGGCAATTTGCGGGAGGAGCGGCGTGAACAGGAAATAATTCTGGTCGCTGACGAGCCAAATCTCTGCATCGCCCTTATTTCTTAACAGGCGTGACAGATCCATAGCCGCCTGGATGCCGCCGAATCCACCACCGAGAATCACGATCCGTCTGCTCACGTCCTCAATTTATCATGAGGAGGCACGGAGATGATGCGCGAGGAAAAACCTAGCGGGGATGGGTTGAATCATCGCGGAAAACGCCGATGACCCACGGAATTCCAAGAGCGCCGGGCTGAATTGCGACGAATACCTTGTCGCCGGGCTGAAAGCGCGTGTAGTCCGTAAAATCCACCGGAAGGCGCTCATAACTATGATCCGACCGCCATGAGTTTACGACCAGCCGGCGGCTCTTTAGCAAGAACCCAGTCATATTGAACCGGCCGGCTACTTGAGCCGAATATCGCGTTTGCGCGTGAGTGTCGAATTTCCCGTTGCAAAAGAGCATTGCCGCAATCACCCAAGGCAGCGGAATCAAACCAAAGTAAATTCGCTTGAGGACTGCAACATCGCGCCGTTTGCGCGCGAGCAGGTCAATCGTGAAAGCCATCGCGAGCGCCGCGAAGAAAATCAAGCCGACAAAAATAAACATTACGTCCAGCTCGAGCGGAGGAAAAATCTGACTCGCTGGGACAAAGACGAGGGCACCAATCAGAAAGACGACGGTTCGCCGCAGAAGGCGACGCCGCAACATCACTTCGGCTGCCGCGGACGTCAGGCCGCAGGATGGGCATTGATCTGCTTTGCGTTCAGCGCCACAGTCCAAGCACCGGGTCATCGTTTGGATTCCAGGCGGGCAAGCAAGTCCAGCAAATGGGAGTGATGATCTTGCTGCTGCATGGACATTTGAACGCCGATGCCCCGTCCGGGCTCGACGCGCCGGATGGTGCAATTCACCGCAAGGGGAGGGTCAATCAGCAACTTTGCGGAAAAACTGGCGCCAATCCAAAGAGGTTCGGGAGAGGAAAGAAACATTCCACCGCGGCTGATGTCGCGGACGCGCCCGAGAACCGTAGAGGAGCCCCATTCGATTTCGACGGCGGCATCGAATGGAAAGCGCCGCTCTCTTCTGCGCTCAATCTGTGCCGCGGTGCCATTGCCGGAGCCAGGAGACATGAGTATGGCCTCTCATCGCGATGCTAACGGCGCGAGCATCGGGTGTCAACCAGGGGCGGGCAATTCAATTTTAAGGGACTCCAGCGATGCAGATCACTCGCGAAATGGACTTTGCGGGCCGGTAGTATAATGGCGCTCATGACAATACAAGAGCTGTTCCTCAAACAGAAAGAAGCGATGCGCGCGAGAACAAGACAGGTGACATCCCTGCTGCACGAAGAGGAGATGGGCTGGCGGCCCGTGCCGGGGGCGCTGAGCGTCGGTGAAATGTTGAGACACATGTGGGTCTCCGAAGAGGGGGTGCGACGGGTGGCGCTTGCAGGCGACTTCACTTATTTCGAGAAACGAATTCCGCAAGGGCTCGGTGCGGTGGTGGGAAAGCCGCGATCGCTTGCGGAAGAACTGGAGCAATGGGAAAAAGTTCACGCTGCAACGCTGACGCAAGTCGCCCAGTTTCCATTGGACCGATGGGAAGAGGAGCGCGCGAACGAAGGGTTGGGAATCCGTCGAAAGGTCGCGGTGATTCTATTCGGCATCAACGAGCATGAAGTGCATCACCGGGCGCAGTTGATGACCTACTTGCGGATGTTGGGAACGCCGGCGCCGGAGCCGTTTGCGCGGAGGTAGGGTGCAATGGCCGGTTAGGTGCTTTTCTGCGGCGACACTTCCCGCTGTTTTAATTCGTTTTCAATTGCCCGTTTCAGCTTCGCTGAGATCGTCTTCACAGTGAGTAGTGCCTTCAGGTCAGCCTTAGTTACATGGGGCAGCGTTTTCGCAGCCAACTCAAGAGGCATTTCCGGGTGGCGAAGGAGTGCGAGGTGAATGTTGGGGAGTGACTCCCAGCGCGAATGGGAGCCGATCGCGAGAACAACGCGCTCTGGTAGACGGTGATTCGCCAAGAGCTTCAATACTTGGGACTCGGTAAGTCTGTGGTTGCGCAACGCAGGCTCAAACAAGCGTGGAACGCCTTCCATAATAAGAGCGGCAAGGACCCGGGCCGCTGCGCGTTTCGCGAGTGTGATTTTTTCTCCGAGAGAGACCTGGCCGAGCCGGGACACAATCTGGTCTTCCGCCAGATGGCGAAGGTCCGCAACTGCAACCGGTGCAAGGGAAAGCCTTACCAGATCCACGAGAAGCAGATCGCGGAGGAGCCGCACTCCGAGTGTCCGCGGTACGTGGGGATGGAAAGCAATCGCTCGCTTCACTCGATAACTGCGCAGCCAGTCACGATGACGGCCGATTTCGTCAAGGACGGATGCGGGCAGGTCTTTTCGCTCGAGGAGCAGAAGAAGCTGGGTTTCGTTGAGAATGGAGTGAGATAGCAGGCCGAGGAGATCATCGGCGCCGGAGGTGGAAAGTTCGGCGGCAAGAGTAATCGCGTCTGCGTCCGGTTGAACACCCGGCGTGATGTCATCCGGTTTGGCCATGTGCGGCTCCGGGGGCTTGGGCCAGGCGAAGCGCAAGCCGGGCGGCGCCAAGCGCGGCCGGTTCAGCAAGAAGATTCACATGCGCGTTAGGCGCGACGCGAACAATCAGATCATCCACGCGGCTGTCGAGGACGTAGCTGCGGCCGAAAACTCCCCCGGCGCGCGCGACGCGGAATCCGGTGTCTTTCATCTCCAACTTGCCGATAACGACGAGAGCGAGACTTGCGAGGTCCAGCGCTGAGCGCGTGAGGATCTCGCGCGCGGCGACGTCGCCTTCCTCCGCTGCCTGCATCACGGCGGGGACAAGACTGGTGAAGATCGCGGCGGGGCCGGCAGCGATTTTTTGAATGACGTCATCCCAATCGCGACACTTGGTTGCGGACATGACCAGTTCGCCGAGCGTTGTGGCGGGGCCGGAGAAATCGCGCGCGTGGCAGGCGGCGGCAACCGCACTCCTTCCAATGTCATGTGCGCTGCCGGGATCCCCAATCCAAACGCCATAGCCTCCGGCACGCGCGTGTTCACCATTGGAATTGCGCCCCAGGGCAATCGATCCCGTCCCGGCAATCAGGACCACACCGGGGCCATCGCCAACAGCAACCTCGAGCGCTACCTCTGCGTCTGTGATGATCTGAATCGCAGCCTTCGACCAGATTCGCGTGAGACGAAGGCGCATTTCCTCGGAAACGTTCGTGCGGCCGGCGCCGGCAAGCCCCGCGCAGACTCCGCGAACTTCGAGTGCAGAGCGCTTCGCGGTGGACATGGCTCCCGCGGCGGCCATTTGTAGCGCGGCGGTCGCGGCGTCGAAACCGACTCGCAACGGATTCGACGCACCCGCATGACCCTGGCCTGCGACGCGGCCGTCGGCATCGATCACGATGCACTCCGTCTTGGTGCCGCCCCCGTCAAAACCCAGAAAAATATCCATCGACTTAACTCAGCCCTTGTATGCGCGACCCGGCAGCCGCGAGAACCGCGGCGCGGGGCGTGAAAGAATTGTGCGAGGAACTTTACCATTGAATCGGGCAGTAGCGGAGAGTGCTTGACTGCATTTCATGCGCGCCACTATTATCGCGCGACCCATCCCGAGAGGCGCGATGCACCTTGCTCCACTTGACCTGGCTGTGCTGATTGCGTATCTCGCAGGGATTACGTATTTCGGCGTGCGGTTCCGGCGCGGCCAGCGGAATATCGGCGATTATTTTCTGGGCGGGCGTACCGCGCCGTGGTGGGCGCTGTCGCTCTCGATTGTTGCCACAGAGACATCCACGCTGACGATTATAGGAACTCCCGCGCTAGCGTATGCGGGGAACTTGGCGTTTCTGCAGCTTGTGCTCGGATACATTGTGGGGCGCGTGATCCTGGCGGTGGCCTTCATCCCACGTTTTTTCCGCGGCGAATACTACACGGCATACCAACTCATCGAAAGTAGATTTGGAACAAAGGCGAAATCCGCCGCGGCGCTGACGTTCCTTGTGACGCGCGCGCTGGCGGAGGGTGTGCGGATCGCTGCGGTGGCGGTGGTCGTGAGCGTGGCCTTTGGGACGGGGCCGCGCGTTTCCGTCGCGCTGATTCTTCTTCTGACACTTTTCTATACGTGGGAAGGCGGGATGAAAGCCGTCATCTGGACGGATGTAATTCAGACGGCGATTTATCTGGGCGGGTCGGCGGTTGCGTTCATTCTGCTTCTGCACAAGATTCACGGAGGGTGGGCGCAGGTGTCGAGCGTTGCCGCGGTCGCGGGTGGAAAGCTGCGAATTTGGGACTTCCACTTCAGTTTTAGGGAGGCGGCGCACACATACACGTTCTGGTCGGGCGTGATTGGCGGAACGTTCTTGACGATGGCGAGCCACGGGACAGATCAGACAATTGTCCAGCGGCTGCTCGCATCTAAATCCAAAGGGCAGGCGCAGGCGGCGCTGCTTGGGAGCGCGGTGCTGGTGTTCATTCAATTTTCACTCTTCCTCGTTCTGGGCGTGATGCTTTACACGTTTAATGGCGCGCCGCACATTACTCCGGGGCAAAGTTACGACACGGTGTTTCCGACATTTATTGTGACGCAGATGCCCGCGGGGTTGCGCGGATTGGTGTTGGCTGCAATCTTCGCGGTGGCAATGTCAAACGCGAGCGGATCGCTCAATTCGATGGCGGCGTCCAGCGTGGTGGATTTTGATGTGCTGCATGGAGGCGCATCCGGCGCTGCGGCGCGCGACCCGGCGCGGTTGCTGCGGATTTCGAGATGGATGACGCTCGTGTGGGGCGCGGTGCTGCTGGTGCTCGGCACGCTGCGATGGGGGCCATTACTGGAAGCGGGGCTTTCCATTGCGTCGGTCACGTTTGGCGGATTGCTCGGCCTATTTCTTCTGAGCTTCTACAACCCGCGTGCGAACGCAAATGGCGCGATGGCGGGGATGGCGATCGGACTAGCGTCGATGGTTTATATCACGCTGCACACAAAGCTGGTGTTTACTTGGTACGTTCTCGCGGGCACACTGATAACTTTGCTGGCTGGCTCGCTCGCAAGCCTGATTTGGCGAAAGGGCGCGCCGGAATCTTAGAAGCGCGCGGGAATGGCACAAAGCAAACCACGACTCGAACTTGTGCGCGGGCTGGGCCCGTGGGCCTCGATGGCGATCGTCGTCGGAACGATGATCGGCACGGGAATTTTCCTGAAGCCCGCGGAAATGGCGGGCGACGCGAAGTCAGTGGGCATCGTGTTTGCCGCGTGGGTTGTCGGCGGCGTGCTGTCACTCTTTGGAGCGCTGGCGTATGCGGAGTTGGGCGCGGCAATTCCCGAAGCCGGAGGCGAATACGCATATTTGAACCGGGCCTTTGGCCCCAGGACGGGGTTCCTTTTCGGCTGGACACACTCCATTGTGGCGCGCCCTGCATCGGCGGCGAGCATCGCGGCGGGCGTCTTGAAGTTTTGGGGATTCTTGATGCCGTCGGTCCTGGCGCCGATCCACGTATTCGATTTCGACTATCGATTTCTGGGCCCGGTAAAACATTTCCATTTCGCCTTCACGTGGGCACAGCCGCTTGCGATTCTTGTCCTGTTTGCAATTACAGGGATCAACTATCTCGGCGTGCGTCTGGGCGGCCGCGTACAAATCATTTTGACGGGCATAAAGATCGCGGCCGTCGTGTTGATTATTGTCGCGGCGTTTTCTTTTTCCCACGGGGGAGGAACGCCATTTCATCCGTTCTTCGCCGGCTCGCTTGGGACCGGAGCGCTGGGCGGATTCCTTGCAGCAATGGCCGCGGCGATGTGGGCGTATGACGGTTGGGAGGACCTGAATCTCGTTGGCAGCGAGGTTGAAAAGCCCGAAAAGAATTTCCATCGCGCCCTAGTCGGCGGGGTCGCGTTTGTCGCGGGGATCTACATACTCTTCAATGCGGCGAGCTTCTACGTACTGCCGCTCAAGGATGTGGCGGCCTCGCAACACGTGGCTTCCGACGTGGTCGCCAAGATCGCGGGGGTCGGCGCCGCCACCTGGGTGACGGTGGCGATGGTGATCGCCGGACTGGGCTCGCTGAATTCATCGATCTTGAGCGGGGCGCGGGTTGATTATGCGATGGCGCGCGACGGAGTTTTCTTCCGCATCGCCGGAGGAATCCATCCAAAATATCGCACACCGGGCCGCGCGCTCATCTTTCAAGGAATTCTCGCGAGCCTCTTCGCGTTGACGGGCACGTTCGAGGACTTGACCTCGCTCTTCATTTTTGCCGGATGGATTTTCTATGGACTCGCGACAGTAGGACTATTCCGCCTACGGCGCAACGAACCAAACATGCCGCGGCCGTACCGTTGCTGGGGCTATCCGTGGGTACCCGGAGCATTCGTAGCCGGAGCTGTGGCGCTGACGATTAATTTGTGGCTGGATCATCCGGGTCGGTGCACGGCTGGATTGGTGCTGATGTTCGCTGGATTGTTTTTCTACCGGTACTGGCGCCGCAACGAAACAAACTCTTCTACGGCATAAATTCGCGATTAAATTAATTGGGTCGAGCTGATGCGGTTGATTCATGCTCCCATCGAACAAGCGAACCGGGAGGGACATGCGGAATCGCGGCATGCGGATTAATTGCGGCGGCGAGGACGGCGACACCCTCAGCCAGGCGCGGGCCGGGGCGAGAAAAGTAAGCGTTGGCGTCGGTGAAATACACTTTTCCATGCAGGACAGCGGGCAATTCGCTCCACGCTTCGGGGAAATTCATGCGCGTTAATTCATCGCGCACTTTTTCGAGGTCGTAGCCACAGGGGGAGATAAGGATTATTTCCGGCTTGGCAGCAGCGATTTCTTCCCATGAAATGCTTCGCGATGGCTTGCCTTCGATTCCAAGCACGTCATCTCCGCCTGCAAGATCTATCATTTCCGGTACCCAGTGGCCGGCGTTAAATGGAGGGTCGAGCCATTCGAGGCAGAGGACGCGAGGCCGCGTCACCTCGGCAGATGCTTTTGCGACGGCGCGAGCGACATCTTCCACTTTTGTTTTCAATTCATGGACAAGCTCTTGTGCCTCGGCATCCCGGCCTGTTGACGCGCCAACGGTGAAAACGTCATTCCATACGTCGGCGAGGGTGTGCGGATTTAGCGAGAGAACTCTCGGCGTGCGCGGCAGGATTGCAAGCGCGGCGGCGAGGTCATCCGGCGACGCGGCGCAGACGTGGCACAAGTCCTGCGTGACGATGAGGTCCGGGTCGAGTTCGCGAAGGGCCTCTGCATCAACGCGGTAAATACTTTCGCCGCGACTGGTGAATTCGCGGACGAGGCGGTCGATTTCAGCGGGGTCGTTCGTCTGCGGCAGCCGTGAGCGAACTACAACGCGTTTGCCACGTACTTCCGGCGGGAAATCGCATTCGTGTGTTATGCCGACAATCGAATCGCCCAGGCCGAGGGCGAAGAGAATTTCCGTCGAGGAAGGCAGCAGTGAGGCGATACGCATTCTTCAAATCGTATCAGATTCCATTCACCTGGGCTCGCGTGGTCGCCACGAAAAAGGGCGGAGCCCGCGCATCGAGCGACGCGGGCTCCGTGTTTTGTGAAAACCGTGTGCGAAGCTACTTCTTGTTGGTGACGGTGAAATCCGCGGGAATCGTGAACAGAGATGGATTCGGGTCGGACCGCTGAATTCCTACCAGTGAGGTCTTAGAATCACCGGTGCGCGGGTCTGTCCGCTTCGTGAGAACATAAACGTGCAAATCGGGAGACCACCACTGCTCAGTGACTGATTGAATCGGACGATCATTGCCGATAAACCCCTGGGGAGTGGTGAGAGTCGTGCGTTTTCCTTCGGCGAACACGCCCTCGATTGTTTTCATGCCCAATGATTCGACCACGGGCGCAGGCACCATGGGGCCACCGCGACCTCCGCCAACACCGGCGCCCCCGCCGCCACGGCGTCCGCCAGCGCCTTCGGCACCACCGGGATTCACTCCCCGCCCACCTTGCGAGGAATCCGATTGGATGTGCGGCACCATGTTCAGTGTGCTGATGGGAGTTCCCACGAGCGTGCTCACTGCAACCACGAGTGAAAGAGGAAATCTGACTGCCGTTTTTTCCTCAGTGTTCATACGGATCGTCTCACCGGCCACGGGGTCGGTGATGGTCACGGCCGACCCCACCTCTCTGCGCTCACGACCCTCGCTATCACGATAGAGCATGATTTCCGTCCGATTGCTGATATGCGTGCCGTCCCTGAGAGTTTGGGTGAACTCGGTGACTTGCTTGGCCGAGAAGGGGGCATTCTTGATGACTCCCCGGGTCACGCCGCCCTCTTGGGGAGATGGGATAACAACATTCCGAATTGGGACTACGTCGCCGCCCCGGCCTCCGCGCGTCTGCCCAAAGGCAGCGCCTGAGGTCAGCGCGACCAAGCAACTGAAGACATAAGCCATTCTCATCTTGTTTCCTTTCCTATTGAGAAACGCACAGCCAAAAATCGAATCGCGCGCGCGCGCCCGGTGCCGTCAACGATTATTTCGACAGGGATGTCGCCCGCGAGCGACGGTGTGATCACACCGGCGAAGAGTGAGGCGGGGACTTTCACCTGGTAGATGTAACCCCACTCGATCGGACCGCCATCATCCAGGGGAATGAAATCTCGCTCCTCGGGACGAGTACTGTGCATGTGCGCCGCCGCTGGAAGAGTGCGGATACGGAGCGGCTCACGTTCTATGGGAGCGATGCTTGTGAAAACCAAATGTGGCGGAACGGGCGATGCCGGTTTCGCGATATTGTTCGGAGGCTGTACAGGCGGTTGCTTGAAGAATTGAAGCGCCAAAACAAGAGTCGCCGCGATGACGGCGAGCGAAATCGCCGAGGCCCAACCGAACGCCGCTGTGCGCTGTGGGAATTCCAGCGGGATGGAGGAAGGGATCGTAGCCGTCTCTGGCGCTCCCCCCGGCACAAGCGAGTCCATAAGGGAGTCCACGTGGTGTATGGATGCCTGCATCGATTCCAGCCGCGCGCGGCAGTCGTGACATTCACCAATGTGGCCGACAATCGAACTTGAATCGGATTCCGCCAACTCACGGTCGAGATATGCCTGCAAAACATCTTCTGTCAAACACGCGCTCATGGCCTCGCCTCATATAGCATCCGGAACCTTCTCTCAAACTCCACCCGGGAGCGGAGAATCAGTTTTCCAACGGACAGTGGATTCAACTCCATTACTCGCGCTATCTCGCGGTAAGAAAACCCAGCGTGATGCAGAATCAATGCCCGCGCACTTTCGGGTTTCAATGCTCCAAGCACCCGGCGAACCTTGCGCCGCTGCTCGGCGCGCAGCAATTCATTGAGCGGACCATCCGCCGCCCGCGGCACCGTTGTCGAATCCACCGCCGCAGCGCGTTCATTCTTCCGCCGGCGAAGATCCATCTTCAACGAGTCCAGGCCGAGGTTCATGGCCGTGCGATACAGCCAGCCCTCCAGGTTATTACTGGGGCGGAAGAGCGCGGGTCTCCTCGCGAGTTTGCAAAACACTTCTGACGCAAGCTCCTCGGCGCGAGCGCGGTCACTTGTGAGACGCGTGAGCAAATTGAGCAGCCGCGGATATTGAGTCCGGAAAAGCTGCTCGAGCGATTCGTCCGCACTGGCTTTGCGGATCGCGCCAGTTCGCGGCAGCTCCAAGTGGATGTCCTCGCTCGCGCTCATTTGTGCTCGCACTTGTATTAACGACGGTCGCGAAGAGATTGTGGCCACTATTTGTAGAGGAGGTATTTCGAATGAATCTTCAGAAACGCTTCGAATGCCGAATCCTCGTCACTGAAAATGCGCTGTGGGGAATCGCCGCGCTCTAACCGATGGAGGGCGGCGGAGTTGCCCAC
Organism: Terriglobia bacterium; assembly: GCA_041484365.1. GTDB lineage: Bacteria > Acidobacteriota > Terriglobia > Acidiferrales > UBA7541 > DASTCZ01. The sequence continues at coordinate 153,543 of JBGPHM010000001.1, read as the reverse complement.
AAGTGTGATCAATTGTTTCACGTGAAACATTTCGGGATAGAGCTTGGCCAGCACAGCGGCAATTTCAAATCCCATGAGCATGGAATGGAGCGACGCGCGGTCCGTGATGACAAGCGCGGCGCCTTCGCAGAGCTGATCCTTATAGAGACCTGACTTCGGAGTGAATCGCGTGGGCACAAAGCGGACGCCGGGCACGAAGCGGCGATTCAGCGCGTCAACGAACGCGGTGGCGTGAATCCAGGGCGCGCCGAAAAGCTCGAAGGGTGCGTCTGTGCCGCGGCCCACGGAAATGCCGGCGGCCTGCAGGATTTCAATGCCGGGATAGAGCAGTGCCGCGTTGAGGGATCGCAAATTGGGCGAGGGAGGAGTCCACGGAAGGCCGGTCTGCTCGAACCATTGGCGGCGAGACCAATTCTTCATCGCGATGACGTGGAGGTCGCAGGCGATTTTATTTTCAGCGTTGAACATTTGCGCCATTTCGCCGAGGGTCATGCCGATGCGTACCGGCAGCGGAAAGTAGCCGACGAAATTGAGCTTGTCGGAATCGAGGATTGGGCCTTCGATGGCTTCGCCGCCGATTGGATCGGGGCGGTCCAGCACATAGAAGGCGATATGGTTCTTGGCGGCGGCCTCCATCGAGTAGGCCATTGTGGTGATGTAAGTGTAGAAACGAACGCCGGCGTCCTGAACATCAAAGACAATCGCGTCGAGTCCGGCGAGCATCTCCGGCGTGGGACGGCGCGTTTCACCGTAGAGGCTGTAGATGGGCAGGCCGGTGGCGGTATCTGTTGTGGACGGCAAGTTCGAGTCTTCGGTGCCGCGGATTCCATGTTCGGGACTGAAGAGGGCGACGAGTTTCACTCCGGGCGCGTGAGCGAAAAGATCAATCGTGCTGCGACCGTCGCGATCCATTCCGGTTTGATTTGTGATGAGGCCAATGCGTTTGCCGGCGAGTGATGCGAAGTTTTCCTGTTCGAGGACATCGATTCCCGTGAGTGTGCGGCCGGGCGCCGAGAGACCCTCGGTGTCATAGGGCCGCGCGGCGGCTCCGATGCCGCGAGTGATGCGAGAAGCGGCCGGAGCTGTTTCAGCCGCATTGAGCGCGCTGGCTACAATAGTTGAGATTCGCGAGCGCAAACTGGAAATCGCGGGGCGCAGAGCAGGATGCACGCTGTTTGTGAGCAGAAGAATGAAAGTCTGGCTCGCCGGGTCAATCCAAACTTCCGTGCCGGTGAAACCTGTCATGCCGTATGAACTGAGCGGGAATAATTCGCCGCGCGGGGCGGAATACGCGGAGTCAATGTCCCAGCCGAGTCCGCGGAGTGAGGGAACCCACTGGGGCTGCTGCGGGGTGGTCATCAAGCGGACTGTTGCCCTAGAAAAGATTCGCCTGCCGTTTGGCGCGAGGCCGCCTGCAAGCATCATGCGCGCGAAGATTGCAAGATCGTCTGCCGTGGAAAAAAGTCCGGCGTGGCCGGCGACGCCGCCCATTTGGCGCGCGCGGGGATCGTGAACCACGCCGCGCAGGACGTGCCCGCAATTGCAGCCCGCCTTTGCGCCAGTGGGAACATCCACTTCCTCAGTGGGCGCGGTGCGCCGCGCGATTGAAGCAGGCGGTTGAAATCGCGTCTGGCGCATTCCAAGCGGAGAATAGATCTGTTTGGCGAGGAATTCGTCGAGGGGCAGTCCGCTCGCGCGCCGGACGATTTCGCCGAGGAGGATGAATCCGGTATCGCTGTAAACGAAGCGAGCGCCGGGCGGAGCAGTGAGAGGCTCGGCGTAGATTTCCTTCAGCAGCGCGTCGACGCCGGACCAGCCTGCGGGGATGTTTGCGTCAGTGGGATCCGGAGCGAAGCCGGCGGTGTGCGTCAAGAGCTGGCGAATGGTGATCTGGTTCTTGTCGGCGGTTGCGCCATCGGTGCCCAATTCCGGCAGATATCGGGCTGCAGGATCATTGAGACGAATCTTGCCCTGCTCAACAAGCTTCATCACCGCGGCGGTGGTGGCGAATACTTTTGTAAGCGATGCGAGGTCGAAGATTGTGTCGAGCGTCATTGGTTCGCGCTGCGGGATGATTGCGCGCGAGCCGTATGCCTTTCGCCACACGATGCGGCCGCGATTGCTGACGAGAAGCACCGCGCCGGGTATATCGTCCTTCGCGACGGCATCGTTGAGAACGGCGTCGAGTGACGCAAGACGCGGATCGGCGACACCGCGGGTTGAGGCCGGCTGCCGCGACGGTGCAGATTTCTTAGTTGGACGGCCGCCGGTTCCCTGTGGCGATTGGCGTGGCGATGCGAAACCGACCGCTACAGCGACGAGTAAAGCGACAGCCAGGAGGCGCGCCGGACGCGCGGCGAATTGTCGCGGGGAAAACAAGGCGAGAGTTATATACAGGCGCGCAAACCAGTCGTCAACCACGCACAATAAAAAAACGCTGCAATCAGCCACTCGCGCCAGTCTGATAAGATTTGGAATCGATGGTCAAACGAACGCGCCGCAGAAGCAATCCACGGACGCCTAGTCGCAGCAAGAGGACGCGCCCGCTCTCACAAGCGGAGTGGGTGCGGCAAACGCTTGCGCAGATGTCTCTCGACGAAAAACTCGGGCAATTACTGGTGCTCCCATTTTTCGGCGATTCCCCACCCAATGAAAGTGGGGAATTCGATGCGTCGGTTCGAGCCGTTGAAGAACTTCATGTCGGCGGGTTCATGCTGCACACACGCAGGACTGCGAACGGTCTCCAGCTTGGGAAGGCGCATCCAACGGCGGAAATCACGAACGCGCTTCAAACCAAGTCAAAGGTCCCGCTTTTCTTCGCCGCGGATTTTGAGCGCGGAACAGCAATGCGGCTCACGGACGGAACGTCATTCCCACATGCGATGGCGGTGGCCGCGGCACATTCACCAAAGGATGCTGAAACGATTGGGCGGATTACAGCGATGGAGTCACGTACCGCCGGCATTCACTGGGTGTTCGCTCCAGACGCCGATGTGAACAGCAACCCGGCGAATCCAATTATCAATACTCGCTCTTTTGGGGAGGACGCGAAGACCGTAGCCAAGTTCGTTGGCAAATTCGTGCGCGGATTGGAAGAGAACGGCGCACTTGCGACAGCGAAACATTTTCCGGGACACGGCGACACTAGTGTGGACTCACATCTCGGACTTCCGCGAATCAGCGTGGACCGCAAGAGACTGAATAAAGTGGAACTCCTTCCCTTCCGCGCCGCGATTTCAGAGGGCGCGAGCGCGATCATGACCGGCCATCTTTCCGTACCGGCGCTTGAACCGAATGAAGACTTGCCCGCCACACTTTCAAACAGGATTCTTTCGGGTGTACTGCGGAAGCAACTTGGATTTCGCGGCTTAATTGTTACCGACGCGCTCGACATGGTGGGGGCCGGGCCGAAACTCTCGCCCGGAGAGATTGCCGTGCGCGCGATTCTTGCTGGCGCTGACGTACTCCTACTTCCACCGTCGCCAGTAGAGGCGTTAAGCGCGCTGAAGGATTGTGTGACAGCGGGACGTCTTACTGAAAAACGGATCGACGCATCGGTGCTTCGCATTCTTCGAGCGAAGGCGAGGGTTGGGCTTCATCGAAAGTGCCAAGTGGATGTGGCTGCGCTCGAATCGATCATTCGCCTTCCGCGATCCATGGGGGCAGCGCAGGACATTGCGGAGCGCGGGGTGACACTACTCCGAGATGACGCGCATATCGTGCCGCTGGACTCGACGCGCCCGATGCGCGTGCTTCTGCTGAGCGTCGCGGGCGACCCGGATCCACATCCCGGCGAGATTTTTGAGAGAGAAATTCGATGGCGTGCGGGCTCGGTCAGTGTGAACCGGGTGGACACAAAGTTTTCTCAGCAAATGCTGGCGACATTCCCCTCGCCTGAAAGCTACGACATTGCGATTGCGGCGATATTTGTGCGCGTCGCGGACCGGAAAGGAAGCGTTGGCCTTCCCGAAGAACAGGCAAAACTCATTGAGAGGCTTATTGCTCAGGGCAAGCCGACGGTTGTGGTGTGCTTTGGGAGCCCTTACTTGATTGAGCGATTCCCGAAAGCAAAGACCTGGCTCGCCGCTTTCAGCACGGCAGACGTCGCACAGCGGGCGGCGGCGCGCGCGCTATTTGGACAGGTACGCATTGCTGGGAAAATTCCTGTCAGCGTTCCTTCGGCAAAGCCGCCAATTCGGATCGGCCACGGTCTGGAGCGCGAAGCGGATCCGATGACGCTTCGCGATGCCGGAAAGAAAATGACGAAGCGGCTGGCGCCTGTCCATAGGTTGCTCAAGGGATTTGTTTCGCGCAAAGCGTTTCCTGGCGGCGTGCTTGCAGTTGTTCATGGCAATGAACTGACGCTTCAGGCATTCGGCCGGCTAACCGATGACCGAACGGCAAAGGCGGTGGCAGCGGACACAATTTATGATGTCGCCTCGCTGACAAAGCCTGTCGTAACGGCGACGCTCGCGGCGATGGAAGTCGAAGCCGGAAGGCTCGCATTGGATTCGCCCATCGGCGCTTACCTGCCCGAATGGAATTCCGGCCCGCAACCTTTGTGGCGACAAGTGGTGACGCTGCGCCACCTGCTCACGCATACATCCGGGTTACCGGCGCACGTCCCCTACTACGAAAGTGTGAAGACAAAGCAGGAAGTCATTTCCCGCGCTGTTTCTGAAAAACTGCTCTACGAACCGGGGAACAAGTGCGAGTATTCCGATCCTGGTTTCATACTGCTTGGCACGATATTTGAGAGCACGTCGGGGCAAACGCTGGACGCGCTCGCTCAAGCCAAGATCTTCGGCCCTCTTGGCATGAACCATTCCATGTTCAACCCACCGCCTCGATTGCGCGCACGGATCGCCCCTACCGGGACAGACTCCCCTAGCCGCAAAAGGTTGTTGCGCGGTGAAGTTCACGACGACAACGCGTGGGTAATGGGTGGAGTGGCGGCACATGCTGGTCTTTTTTCAACCGCCGAGCATCTGGCAATATTTTGCCGGATGATGCTTAACGGAGGAATTTACGCCCACAAAAGATTGCTTCGCCGCTCGACGGTTTCTGAATTCACTGCCCCTCAAGTGTTGTCTGGGAACACGCGGACGCTCGGCTGGGCGATGCGGACGGAGCCATCCGCGAGTGGGCGATATTTTTCGGCGCGCAGCTTTGGTCATGCGGGATTCACTGGAACTTCGATCTGGTGCGACCCGGAAAAGGATCTCGCGGTCATACTTCTGACAAACCGCGTTTACCCGACGCGTGAAAACGAGAATATCCAAAAGGCTCGTCCGGCGATTCATGATGCCGTGTGCCGGGCGTTGGGGCTCACACGGGCGCGCCCCGTTTCGCGCTGAGACTCACGCGTTGCTATTAGCGATTTCGCCGCGCATCATGCGGGCGCGCACTTCCCCGGCTATAATCTCCATTCGTGGCTTCCTCTCGCAAAAGTGTTACTGCAACTGAGCAACGCAACCGGCGCACGCGCGGGCTCGATTTGCTTTCCACCAAGGACATCCTCAGAAAGTTAAATCGCGAGGACGCCACTGTCGCCACAGCCGTGGCCCAACAGATTCCGGCGATTGCTCGCGCAGTGGATGCGATGGTGCGCGCAATTCGCGCGCGCGGGCGAATTATTTACGTGGGCGCAGGGACAAGCGGCCGGCTGGCCGCGCTTGACGCCGCTGAAGTGCCGCCGACATTCGGAGTTTCTCCCCGAATAATCCAAGCAGTGATTGCCGGAGGCCGCCGCGCGCTTTCGGGCGCCGTCGAAGGCGCTGAGGATTCCGTGAGTCGCGGCGCCAAAGACCTTGGCGTATTGCGCGTAACAAAGCGTGACGTTGTGATTGGACTGACGGCATCAGGATCGACGCCTTACGTTTTGGCTGCGTTGAGCAAAGCGCGGAAGGCAGCCGCGGCAACGATTGGGATTACATCAAACCGCCGCTCGCTCATTTCACGCGTTGCGCGAATCCTCATTTCGCCGGCAACCGGGCCGGAGGCCATTGCGGGGTCAACAAGATTGAAGGCCGGCACCGCGCAAAAGCTGGTACTGAACATGCTCTCTACTGCAACGATGGTTCGCCTGGGCCGCGTGTATGACAACTGGATGATTGGCGTGGCCTTGACGAACAAGAAGTTACAGCTTCGCGGCGTACGGATTCTGGAGCAAGCGTCGGGCGCGAATGTGTCCGATGCGGAACGCGCGCTGCGTCAATCGGGACACGATCTATGCCTGGCGCTCGTCATGCTGAAGCGGAAAACAACCGCGGCCGAAGCACGACGTCTCCTGCGGAATGCACACGGAGATCTCCGGGGGGCGCTCGGAGAACGCAATCGCCATGGCGGCAGGAATCGCTGATGGACAAATTCCTCATTCGCGGCGGACGAAAGCTCGAAGGCACAGTGCGCATCAGCGGCGCGAAGAATTCCGCACTACCAGCAATGGCTGCCGCGCTCCTGACCGCAGAGCCAGTTTCCCTGCACAACATTCCGCGGGTGCGCGACATCCTGACGATGGCCAAATTGATTGCGTACATGGACGCGCACGTCGAAGTGCCTGAGTTTCCGCCAACGGAAATAATGATTCGCGCGGAACAAATCAATGATGCGGAGGCTCCCTACGAACTTGTGAAAACGATGCGAGCCTCCGTCCTCACGCTCGGACCGCTCATGGGCCGCATAGGACGCGCCCGCGTTTCTTTGCCCGGTGGCTGCGCGATCGGTGCACGGCCCGTGGATTTGCATTTGAAAGCGCTCGAGCAGATGGGCGCGGAGATCGCCACCGAGCGCGGTTACATCGAGGCGCGACTGCCGGCGGGCGCGAAACTTCATGGCGCGACGATCCACTTTGAGAAGATAACCGTTACCGGGACCGAAAATATCTTGATGGCCGCGGTGCTCGCAGAAGGCGAAACCGTTCTCGAGAATGCGGCGCGCGAGCCGGAAGTGACCGACCTCGTAGAATTACTGTTGAAGATGGGGGCGAAGATCTCAGGCACCGACAGCTCGACGCTTCGCGTGCAAGGCGTCCGTGAATTGCATGGCGCGGATCACACCATCATCCCCGATCGAATCGAAGCGGGAACATTCCTGGTTGCAGGCGCAATCACACGCGGCGATGTCGAGCTGGAAGGCTGCGTGCCGGCGCATTTGGAATCAGTGATAGCAAAGTTGAAGGAAACCGGAGTTCGGATCGATCGAAAAGGAACGCAGTGCCTCCGCGTGAAAGGAGCCGAGCGGCTGGTTGCATCCGACGTGACGACCGAAGAATTCCCAGGCTTCGCAACCGACATGCAAGCGCAGTATATGGCTCTCGCAACGCAGGCAGAAGGTGACTCTGCAATCACAGAGACAATTTTTGAAAACCGCTACATGCACGCGAGCGAAATGATCCGAATGGGCGCCAACATTTCGATTGATGGCCGAAGAGCCGTGGTGCACGGGCCAACTCCATTTGAAGGGGCCACTGTAATCGCGTCGGACCTGCGGGCAAGCGCTTCGCTCGTTCTTGCAGGGCTCGTGGCCAAGGGAGACACGATTATTGACCGCGTCTACCACATTGACAGGGGCTATGAGCGAATCGAAGAAAAACTTTCTGCGCTCGGCGCGCATATCGAGCGCGCTCAATAATTACTTCGGCCGCGCCCACATTTTCAATTCGCCTTCAAAACAAACGGCCCGGTCAATTGTGCGACCGAGCCGTTCTGATTCCCCGATAATGAGAAAAAGTGGGCAGACGCCGCGCTGACTATGCCGCGCCGCCGCTCGCCTCTTTGCTTTTTTTCTCACGCGCCTCGCGCAGCAAGGCTTTGCGTGAAAGCCGAACCTTGTTGCCTTCGATGGCCAGGACCTTCACCAGCACTTGATCGCCAAGCTTTAGCTCATCGCGAACGTCTTTCACTCGCGACTCAGCAATTTCACTGATGTGCAAAAGCCCGTCCGTTCCTGGAAAGATTTCGACGAATGCGCCGAACTCGGCCAGGCGGACTACCTTGCCAAGATACGTCTTCCCAATTTCGGCGGTGGCAGTTATGTCGCGAACCATCTGCATGGCTGCGTCGCCCGCCGAGCCGCTGCTGGCAAAGATGTGGACCCTTCCATCGTCCATAACATCGATCTTGACCTTGGTGGCTTCAATGATCGAACGGATTTTCTTTCCACCGGGACCGATCAGGTCGCGAATCTTGTCAGTTGGAATGCTGAGCATGTACAGCCGCGGTGCGAAGGGCGACATCTCCTTGCGTCCTTCTGCAAGTTCCTGGTCCATGATGTCCAGGATGTGCATGCGCCCCACGCGGGCCTGTTCAAGCGCGCGACGCATCAATGGAATGCTTACGCCGCCGACCTTGATGTCCATTTGGAGCGCAGTAATGCCCTGCCGCGTGCCGGTCACCTTGAAATCCATGTCGCCGTAATGATCCTCGGCGCCCGCGATGTCCGTGAGCACCGCGGTGTTATTGCCTTCGATCACGAGACCCATCGCGATGCCGGCGCATGCGGCCTTGATCGGCACACCTGCGTCCATCAATGCAAGCGAACCACCGCAAACGGTGGCCATGGATGAGGAACCATTCGACTCGAGGATGTCCGACACAAGCCGAATCGCGTAAGGGAAATCCACTTCGGGCGGAAGAAGGTTTGCCAGTGCGCGTTCCGCGAGAGCGCCGTGGCCGATTTCGCGGCGGCCCGGTCCGCGCAGGAACTTCACTTCGCCAACGGAGAACGGCGGGAAGTTGTAATGCAACATGAAGCGCTTGAATGCGTCAACTTCAAACAAGGTATCAAGCCGCTGCATGTCCTCCTTCGTGCCGAGGGTTGCCGTCGCAAGCGCCTGCGTTTCACCGCGCGTGAAAATCGCGGAGCCGTGCGGGCGCGGCAGAACTCCCGCTTCACAAGTGATCTTGCGAATCTCATCGAACGCGCGCCCATCCGGGCGGCGCTTGTGAACAAGAATGTCCTCGCGGAAATAATGTTCGCGGAGGCGCTCGAAAGCGCGGTCGGCAAGCTTGCGCTTGTCCTTGTCCTCTTCCGGAATTGCGTCAAGGATTTCCTTGCGGATTGCCGCGACGAACCCGTAGCTTTCTTTCTTCGGGTGCTTCTTCGTGTCCAGCGCGTCGTGCAGCCGCGCGCCGTAGGTCTGCTCGATTTGCTTCGCCAGCGCTTCGTCGAATGGGACCGGCGGCACGGTGACCTTCTTGGGCATGATTTGACCATGCAGGTCGCGAATGCCCATGACGATGCGCTTGATGTTTTCGTGCGCGAATGCGAGGGCTTCCGTTACTTGGTCCTCAGAAACTTCCAGCGCGCCCGATTCCACCATCATGATTGCTTCATCGCTGCCCGCGACAACGATATTGAGCTGGCTCGTTTTCTGCTGAGGGACCGTCGGATTGATAACGAGCTGGCCATCAATGAGGCCCACGCGAACGGCCGCGATAGGCGTTGTGAACGGAAGATCGGAACAATAAGCCGCGGCTGATGCCGCAGTCACGGCCAGCACATCGGGGTCATTTTCGTCCACGGAGAGAACGAAGCTGACAATCTGCGTTTCGTTCCGCCACCCTTCAGGGAAGAGCGGCCGCATCGGACGGTCAATCAGGCGGCACGTGAGGATTTCACGCTCCGAAGGCCGTCCTTCACGCTTGAAGAAACCACCGGGAATTTTCCCGGCGGAGTAAGTGTTCTCACGATAATCCACTGTGAGCGGGAGAAAGTCTTTGTCATTGGGCTTGCTATCCATGCAAGCGGTGCAGAGAACCCATGTGTCCTCAAATTGCGCCACAACGGCGCCATTGGCTTGCTTGGCAATTTTTCCGGACTCCAAAATGAGAGTGCGGCCACCGAGATCAATCTTTACCTGGTAAGGAGCTTCTTGCTGCGACATACGGTTGTTTTCCTTTGTGCGCTGGCGTGAGAGCCCGAATCAAACGGGCATTGCGCTTCAGCGCGAGAGACTCTTAGCTTTGATTGTGGAAGAGAGAGGCGAAACCAGCGGGAATCACAATCCGGCTAACAAAAAAGCGACCGGGCGGAAATGCCGCGCGGTCGCGCGAGGTTCGGGCGACTTTTCTGAGCTGCCAAGCCCGGCTGGGAAAAAAGCCCGCGCCGGAAATTGCTCATGCTACTTGCGCAAGCTAAGGCGATCCACAATCTCGCGGTACCGATCCGGGTCGCGACGGTTCAGGTAGTCCAGCAACCGGCGGCGCTTGTTGACCATCATAATCAACCCCCGCCTCGATGCATGGTCCTTCAGATGAGCCTTCAGGTGAGAAGTCAGGTAGTTAATTCGCTCGCTCAGCAGCGCGATTTGGACTTCCGGCGAACCGGTGTCTTTCACGTGCTGGCGATACTGCCCGATCAATTCCGACTTGACTTCTCTCAAGGCGCCCATTTCCGTCCCGCCCCTTTCAGCGCTTTTTCTCGTCTTCTCTTCGACGGTGGAAGACTATCACACCACGCCCGAACCGTGCAAAGAGAATCTATCCATCGCGGGAGATCCGATTTTGTCTTGCCGGCGTTGTTCCTAATGAATCATGAAGCCGGTTGCGGCGATTGCAATCCCCGCGAAACCAATCGCAAGTCCTCCAAACCAAAAAAGGCGCTTCCTTGTGAGCAAGGTGATAGAACAAATCACGAGCGCGGCTTCGAGCAGGACTTCTCCCAAATCGAATCGGTTCCCGCGCTGTTCTGTGAGCCTTTGCTCGGCTTCGGATTCACGCGCATCCTTCATGATGTCGGATAATTCCGTGTGGTAACGCTCGATTTCGCTCTGGTATTTCGACTTCAACTCCTTCGCGTGAGGTTCATCTCCAATCGAAAATACAGACAGTTGGTCAATAAACACTTCATAGCTTCTTTCCCGAATGTTCTTGGCCTGATATTGAGCCCATTGATCCGTGGATTTCGTCTGCAACAAGAGTTCTTCCGTGTGGCTGCGGTGGCCCAGCAACGAAACGACGGCCACCATCACCGCCAGAATCGCCATCGTGACCGTTACCGGGGCAATACTCTTGTCCGCCGCACCGTGCTCCGCGCGTTCTTGCAATTCGTTAAGCTCTTCCGCCATCTCGCGTTTCCTCCGGGCAAAGTAGGATCACCCTGGTTATTTGCTTCCGACGATACGTGAGTCTATCGGGAAACCCTTGGCGCGGCAATTCTGAACAGCGATTACTTGCGGCCACCTACTAGCGCAAGGAATTCATCGCGCGTCTGCTTGTTTTCGCGGAAGACGCCGAGCATCGCGCTCGTCACGGCTTGCGAATTCTGCTTCTCCACTCCGCGCATCACCATGCAAAGGTGCCGGGCTTCAATAATCACGCCGACACCCTGCGGAGCCAATTTTTCCTCGATGGCGCGCGCGATCTGGTTCGTCAACCGTTCTTGAATCTGCAAGCGCCGGGCAAACATATTCACTAGACGGGGTATCTTCGACAAGCCAACAACTTTCTTGTTGGGGATGTAGGCCACATGGCACTTGCCGAAGAATGGCAGGAGATGGTGCTCGCAGAGGCTGTACATCTCGATGTCTTTTACAACGACCATCTCGTCGTAGCAAACGCTGAACATTGCGCCGTTCAATACCTTGTCCGGATCCTGCGCGTAGCCGTTGGTTAGAAAGCGGAGCGCCTTTTCAAACCGCTCCGGCGTCTGGCGCAGCCCTTCGCGATTCGGGTCTTCCCCGATCAGTTCGATCATCCGCCGTGATAGATCCGCGATCGTGTTGCCGCTGCCGATGGACGATGATGCGGGCAGTTCTTCTGTTGTTCGAGGCATGGCCCTTCCCCTCCCGTTGGTCCTACTTGGATTCTCCGGAATACTCAAAACTGTTCTTGCTGGTCTCTTCAATCCGGACGCGCTCCAGGCGCGCGCCGGGAAAGTTCTTCAATCGGTTGTAAATCTCGATGCAAAGATTCTCCGTCGTGGGGACAACGGACTTGAATACATCAATCTCCTCATTTAGGTAGCGGTGATCGAAATCGGTCAATACTTGCCGCTGAACATAGGAATCCAAATCGGCAAGGTTGGCGATCATCCCGGTCGAGGGATCCACCGGCCCGCCAAGCGTGACCTCCACAACATAGTTGTGCCCGTGGCCATAGGGATTATTACACTTTCCATAGATCGCTTGGTTTTCAGCATCATTCAGCTTCCTGCTATGGAGCCGGTGCGAAGCCGCGAACGAATACCTGCGCGTCAACGTGACTTTCATCGCGCTGCTCCGTTGTCAACACAATCCGCGAACAAGTCCGGCGATTCATAGAGCCTCACGCGGTGGAGCCGTCCCTTTCTGATCTTCGGAGCCAGCAATTCCCAGATGACGATTGCGATGTTTTCAGATGTGGGTATCTTCCCCTTCAATTCCGCCACCTCGTAATTCAGAAAGCGATGGTCCATGCGCTGCATGACCTCTCGCTCGAGTATTCCTTTGAGCTCGGTTAAATCGAGAACCATTCCCGTCGTTGCGTCGGGTTCCCCCGCGATTGTCACTTCAAGCGCGTAATTGTGTCCGTGGCCATGCGGGTTGTTGCACTTTCCGAAGATGCGGCGATTCTCCCCGGCCGAGAAAGCCGGGTTGTTGTACAAGTGCGAGGCCGAAAATTCGATTTTGCGCGTTATCGTTATCACTTTTGGTTTGGAGCGAAGGAGTTCGCTATGGCCGTCCCACCGAACCCACTGGATATTCGCGCCCCTTCCACACAATCGACCCCTTGGAGTAGCGTCGCCAGGAGGCGATCAGCATCGCGCAATACAAAATCACGGCCGGAACGTAATATTGGATGCCTTGGTAGTCTCTTTGATTCGCCCGAAGCGCCATCGCGTACCTGATGTGCCGGCCCACCAACAGCGTAAGACCCGCTGCCAGAAAAATCCAATTCAACAAGCCGAATGCCATCATTACAAAGGGAATGAGCGGAAGCACCGTGAATATCTCCCAGGCCATGCCGCGAGGTGAACCACCCATCAGCGGATAGAGATTCTTCACCCAGCCCTGCCACATCGCTGCAAAAGTGCTGTACATGCGCGCGCTTACGATTCCCGCGCCTGGCCCAAAATAAATGCGATGGCCCGCCGCTTTCGCGCGATACGCAAAGGCGACGTCTTCCAATACTTCCGCGCTGACCGCTCGATGGCCGCCAACCGCCTGGTAGACGTCTCGTTTAATGAAAATGTACTGCCCATTCGCAGCCGCGGCGGGCGACTTCGGATTATTAATCTGCCGGTAACGGAAACGATCGGAGAGCCGCGCAAAAATAAAAGGAATCAGCGCGCGTTCCCACCAAGTCTTCGTCTCTTGCTCAGGGGAAAACGAAATCAGGTCCGCGCCCGTTTCATTTGCAATTTCCAGCGCTCTTTGCGTTGCTCCGGGAAAATGAACGGAGTCGGCATCAGTGAAAAGCAGCCACTCGCCCTCCGCCTGCTCAGCTCCTCTCCACAAGGCGTAGTTCTTCCCGACCCATCCGTCAGGCAGTGAGCCAATCTCAAATATCTTTAGTTGAGGAATCCGCGCGGCGAGACCAATCAGGATCGCACCGGTGCCATCCGTAGACTGATCATTCACAACGATGATTTCGCCCACCTGTTCCTGAGCTGCAAGCGATTCGACGCAACGCGTGATGTTCTCCTCTTCGTCACGCGCAGGGACAATTGCGGACACGAGCGGCTTTGTGGCTATTGATTCCATGGGGTATCGCTGGGTAGGCCGGCTCGCGCAAGCCGACGGAAGTGAGTATTATAGCAAGTGGGTGCGCATTGCGCTGACAATCAGCAGGAAATGGAGCGCGCCTGAAAAAACGATGAGCAAGCTTTCCCAAATCCTCGCAAGCAAAATGGGCACGCGGATTTTCTCTGCCCTTGTCCTAGTAGTTGCCGTCGGCGTGGTCGTTCTTTTCGCCGCGCCGAGCTATCGCCAAGGCGAAGGCAGCATCGCTGGGCGCACAGCCCAGGATTTTGCGATGGAATTGAACGGCCGCCCCGCGCATTTAAGCGACTTGCGCGGAAAAGTAGTCGTTCTGGTTTTCTGGGCCTCTTGGTGCCCGCCGTGTGTGGCTGAAATCGATTCACTCAACGCATTGCACAAATTGATCTCCGCACAGGGTGGAACGGTGCTTGGCATCAGCGTGGATGAGGACGCGGCCGCGTACGAAAAGTTCCTCCGAGACCACAACGTACCGTTTCCCAACTACCGCGACGCGTCAAAACAAATTGCGGTGAATTACGGCACGGCGATGTATCCAGAAACCTATGTCATTGGCAGGGATGGGCGCTTCCTTCGCAAGATTGTCAGCGCGCAAGAGTGGGACGGACCTGATCTTGTGGGCTACTTCGAGTCAGTGCTCACCACACAGTCGAAGTAGAAAACACTCGCACGACTCTCCTGGACAGATTCCTTTTAGACCCGATCAGCCACGTGTGGTTTGATTATTTTTCTTGATTCAGCAAGCTACGCGACCGGCTATAACCGAAATAGATTATCAGCCCAATCGCAAGCCAGCCGACCAACCGCGCCCAATTCGTCCATCCCAGACCGAGCATCATCGCAAGGCAAACCGCAATCCCCAGAATGGGAATGAGTGGCACAAGCGGTGTCCTAAACGGTCGCGGCGCATTCGGATTCGTCTTTCGCATGATCATGATTCCCGCGCAAACAATCACGAACGCGAAGAGCGTGCCGATGCTGGTCATCTCTCCTACAACCTTGATTGGCACAAACGCGGCAAAAACCGAGACGAATATCATCAATACGAAGTTGCACCGCCACGGAGTGCGGAAACGAGGATGTACGTCGCGGAACAATTTAGGCAGCAGCCGGTCATTCGCCATGGAGAAAAACACTCGCGATTGGCCGAGCAGCATAACAAGCATCACGGATGTGAGTCCCGCGAGGATGGCCATATTCATCGCCGTGCTGAGCCATCCGTAACGAATTTCCTTGAGTGCGAGCGAAATCGGCGCCGCACTTTGCGCCATGCTCTTGTAAGGCACAATTCCTGTGAGCACATGCGTATAGAGGATAAATAGCACGGTACAAACAAGCAGCGAACCGATAATCCCGATTGGCATATCGCGCTTTGGCAGCTTCGCCTCCTGCGCCGCCGTGGAAACAGCGTCAAAGCCGATGTAAGCGAAAAAAATCACTCCGGCGCCCGCAAGCAAGCCACTGTAGCCAAACTCGCCAAAGTGACCAGTATTCTGGGGAATCAGGGGCGTGAGATTCGCCGGCTTAATGAACGACCAACCGATGGCGATGAATGTCAGAATGACTCCCACCTTTAATACGACGATGACGTTGTTGACTCCAGCGGATTCACGGATGCCAATCATCAAGAGCGCGGACACAGCGACAACAATAAGCACGGCGGGCAGATTAAGTATTCCGTGCGCCGTCCCCCCGCCGGGAAGGACCTCAAACGGCGATGCGGTCAGCCGCGCCGGCAAATTAATCCCCAAATTCTGCAATAAGGCCTTGAGAGTCTGCGACCAACCTATGGAAACCGTCGCCGCGCCTACCGAGTACTCGAGGACCAAGTCCCACCCGATGATCCAAGCAACCAATTCACCCATCGTGGCGTAGGCATAGGTATAGGCGCTGCCGGCAATCGGAATCATGGTGGCGAATTCGCTATAACAAAGCCCGGCGAAAACACATCCGATTGCGGCTAGCACGAATGAAATCACCAGCCCGGGCCCGGCCTTTGTCGCCGCGGCAACTCCCGTTAGCGTGAAGATCCCCGCGCCGATGATCCCGCCGACGCCCAGCGCAATGAGGGATATTGGGCCGAGTGTTCGCCTTAGTTCATTCTTCGATTCTGCTTCGGCTTGAATTCTTTCGAGCGATTTCGTTGAAAAAAGACCCATACCGTCCCTCCGCTTTGTAAGCCGACGATTACAATTTCGCGCACTATATCACGTACGGATTCAATTCCCAGGGGTTTTCAATGGGGGGCTGCCGGAATCTAGAGTGACGTCTTGCGCAATCTCAACGCATTGCCAATCACAGAAACGGAACTAAAGCTCATCGCGGCGCTGGCAATCATGGGATTGAGCAGCAGACCCCAAATCGGATAGAGGACGCCAGCCGCCAGCGGAACTCCCAGCATATTGTAAACAAACGCGAAGAAAAGATTTTGCCGGATATTGCGCATCACTGCACGGCTTAACCGGCGCGCCCGCGCAATACCCTGAAGGTCGCCGCTTACCAGCGTGATCCCGGCGCTTTGCATCGCAACGTCCGTGCCTGTCCCCATCGCGATGCCCACGTGCGCTTCAGCCAAGGCAGGTGCATCGTTGATCCCATCACCTGCCATTGCGACCCTTCGCCCCTCCGCTACTAATCTCTTTACAACCTCGTGCTTCATCTCCGGCGAGACTCCCGCGATCACTTCATCGATCCCAAGTTCTCGAGCCACAGCTTCCGCTGTAGTCCGGCTGTCACCAGTCAGCATCACTACGCGCAAGCCTTCTTCGTGGAGCGCGCGCAACGCATCTTTGGTGGAAACCTTAATTGGATCTGCGACGCCAATAAACCCAACAAGCTTTCCATCTGAAGCCACAAAAACGATTGTCTGACCTTCCCGGCGCAACGCCTCTGCTTTCTCAATCGTGCCGTGCGTTGTGATTTGCATCTCCTCCATGAACTGAATGTTGCCGAGCGCCGCGTGCCGACCGTCTATCTCCCCGTAGATTCCCTTCCCGATTGCTGCCCGGAAACTTTCCACTCTTGAGAGGGAGATCCCTTTCTCTCGCGCGGCCGCAAGAATCGCGCCCGCAAGAGGATGCTCGCTTGCGCGCTCCAGGCTAGCCGCAATCAGTAGCAGATCCTTTTCGGATTTCCCGCCGAAGGGGATTATTGCCGCCACTCGGGGCTTGCCTTCGGTCAGCGTTCCCGTTTTGTCGACGACCAGCGTGTCAACCTTTTCGAGTATTTCCAGCGCCTCAGCATTCTTGATGAGCACTCCCGCGCCTGCTCCCCGCCCCGTGCCGACCATTATGGACATCGGTGTCGCCAGGCCAAGCGCGCAGGGACAAGCAATGATCAGCACGGCCACCGCGTTCACGATTGCGTGAGCAAGCTTCGGGGAGGGCCCAACGACAGCCCACACGGCAAACGTTACCGCAGCCGCAAAGACGACCGCGGGCACAAAATAGGACGACACCACGTCCGCCAATCTTTGAATCGGCGCGCGGCTGCGTTGCGCTTCGCTTACCATGCGCACGATTTGTGCGAGCAAGGTGTCGCGCCCGACGCGCTCTGCGCGCAATATGAAACTGCCCGTGATGTTCAGCGTGCCGCCAGTCACTTTTGCACCAGGCGTCTTTTCTGCAGGAATGGGTTCACCGGAAACCATGGATTCATCCACCGAGCTCGCCCCATCGAGCACGACGCCATCGACCGGAATCTTTTCGCCTGGTCGGACACGCAAACGATTTCCGATTTGCACCGACCCAATCGGAACATCGCGTTCGCTGCCATCCGGCTCGATCCGCCGCGCCATTTTCGGTTGAAGCCCGAGCAGCGCGCGAATCGCGCTACCGGTCTTGCTGCGCGCACGCAATTCGAGCACTTGTCCCAGGAGAACAAGTGTCGTGATGACCGCCGCGGCTTCGAAATAAACCGCGACCGTTCCATCTGCATCGCGAAATGACGCCGGAAACAAATCGGGCCATACGGCTGCCACCACGCTAAACCCATACGCGGCGCCGGTTCCGATGGCGATGAGCGTAAACATGTTCAGTTTCCAGCGAACGATGGAGCTCCATCCACGCTGGAAGAATGGCCAACCTCCCCACAAGACGACGGGCGTCGCCAATACAAACTCGCTCCAGGTCTTAATCTGGGGACTGATCCAGTGGCCTAGCCGATCTCCCAAAACCATCTCCGCCATCACCAAGATAAGAATTGGCGCCGTAAGCGCCACGCTCACCCAGAATCGGCGCGTCATGGAGACGAGTTCGGGATTGGGCGGCTCCGCCGACGTAACCGTGCGCGGCTCAAGCGCCATCCCGCAAATCGGGCACGCGCCCGGCGCATCCCGAACAATTTCCGGGTGCATCGGACACGTGTATTCCACTTTTTCGCTTGAGGGCTGCTCTCCCGACACCCCGATCTTTACCGCGGAAACGGGAGCAATTCCAATGAGCGGTGAGGAGGAGCCGGCTATCGCAGCCTTGGGAGAGAGGAATTTCTCTGGTGCGGCCTTGAACTTCTCGCCACAGCGCACGGAGCAAAAATAATATGACTTTCCGTCGTGCTCCACAGTCGCCGCTGCTCTCCGCGGATCTACGGACATTCCGCAGACCGGGTCGCGTTCTGGACGCGGCCCACCATCACCCGGTGATAGGGGCGTTACCTTCATACAACAAGTTCAACGGATTCAACACAGGCTGTCAACCTCACACACATACATTTCTGAGCCTCGCTCAACCGCTGCCATCGCGCCCCTGCTGTTATAATAAGTGCATGACACTGGTCGAAGTCCGCTATCGTTTGCAGTCAGCTCTCACACCTGTCCAACTCAGCACTCTCGCCGAGTTTTCAAACACCTATGGTCTTCGACGCTTTCGAGTGGATGAAACAGGCAGCATCTTGACATTCGAGTACGACGCTTCGCGCCTGCGCGAGACACAGGTCGCACACGTATTGAGGCAAGCGCAAATACCTGTTTTGGAAAAAGTAGCCTAGTCGAAAGTTTTCAAAAACCACCGCCAACTAGCGGAAAAGCATTCGTTAAAAGGGAAGAGGCTCCTGCTTGGGGCAGGAGCCTCATAGAGCGCATCCAGTTTCCCGGCTTTTATGTGCCGGGGCGTGGGGTCATCCATCCTAGCTTCCCTCTCAGAGGCAGGTGGGACGACCTTTACCAATCATCGAGCAAGCCCCTTCCCCCTCGCTCGCCGATTGACTTAGATCGTCATCAAGATGCGCCCCACGAGATACGAGCAATGCCTGTTCCATTTGAATCTCTCGGCCAAGCGCCGTAAGTATCTGTGTTTGCTGTCACATCTTCGATTAAGCGAATCGTCAGCCTCAATCCGCGACGCGCAGCTATTCCAATTCGGGACTGAGCGTTCCAGATAGAGAATTCCCATTCGACTATAGATTTGAGGACATAGGTCAGCTTGCTGGAAATTTTGCAAGTCCTAAGAAGCGGTCGATTCGTTCGAGTCGAGGATCTTCTCCAATATGTCAGGGATTTCAAACACCGCGCGGTTTTTGATGGCCCCGGCATTCGATCTCATACGCGCAAGCGTCCCCGGCGCAAGCAGTTCTGTAACCGCGCGCACCACTTCCTTGAAGCTGTGGACCACGATTCCGACTTCCCTCTCGCGCACCCATTCCGTGTTGTAGCGCTCTTGAGGGAGGGTCCATGCGTTGCACTCCACGATCACGGGGAGTCCCATCGCCACCGCTTCGCTGATGCTCCCGGGCCCCGGCTTCCCCATAAAAAAATCCGAAATTCGCATGTACTCATTCACACGCGATGTGAAACCCTCGATGAACACCGGCATTCGCCACTTGCGCCCGCGCAACTTCGCGGCAAGCTTTTCGTTTTTGCCGCAAATCATGATGAGTTGTACATCGAGACTCGACCGGCTAAGCCGTTCGCCAATCTCGAGCATCACCTTGGAGCCGTATCCGCCGAAAAGGACAACGCCCGTCGGCACGTCTGCACGCAATCCAAGTTTCGCGCGCGCGGCGGAAACGTCCAATTCCGGCGTCTCGTAGAAACGTGGATTCAGAATCATTCCCGAAGCGCGGAAGATGCGATCGTCCTTGTAACCGAGCGTGCGAGCCTGCTGTACGGCGCGCTCGGTTCCGCAAATTAACCGTTGGATTCGCGGCTCAATCCAGAATCGCGGAGGATAATCCGCGAAATCCGTCAGAATCGTCACAAAGGGACGCCCGGGAAAAACGCGCTCGTAACTCTCTCCTAGTTCACGATTGAAGTGCGGAATCACGGAAACGAGAATATCCGGCGAGTGAGTGCGCCACAGCCCCTCGAGTCGCCGTACCGTTGGTTTGTGGTACACCGCAATCGTGGTTTGCAGAACTTTTAGAAGCTGCCGGGCTCCAAGTGTCCAGCCGTTTCGCAAGATCCGGTTGTACATCTCCTGAATGCGAATTCCGGTTACCCGCCGAAAAATGTCAAGCGCGTCAAGCTGGTCCTGCAGATTGACGAGCGTAACTTCCCACGGACGCTTCTGCCGCTCGATGACCGCGGCGAGAGCGTTTGCGGCATTCCTGTGCCCGCCGCCCGCATCATGGAAAACGATTGCAATCCGTTTCATCGCGTGCCCGATTTTTTCACACAAGAATGCTTTGGAATCATTTCCCGACGATCGCTACTTCGTTCCTGCCAATTGACTCTTTGGACCCGGTAAAACAGCGTTCTTGTGAATGTCACATGGACGTAACACGAAGGATTTAACACTGAGACATGATATGTGACATGCATGTCCACACGCGACACATCGGCATGTGCACCTTGCCCATACTCAATCAATTTTGCAAGGAATCCTACAATGACCCTAAGGCTGCGTACGACACTTTCTTAGTGACGTACTCGCTGGAGCCTTTCTTGGCTCCGGTCTTGGCATTGCCTTTTTCTACGTATTCCACTAGCCCACACTTCCCAGCTTGTATTCCCTCCCATGTTTCATTTCGGTTGCGCGCTGCACCGTTGGAACACACCTAAAATCGCCGCATTGAATGAGTCTTTCAATCAATTGAAATGAAACGACTTAGGGGCGCAATGGAAGACTGACTGGTCTCTTATTTGCCTGTATGAAGTGTATGGCGGGCGCAAAGAGAAAACGGCTTGGTGAAGTGCTGCAATCACGCGGCAAGATTTCGAAGGCGGATCTTGCCCGCGCACTTGAGGAGCAGCAGGGAAAAGTCATACATCTCGGCGAACTTCTTCTGGAGCGCGGCATTACTGGAAAGACCGATCTGGTTGATGCGCTTGAGGAAGTGAATCAAATACAGTACGTGGATTGTAACGGTGTTCGCCCGGATCCTGAAGTCATCCGGCTGGTTCCCCGGGCGCTCGCGGAACGCTGTTGCGCGCTGCCTTTTCGCCGCGAAGGCTCACGACTGGTCGTCGCGCTCGCACAGCCGCAGGACCTCTCCCTTCTCGACCAATTGCGATTCTCAACTGGCATGGACATCTCGCCCAGGCTTGGCTTCCGAGGGGAGATACTCTCGGCCATTCGACGCGCCTACTCGAACACACAACCCGACGAATCCAGTCCAGGGAACGAAGGAGAAGAGCCAAAGCAACAAGACTCGTCGGGATCTCAGGAGATGGAATTCGTATCCACCAGCACACGCCAAAACAATCGTGACGCCATCCAGGAAATTCAAGTCGAATTAATGCAGCGCCGCACTCCGGCTGTCCGCGTTGTCTCGGACATCATCCTGGCGGCGATGGATAAAAAAGCAAGCGACATCCACATCGAGCCGCAAAGCGCTGGAATCTCCGTCCGCCTTCGAGTGGATGGGGTGTTACGAGACTTACGTCAAATCCCGCGTGAGCTGCAGAACTCTCTCATCTCGCGGATCAAGATCCTGTCCGATATGGACATCGCTGAACGCCGTTCCCCGCAGGACGGACGTTTCCTCGTCAAGATGCCGGGGCGCCAACTTGATATGCGTGTTTCTTCCCTCCCCACTCAATACGGTGAAAAGATTGTTCTGCGGCTTCTGGAAAGTGACTCCCCTGCACAGAGCCTTGCGGACTTGGGAATGGACCCAGAAGTGGAACAAAAATTTCTGCGATTGCTTGCGCTGCCTCAGGGTACCTTTTTGGTGGTGGGCCCCACGGGCTCCGGGAAGAGCACTACACTATATTCCGCGCTGAATCACCTCCGAAAGGCCTCGGTAAACATTATTACCGTCGAAGATCCCGTGGAATATGTCCTTCCCGGCATCAATCAAGTCCACGTGAACACCAAGGCGGGGCTTACTTTTGCCTCTGTCCTTCGTTCCATTCTGCGCCAGGACCCAAACATCATCATGGTTGGCGAGATTCGAGATCGCGAAACCGCTGAAATCTGTATGAAATCCGCGCAGACGGGCCACTTGGTTCTCTCTACGCTGCACACAAATGACAGCATTTCCGCAATTATCCGCCTTCTCGACCTGGATATTCCAGGCTACTTGATTGCTGCCTCGGTGTCAGGGATTATGGCGCAGCGCTTGGTTCGAAAGCTTTGCTCTTGCCACAAGCGCGTTCCTGCGGACGCAGAATTTATCAGTCAAATGCTTGCGGCAGGCGCGCCACACACGCCCGAATGGCGCTCCATGCCGATTGGTTGTCCTTCCTGCGACCAAAATGGATACAAGGGACGCATTGGCGTATTTGAATTGCTGGTACTGGATGAGGGAGTCAAGGATCTGATCCGCACCGCTGCCCGGAGTGAAGAGATTCGCCAATGGGTGCGCGGCCAGGGAATGACGCTGATGCAGGAGGATGCACTCCTGAAGGTAGAGCAAGGGTTGACCACTTTGGAGGAAATCCAACGCGTCGTTCGATTTGAAAACGTCTCTTCAATGCAATGTGAGAATTGCGAGCGGAAACTCGCTTCGGGCTTCAGTTATTGCCCGTATTGCGGTGAGCGGAGACTTCGCTCGCGTACGCACAATGCTTCCAATGATTCAGCGCCTGATTTTGTTCCTGCGCAGGAAGGCGCCTGATTCCCTGCCAGCCTTGTTGCAGCGTTCAATAGGAGTTTCAAAACTCGGGCAAAACTGAGAGTACCAGCCTCGTACCACACTCCTAAGTTGTTGTTACTCAAATACTTAAGAAAACCGGGTTACAGAACCCCGGTATCAACGGAACGAACCATTTGAGCCATCTCCTGCGCGCAGTGCCGCAGACGATCCTTACGCATGGCTCGACGACGGAACAAACTCTCCCTGACTTTCGCAATCGCGATTATAAGCGCAATCGCCTCCCTGCCGCTCTTGGCGGATACGCGTGGCGCACAAGTTACCGCTTCTGCCCAATTCCGTTGTTACTGCCAGTGCG
This sequence comes from Terriglobia bacterium, assembly GCA_041484365.1. Taxonomy (GTDB): domain Bacteria; phylum Acidobacteriota; class Terriglobia; order Acidiferrales; family UBA7541; genus DASTCZ01. Next base: position 130,516 of record JBGPHM010000001.1, on the reverse strand, counting down.
AATCCAAGGGAGAGCATCACGTCTGTCCGATGAAGATGTGTGATTTGCCAAAATACGAGAGCCGCTGGTGGGCCGTCTCCTGCCACAAGCCAGCCGCGGAGTCATCCACGAAGAAAGAACAACCCCCCGCCCCCAACAGGCGACGCACGCGGAATATCCTCAAAGCACAGCGTTAGTTGCGATCGGTTTGTCCGGGGAAACTGTGAACGCTGGTTAGTAGGCGAGCTTCCCGCCCCAAATCATCTTGTCCACTCGGAACTCGAAGACCGCGGTCTCCGCGGGGAAAATCGTGGTTGGGGTTGTGATCCTATTCGTGCTTGAGTTCGTCGCTGGGAGAGTACCGATGGTCGGTTCCGGAAACTGTAGCTGGAAGGTCTTATCGCCGTCACGCAGCACGGGTTCATTATTCACCGTGCGCGGAAATATCATTTCAAATTCATACGCCGCTGATCGAGGCGCCACGATTCGTATTGGCCGGACTCGATCACCCCTCTGGTTGATTAGATAGACCTCTGATGGCGCAGACTCAGATGGAATACTTTGCCAGTACTGGGCAAGCTCCCTTCCAAAACTCGCCGTGCTCGTTTCATACACAAAGTGGAACACAATGGTTTCTGAATACTCTCGGTCCAGAATTGCGCCCGCTTGCACATCAAAGGACTTTTTCTGATCTGCATTCAGTTGGTCATACCTTTCTTCCAACTGAAGCTGGCGGACAACCGCCTCCCGCACGGGCAGCGCCGACCGGATTTGAACATAGTAGTCAATTTCGTTGAGGGAATCGCCCGCCGCGCCGATCGTCGAAGTGCCGGATACAGATGGCAGCTTGGGGCCGTTATTGGAGATCGACTGTGACCATTTCCGTGACCAGGGGGAGTCGTGCAACATCTTGTTGCATTCCTCCTTGGTCCAATCTTGCCATTTCCTGGATGCCCAGAAATCATCGGCCCGAACTGCGATAATCCCCGCAACCAGTAAGAAAACAATTGCCAATGCGCTTCGCCGAGGCATGGTCATCTCCGATTACCTTTTCAACCGCGAATCCCTACTGACAGAGGGCGCCTATTAGAAATCCCGCTGATCGAGCGCGCGTCCCTCTCACTTTGGACGGCCCGGGCCTCGTTTGGTAATCGGTCCGATCGACTTTTTTCTTCGAGCCGCCGGTTCACCAAACGCTCTTAATTCAGAAACTCACCTTGCCGTTAATCGTCATTTTGTCCAGCCGGAACCCGATCAGCGCCCTTTGCGCCGGCAAATCCACGACCGCCGGATGGGGAAGCTGGAGGCTCAGGTTCTTGTCGGTCGGCTTGATGAGTGGTTCGTTATTCTTCATCCGCGGAAACAAAATATCCATCGTATTTCCACCATTCCTGGGGGAGGAAAAATGGACCGGCTCGATCCGATCCCCGTGTTCGTTGATCATGTACAAATCGGTTGGAATCGATTCCTCTGGAACGCTCTGCCAATACGTTGCCAACGCTCGCAAGAGGTTTTGGTTGCTTGCATCGTACGTGATATGGAAGGCGATTACGTCATCGTAGGTACGGGCAAGAAACGCAGCGGTCGCATCGTCAAACTTCTTCTTCTTGTCGGCGTCCAGTTTGTCGTAGTTCTGCTGGATCTGCTGCATTCGCACCATTGCCTGCCGAACAGGCAATGATGACGCAATCTCCACGATGTAAAAAACCTCTTCACGGGCATCGCCGGCGGAACCATTGGCTGAACCCGTTGAAGCCTGTCCCAGCGGATCTATGCCGGTGCCGGTATTATTTCTGCTGGACGGCAGCCCGACGCTTGCATTCGAGGAGGTCTGCGCCCACTTTCTCGACCACGGGGAATCCTTCAGCATTTTCGCGCAATCGTCTTTCGACCATTGCTTCCATTCCTTCTTCACCCAGAAATCGTCCGCGCGCACCACCATTACCGCTAGAGCCAATACCAGAATCACACCTGCCGAATAACGCCGCACCATTGTCGCCTCCAGATAAGAACTTTTTGACTACACCTATTGGAAAATACTACCGCGTTAGCGTCGAGTCAACGGCTCAGGAGGAAAACTCCACATCCTCATGACTTATTAGACGGCCACAGCCGGCTTCAGGTTTCGGGCTACGTCTCACATGCTGTTTACGATGCAAACGCGCACGGATTAGTTGCGGCTGGGGATTTTCAGCGGTTCACGAAAACATCATTTGATCTTGTAATGGGATAAATCGAATACCGGCTTCGGATACTTCATTCGGAAGTCTTCCAGTGTTTGGGCAACGATTCTTGAAATCGCTAGATTCCGAAACCACTTGTGATTTGCGGGGATGATGTACCACGGGGCAGTCGTCGTGCTGCATTTGGTCAGCGCCTCTTCATACGCTTCCACATACTGGTCCCAGAATTTGCGCTCCGCGAAATCCATTGGAGAAGCCTTCCATTGATGCGCAGGGTCGGTCAATCTTTCCTGAAACCGCTTTTTCTGCTCGTCTTTGCTGATGTGCAGAAAAAACTTTAATACTGTGACGCCGTTTTCCGCCAGCAACTCCTCAAACATGTTGATTTGCGCGAACCGTTTCTCCCAAATGTCCTTGGGTGCAAGGTTATGAACGCGGACAACCAGCACATCCTCGTAATAAGATCGGTTAAAAATTCCGATCTGTCCGCGCTCGGGCACCGCGAGATGCGCTCGCCAGAGAAAATCATGTTCCGCTTCCTCATGCGACGGCACTTTGAATGCCGTCACGTGGCAGCCCTGCGGGTTCACGCCGGACATCACGTGGCGGATCGTCCCGTCTTTTCCGGCCGCGTCCATCCCCTGCAAGAGAATCAGCAAAGCGCGTTTATTCTCGGCATACAAAAGCGACTGGAGAGAATCCAGACGCTCAATGGCCTTCTCCGTCAACTTCTTTGATTCCGGCCCTTTTTCAAACCCAAAGGTTTTGCCGGCGTCAAAACGATCCAGGTGCACTCTTGTTCCCGGCTGAACTTTTAATTTGTCTGTGAATTCCATTTTAAGTTTTAGTGCGCACCCGCGGCGGGGTTGTTCGTCTCTGGCTTCCACCCCGGCCCGTGCAAGGGCACGCCTGCTTTCACGCCGGTCAGTTTGCCGTGCTCAAATGCGACTTGTCCATTCACTACCACGTATGCAACGCCCTCCGATGGCTGCCCCGGTTGGGTATAAGTTGCGTGATCGATGATCTTGGCCGGATCAAAGATTGTTATGTCGGCGTAATACCCCGTCCTGAGGAAGCCCCGGTCCGCCAAATGAACGCGCTCCGCGGGAAGCGACGTAATCTTTCTTACCGCTTGTTCCAGCGGAACAAGATGCAAATCGCGTGAGTAATGTCCGAGGAAGCGCGGCATCGAACCCCATGTTCGCGGGTGATCGTGCGGCCCGTAAATAGGCCCATCGAGCGATTCCTCGCCCGCATCCAGCCCGATGCTCGTCCACGGTTGCTTAAGTCCCGTCTGCAAGTCCGGCTCGCTCGCGATAAAATAAAGCGCGCCGGTTTGCCCGTTATCTTCAATTACAAAATCCATTAACGCGTCAATCGGCAGCTTACGTCGGGTCGCGGCCATTTCCGCCACCGTCTTCCCTTCAAACTTTTTTAGCTCCGGATTGAAAACAGAGGCGATCATCACCCCCGCCGGCCCGCCGCTCGCCAAATACAAATTCTCCCAATCCTTGTGGCTTATGGCCATTTCCGTCCGGATGCGGCGGCGAATTGCCGGATCGTGCAAGCGCTCGAGCAACTTCGACGGGCCGCCATCCGCCACCCATGGAGGCAACGCAGACGCAAGCGCAGTAGCTCCCGCTAAATAGGGATACATGTCTGCGGCAATCTCAACTCCCGACTTCCGTGCATCTTCAATCTTTTTCACCACGAGCGTCATCTGACCCCAGCGGTCTTTTCCCGCCACTTTCAGGTGGAAAATCTCAACCGGCAATCCGGCCTCGCGTCCGATGCGAATTGCTTCGTCAATCGCGGCCATTTCCGAGCGGCCTTCGCTTCGCATGTGGCTCGCGTAAATTCCGCCGTACTGGGCCGCGACCTGCGCCAGCGAAATCAGCTCGTCCGTCTTCGCATAATGGCCGGGAGGATAAATCAGCGCCGTGGAAATTCCCATCGCTCCCTGCTCCATTGCTTTCGCCACCAGCGCCTTCATTTGCGTCAGCTCTTCCGCGGTAGGCGCGCGATCTGCATCGCCGAGCACAAATTCGCGCACCTGCGCCGCGCCGACGTACGTGCCCAGATTGATCGGCGTCCCATCCTTCGCCAACCGCTGGAAATAGCCCGCGAGGTCTGTCCAATCCACAGTGAGATGGAAATGATCGAGGTACGGTTTCAGCGGCGCGAGCGTCTTTTCATTCTGGGGCGCCGCGCTTCCGCCCTCACCAGTGATTTCCGAAGTGATGCCTTGCGAAAGCTTGCTCAGCGCTCGGTTGTCAATCAACAGAGATGTCTCCGATTGTCCGAGCATGTCAATGAATCCCGGCGCGACAACCATTCCCTTCGCGTCAATCACTCGCGTTGCATGTGCGCTCCCAAGTTTGCCAATGGCAACAATCCGATTGCCGAGAATCGCGACATCGCCCGAATACCACGGGTTGCCGCTGCCATCCACAATTCGCCCGTTCCGTATCAAAATGTCATACATTTCTTCGCCAAGCGCGGGCGCGTCGTAGGCCGCCGCCGCGATTTCTCCCAGCGCCTGGCCCACAATCTTCGTAGCCGCTTCAGGCAGGTCGCGCGGCACAGTCACGTGGTTTGCGTAAATCGCGAACGCAAGATGCTGCCCGCTCGCGGTGGTCATGTACCCGGCGAGCCCTTTGCCGGTTACCATCAGCGTCCTCGTCAAGGCATTGATCGCGCCAAAGGTTCCCGTTTTCGCGTGAACTTTTCCCGCCGCGGGCGAATCCGGCTGGATGTTCCATAGCGTGCCGTCCCTTCCAAGAATCGGCAAAGCATTATGGAATTGAGAGAAGTCCGGCCGCTTCGACCAATACTCAAGGTAATGCACCATGAAATCGGGCGTGAAGAATGCCGATTGCGCGCCGCCCGCGCCGTCCGCCTGCGAAGCTCCCCCCAAATCCAGTCCCGCCTTCGTCAAGAATTCCCTTTCTGCATCAAAGCCCGCCTGCTCCGCTCCCGGCCCGGGGCGGTTGGCCGCCAGCGCCCCGACAATCGAGGGCGTCATGCTCGCGTGAAGATTCTGACTAACCTTAAGTGTGACTTTGATCTCCTCCGAAAGCGGCGGTGAAATGTGTTCCGCGACGGCGTTTTCATCCGTGTACGCGGATTTCATTTGTGAAAAATCCACGGGATTCGCCACGAGGCGCGGCTCTGCTGTCACGCCCTTCTCGCGCAGCGCCTCCGTAAACACAATCTCCGCGAACCGCGTTGGCTCCGGCACCTTGTACGCATATAAAATCGGAGGCCCGCCCGCGGGCATCGTTCCCGCGATTGTTACTGTGTATGTCCCGTCGGGCGATGCGACGTCATTCCCAAACCGCGGCATCGGCTGCGTATCGGCCGCGCCTGTTTGCGCCTGATTGATGAAGGTCACGTACGCCGTCGCGGGCGAAATCTTCGCTGCCACCGAACTTCCCGGCGTCGCTCCCGCAGTGAGCGTCACGTCCACGATGTTGTCATTCACTGATATCGGAGATACCACCGCGCCCGTCCCCAACTCCCTCGCGCCTTCCCGGAAAAGTGTGGCGTCCACGATGATGTGCCCCTCAACGCGCTTCACTCCCTTCGCGGCAACTTGCGTCGCCATTTCCCGTATCACGGCGAGAGGATCGCCGGGCACCGCGCGAGTATCCGGACTTCCCTGATACGAGTGATCCTCATTCTCAAATGCCATGGTCCCGTCCGGCCCGATGCGCCCGGAAAGATTCGGGTCTCCGCTCGCAACTAGGACCAGATCACCCTTCACGATGCCGGAAGCGTCAATCGGCCCTGTGCGATACACACGCGTATGAAACCGGTAATCCGCGCCGAGCAGCGCCAGCGCCGTGCCTTCTGTCAGCAGTTTCGTCGTTGAACCCGGAGTGAAAAGCTTGCCGCCGTTGAGTTCATAGACCGGCTTCCCTGTATCGAGCGAATAGAACTCAATTCCAAAGCTCGCGTACTTAAATTCAGGCCTGCTCATGATTTTTTCTATGCGAGTCGCAAGGGAATCCTTCGCATGCGTGTTCGCGCCATTGTTTTCCTGCGCGGGCATCGTCGAGGCAAGCAACACCACCGCAAACACAGCGGCAATAGCGCATTGCGTCCCGCCCCGCCTTCTCTTGCGGATCGTTTTCCCACTGTCCAATTGATCCTGACTCATTCCGCCTCCCCCAAATTCGCAACCTGGATCCCTGTCATCGAATGGCCTAACTGTGACACTCTTTTACTTTGCGAACATTCTCAAGTCAATGCGCAATTCCGTGCACAAGCGAATCTCTCGAATTCCCTTGTAAATCCTCGCTTTCCTCGATGGAAAAATCTTTCCCTCTAAATTTGCCTGTCCCAAGACTGGCCCCCAGTCCAGTAGTTTCCCGGGCAACTCAAGCATAGCCTCACTTTAGCGGGGAGAAGGGTCGCCGGGGTGGTCCTCCGCAATTCAGCCAGCTTCCCAGCCTTCGGGAGGATACATGCTCGATACAGAAGCCTTTGCAGAGTTTCGCAAGGCGCTTGGGTTCCTGCGAGACGGTTATCCCTATAAAGCCTTACCGCACATGCGTAATGCCAGCAAGCTCGAAGAACACAATCCTTTTTACCAATCCTATCTCGGCGTTACCATCGCCAGAGCCGAAAAAAAATGGTCCGAAGCCGAAAGGCTCTGTGACAACGCCCTACGTCTGAAGCGCGATCAGCCTCAGCTCTACTTGAATCTCGCTGAGGTGTACATCGCCGCAGGCCGCCGCCAGGACGCCATGGAAACGCTTGCGATGGGAGTGAAGTACGCGCAGCGGGATGCCCGCATTCAACGTCTGATGAATCAGATCTCCTCCCGCCGTCGCCCGGTCGTTCCTTTCCTGGGCCGAAAACATTTTGTCAATCGCAGTCTGGGCAATTGGCGGCACAAGGCCCTGCGGATTCTTCAGGGCGAAACGCAAGACGCCATTCCAGAGATCTCTTGACGAGCACTTCTTAAACAAGTTTGCAGTGCCAGCAGGGCGAGCCGCCGTTCGACACCACTCCCGGGCGCCGGCTCGCCTTTGCTGTTCTCTCCCCTAACTCTCTCTTGCTGCATTGACTTGCAAATCAGCGCCCCATAAGATGCTCGTAGAATGCCCGAGCAGCCATCATTTGTCGGAAAAACGATTGGCCACTACCGCGTCATGGAAGAAATTGGCGGTGGCGGGATGGGCGTCGTTTACAAGGCGGAAGACACCAAGCTCCGCCGCTTTGTCGCCCTGAAATTCCTTCCCGCGGACGTTGCTTCGGATCCCCAGTCTCTCGAACGCTTCCAGCGCGAGGCGCAATCAGCATCTTCGCTGAATCACCCCGGCATCTGCACCATCTACGATATCGATGCGCAGGACGGCCATCCTTTTATCGCCATGGAACTGCTCAAGGGCCAGACCCTGAAGCAACTCCTTGCCGGAGGCGCGCTCGACCTCGAGCGCCTCCTCGATATCGGCATCCAGACTTCCGACGCCCTCGACGCTGCTCACGCAGAAGGCATAGTTCATCGCGACATCAAGCCCGCAAACATTTTCGTCACCGAGCGGGGCCAGGCCAAAATTCTCGACTTCGGTCTCGCGAAGAATGTCACGCGAACCACCAGCGACAGAACCCCCGTAGCCTCTCAAGCTACGATTGTCGACGACCCGAATCTCACCAGCCCCGGCACCGCCGTCGGCACCGTCTCCTACATGTCGCCCGAGCAAACGCTTGGTAAAGAACTCGACGCGCGCAGCGACGTCTTTTCCTTCGGCATCGTCCTTTATGAAATGGCCACCGGGCGCGTGGCCTTCTCCGGGAATACGTCCGCGGCGATCTTTGACGCGATTCTGCATCGCGCGCCCGTCGCGCCTGTCCGGCTGAATCCCGACATTCCCGAAGAACTCGAGCGCATCATCAACAAGGCCATTGAGAAAGACCGCGACCTTCGTTACCAGCACGCATCCGAAATCCGCGCGGACTTGAAGCGCCTCAAGCGCGATACCGACTCCAGCCGCTCGGCCGTCATTCCCATTGATCAGGACGAAGGAATTGCCGACGGCGCCACTCAGTCTGGCATTCCCGCGGCAGCAACTCCGCGCCGCGGGACTCCAACTTCCGGGCGAATCCGGGCGGCATCTTCGAGTGCACAGCGGAGCGCAACTGCCGCGGAAGTTGACTCACCCCGCGCCGGACTTGGCTGGAAGCTTTGGGTGGGAATCGCAGCAGTAGTTGTCGCCGCGATCGCCGCGGGCGGTTATTTCTATACGCATCGCGCGCAAGCATTGACGATGAAGGGCTCCATCGTGGTCGCCGAATTCGCAAATACGACCGGCGATTCCGTCTTCGACCAGACTTTGCAGCAGGGACTGACCGTGCAGCTCGAACAGTCCACATTCCTCACCATTCTCTCAGACCAGAAAGTCGCTCAGCAGCTTCGACTGATGGGTCAGCCCTCCATGACCAAACTCACCAGCGACCTCGCCCGGCAGGTGTGCGTGCGCACTGGCAGTTCCGCGACATTGGAAGGGTCCATCACGCAGGTGGGCACTCAATTCAACTTGATTGTGAAAGCAGTGAACTGCGCGACCGGCGAAACGCTCACCAGTGTTTCAACCGACGCGGCCGACAAAAATCACGTCCTGAGCGCGCTTGGCACTCTTGCCTCTGAGATTCGTGGAAGGCTCGGCGAATCGCTCGGCTCCATCCAGCAACACAGCGCGCAGCTTGAGCAGGCCACCACCACTTCTCTCGAAGCCCTCAAGTCCTACACCATGGGCCGCGAAACGCTTGTCAAGAAGGGTGATAGTGAGGCCGCCGTCCCATTCTTCCAGCGAGCGATCTCCCTCGATCCAAACTTCGCAATGGCTTACGCAAGCCTCGGCACCGTCTTCAGCAATCTGGGCAAGGGGGATGAGGCGAAGGAGAATATGCGGAAGGCGAACGACCTCCGGGACCGGGTGAGCGACCGCGAAAAGTTTTATATCACGTCCCACTACGAGGAATTCGTAACTGGAAACCTCGATAAAACAATTCAAGCGTACGAGCTCTGGAGCCAGACCTACCCCTCCGATGCAGGTCTCATTGACGTAAACCTCTGCAACCTTCATCTGCAGTTGGGAAATCTGGACAAGGCTCTCGACGCGTGCAAAGAGGCGGAGCGCCTTGACCCCGGGGGCAAGCTCGCATCCACCAACTTCATCGAAATCTATATCAAGACCGGACATCTCGACGAAGCTCGCGCGCTCATTGAAAAAATTTATGGGAATGAGAAGGATTCGCCCGTGTACCACTCGCTGCTCATGCAAGTCGCCGGCGCGAGCAGAGATATCGGCGGCCTTCAAAAGGAAACGGCATGGTTTGCCTCCAAACCGGCCTTTGCCTCCGCGGTTGTCAATATCGACCGCGCCAACGATTTTATGCACGGACAATTCTCCAAGGGTCGCGAGGCGATGATGCGACAGGTCAATTCTCTCGATCCTGTCAAAAACAAAGGGCCACGCGCCTCGATCCAGGCAAATCTTTCCGTTCTAGAAATGTTGCTCGGTTACGAATCTCAATCCCAACAGGACATCCGCGCCGCGCTGACCGCTGCCCCCGCCTCCAACAACGTCGAAGCCACCGCGATTATCATTCTCGGATTTATGGGTGATATCCAGCGCCAGCAGTCCCTCATGGAGGATATTTCCAAGCGCTATCCGGACGACACGACCATGCAAAGAATCCTCTTGCCTACCGGCCGCGCAAGCGCAGCCTATTTCCAAAAGGACTACGCCAAGGCCATCGAGATTCTCCAACCACTTGTCCAATACGAAATGGGATCATTTGATGGAATGGATTCCACCTATCTGCGCGGCTTGGTTTATCTTCACATGGGAAAGCCGGCGGAAGCCGCGGGCGAATTTCAGCGGATCCTCGACCACCCCGGCATCGTCGGCGGTTCTCCTACGGCATGTCTTAGCCGCTTGGGCCTCGCCCGCGCCAAAGCGATGCTCGGCGATAAGGCAGGCGCGCGCACGGCTTATCAGGACCTCCTCGCGATCTGGAAGGATGCCGACGCGGATCTCCCGCCCCTCATCGCCGCTAAATCCGAATACGCCAAGCTCCAATAGCTCTCAATTTGCGATTACGTGGGAAGAGTATTTGGCGTCACCTTACCCCGTGACAATCGTCACCGAATGTGTTCTCGAAGGCGTACAATCTTCCTGAGATGGCAAAACGTGAGTTCCCGTTCGGAACGCCATTGGAGGTTGTGATGAAATCCTTGAAACTTGTCTCAAAAGTTTTTGTTGGCGCTATGCTGGCATTCCTCTTCGTCTTCATCTCAACTTCTATCAGCGCCCGTACAAATCCGCATCCACAGGAAAAACAAGACGAGAAAAAGAAGACTCCACCGCCTCCTCCACCGAAAAACCAAACTCCGCCGCCCCAGCACACACCTCCACCTCCGGCACAACACACTCCGCCCCCGCCGCCTCCTGCTCACACGGGACCGCCGCCTGTTCAATCAAACCCTGCGCACCAGACCGACAAGACTCCCAACCAGCCTCCCACTGGACAACGTGGCGGCGGGAATCCTCCAAATCAGCAGGGCGGAAATCCTCCTACAGGCCAGCGCGGTGGCGGGAATCCTCCGAATCAGCAAGGTGGTAATCCACCCACTGGACAACGTGGTGGCGGGAATCCTCCGAATCAACAGGGCGGAAATCCTCCAACTGGACAGCGCGGCGGCGGGAATCCTCCGAATCAGCAAGGCGGCAATCCACCCACTGGACAACGTGGTGGCGGGAATCCGCCCAATCAGCAAGGTGGTAATCCACCCACTGGACAACGTGGTGGCGGGAATCCTCCGAATCAACAGGGCGGAAATCCTCCAACTGGACAACGTGGTGGCGGGAATCCTCCGAATCAACAGGGCGGAAATCCTCCAACTGGACAGCGCGGCGGCGGGAATCCCCCGAATCAGCAGGGTGGCAATCCTCCTACTGGACAACGTGGTGGCGGGAATCCGCCGAATCAGCAGGGTGGCAATCCTCCAACTGGACAGCGCGGCGGCGGGAATCCTCCCAATCAGCAGGGTGGCAATCCTCCCGCTGGACAGCGCGGCGGCGGGAATCCCCCGAATCAGCAGGGTGGCAATCCTCCCGCTGGTCAGCGGGGCGGTGGACATTTCAATCCTCCGTCTCGTGGCGGTGGAAATCCTCCCCCGAACACGCGCCAGGTGACCACGAGTGGTGGGGCAACAGCAACACTCCTCCAGAACGGCCGGATCGCGCGCGTTGAAAATCATGGCACCGTTATTGAGCGCGGAGTCCATGGCGAACGCCGGGTAATCGCTCCTCTTCCAAATGGCGGCCGGGTTGTTGTCGAAGGCCACCGTGGCGGATTCGTCGAGCACACCTTTGTGCGCAACAACCGCACCTTCGTTAACCGGACGTTCATCATCAACAACCGCACCGTCGTGCGCGTCTATCGGCCCGCGCGGTTCCGCGGAATCGTCTATTACCGATATCTCCCGGCCTTTTATTACCGGCCCGCGTTTTACGGATGGTTTTTCTCTCCGTGGCGGGTCGGTATCAGCTTTTCGTGGGGTTGGGGTCCCTGGTACGGTTTCTACGGCGGATATTTCCGGCCCTATCCGGTTTACACCGCTCCGTGGTTTTGGCTCACCGACTACTTGATCGCCGAGAACTTGCGCCTCTCTTACGAAAACCAGCAGCTTCAGGCGGCTAACAACCAGTATTACAATCCGCCGCCTGACTACTCTTATCAGCAGGCTCCGGTCACGCTTACTCCTGAAGTCAAGCAGGCCATCGCCGAAGAAGTCCGGAGGCAACTGCAGCAGGCGCAGGCCGAAGCCGCGCAAGGAAATGCCGGCGGAGCTCCACCTCCCGGCGACGAGGGGGACCAGGGCCCTGACCAAGTCCCACCCGCGCTCGACCCGCAGATGAGCACGTTCATCGTCACCTCGAATCTGGAAGTCATGGACGGGGACCAGCCCTGCGAACTAACTCCGGGTGACATCATCGTCCGTATTGATGACACACCGGGAGAAGATGGCGCCGTTGAAGTGAAAGTGACAAACACCAAGTCCGGCGATTGCCGCGCTGGTGCTCGCCCAAGGATTCTCGTCTCTGATTTGCAGGAGATGTTGAATCACTTCCGCGCGCAGATTGATGCAGGCACGCAGCAGCTCGCGTCAAAGCAAGGGCAGGCCGGTATGCCGCCCGCTCCTGCCGGGTCAACGGCCACCATTCAAGGACCAGGACAAGCGCCACCTGATCCAAATGCAATGACTCTTCTGCAACAACAACAGCACGACGCCGACGCCATCGAGAATGAGGTAAAGAAACAGAACTCTTCCCAAGGCCCCGGCCAGAACATCCAGTAGATCTGTCCTTTAGCTCGGTCATTGAAGGGCCACCCTCCGCGGTGGCCCTTTTTTTGTTCGTACTGTGAGCCACATCCTTCTTGGCCACCAGTGCACTGTTTCGCCACAGTGGTGGAACGGTGCAGTCCTAATACATCCATGCCCAATAGAAGGTATGACCGAGCCCGTGGCGAGGTTGGTTTTTCAGTTTGGCAGTTTTGCAAGCTCCAAGGCTTGCAAAACTGCCAAACTGAAAAACCTTATACCAGAATGGATGGAATCCATGTCGCCAGCCCCCGGCTTCCGCTTTACTTGCCGCGCTCAGGATGGTATCACCGCTAGCTCGCTCTGCGAAGCAATTAACTCGGCGGCGCAGCTCAACTTGGGCTCACAAAGGGGAAAGACATGAACTGGGCGATTCTTCGGAAGTCAGGCATGGTAGTTGCTGCGGCGCTTTCGGCGCTGCTGGCTGCGGGAGCGGCGTGCGCACAATCCAACGAGACCGAGCCGCGACGCGACCCCAAGCAGGCCGTTGACGAGGCTTACACCGCCAAGATCAAGGAGTACACGACGCGCCCCTTCTTCGGCTCGCCGCTCGTGGACTACCTCCCTGCTTCAAAAAACGTCCCCACGCCCGAAGCCGTGCTCGGTGACGTTGCCGGCGCGCCCGGGATTCTTCCGTACTCCTACGAGGTTTACAAATACTTCGACATGCTCGCAAAGGCCAGCCCGCGTGTGAAAGTCTTTGAGATTGGCACTACGGAAGAGAACCGGAGGATGATCGCCGTCGCCGTCTCCAGCGAGGAGAACCTCGCGCACATGCAGGAAAATAAGATCCGTCTCGGCCGCCTTGCGGATCCGCGACTAATCAAATTTGACGACGCGGAAGCCGACAAGCTCGTCGAGCAGGCCGTCCCGGTCTATTACATCACCGGCACAATTCACTCGACGGAAACAGGCGCGCCCACCGCACTGATGGAAATGGCCTATCGCCTTGCCGTGGACGAAAGCGCCTACATCCGCGAAATCCGCGACCGCGTCATCACGCTCATCACGCCCATCGTGGAAGTGGACGGCCGGGATCGCGTCGTGGACATCTATCGCTGGCACCTTGCTCATCCAAAAGATAATTGGCCGCCAACCGTTTATTGGGGGCACTACGTCGCGCATGACAACAACCGCGACGCGATGGGAGTCACGCTAAAGCTCACTGAAAACGTACTGAACACTTTTGTTTCGTGGAAAGCGCAAGTGCTACACGACCTGCACGAATCCGTTCCCTATCTTTATGACAACACCGCGGGCGATGGCCCGTTCAATGCCTGGGTCGATCCAATCCTCACAAACGAATGGGAAATGCTCGGCTGGCGAAACGTCGCAGACATGACCAAGCTCGGCATGCCCGGCGTTTTCACGCACGGCGTGTTTGACACCTGGTCGCCCGGCTACCTGATGTTCATCGCCGCGATGCACAACGGCATCAGCCGCCTCTACGAAACTTTTGGAAATGGAGGCGCGGACACTCTCGAGCGCACGCTCACTCCAAATGAATATGACCGCACCTGGTATCGCCAGGACCCGCCGCTGCCCAAGACGACCTGGTCGCAGCGCGACAACAACAATTATGAGGAAACGGGACTGCTGACCGCGCTCCACTATTTTGGCGACAGCCGCAGATTCTTTCTGAAGAATTTTTATTTGAAAGCAAAGCGCAGCATCCAAAAGCCCGCGCAGGAAGGCCCCGCTGCGTATGTCCTGCCCGGTGATGACCCGCGCCCCGGCACTCAGGCGGATCTTCTCCGTGTTCTGCAAAAACAGAAGGTTGAGATATCGCGCGCCACAGCCGCGTTTACGGTTACTTTGCCGGCCCCGCGCAATGCTGGCGGACGCGGAGGACAAGGCGGCGGGCAGGGTGGAGGCAGAGGACAGGGCGGCGCTGGAGACAATTCAGCAGCCGCTCAAGGCACACCAACCGGTCAGACAAGTGCCCAAGGAAACGGCCGCGCCGCTCAACAGACTGTCACGCCGCCCGCAACAATCACGCGCGATTTCCCCGCCGGCAGTTACATCATCCGCATGGACCAGCCCTATTCGCGCATCGCCGATTCCCTGCTCGACTACCAATACTGGGCGCCGGATGATCCGCAGCGCACTCCTTACGATGATACCGGCTGGACGTTCGGCGAACTCTTCAACGTGCAGGTCGTCCGCGTGACCGACGCGAAAGTTCTCGAAGCCACGATGCAACCCGTCACTCAAATCCACGCTCCCGGTGGAGTTACTGGCACGGGCACGGTTTTCGCCGTCAACCACAACGCCGATCCCGCGCTCGCCACGCTTCGCTATCGCTTGAAGGCCGCCAACATGGAGGCCGCCGAGGAAGCGTTTGAAGCCGCAGGGCACAAATTCAATCGCGGGAGCTTCCTGATTGGTGGCGTGAGCGTATCCGACTTACAAACCGCGGCATCCGAACTTGGCCTGCAAGCAATCGCGCTCGACGCAGCGCCAAGTGTGAAGACGCATCCGGTACGCGCCGCGCGAATCGCGTTGCTTCATACCTGGCAGAGCACGCAGACCGAAGGCTGGTGGCGACAGGCGCTCGACAACTTGAAAATTCCCTACGACTACATCAGCACGCAGGCCGTTGGCCGTGAGGCAAACCTCAACTCGAAATACGACGTAATTCTCTTCCCGCCCGGCGCTGGCAGCCCGACGGGAATCATCAAGGGCGCGCCAACGGATTGGGGGAATCCGCTTCCCTGGAAAAACACAGCGGAGACAAAGAATCTTCAGGTCAGCGAAAACGATTGGACCGACGACGTTCGCCCGGGAATGGGCTGGCAAGGGCTTGAGCACCTGGTGGATTTCGTTCGCAAGGGCGGAGTGCTTGTCGCCGTCGAGGACACCGCCAACTTTACTTCCGCGATGGGAATGCTTGACGGCGTTTCCGTCGCGCAGGGCCAGCGCGAACGCATCATCGGGAGCGTCGTGAAGACTCGCATCGTGGATGACGCGAGTCCCATCGCTTACGGCTACGGCGACACGCTCTCCGCCTACTGCGACAACGGCCTCGTCTTCGGCGTCACTAACGTCGCGGGACGTCGCGGCGGTGGCCGCCGCCTCGGCGCGGACTCGACTTCCCGTCCCACGGGCCGCGGCACGGCGAGCGATCTCGATTTTGTTCCCGGCCGTCCGCAGGATACTCCGCCCGTGCTGCCGACATACCAGGCATGGGAAGCCGCACCGGTCACCGACGAGCAGCTTCGCAACAACATCGGTCTGATTCCACCCGCGCTGCGGCCGCGCGTGGTGTTTCGCTATTCGGAATTGCGCGACCTGCTCGTTTCGGGGCTGGTGGAAAATGGCGGGGACATTGCCGAGCATCCGGCAGTGGTGGATTCGCCCGAAGGCAGCGGACATATCGTGCTCTTCTCAACGAATCCGATTTATCGCGGCGAGACCGAGGGAAACTACTTCCTTGTGTTCAACGCCATTCTGAATTTCGATAATCTCAACGCCGGCCGCAAGCTGGCCGACAAATAGTAGAGTTTCGACGCAAAAACACAACGTCGCGGGCAATCGAGAAAAGTAGGACTTCCTCGCGCAATTATTCGTAACGAAGCGCAACTATCGGATCCACGCGCATCGCGCGCCGCGCGGGTAAGAGACTCGCAACCAGTGCGACGCCGAGCAATAGCCCCGCAACCGCTGCGAGCGTCAGCGGATCATTCGGCTGCACGCTTGGCACCAGATGCGTCAGCAGCCGCGACACCGCAATCGCTCCCGCCAAACCAATTGCAGTCCCCGCGAGCGCCAACGAAACGCCCTGACGGAGCACGAGCCGCACGATGTCACCTCGCCCCGCTCCGAGCGCTACGCGGATACCCATCTCGTGCATCCGCTGCGTCACCGTATATGACACGACGCCGTAAAGTCCGACAGCGGCGAGTGCAAGCGCGAGCGATGCGAATACTCCGAGCAGCATCGTGAAGAGGCCCGGCTGGGCCATGGAGTGCGCGAGCACATCGTCCATCGTGCTGATCTGTGCGATGGGCACCTCGTGGTCCGCAAGTGCCGCGGCGTTCTTGATGGCGCCCGTCAGCGCGGCTGGATCGTCTGCCGTGCGCACCACCAGCACCAACCAGCCCCATGACGGCCCGGGCTGCATATAGTGCAGGAAGAATTCCGGCGACGAAGCATCACCGAGGCTGGATTGGCGGACATCGCGAGTTACGCCGACAACGGTCAGCGCGACCGTGGAATTCGAGGTGGGCTGCACTGTAATCTGTTTTCCAATCGGGTCCTCACCCGGCCAGAAACGGTTTGCGGCGGCTTCGTTGATGATGATTACCAGTGGCGTGTTGGCCGAATCGTTTTCGTTGAATTCCCTGCCCTTCACCAGGGGAATCCCCATGGTGTTGAAATAATCGGCGCTGACGATATTGAAACTTGCGCTGAAATTCTTTCCTGGTTGCGGCGCGGCGCGACCTGGAATCTGAAACCCCAGAGAGTCGCTCCCGCCAGCGAGCGGCAAATCCGCGACAAGAGCTGCTGCGCGCACGCCCGGCACGGCCTCTGTGCGCGCGACAACGTTTTGGAAAAATCTAAACCGGTCGGCTGGGTTCGCAATTTTCGTTCGAGGCAGTCGGAATTCAACCGCGAGCAAATTGTGCGTGTAGAATCCCGGCGCATTACCACGCATGACGAGGAGACTCTTTAGCAGAAGTCCCGCTCCCGCGAGGAGCACGAGCGCAAGAGACGTCTCCGCAATCACCAAAACGCTGCGAATGCGGCGACCGCGCACGGTTCCTGTGGCTGACCGGCTCGCCTCGCGAAGACTGTCATTCAAATCCGGCGATGCGGCGGATAGCGCGGGCGCCAATCCGAAAATAATTCCCACTACGAGTGACACGGCCAAAGTAAATATCAACACCCATGCATCCGTGCTCGTCTCCGCGATCCTCGAAACTGGAAATGTTTTCGTAATCATGACTACCAGAACGCGCGCGAGCGCCGCGGCAAGGAGGAGACCAAGTGCGCCGCCAGCAAGGGATAGGATCGTGCTCTCCGTCAAAAGTTGGTGAATGATGCGCCGGCGTCCCGCGCCGAGGGCAACGCGAACGGCAAGTTCCTTTTGCCGTGAAACGCTTCGCGCAAGCATCAGGTTCGCGACATTGGCGCACGCAATCAACAGAACAAGTGTCACAACGCCGAGAAAAACCATCAGACCCACGCGCGCGTCTCCAGCCATCGCTTTAGCCAGCGGCATGACGTTTGCTCCAACGCCTTTGTCGAACTTCGGATACTGCGCTTCGAGGCGGCGTGTGATGACATCCATTTCCGCTTGCGCTTGCGAGGCGGAAACGTGGGGAGACAACCGGCCAAGCACTCGAAGGAAACCGTGACCGCGGTTTGGATCACGCACCAATGGGAGATAAATCATTTCCTGCTTGTCAGGCGAAATCTTCAGGCCGGGCGGCATCACTCCGACAATCGTGTAATCCGATTCATTCACGCGGACGGTCCGGCCCAAAATGTCCGGCCTGGCCGCGAAGCGATCCTTCCACATTCCATCACTCAGAACAGCGACGTGTGACGCGCCAAGTTCTTGCTCGCCCGGGAGGAATCCGCGTCCCATCGCAGGCGTCACGCGAAGAATGCCGTAGAATTCCGGCGTGACTTGCATGGAAGGCAGAACCTCCGCCTCATCTTCAGCGGAGAACGTCACGCCCCGGGTGGTGAACGCCGCCAACCCGTCAAAACTCTTGCTCTGCGTTTTCCAATCCTCAAAGTCAGGGAACGAGGTCACATCTTCGGTAACGCCGCGCCTCTGGTCGGTCGCCCAAACCATCACCAGCTTGGCGGAATCGGGATACGGAAGCGGTCGAAGCAGCACGGCGTTGACGATGCTGAAGATGGCTGTATTCGCGCCGATGCCGAGGGCGAGTGTGAGAACGGCGACGGCGGTGAATCCCGGACTCTTCCTCAACATGCGGAGAGCGAAGCGAACGTCCTGCCATAACGTTTCAAAAAAGCCGATGCTGTTCATGTGGTAGATCTCCTCACGAATCTGGGTGACGTTTCCTAGTTTGCGGCGGGCGGCGTCGCGGGCGTCGTTGGGCGACATGCCGCGCGCGATATTTTCCGTGGTTTCGGATTCAAGATAGGCGTCGAGTTCGCGGGCGCGCTCGTTATCCCACCTGTTACGCCGAAAGAATCGAAGCCAGCTCATTTCAGTCCTTTGCTCACGTTTGAGATCAGCAGCTATTCGTAACGAAGGGCGACAATCGGATCTACTTTTGTGGCGCGCCGAGCGGGGATCCAGCATGCCAGTGCGGCAACAATAGCCAGAACGGCCGCGGATCCCGCAAAAGTCGAGAGGTCTTGAGCGCGTACGCTAAACAGCAAATGTTCGAGCGTCCGGCTTAATGCAAACGCCGCGGCGAGGCCGATCATCAAGCCGAGTGCAAC
The DNA here is from genome assembly GCA_041484365.1 of Terriglobia bacterium. GTDB lineage: Bacteria > Acidobacteriota > Terriglobia > Acidiferrales > UBA7541 > DASTCZ01. The sequence continues at coordinate 111,529 of JBGPHM010000001.1, read as the reverse complement.
GAGCTTCAATCCGCCGCCGAGGACTAGCCGCAAAACACTCGATGGCTCCGCGCCGAGCGCCATGCGCAGCCCGATTTCTTGTGTCCGCTGTGCCACGGTGTAAGACATCACCGCATAAATTCCAATGGATGCGAGAAGCAATGCGAGCGCCGCGAAGCCGCAGAGAAGCTGCGCTTGCAATTTCCACGGGCCGAGACTTGTCTCCAGCAGAGCATCCATTGGCTGCACGCGGCTGATTGGTTGTTGCGGGTCCACGGCCCAAATCTCTTTTTCAATGGTCTCCGCCCAGCGCATCGGCTCGCCAGTTGTAAGAACAGCAAGGTCGCGCGGAGGGAATGCATCTTCCTGCGTGTAGGGGAAACACATCTCTGGACGCGGTGGAGCGTTCAGCCCCATTTCGAGCATGTCAGAGACGACCCCCACGATTGTGATCCATGGGACATTCTCACTGAAGTCCCCCAGCTTGATGTGCATCCCCAGTGGATTGCGCCCCGAGAAATAGCGCTTCACCATCGCTTGATTCACTACGGCGACGCGCTGCGATCCAGCAGAATCGCGCGAATCGAAAACGCGTCCAGAAACCAACTTCAATCCGATTGTTCTGAAATAGTCGAGCGTGACGCTGCGGCTGAGGGCCTCCTGAACCTGATCAGGAAGCGGAGGTGGATCTCCATCAATGATGAAACCCTGGCCGCCGCCAAACATTGTCAGCGGCAAATAACTGGTGTAACCGGCGGAGACAACTCCGGGCAGCCGCGTGACCCGGGTGAGCACGCTGTCATAAAACGCAACGCGGTGAGTGATGTCTGGATACCGCAACTTCGCGAGGGTCGTACGCAAGCGCAGAACATGATTGGTGCGAAACCCTGGATCCAAAGCGCGCAATTTCATAAAGCTTTCGAGCATCAGGGACGCGCCCAAGAGCAGCATTAGAGAAAGTGCGACTTCGGAGACGACAAGCACGCGTCGCGTGCGGCTGCTTCCGCCCACTTCGCCGCGCTCTCCACCTTGCTTGAGGGCGGATTGCAAATCTGTCCGCGATAGACGCAACGAGGGCAGTAGTCCAAAGATCAGGCCGGTGAGAACTGATACGCCGATGGCAAAAATGAGAACTCGCACGTCAACGCCAGTATTCCCCGGAACAAAAAACGTGCTTGGGATGAACCGAGAAACCAGTTGATAGCCCCAGAGCGAAAGCAAGAGACCTACGGCGCCTCCTGCGAGGGAAAGCGCCAGACTTTCAGTGAGGAGTTGGCGGATGATGCGAAGACGGCTCGCTCCCAACGCCAATCGAAGCGCCAATTCACGCCGGCGGCCGGCAGCCCGAGCGAGCATAAGATTGGCGATGTTCGCGCAAGCCAGCAAGAGCAGGAACCCCACGCTCCCCAGCAAAACAAGGACAGTGGTCCGGAAGGTACCGGATGCGTCCAAACGGATGGGCACACAAAACGCACCGACAATTGAATTTGAATCGGGAAACTGTATGGAGAGCCGCCGAGCGATGACAGCGAGGTCTGCATTTGCCTGATTTACGGACACGCCGGGCCGCAATCTTCCGACTACATTCAGGTAGTGGCTGCCACGGTTTTCCAAATCTTCTTTCCTGAGCTGAATTGGCACCCACAGATCCGTGTCGGTAGTGGGAAACGGAAACCGAGGCGGCATGACGCCGATGACCGTGTAATTTGCGCCGTTCAAGTTAATCTGTCTGCCGACCGTCCCAATGTCAGCGCCGAATCGCAGGCGCCAAAGTTCATCACTAAGAAGTACGACGCGAGGACCACCGGGCTTGTCTTCATCGGCCGTGAATGGCCGTCCGAGAATTGGCTCGACGCCAAGCACGGAAAAAAGATTTGCTGTCGCGCCGATGCCACCAAGTTGTTGGGGATTCCCTTCACCAATCAGGCTAAAGCTGAGCGAACGGATCGCCGCCATATCTTCAAAGCTTTTGTTCTGCGCTTTCCAAGCGGCATAGTTACCGGGAGCAGGCGTGTTTTGGGGAAAACCAAGCGACGTCACGTCTTCATAAATGACGGCCAATCGGCCGGCGTCGCGATATGGGAGCGGCATGAGCATGATCACGTTCGCCAAACTAAAAACAGTAGTGGCCGCGGCGATTCCCAGTGCGAGCACGGCGATTGAAAACCAAGTGAAAGCCGGAGATTTGCGAAGAGTGCGGAAGGCGTAGCGGACGTCCTGCCATAGTGTTTCGAGAAAACCGAGGCTGTTCATGTGATAGATCTCCTCGCGAATCTGAGTCATGTTGCCTAGCTTGCGGCGGGCGGTGTCGCGGGCGGCGTTCGGTGACATCCCTCGCGCGATGTTCTCTGTGGTTTCGGTTTCGAGGTAGGCAGCGAGTTCACGGGCGCGCTCTTCGTCCCATTTGGCTCTACTGAAAAACCGTTTCAAGCTCATCTCTGTCCCTCTTGAACTTATACGTCCGGCTTACCTCCCGACATAATCGAGACAAATTCCTGCAAGCCCTAGGTAAACAATCGCCCTCACTCGTGGCGAAGGGCGATGATTGGGTCCACGCGCATCGCGCGGCGCGCGGGGATGTATCCGGCAAACGCCGCCACACCGGCCAGAACAAAAGCGACCGCCGCGAGCGTTGCGGGATCGTTCGCTGACACACCGAATAACATGTGCCCGAGCAAACGAGACGCCGCAAGGGCGCAGGGTATCCCCAAAGCAAGGCCCGCAAGCGCGAGGACAAGGGTTTCGCGCAAGACCATCCACAGAATCGCCCCGCGCTGCGCGCCGAGGGCGACCCGGATTCCAAGCTCGTGCGTGCGTGACGAGACCGAGTAAGAAATGACTCCGAAGATTCCCGCGGCGGCAAGCACCAAGGCCATCGCGCCGAATAAACCGAGTAACAGCGTGCGAAACCTGGGTTGCGCGACGGATTTGCTGATAGCGTCCGGCAGCGCCACAAGATCGGTAACAGGAAGATCTTTATCTATGGCGCCTGCATCCCGCCGCAAGGCATCGGCAAAAGCGCCTGCGCTCAAGGAGGTCTTTGACACGATGAGAGCGCCCCAGAACGGTGCCTGTGCGAATGGGACGTACATCATCGGGCCCGGATCCTTACCGAGGGAGGCGTCCCGCAAATCGCCAACGATTCCGACTATTTCGCGTTCGACTCCGCCGCTCGGCGGAAATCCAAAGACGAGGCGCTTTCCGAGCGGGTCCTGATTGGGAAAATAAATGCGCGCCATCGCATCACTGATTACCGTCACACGCGGAGAAGACATCGTGTCGTGCTGGTTGAAGGTGCGGCCGCGCAGCACCGGCACACCCATGACGCGGAAGTATTCCGGACTGGCGGAGACGTAGTCCGCTGTGCGGGATGATCCGGCGTTTTTCGGAGGGGCGCCAACAATGTTGAAAGCCAAATTTATGCTGCTGTAAGCGATTGGCAGCGGTATGGCGATGGCTGAATCGTGCAGCCCGGGCTCGGCCTGAACTCGCGCCAACAAATCATCGGAAAAGGCAGTCCACTGCTCCGGCTTGGAATATTGGAACTGCGGGAGCGAAATCTGGGCCGTCAAAATGTGCTGAGGCTCAAATCCGGGATTCACGGATGTGAGCATGACGAAGCTGCGAACCAGCAAACCTGCCGCAACAAGAAGAACCATTGCGAGCGAAATCTCCGCAACCGCCAGGATGCTGCGCGCGCGCTTACGGCGGCCTCCTTCACCCGAGCGGCCCCCTCCCTCTTGAAGACTGGCGCGCAAACTGGAATCCGCGGCGAAGAATGCCGGCGCCAAGCCAAAAATGATGCCAGCGAGAACGGAAAGCAAAAGCGCAAAACCCAGCACCGCGCCATCCACGTGAATCGCGTTTACTTGCGGCAAATTCTGCGGGACAAGCGAGAGGAGGGCGTGGACTCCCCAGTAAGCGAGGGCGATGCCCGTGAGTCCACCGAGGAGACCGAGCACGGCGGCTTCCGTCAGCAATTGGCGGATGATTCGAGCTCGGCCCGCGCCAATCGCGATGCGCAGCGCAATTTCCCGTACGCGAGAGGTTGCACGCGCGAGGAGCAAGTTCGCGATATTTGCGCAGGCGACCAGGAGAACCAAGCCGACAGCGCCCAACATGACCAGCAGGGCGGGTTTCACGTCAATGGAGATCGCCTGTTGGAGCGGAACTATCTGGAATGTCCACCCGGTGTTTTCGGCTGGAGATTCTTTTGCGAACCTCGCGCTCATTGCGTCCATCTCCGCCTGAGCTTGCGCCAGAGAGACTCCCGGCTTCACCCGGCCGAGAACTCGCAGCCAATGCCCGCCGGTCTTCGCCATAAAGCCGCTGAAGAGAGGATCCTGAGGGATCGGAATCCAAATTTGTTCAGCTATTCCAGTTAATGGAGGCTGGAAAGTTGCGGGCATGATTCCAATCACGGTGAAGGGCCGCTTATCGAGGTTCGCGGTGCTTCCAATCATGTTGGGGTCACTGCCAAATTGACCGCGCCACAGATTCTCGCTAATTACAACCACAGGGGTTGCGCCCTGTTTGCCATCCTCCTCATGAAAGGTGCGCCCGGCGATTGGATTCTCGCCAAAGAGGGAGAGGAGTTCCGGAGTGACGTCGACCGTGTGAACGGTTGTGGGCTCGCCACGCCCGGTCAATGTGAGATCATGAGCTGTAATACCGGCGAGCCCGCTGAACGCCTGATTTTGGTCATGCAATTCCTTGAAATTGTTATACGAAAAACCGTTTCTCGGAATGCCTTCGCTCAATTTGGCATCAAAGACGCTTACCAATTTGCCGGAATCTCGATACGGCAGCGGCTTTAGGAGAACGGCGTAGACAACACTGAAGATCGCGGTGTTGGCGCCGATGCCGAGAGCGAGGGTGAGGACGGCGATGGCGGTGAAGCCGGGATTCTTGCGCAGCATGCGTAGTGCGAAGCGGACGTCTTGCAAAAATGTTTCGAGAAAACCGAGGCCGTTCATGTGATAGATCTCCTCGCGAATCTGCGTTGTGTTGCCAAGCTTACGGCGGGCGGCGTCGCGGGCGTCAGTGGGAGACATCCCGCGCGCAATGTTCTCCGTGGTTTCGGTCTCGAGGTAGGCATGCAGCTCGCGCGTGCGCTCTTCGTCCCACCTCTCGCGTCGGAAGAATCTCTTTAGCGCGCGCAGAAGATTTAGTTCCATAAATTACTCCGTTGCTGGACGCAATACACGATTGACGGCGCGCACCAGTTGATCCCAGCGGCTGGTCTGCGCGGCGAGTTGTTTGCGTCCTTTTGGTGTGAGGCGGTAATAGCGCGCCTTGCGATTGTTCTCGGACGTGCCCCAGAACGATGCGATCCAGCCGCGGTCTTCGAGGCGGTGGAGCGCTGGATAGAGCGAGCCGTGCTCAATCTGAAGGACTTCGTCGGAGCGACGCTCGATAGCGTGCGCGATCGTGTGGCCGTGGGCCGGGCCAAGGATGAGTGTCTGTAAGACGAGCAAGTCAAGAGTTCCCTGAAGTACTTCCCCTTCGAGTGGAGCTGCTCCGCGTTTCGGCATTGTATGTCTCCGGCCTCCCGTTCCCTAAGAGCATCTACCAAAGGGATGATGCGTTCAAATGGCTATATATCTAGACGCTCAAAACAGGCTTTTGTCACATAGTTTCTTTCCAGAAGATCATCTATGGGAATGGTTCACTGCGATTGACGTGCACGCCCTCGGAGAGAGTTTTGCGTGATAGGACCACACTGTCCGTGGGAGAGATGAAATAGGCCCTACAGAGGCCGCATCGTCACTCGTAGCGGAGAGCGACGATGGGATCAACCTTTGTCGCGCGGCGCGCGGGGAAATAGCATGCCGCGAGGGCTACGGCGGCCAGTACAACTGGGATGGTGATAAAGGTTACGAGGTCTGTGGGGCGCACACCGTAGAGCTGCGAGACCATGAAACGCGTGAGATAGAATGCGCCGCCGAGACCGACGGCGATTCCTGCGAGGACGACTCCCATTCCCTGCCGGAGGATCATTCGCATTACGTCGCTGGGTTGTGCGCCAAGTGTCATGCGGATGCCGATTTCGCCGGTGCGCTGCCCGACGGTGTAGGAAATCACTCCATAGATTCCCGCCGCTGCGAGGACTAGCGCGAGCGCGGCAAATCCACCGAGCAACGTCATCGAGAAACGCCAGGGAACGAGAACGCGCGCCATCAACTCATCGAGCGTGCGCACCTGACTGAGCGGCTGGTCGGAATCAATGTTCACCGCGGCGCCGCGGATCGATTGTACGATTGTTTTCGGGTCGGCATGCGTGCGCACGGTGAGCACCATGAAACGGTAAGCGTACTGCGCGTAAGGAAGATACATTGTTGGCGCAGGTTCAGCACTGATTGAATGCCGGACGTCACTTACAACGCCCACTACCTCCCACGGGCTCTGATTCAGACCCATGTAAACGATCAAATGCTCACCTAAGGGCGTTCCCTGCGGCCAGAAGCGGCGAGCCATGGATTCGCTGATAACGACGACGCGGGCGGAGCCGCCACGGTCGCGATCCTCGATGCCACGGCCTCGCAGGACACTTAAGCCGAGGATGCTGAAGTATTGCGGGTCCGCAAAGCGAACCAACGCATATTCTTTTTTCGACGCGGCGCGCACGGGGCGCCCGACGATATCGAAACTGTTGTCAAAGTTCTGTCCCGTGAGGGGAAGAAAGCTGACGGTTCCCGCAGCTTCGACACCGGGAATGTCGCGCACACTTTTTAGAAGTTGGTCATAGAAGGAAACAACCTGTGAGTCTTCCTTGTACTTGTCCTGCGGAATGGAGACGCGCGCGGTGACGGTGTGGTCCATGCGAAAACCGAGATTGCTGCCGCGCAGGACCAGAAAACTGCGAATCAGAAGTCCAGCGCCGATTAACAGCACGAGCGAAATGGCAATCTCCGACCCGACAAACACATTGCGCAAACGACGCGCGCCCAATTCTGGGGTCATGCCTCGCGATGTTCCGCGCAGAGTAAGACTTAGATCCGAGCGGGTGACACGAAATGCGGGAACAAGTCCGAAGAGGATTCCGGTGAGCAAGGAAATCGCGAGCGTAAAAAGAAGCACGCGACTATCTGTCGTAATCACGTTGAAACTTGGAAGGGTCGCAGGGCGCAGCGCGAGCAAAGCCTGGCGCGCCCAGGCAGCGACAAGTAGACCTGCCGCGCCGCCTGCAACGGCCAGAAGCAAACTCTCGGTGAGCATCTGGCGCACCAGTCGCGAATTCGCCGCACCCAGCGCGAGGCGGATGGACATTTCCTTGCGGCGGCCTGTGGCGCGGACGAGCATCAGGTTTGCGACGTTTGCACAGGCAATGAGAAGTACGAAGCCAACAGACACGAGCAAAATCAATAGGCCCGGACGAATGTCACTTATCAAATCATCCTGCATTGGAATGACGACGGCGCCCGCGCCGCTGTTTGTGTCGGGGTACGCGCGTTTGAGTGATGCTGCGATGCGGTTCATGTCCTCGCGCGCCTGGGGCAGGGTCACGCTGGGTTTCAGCCGGGCGTAAACGGAGAGATAGTGAGAGTTGCGCCAGTGCATATCGAACCCGTTGATGGATTGTTCGAGCGACACCCAGACATCAACGCCTTCCACTGGAAAATGCAAGTCGGGCGGCAGGATTCCGATGATGTTGTAAGAAAGTGTTCCGAGGCGAATCATTTTGCCGACCGCAGCGGCGTCGCTCCCATACCGACGTTCCCAAAGCGAGTGGCTAATCATTGCGACTGGCGCTACACCCGGGCGGTCGTCCGCCGGCTGAATATCTCGGCCAAGGTGAGCCTGAAGCCCCAACAATTGCAGCATGCCGGCGGACACGGCTGCGCCCAAGACGCGCTCCGGATGATCCGTGCCAGTGATGTTGAATCCGGGCAGACTGACGGCGCCGATTTGCTCGAACACTCTGTTCTGGTCACGCCAATCCAGGAAATTTCCGGGCGCGGCAGCATTTTGGGTAGTCAAATCGTTCGGTGAATTACTTTCAAAAACGGTCACCAATTGACTGGGTTCGCGATATGGAAGCGGACGAAGTAGCACGGCGTCAACCACGCTGAAGATTGCGGTGTTCGCGCCGATGCCAAGGGCCAGAGTGAGGATCGCGATGGAAGTGAACCCGGGATTCTTGCGAAGACCGCGGCCGCCGAACCGAACGTCCTGCCAGAGTGTTTCGAGCCAGACTCCGGCGCGCGCAGCGCGGACTTGTTCTTTCACTTGCTCGGGGCCACCCAATTCGATGCGAGCTGCGCGCCGGGCTTCCTGGGGGTTCATGCCCTGGCGCGTTTTTTCGTCCTCGAGAAGCGCCGCGTAGCCGCGGACTTCAGCGTCGAGGTCGCGTTCCGCGCTGCGACGACGGAACAGATTGCGGACTGATGCGAGGAGCCTTCGCATTTACCCACCTCCGAGAATCAAGACCTCAAGGCCTCAGTCCCGCCGAGCGATTCTTCATTCGTACCGCAGCGCCACCATCGGGTCCACTTTCATCGCGCGGCGCGCGGGGATGTAGCACGCCAGGCAGGCAACGCCGATCATGAGCACCGCTGCGCCGACATATGTGGCGGGGTCAGTGGGCTTCAGCTCGAAGAGCTGCGTGGCGATGACTTTTGATAGCGCCATGCCTCCCGCCGTTCCGATGGCCACGCCCAACGCTCCCATCGCGAGCCCTTGCCAGATGATCATGCGCAACACTTTGCCGCGCTGCGCTCCAAGCGCCATGCGGATGCCCAACTCGCGAGTGCGCCGGACGACGGTGTAGGACACAACGCCGTAGACGCCGAGCAACGCGAGAGCCAGTCCGATGCAGGCGAAAAGCCCAAGCAAAACCGCGCGCATCCGCGGCTGGCCGAGCGACCGTGAAATGGTCTGGCTTAGTGAAAGGACATGTGTGACAGGCTGTTCGGGCAGAACGCTCCAAACGGCGTGTGTGACGGAGTTTGCCAGCGCCTCGGGGTCGCCCACTGTCCGCACCATGATGTGATGTGAGCCGACGCCGTACTGGAAGAGCGAAGTGTAGTACTCAGCGGAGGGGCGCGAATCGAGGCTGATGTCGCGCGTGTCGGCGACGACGCCGACGATTTCATTCCATTCCGGATTACCTTTGTCGTCCGTCCCAAGGCTCATGCGCTTCCCAAGAACGTCCGTTGTGCCCCAGTGAGCCTTCGCAAGCCGTTCGTTCACGATTGCGACGCGCTGGACGCCGCGGATGTCCTTATCGGTGAACTCGCGGCCTCTCATCACCCGGATACCGAGCATCTTGAAGTAGCCAGGCGTAACCATTTGTGCGTGGCTCGTTCCCTTTGCGCGTTGATCCGGTGGAAGCTCGCCTTCAAATCGCAAATTGGAATAGAGCATCATCCGGCTGTTCAGCACTCCGTTTAATGATGCCGTCACGCCTTCGACGCCGGGAAGATGTTGGATGCGTTGCAAAATGTCCGAGAGATTTTGTTGCTGGTGAATGACGGCGTCATCGGATTGCGGATTGCCCAGTGAGAGATCCATCGTCAGCATGTGGTCGGTGCGGAAACCGGTATCCACGCGGAGCAAGCGCGCGAGATCTTTTGCCGTCAAGACCGAGCCGATAAGCAGAAGGAAGGCGAGCGAGACTTCCGTAACGACAAGCAAATTTCCCAGTCGAAGATGACGAATCGAACCGGTGGAACCGCGCGCCCCCGAGGAACCTTCGTGCATCGTGGAATTCGGATCGAGACGCGCGGCGCGGCGCGCGGGCGCGAGCCCGCACGCGAGACCTGCGAGTAAAGCACTCCCAAGCGCGAACCACAACATTCCAAAGTTGACGGAAACCGCGGCGATCCGGGGCGTGTCTCCAGGGGCGATCACTTTGAACAGACTAATTCCACCCACCGCGAGCGCAAGCCCCACTATGGCTCCCAAAAACGCAAGCAGGCAACTTTCTGTGAGCACCTGCCGCAGAAGGCGTCCACGCGAAGCGCCGAGCGCGGCACGCACGGCGAGTTCACGCTGGCGAGCCCAGCCGCGCGCCAGGAGTAGGCTGGCCATATTCGCACTGGCAATCAGGAGAACCAGGGTGGCAGCGGCGAACAACATTAGATAGGCCGATTTAACGGCTTGCACGCGGTCTTCGGTAAGAGAGGTTGCCGGAAGTTTGTAACCACCTCTTAATTCCTCATAGGCGTGCGTAATGCGATCGCCGATTGTGTTAAGTTGCGATTGAGCTTGTGCCAGCGTCGCATTTGGACGAAGTTTGCCAACCGTATTAAGCATGAACGAGGTTGGATTCTGGCGGCTCTCTTTCGTCAGGGAAATGGGACGCCACAATTCGGCATCTTCCGGAAAAGCAAATCCCTTGGCGGCAACTCCCACAACCATGTAAGGTTTTTTGTCCAATACGAGGGTGCGTCCGATGACGGCGCGATCTGAGCCGAAGCGCGTTCTCCAGAGCGCGTCGCTCAGGACGATGACCTGTTCCTGACCCTCCGCAAGATCCTGCGATAAGAGCAAGCGCCCGACCTGCGGCATCTGGCTGAACTCTTCAAAGAAACCATTTGAAATGCCGACGGTCTTTAGTTGTGCGGGATCACCCTGTCCCGTCAACGTTTCGTCGGTCTTGGAATATACGCTGACCTGCTCGAATGCGCTCACTTCCTTGCGGACTTGCTCGAAGGAAATCCACGAAAGGCCCAATTGGAATCCGGGAAACATCGTAGTGGTTGCGTGGACATCCGCCAACCTCTCTGAATCCCGATACGGGAGCGGATGAAGGACGGTCGTGTTTACAATGCTGAAGACGGCCGTGTTCGCGCCGATGCCCAGCGCAAGAGTAAGGACGGCAATTCCAGTGAAGCCTGGATTCTTCCGCAGGAGGCGCGCGGCGTAACGAATGTCTTGCCACAGCGCGTCAATCCACGCACCTGCGCGTGCTTGACGGATCTCTTCCTTCAATTGCTCCGGGCCGCCCATGTCCATGCGCGCGCTGCGCCTTGCTTCTTCGGAATTTGCACCCTGACTCATTTTTTCCTCCTGCAGCAACGTTTGGAATGAGCGGACTTCAGCATCGAGGTCGCGTTCAACGTGGTCGCGCCGAAAAAGATTTTTCAATGCGCTCCACAGCTTCCTCATCGCCTAGGCCTTGACCTCAAGAGCACGGCCAATTGCCAATGAAATTCGCGCCCAGCGCTCGGTTTCATTTTCAAGCTGGCGGCGGCCACGCTTCGTCAGCTCGTAATACTTTGCCTTGCGATTATTTTCGGATTCGCCCCACGCGGCCTTGAGCCAGCCCTCTTCTTCCATGCGGTGGAGCGCCGGAAACAGCGAACCTGCCTTGACGCAGAACGTGCCTCGTGTGACCTGCTCGATCCGGCGCGCCACGCCCAGGCCATGGAGCGGCTGGAGTGCGAGCGCCTTCAAGATGAGCAGGTCCAAAGTGCCTTGCAAGAGTTCTGTCTGTTGTAGGTTCATGGTCTCTCCCATATAGACGCTCGATACGAGAATATGTCACACCTATCGAATGTCAATATGAAAGAAAAGTGAGAGGCTGAACAGGGCGGCGGGACGGTCCAATTGGCCATTTGGCAATTCGCCGCGACGGCGCTTAGGATGGAGGCGTGAAGCGCTGGTTTGAAGCGACGATGAAGACTCATGCGCCGCCCGCTGTGGCCATTGTGCGTCTGCTGGTGGGGACAGTTTTTATTTCAGAGGGCATTCAGAAATTTCTTTATCCGCTCGCACTTGGCGCAGGGCGGTTCGCAAAGATCGGCTTCCCCTACCCGGCGTGGACGGCCACAGCCGTTGGCTTCTTCGAGGTCACTTGTGGACTGCTGGTGATTGTCGGGCTGATGACGAGGCTGGCTTCCGCGCCGCTGCTGATTATCATCAGCGTCGCCATCGCAACGACGAAACTGCCAATCCTTGTTCAGCAGGGCTTCTGGGCGATGGCCCACGAAGCGCGCACGGATTGGTGCATGTTTCTCGGGGCCATCTTTCTGATTATCGCAGGTGCGGGCGGATGGTCGCTCGACGCAATTCTCACCCGGACTGATCCGCAATAATTCTGACTTGTCCGATCGCTAAGAGCTGCCGATCAGAATCCCTGTCAAAAAGACAAGAACGCCGCCCACGATGATTTGCACCGCAGCGGAGAACGCGGGTGAGTCCATGTAGCGATGGCGCACCCAAGTGATTGTGCCAAGTTCACAAATCACTACCATGATGGCCACGGTCATCGCTACGGTAAACCGAGGGATGAGGAACGGCAATGTATGGCCGATACCGCCAAGAGCCGTCATAGCGCCGCAGATGAGGCCCCGGAGCCATGGATGTCCGCGACCAGTGAGGCTGCCGTCGTCGGAAAGCGCTTCGGCAAATCCCATGCTGATGCCCGCGCCGACCGAAGCCGCCAGCCCCACCAGAAAAGCGTCCCAACTATTTCGGGTTGCGACAGCGGCGGCGAAAATCGGCGCGAGTGTGGAAACCGATCCGTCCATTAATCCAACGAGGCCCGGTTGAACGATCTGCAATAGAAAAAGCCTGCGCTGCGCCTCTTGTTCTCTTTCTTTGACCCCGGATGCAACGTTTTCTTTCTCGAGTTTCTCGGCCCGGTCGTAATGCGAGCGCTCCTCCTGCGCGAGGTCGTCCAGAAGCTGGCGGATGCTCGCATCCCGTGCGCGAGCGGCGGCACGTTCGTAGAATCGCTGTGTCTCGACCTCCGCCGCGCTGACTTGCTTCCGAATTCGGTCGACATTCAGAGGCTCGAGCAGCCAGACCGGCTGACGGCGAATGAAGCCTCGCACGTCGGTGCGGCGAATTAACGGAATGTGTTCGCCAAACTTCTGGCGATAGAGCTCAATCAGCCGGCGACGGTGCCGCGATTCTTCCTTGCGCATTTCGTCGAACACCGTCGCGGTGCCCGGAAAATTCTGCCGGAGGCTTTCCGAGTAGTCGGCATAGACGCGTTCATCGTCCTCTTCCAAGGAGATTGCCAGAGCGAGGATTTCCCGCTCCGTAAGTTCCTCAAACCGTTTCATAGGGCATCACCTCTCGCGGCACCCGCAACTGCGCGCGGGCAATTTCGATGGCGCAGAGACTATACGGAAGATACGGTAGGCGCCAGTCTCAATCGTGGAATCGCGAATGGTCCCCGGCAAACGCTTCGCTCTCGGAGCCACGCAAACGATGATTCATTTGACTGGGGACTACCCCGCATTTGCCAATCATTGTAAAGTGTCGAGTTCCTTGAGTTCGTCGTGGCCAACCTTGATCTGGAATTGACGCCATGATGAGAGGTGAATGATGAAGAAGCGCACTCATATAACGCGGAGGCAACTGTTGGGCGCGGGCGCGGCGGTAGCGGGAGCGGCGCTCGTGCCGGGGCGCTTGGTTTCTGCGCTCGCAACACTTAGCTCGCAAGGTAGCCAGGACCCTCTGCTCACCGGCCGCGACATAAGAAGACTCCCATTTGTAATCAAGAACGCGCCCAAAGCGAAAGTCGAACCATTCCCAATGACACAGGTTCGACTGCGTCCCGGCATCTTCCAGAACATGCAGGAAATCAACCGCCGATACATGGCGACGATTCCGAATGACCGGTTGCTGCACTCGTTCCGCGTTACCGCAGGACACCAATCCAGCGCCGACCCGCTTGGCGGGTGGGAAGCGCCGGATGTCGAATTGCGTGGCCATCTTGCTGGCGGACATTACCTGAGCGCGAGCGCGTTTATGTATGCGAGCACGGGCGATGAGGACGTCAAGCGAAAGGCTGACGCGCTCGTAACGGAATTGGCGCGATGCCAGGAGGCAAACGGCAACGGGTATTTGAGCGCCTTCCCAACGGAATTATTTGACAGGCTGAAGAGCGGCACGCGTGTGTGGGCGCCGTTCTACACACTCCACAAGATCATGGCCGGGCACCTCGACATGTATTTCCACTGTAAGAATGAACAGGCATTGCAAACCGTGGAGAACATGGCAGGCTGGGTGGAGAACTATTTGCATCCCGTTGGCGACGACCAGTGGGCGCGAATGCAGCTTACCGAGCACGGCGGCATGAATGAGACGCTCTTCAATCTCTACGCCGAGACGGGCAAAGAGAAATACCTTGCTCTCGCGCGGCGTTTCGATCACAAGAAGTTCTTCGATCCGCTGGCAGAGCGGCGCGACGAGTTGAAGGGCCTGCACACGAACACAAACATTCCGAAAGTGATTGGCGCAGCGCGCGGCTACGAACTGACCGGCGACGACCGGTATCACACCATCGCGGATTATTTCTGGCATGAAGTGGTTGGGCAGCGCAGCTATGCGACCGGCGGCACGAGCAATGGCGAGGGCTGGTATTCCGACGCAGGCGACATGAGCAAGCAGCTCGGCACCTCCGCGGAAGAGTGCTGCTGCAGCTACAACATGATGAAACTTTCTCGCCATCTGTTCGCTTGGACTGGCGATTCCAAGTATATGGACTACTACGAGCGGCTGCTCTTCAACGTCCGGCTTGGAACGCAGGATCCCAATGGAATGCTGATGTACTACGTGTCACTTGCGCCGCGCGGATGGAAAACGTTTGGCAATGCATACGATGCGATGTGGTGCTGCACCGGATCGGGCATTGAGGAGTACTCCAAGCTGAATGACTCGATTTATTTCCACGACACCAATAGTATCTACGTGAATCAATTCATCGCCTCCGAGGTGAACTGGAAGGAAAAGGGACTCAAGCTAATCCAGGACACATCATTTCCCGAATCCGGAAACACGATCCTGACGATTGAAGCAAAAACACCAACACAAATGACGTTGCGAATCCGTGTACCTACCTGGTCGGCGCATGGAGCATTTGTGAGCATCAACGGCCAGCCGAAGAAGATCACTGCAATGCCTTCGTCCTATCTAGCTATCGACCGCCTCTGGAAGAACGGCGACACAGTCGAGTTCACCATGCACATGACTCTGCACGCCGAGCCGCTGTTGGGCGCACCGGAACTGCAAGCCGCGATGTATGGGCCGCTCGTGCTTGCCGGGAGGTTCGGAAGCGAAGGTCTTACGCGCGAAATGATTTACGGCCAGCTTGGGCCGCGGATGCGGCCGGGCGTTCCGCCCGAAGTGAGGAGTAACGGCGAGGGCCTTGACTGGGTCGAGCCGGCGCCAAACGGGAAGCTTTCCTTCCGGTTGGCCCGACAGCCCGCGGATACGCCGCTTGTCCCGCTCTACCAGATTCTCGGCGAGCGCTACAACGTCTATTGGAAAGTGAATCCGCGGACCGCTTAGCAAAGCCCTGCCCGCGTGACTTTCTTGACGCTCCATGACCCTCATGCTAGATTCGTTTTGCTCGCATGACATTTCGGATCTCTTCGTGACTCTGCCAGCTACAGAACTCCGCAAAACCGCGCTCAACTCAGTCCATCGCCGGATGGGAGCCAAGATGGTGGACTTCGGCGGCTGGGACATGCCCGTCGAATACACGGGCATCATCGCCGAGCACATGGCCACGCGCACGGCGGCTGGGCTTTTCGACGTAAGCCACATGGGTGAGATCGAAGTGCGCGGCGGCACGGCACTTGATTTGGTGCAACATGTCACGACCAACGATGCGTCCAAGCTGCAGGTCGGCCACGCACAGTATTCGGGGTTGATGACGGATCGCGGAACCTTTGTGGACGACCTGCTCGTCCACAAGATTTCCGACCGGCATTACTTTCTGTGCGTGAACGCGGGCAATCAGGACGGCGACTTCGAGCACATCTGCCGGAACAATGCGATGGCCGCTGAACTCGAGAACAGCGGCCCGCGCTATTCACAGCTTGCGGTGCAAGGTCCAAAGGCGCTGGGCATCATGCAGCGGCTCACAAGCGCGCCGATTGACCAGCTCAAGTATTACCGGTTCACGTTCGGGCCGGTGAGTGGCGTGCACTGCCTGATCGCGCGGACCGGATATACCGGCGAGGACGGATTTGAGATCTACTTTGAGCCGCAACATAGCGAAAAACTGTGGAACGATTTGATGAATGCGGGCGCGCAGGATGGAATGATCCCCTGCGGTCTTGGCGCGCGCAACACGCTACGCCTCGAGGCCGGGATGTGCCTTTATGGGCACGAGATTGATGATAAGACCACACCGCTCGAAGCCGGACTTGGATGGATTACAAAGCTAAATAAGCGCGAATTTCTTGGCCACGATGTGCTCGTGAAACAGAAAGAGCAAGGACTGACGAGGACACTTGTCGGTTTTGAAATGCTCGGGCGGCAACCCGGGCGGGATGGATGCACCATATCTATTGGTGGCAAGGCCGCCGGCCGAGTGACGAGCGGATCGCCCGCTCCATTCTTGAAGAAGAACATCGGCATGGCCTACGTCCCGCCAGGAATGGATATGGTAGGGACAGAAATACAGATAGGGATTCGCGGCAACGAAGTGCCCGCGAAGATTGTTCCCTTGCCCTTTTACAAGAGGCCGAAGTAGGCTGCGCGTGATCGAAGCAACGCACGGTCAACTTTGGCTGTGCCATAGGAGAAGCGATGTATCCAACGAACTATCGCTACACAAAAGAGCATGAATGGATTGACGTGAAGGGCGATGCGGGCACCGTCGGAATCACGGATTACGCGCAACATGAATTGGGCGACGTCGTGTTTGTCGAATTGCCGAAAGTGGGCGCGAAGCTGGCCGCCGGTAAACCTCTCGGCACCGTGGAATCGGTGAAGGCCGTGAGCGAGATCTATTCACCAGTGTCCGGAGAAGTTACGGAAATCAATTCCACGCTCACGGATTCGCCGGAAAAAATAAATGCAGACCCGCACGGAGCGGCCTGGCTCATCAAAGTGAAGCTCTCCAATAGCGGTGAGGTTTCCGCATTGATGGACGCCGCCGCCTACCAGAAATACATTTCAGAGAAAGACAAGGAAGCCCACGCCTGATGCGTTATCTCCCCAAGAGCCCATCTGAACGTCAGGCAATGCTCGCGGCTATAGGCGCGCGGTCGGTTGACGAATTGTTTTCTTCAATTCCGGCGGCATTCCGGCTGAAGAAGCCGCTTGCGCTCCCTGCTGCGCTATCGGAAATGGAAATCATCGATTTCTTTCAGGAGCGCGCGGCGGAGAATTCGCGCGGGTACACAAGTTTTCTTGGCGCGGGGGTTTACAACCATCTGCGCTCCGTGGTAACGGACGCGATTATCCAGCGCGGCGAATTCCTCACTTCCTACACGCCCTATCAAGCGGAGATCAGCCAGGGAACCCTGCAAGCAATCTTCGAGTTTCAAACGCTGATGTGCCAGCTTACGGGGCAGGAAGTCGCAAACGCCTCAATGTACGACGGCTCGACCGCCGTAACGGAAGCGGTGCTGATGGCAGACCGATTGACGAACCGGCGGCGGGTGATTGTGGCTCGTTCGCTTCACCCGGAATACCGCCAAGTGCTGGCGACTTACGCCCGCAATCTGGAAATGGAAATCATTGAAGTGGGCTTTACGGGATCGGGTCAGATGGACCTGGGTGCGCTGCGGGATTTAGTGCACGACAATACTTCTTGTGTTGTGGCGCAATCGCCAAACTTTTTCGGCGTGATCGAGCCGGTCGCAAAGATTGCGGAAATTGCGCACGCGAAGGAAGCATTGATGGTCGCGGCGATTGCGGAGGCCGTTTCGCTCGGCGCGGTGAAGCCGCCAGTGGAAGCAGACATTGTCGCGATGGAAGGCCAGAGTTTCGGAATGGCCCCGAGCTATGGCGGGCCATTTGCCGGAGTGATCGCCACGCGCGAGAAATTCGTGCGGCAAATGCCGGGCCGCCTTGCGGGTCAAACGGTGGATAACGCGGGCCGCCGCGGATTCTGCCTCACGCTTGCGACGCGCGAGCAGCACATCCGCCGCGAAAAGGCGACTTCAAATATTTGCACGAATCAGGCACTCTGCGCGCTTGCCTCCACCGTGCATCTTTGCCTGCTCGGAAAAGAGGGGTTGAAGGAGATGGCCGCGCAAAATGTTGCCAAGGCGCGATTCGCGGCGGCTGAGATGGCCAAAGTGCCGGGCGTCAAGCTGGCATTCAGCGGGCCGGCGTTCAATGAATTTGTGATCGAGCTGCCACGATCAGTAAAAATTGTGAATGCTTCACTACGGAAAGAAAAAATCATCGGCCCGCTGCCGCTGGGCACGTTTTATCCGGAGCTGACCAAGCACGGGCTTGTGTGTGTGACCGAGACAACTCCGCGCAAGGAAATTGAAAGACTTGCAGTGGCATTGGGAAAAGCGCTGAAGGTACCAATTTGAGCTGCGGAAATTAAGGGATCACAGTGAGCGACGGAATCAAAAAGGCACGGACGCATGTTAATCAGAGCGAAGGTCTTATCTTTGAGAAATCCGCGCCGGGAAAGCGCGGCATGGAACTACCGCCGCTCGACGTGCCTCCGATCGACATAGTTAAGGCGCTCGGCGCGGAGAATGCGCGAGCAGAAGTCGCACAATTTCCAGAGGTGAGCGAAATTGAAGTGATCCGCCACTTCACGCGGCTTTCCACATGGAACTTCGCGATTGACCTCGGCATGTATCCACTCGGTTCCTGCACGATGAAATACAATCCGCGCGTGAACGAATTCGTCGCGCGCCTGGATGGCATCACCACAGAACACCCGTATCAGCCGAGCGAACTTTCGCAGGGCTGCTTGAAAATCCTCGAACTCCTTCAAAACTGCTTGCTCGAGATTACGGGCATGGATGCGATCACGTTGCAACCCTCCGCCGGCGCGCAGGGCGAACTCACGGGCATGCTGCTGATTCGCGCGTATTTGCAGAGCAAGGGCAATCCGCGCAAGAGAGTCCTGATTCCGGATTCCGCGCATGGAACAAACCCCGCGACCGCCGTGATTGCGGGCTACGAAGTCGAAAATATCCGCTCCGACGCGCACGGCCAGATCGACATCGAGCAATTGAAGCGCATCGTCAATGAAGACGTCGCGGCGCTGATGGTGACGAACCCTTCGACACTCGGCGTGTTCGAGCAGCACATCGCCGAAGCCGCGGAAATTCTGCATAAGGCTGGAGCGCTTCTCTATATGGACGGCGCAAATATGAACGCGCTCGCGGGCGTCGCGCGGCCCGGCGATTTCGGTGTGGACGTGATGCATTTGAATTTGCACAAGACGTTTTCAACTCCGCACGGCGGAGGAGGCCCGGGCGCCGGCCCAGTGATGGTAAAAAAGATCCTCGAGCCATTCTTGCCTATCCCGGTGCTCGTTAAGAAGGCCGACGACACTCTCTCTTTGGATGTGAACCGGCCGCATTCCATCGGACGTGTGCGCGCGTTTGTGGGAAATTTCGGCGTGCTGGTGCGGGCGCTGGCATACACGCTGGCCTACGGCCCCGGGATCCGCCAGGCCACGGAAGACGCTGTGCTCAACGCGAATTACATCCGGAAGAATTTGGAGGGCGTGTTCGATCTCCCCTACTCTTCGCCTTCGATGCATGAAGTGGTTTTCAGCGACTCGAAGCAGAAGAAATCCGGCGTGGGCACGATGGATATCGCGAAGCGGCTGATTGACTATGGTTTTCACCCATATACGACCGCATTCCCGATGATTGTGCACGGGGCAATGATGATTGAACCCACCGAATCGGAATCGAAGGAAGAATGCGACCTCTTCATTGACGCCATGCGTTCCATTGCCGATGAGGCGGAGAAGAATCCGGAATTAGTGCGCACCGCGCCGCATACAACCCGCGTCGGACGCATGGACGAAGTTGGGGCCGCCCGAAAACCTGTTCTTCGCTGGAAGCCAAAGGCCACAAGCGAAGCCGCGGATTAGCTCTCTCGAATCCGCGCTAAAGAAAAAGTGATTCTTCGTCGCACGTCTCAACGAGCCACTCAGATTTGTACCTGATGGGATTCTTCAGCAAACTGCTAACGGGAGAAGTGGACTGAGGAAATAACCTGTTTGAACATTTCATCGTAACCCGCGTAATCACCGGACGGAGCAATGCAAACAAAGTAGAGCAAACCTTGCGGCCGTAGAACCGTCACAAGCCATCGCGTTTCTTGTCCGCCGAGCGGTGATACGGATGACAGCTTCATAGAAACAGCGGCCTGTTCCCCAATCTGAATCGCCTCGCGGTCACCCGACTTTTTCAAGCCGGGATTGGACTCACGAAGACTTGCGAGCAGCGCATCCGTAGCCGAATCGAGTGTGGCGTTTCCATCCGCCGAACTTACGGGGAAATTGTCCACGATTAGGCCAACCGTCGTCACCGCATTTCCATCCGCGTCTTTCACCAACCGGCCGAGCGGTACCAGCTTTATCGAGTCGCCTTCACCGGAAAGTTTCCAGCTTTCGGGATGTCGAAGCGCGAATGAAACCCCCGCGTATTCTGTCGAGTCCGGGAAATCCGCGGTAGCTGAAACCGCGTGAGGATTTGCAGTGCCGGAGGCAGGTGTGCCAGGTTGCGCAGGAGCCGGCCGGATCGCGGCAGGGTCCCTCGGCTCCGCAATCTTGACCTTTTGTCCCTTTACCGGGGCGGGCGGCAGAGAAAGCAGATACCGCCGGATTTCGCGAAACTCCGCGGAATCAGTTTTGTAATTTTCCGGCTGACCGCCCATCTTTTCGATTTCGTCGGTCACTTTGTCAATGCGGTGCGCTGGGATCGGGTGGTCGGAAAAAAACTCAGGCTTCGGCTTCCCTTTGCTTTGGGATTCGAGAGTCTCGAAGAATTGCGCCATGGCGCGCGGGTCGTAGCCCGCGTCATAAAGGATCTGCGTGCCGAGAATATCCGCCTGCCCTTCCGCGGTGCGTGAATACTTCAGCAGCACGGCGCTCGTCGCAAGGCTGCCTCCAACTTGCGTCGCCAGGTTTGTAAGTATCCCGCCGCCGATGATTGCTCCTGCGACTCCCACTAGCCCGCTTCCCATATCTTTCTTGGTCGCCTGGTTGGTGCCATGCCGAAGCGCGACGTGCGAAATCTCGTGCGCAATCACTCCGGCAAGCTGGGCTTCGTCGCTCGATTCCTCAATAACCGCCCGGTTCACAAACACGAAGCCGCCCGGAAGCGCAAAAGCATTCAACGTTTCGGAATTCACGCAATGGAATTCATACGGATATTTCGCGCCTGGCGCGAAGTGGGCCAACTTGAGACCGAGCCTGTTCAAATAATCCTCGATGCGCGCGTCATTCAATATCGGCAGCTTTGTTTCGGCATCCGCGGCGAGTTTCTGGCCCATGCGGATATCATCCGCGATGGAATACATATTGATGCCCGGTTTCAGCGTGGTTCGATCAGCCCAGGAGGAAGGCGCAGTGCATGCCAGGCCAACGGCAAGAACCATAGCGGTGGCGCGGCGCACAAGAAGGCTCCAGTTTGTCGCGCGGACTCGCTTCAAAAACATCAAGCCTCCCGGAAACTCGGTACTGCCCGCATTGTTTTGCTTCGTTCTGCCTGGTGTCAAATCCTACCGCACAATTTAGGTGACGCGCCGGAGCCAAAGGTTATTCGAGCCAAGGTAAGGGCGCACTTACAAGTATAACCAGGATTCCTGAAAAACGGACTGGAAAAAGTATGCCACCTGGGCTTGGGGGGCATCAGCCCTAGTACGCACAGCAATTGAATGTTGGATTCAGGGACCTAGACCTGCAACACGATTTTCCCGAACTGCTCTCGGTTTTCGAGGAGTTCGTGCGCCTTTCGGCATTCCACGAGCGGAAGGACGCGGTCAATAATCGGCTTGAGCTTCCCTTCCGCAACGAGCTTTAGCACACTGAACAACTCAGAGCGGCTTCCCATGAAGGATCCGAGCAGGGAAAGATTCCGAGTAAAAAGATAGCGCAGATCGAATTTGCCGTTGTAACCAGTCGTCGCGCCACAGGTGACTAGGCGGCCATTTTGCGCCAGGCTGAGCACACTCTTTTCCCAGGTGGCTTCGCCGACGTGTTCAAACACAACATCCACGCCGCGTTTTCCGGTGAACCGCTTCACTTCATCCACAATGTCTTGCTTTGAATGATTAATCGTCTCGTCGGCTCCGAGTTCGCGCGCTTTGCTGAGTTTGGCCTCGCTACCGGCTGTAGCAATCACACGCGCGCCGGCGAGTTTCGCGATCTGTATGCCAGCCGTCCCGACCCCGCTGCCCGCGGCAAGAATCAGCACGTCCTCGCCCGGCTGCAGAGCTGCTCGCGTGATGAGCATGTGCCACGCGGTGAGAAAAACCACGGGGAGCGCCGCGGCTTCCTCGAATTTCATTGTTGCCGGAATCGAGAGCACGTTCGCAGGTGGCGCCTTGACGTATTCAGCACAGCCGCCATTCACGCGGTAACCGAAAAGCGTGTATTCGCGGCAACGGTTGTCAGCTCCGGCGGCGCAGGCCTGGCAGTGTCCGCAGGAAAGGCCGGGCGCGAGCAGAACTCGCTCGCCAACTTGAACGCCGGAAACAAGACTTCCCACGCGAGCGACTTCTCCCGCAATGTCGCTCCCGAGCACATGAGGAAAGGTAAGCTTCAATCCGGGCAAGCCGCGCCGAACCCAAAGGTCAAGATGGTTGAGCGCTACGGCGCGTACGCGCACAAGAACTTCATTCGGTGCGATTTCCGGATCCGGAAGTTCCACCTGCTGAAGGACTTCCGGGCCGCCATGCTGATTGATTGCGACCGCTTTCATCCCCGACTCCCATGCGCGAGACTGAATGCCAGGCGGCTACGCTAGCATTCGCGGTCGCAATGTGTCCAGACACAGTTGAGACACGGAATCTGCATACAAACGGTCGCCCTGCCCTGTTTTTGTGCAGCGCGGATTGACAGTCCCCACCTCGCGCCGTACATTCAATTCAGGGCTTCTCTGGCTTCCAATGGACCTGTTTGAAGAAATCGTTCGCTTGCGGCGCGCCGGACGGCGCGGGGCTCTCGCGACAATCGTGCATACCAACGGCTCGATTCCGAGCTACGAAAGCTCGCGGATGCTTGTCCGCGAAGACGGCTCCATCGCCGGGACCATCGGCGGCGGCTGCGTGGAAGCGGACGTGTGGGCCGCGGCAAAAGAAGTGATGAAACTGGAAGCGCCGCGCAAAATGGTATTCAATCTGAATCACGAGGCCAGTTACGATAACGGCCTGATCTGTGGCGGAACTCTGGAGGTGTTTGTGGAGCCGATTCTCCCGCAGCCCGCGCTCTACATTTTCGGCGGAGGGCACGTCTCCATGGCGCTGGCGCTGGCGGCACACACGGCGGGGTTTGCAATCGGCGTAGTGGACGACCGCGAGACGTTCGCAAACAATGAGCGCTTCCCGATGGCCGGTGAAGTATTCACGAGCTACGAAGAAGCGTTTGAAAAACTGAAGCCCTCTGGTTCGAGCTACCTGGTGATTGTCACTCGCGGGCACCGCGACGACATGCGCGTGCTGCAATGGGCCGCGCAAACCGACGCACGCTACATCGGAATGATCGGCAGCAAACGCAAAGTGCTAAGCGTTTATGAAGCGCTCGAACGCGAAGGCATTCCGATTGAGAAACTCGCGCGGGTTCACGCGCCGGTGGGCCTCGATATTGGGGCGCTTACGCCTGAAGAGATTGCCATCAGCATTACCGCGGAATTGATCGCCGTACGCCGCAGCGCGAAAGGGCTGTCTCACAAGTCTGTGCAGGCGCTTCGCGTGGCAGAAACTGCGGGAGGCTGAGGACACCATGTTGGCCGCCGTCATTCTCGCAGGTGGAGAGTCCCGGCGCATGGGCTCGCCCAAGGCTCTTCTCATTCACAACAATCGCACGTTCGTTGACCACCTCCTCGAAATCACGCGCCATCCAAAGATTGGCCTGCAACGAGTCGTCCTCGGTGCAGGCGCCGAGCCAATTCAAGCGCGGCTCAACCTCGAACCCGCGCATGTGGTCGTGAATCCCGATTGGGATAAGGGGCAACTCTCTTCGATTCAAGCTGCAATTCGCTCGCTTGCTGGCGAGCGCGTTGACGGAATGCTTCTTTGTCTTGTGGACCATCCCCTCATTACTTCAGCGCTCGTCAATGAACTCGTCGAGGCGTTTTACCGCGGTGGGAAATCTGTCGTGTTGCCGGTGTTTCAGGGACGCCGCGGACACCCGGTAATTTTCGCGAAGACGCTCTTCGACGAATTACTTGCCGCGCCGCTCGAAAAAGGCGCGCGTGCTGTCGTCTGGAACCATCCGGATGATGTGGAAGAAGTGCCAACCGAAGAACAGGGTGCGGTGCTAAACCTCAACGACCCCGAAGCATTCAAGGGCGCCACGGGCGGGTCTTGACCCCCATCCCCTTATCGCATTCATGACTCTGGTTGTCATACGGAGGCCGCCATGTGGCCGAAGTATCCGTAGGCGGCAAGCACAATCCGAGCCATTGGTGAAGATTCAATCGTCGTACGCGGATCCTTCGCTGCGAGCCGATGAAATTCATAGGCTCTCCACTCAGGATGACAACCTCACACTGCGGAGATTTTTTCGAGTAGAGCCGTCAGCGCGTCGCAAGCAAGCTGAGCCGCGTGAAACGTCGCGGGCGGCAAACCGCCCAAGTCCGCTGAAATGTTCTCCGGAGAAATCGCCCTTAATTCCGCGGGAGACTTCCCCTGCATCCGATCGGTAAGCGCGGAGCCGCACGCAATGGATGTTACGCAGCCGCGCGCAAGGAACTGCGCCACTTTGACGCGCCCATCCATCAATTGCGCGGAGAGTTGCAACGTGTCGCCGCAGACGGGATTGGTTACTTCCACTGAATAATCAGCGCACTCCATTTCGCCGGCGTGTCTCGGGTTCTTGAAGTGTTCGAGGACTTTGGCGTCGTACATCCGTCAAGTATCGCAGGACGCGGGATATCAAGCAAACTCGTCCAACCCGTTACTCCATTTGAGAATCTCATTGATGATTGTCGCCGGCAGGCGCATCATAATTGTTTGCAATAATAGGGAGTAAAGTCACTGGTAACTATCCTCCCCACGGAGCCGTCCAAACCATTATGTCTCTCAGCCAACGAACGGGCTTTCGTAATCAAACCTTTGTTCGCATCGGTCTCTTGGTTGCAGGTGTAAGTCTCGCGGCCACTTGCGGAGCTCAACCCGCCGCCGATCCGCAGTCCGAGATGCTGCTCGGCACAATGCAGGCAGAGTTGACGCGCGCGAAAGCTTCCCTTGGGAAACTGGACCCCGCGCCCTACTTCATCAGCTACGCAATCTTTGACCAGCAGACCATTGCCATCACCGCGCAGGACGGCGCGCTGGTGAATTCCATTTCGAGCCAGTCCCGGCGCGCTGACGTCACAATGCATGTGGGCACGCCGGCGCTCGACAACACGCACGATCAAGGCCGCGAGTCGGGGATCAATTCACTTCCCCTCCCACTCGGCAATGATCGCGACGCTATCGCGCGCAGCCTGTGGCTGCTTACCTACAACGAATACCGTCAGGCTTCCGGCGCATTCCTCCAGGTCAAGACGCAAAATGCTGTGCAGTCCGAAGAGGAAGACAAGTCACCGGACTTTTCCACCGAGACATCGCATCAAGACGTCCTCCCGCCGGGGCCGCCCGCTGCCATTCACATGAAGGAATGGGAAGACCGCGTGAGGGCGTACTCCGCCGAATTCAAGAAATATCCATTCATTTACAACGCAGTGACCTCGCTCACATTCGAGCAGGGAACGGAGTACATGGTTTCTACAGACGGCACACGCCTCTCCGAGCCGGGACATCAAGCGCGGCTCGTGCTTGAAGCAGAGACGCGCGCCGACGACGGCATGGATTTGCTTCGCGTGGAAACATTTCAGGCCTCGACACCGGAACAGTTTCCCTCCGTGGCCGAGATTTCCGCAAAGATCGAAAAGATGGCGTCAGACTTGAAAGCTCTCCGCGCCGCGCCTGTTGCCGATCCATACGACGGGCCCGCGCTGCTTTCCGGACGCGCGACCGCTGTCTTCTTCCACGAAGTGCTGGGGCACCGCCTGGAAGGCCATCGCCAGCGCGGAGAAGAGGAAGGCCAGACATTCACAAAAAAGGTGAACCAGTCCGTCCTCCCAAGTTTTCTCAGCGTTGCCGATGATCCGACAATGAAGAAACTCAATGGCATTGACCTGGCGGGAACTTACGCATTTGATGATGAAGGGACTCCTGCTGAGCGCGTGGAAGTAATTCAAAACGGCATCCTGAAGAATTTCCTGATGTCGCGCATTCCCATCGCAAATTTCAGCCACTCGAATGGACACGGCCGCCGCCAGGCCGGGCGCATGGCAACGGGACGCCAGGGCAACTTGATTGTGACCTCCACGAACACGATGCCCGAGGCCGACCTGCGCAAGAGGTTCATCGAAGAGATCAAGAAACAGGGAAAGCCGTACGGTCTTTATTTTGAAGATGTGGAGGGCGGCTTCACGCTCACGCAGCGTGAACTTCCGCAAGCATTTCAAGTGCTGCCGATTATCGTGTGGCGCGTCTATGCCGATGGGCGGCCTGACGAGCTTGTGCGCGGAGTGGACATCGTTGGCACGCCGCTTTCGGCGCTGGAGCGAATTGTCGTCACCGGAAACAAGACCGAAATCTTCAACGGAGTCTGCGGCGCCGAGTCCGGCTTTGTTCCCGTCTCAGCCGCTGCGCCGGCAATGTTGTTCTCGGAAATGGAAGTGCAAAAATCCTCGCATGGACGCGACCGGCCGCCAATTCTGCCCCCGCCTTCAACAACGCCGGGTGGAGCAGGATCGGGACACGCGGGAGGTACGCGATGAATTCCGCGCGCCAGCTCGTCCAGCAACATAAACTGATTCGCCATAGCGCGCGGTGCCTGATTCTTGCGCTTGCGATTGCTCCGTGCGTGAATGCGCAATCCAACTCATCAGCTTCCAGTCCGTCGCCTTCTTCGGCGCAGTCGGCTGCTGCCGCTTCGGATCCAATCCTACAGGCCATGCTCGCCGAATTGAATCGCTCCAAAGATCAACTCAAGATGGACAATGTCGCCGCGCCTTACTACATCGAATACCGCATCACGGACCGCGACATTTACGAAGCCGATGCCGCTTTCGGTTCCCTGCGATACGGCCAGCGCATGCGGCAACGCGTTTTGCGCGCGGTTGTCCGCATCGGTGATTACAAGCAGGACAGTTACTTCGGCATGGGGCAAGGCGCGGCAGAACAAGTCACGTTGGAAGACGACATCTACGCCTTGCGCCATTCTCTCTGGCTTCTCACTGACACTGCTTACAAACGCGCGGGCGAGGCGCTCGCGGCAAAGCAGGCCATGCTGAAAGAGATCACGCCGGATCAAAATGTTGAAGACTTCGCTCATGCACCTGCGGTGACAGAAGTGGGACCGATTGTGAGATTGCAGGTGGACCAGGTGCGCACCGATCACATGCTGCAGGCGGCGACCGCGGTCTATCTGGAAGACCCGGATTTGCAAATGCTAGACGCCGCGGTGACGTTCGTCGCCAAAAACGAATACTTTATCAACAGTGAAGGGACAGTGACGCGGCACGGGGAATCCACTTACCTGGTTGGCATGACGGGTGTCACGCAGGCGAAAGACGGCATGCAACTTTTGCGCCAACCATCTTCAATGTTTGCCCGGGCCGAAGAACTGCCCACTGAGGCCAAACTTGTCGCCGATGCGCATCAAATGGTCGCGACGCTCAAAGCGCTTCGCGAAGCTTCAGTTGTGGAAGAGGAGTACCGAGGGCCCGTCCTGCTTTCCTCTGACGCGGCGAGCGATGTGCTTGCCATACTCATCGGAGATAATCTGGGCGCTCGCAAGCCGCCTCCGGGCCGCAGCGGACGCACCATCGGCCAATTTGCATCCGCATATAAGACGCGTGTCCTTCCAACATTCATCACCGTGGTGGATGACCCAACGCAATCCACATATCAGGGACACAGCCTCGTCGGCAGCTACCGATACGATGACGAAGGTGTGCGCGTCGCGCCGCTCACTGTGATTGATAAGGGCCAGCTCGTGAGCTACCTGACCAGCCGCCAGCCGATTCAAGACTTTCCTACTTCCAATGGACACGCAATGGCTCCAAATGGCGGGCCAGCCCAACCGCATTTCGGAGTTCTCACGCTTACAAGTTCGGAAGCAATGTCCCCAGAAGCGCTCAAGCAGAGGCTCATCCAAATGTGCAAGGATCAGGGAAAACCCTACGCGTATCGCGTCGAAACATTCGGCGGACTTACATCGCCGCGCCTGCTGTATCGCGTCTGGGCAAATGACGGCCACGAAGAACTTATGCGCGGCGCTTTGCTCAACGAACTGGATGTCCGCGGACTGCGCAATGATCTCGTCGCGGTCGGCAATGACATGTTCGTCAGCAACCGCTCCGGCGCCGTTTTCGGCACGGTGATCAGCCCTTCGATGCTGTTCGACGAATTAGAAATCCGCCGCGACGACCGCGCCAAGGCCAAGCTCCCGGAATACCCCGCGCCGCCGCTTCCCGGCTCCGCGCAGCACTAGTCGAAAGTCGAACACCCGGATCTTGCGGATGTCTCCGGCACAAACGCGACAACGCATTCAAACCCGCATCGTTTCGCTCGCACCGAGCGCGACTTCGATCCTCGTCGCAATCGGTGCGAGGAAGCAGCTCGTCGGTGTCTCGAAATGGTGCGCGGATGTCGCGCCCGAAGTTGCTGACCTTCCGCGCGTTGGTGATTGCTGGTCGCTCGAACCCGAAAGCGTCGTGAGCCTGAAGCCGACTCTCGTGATTGGCTCCGTACCCTACAAGCAAGAGACGGTCGCAAAACTTCTCGAGCATCCGCTTACATTCCTCGCGATGAATCCCCGCTCCCTTGCCGACGTTGAAGCGGATATTCATCTGCTCGGAGCAATCGCGGGCCGGTCTGACGCGGCGAGGAAACTCGTCGCACAAATGCGCGCGGCGTTTGCGGCGATACGCA
Source organism: Terriglobia bacterium (assembly GCA_041484365.1). GTDB lineage: Bacteria > Acidobacteriota > Terriglobia > Acidiferrales > UBA7541 > DASTCZ01. Next base: position 82,714 of record JBGPHM010000001.1, on the reverse strand, counting down.
AACAAGTGAATCGTACCGCTCGCTCCGCGAAGGGCAAGCGACCGCGCGTGTATTGCGAGGCGTGGCCGCACCCTCGCATCGCTTCCCCGCCGTGGGTTGCCGAACTTGTAGGAATAGCGGGCGGCACAATGGCGGTTCCAGCAGGCAAACGGGTTTCGGACGCAGAAGTCGAGCAGGCGCAACCGGACGTAATCATCCTGGCCTGGGCCGCGACCGGCGGGAAATCCGATCCTCAGCAGGCATTTGAAGTCGGCGCGTGGCGCGATCTTCCCGCGATTCGCAACCGCCGCGTTTTCGCCATTCGCGATGAGTTGCTGAATACGCCCGGGCCGCCGCTTGTTGCCGGAGCGCGCGAGCTGTTGCGAATGATTCATCCGGCGTCTCAACATGAGTCACATCGCAAATCCGCCACCTCTCGCACTCGAAAGCGGAAATGAAGACGGTCGTCGCCGCAGTCATCGTGCGCGATTCCCATGTGCTGGTCTGCCAGCGAAAGCGCGGCGGCGCGTTTCCATTGATGTGGGAATTTCCTGGCGGAAAAGTCGAGCCGGGTGAGGATCTGCAAACTGCGCTTGTCCGCGAGCTTGCCGAGGAGCTCGGAATCAGCGCGGCTATCGGCCGCGAAGTTTGGCGCACCACCTACCAATATCCCGGGAAGCCCGAACCTCTCCTCGTCGTATTCAATCTCGCGGACGCAGGGGCTCAAATTCCAAAAATGGACCCGGAATCGTTTGAGCAGATCACCTGGGTGAGCCCCCAGGAACTTGCTGGATTCGACTTCCTGCCCGCAAACGACGAGCTGATTGCCAAGCTCGTAAGTGGTGCACTGACAATCGGATAGCTGCAAATGATCTTGCAATCATTGAGGAAATCTGTAAACGGGCTCTGTTCAATAGGTTGAACGAGCTATTTCGGTGTGTTATATTCAACTTGAGCCAATTCATTCCACCGTTTGGGTTGGGGGACAAGGAGAAATCCGAATGGCATCAAGAGCAAATCGGGCGGTTTCCGCGCCCGAGACTGCGAAGTCTAATTATTCCGAGGAACTGCTTCTCAGCCTTTATCGAATGATGGTGAAGTGCCGCCTGTGCGACGAAAAAGCGCGCATCCTTTTCCGGCAGGGCAAGTACGGCGGGAATTTCTACTCCGCGGTTGGACAGGAAGCAACGGAAGTCGGCGCGGCTTACAGCCTGCGCGAAGATGACTGGATTGCTCCCTCGCACCGCGACTGGACCTCGAACATCATCAAGGGCGCTCCGCTGAAATACTGCTTCGCGCAACTCTTCGCGAAATCCGACAGCCCGGATCGCGGCCGTTCCTCCCCCGCGCACATGGGATATCCGGCGCTGAACATCATTACGCCCGCGAGTTCCATCGCAGGCCAATTGAACGTGGGCACCGGCGTTGCGTTTGGATTGAAGCGGCTCGGCAAAGACAGCATCGTAGTCTCATTCTTCGGCGATGGCGCTACGAGCATCGGCGGCTTCCACGAGGCGCTTAATTTTGCCGGCGTCCACAAGCTGCCCATCGTTTACGTCTGCCAGAACAATTTGTGGGCGGAATCCGTGCCGCTCCGGTTGCAGACCGCGGTGAAAGATCTCTCGGACAAGGCGAAGGCCTACGGTTTCCCGGGCGTCAACGTGGATGGCAATGACGTGCTCGCGGTGTATGACGTGATGTCAAAGGCAATTGTCCGCGCGCGTTCCGGCGAAGGCCCTACTTTCATCGAGTGCAAGACCTATCGCTGGTACGGCCATTCGGAGATTGACCCGGCGAAATACCGCACGAAGGAAGAAGTCGAATCCTGGCGGAAGAAAGACCCCATCCCGCGAATGGAAAAATACCTGATGGACCGCAAGCTGCTGACCGATGAACAGAAAAAGCAGATTGCCGCGGAAATCATCGTAGAGATGGACGCGGCGATTGAATTCGCCGAGCAGAGCCCCTATCCGGACATGGATGAGGCTCCGAATTTCGTCTGGGTCGCGGAGAAATAAAGAACCATGCCACGCACACTTTCTTTTATTGAAGCGATTATCGAAGCGCTCGATCAGGAAATGGGGCGCGACCAGCGCGTCTTCCTGTTGGGCGAAGACATCGGCCCATCCGGCGGCGTGTTCGGCGCGACCGCGGGTCTCTTCAACAAATATGGCGAAGAGCGAGTCCTCGACACTCCTCTCGCGGAAGGAATCATCATCGCGGCGGCCATCGGATCATCGATGGTCGGCTTGCGGCCGATCCCGGAAATTCAATTTACGGATTTCATCACGCCCGCAATGGACCAACTCGTCCAGCAGGCTTCCAAGCTGCATTACCGCAGCGCGGGTGGATTCTCATGCCCAATCACCGTGCGCATCTGCTGCGGCGGCGGCACTGGCGCCGGCCTTTACCACTCGCAGGAAAATGCAGCGTGGTTTGTGCACGAGCCGGGGTTGAAAGTTGTGATGCCGTCGAATCCGTATGACGCGAAGGGGATGTTGATCGCAGCGATTCGCGATCCGAATCCGGTTCTCTTCTTCGAGCACAAGAAACTCTACCGCACGATCAAGGGCGAAGTTCCTGAAGGCGATTACACCGTGCCAATCGGAAAAGCCGCCGTGCGCCGCGAAGGCACGGATATGACCATCCTCACCTACGGCTACATGACTCACGTGGCGATGGAAAGCGCGGAAGCGATGGCCAAGCAGGGCGTGGACGCGGAAGTTGTCGAGCTGCGCACGCTTTCGCCTATGGATAAGGAAACCATCCTCGAATCCGTGAAGAAAACCGGCAAATGCCTCATCGTCCATGAAGATAAGAAAACGATGGGGATCGGCGCGGAGTTGGCCGCCATCGTCAGCGATGAAGCGTTTGAGTATCTCGACGGCCCGGTCACGCGCGTTACGGGGCCGGACATTCCGCCGATGCCGTTTAGCCCTCCGCTGCAGAAGTATTACCTCGTGGATGTAGGCAAGGTGAGCGCGGCAATGGAGACGCTTGCCGCGTACTAATTTTTCTCAGTTGCTTGTCATTCTGAGTGAAGCGAAGAATCTCTCTCTTGCGAAGCCGCCAAGGGTTTCTGACTACTAGTCCGTCGCCTTCATCGGCGGGAACTTGATCTCCGTCCATCCTCCTGCGGGTGTCCACATACGCACGGGCTCCGGGTGCAATCTCTCCGGGCATTTGTCCAATCCATGATCCAGTTTGCCTTCTTTTTGCAACGCTGCGTGCCGCATATCATAATTTGAATCAAACCGTAGGGACGTGGGCCGAATTCCGGGTTTGATGGCAAAAGTGTAGAACGTGGCGAGCGTGTCGGGCCCGCCAATCACCGCGAGTTCAGCTTTTGATACCTGGATACCTTCCTCGTCAGCGATAATGAACCGAATAGGATCCTCATAGCTCGCGAGGAGCCGGTTGATCTCGGAACGTGGGAAAACAAAGTAGTAGTCTGGACTTCCCTCAGGACAACTATCGCATTTGTGCCGTGTACGATCCGTCTGTGGCGACGCGGCAAATGGCCGGCTCTCATCCATCACGGCGAGGCTCCCGCCGTCGTGTTCGTTATTGAATCCTCCGGCCAAGAGATAAGTGGTTTGCGCGATCTTTAATTCGCTCAGCCTGTAAATGATGCCGCTGTTTACGAACCGCGTCACGCCTTTGCCCGTGCTGGGATCAATCTCAGAGACAAATGCGTTTCCCCAGAGGTGGTGGTTCGCCTCGACGTAGATAGAATGTTTTCCCCCTCGTTGGGAAACAATTAAATCGTAGATGATCCATGGGCCGCGCAATTCGTGCTTTCCAAACTCAAATGATTCTTCCGGTACCCAAGACCAAAGGAGCTTTCCGTCGCTCGAAAAGCAATCGACTTCCGTCCAGAATTCATCTTCCGGATTATTGCCGGTGCGGAATGGCGCCACCACGAGGACCTCTCGGTTCCCGTCCCCTTTCAAATCTGCGATACGAACAAGATCTTCCAACGGCTCAACTCTCTTAAATAGGGAAAGCTCGAGAGGGCGGGGATATTTGTGCTGCCAGATGGTATGACCTTGGGCATCCAAGGCCTCGATTGAGTCCGCCGTGAAGCTCACGCGCACAGGCGGGCCAATCCGCGCTCCGCGCGATGCGACGCTCCAAACGCCAAGGAAAACCACGCCAAGCGCGACGGCTACAATACCCACTGCCAAGAGAGTGCTGCGCTTCCTGGTGAGTCTGGGAAGGGCTTCCTCAACTTCCTTATGCACTTCCTTAGGCACCTCACTGGGCTCTTCGTGACTAGCACTTGATTCATCCTGCGCGGCTCTGCTGCGGAACCCCTCCTTTTCAGTGGCTTCCTCAGCATCAAGCGCCGCCGCCGTGTGCCTATCCAACCATTGCTGTATTTCCGCTCGCGACGCGTACACCCGTCCGCCGGGGTCGCGGCGGACAGGCATGCCCTTTTCTTCCCAGCGCATGGCGGTTCGATCATCGCGTCCGATAAAGCTCGCGATCTCCTTCCACGATTCCAGCCGGTCTGTGACGCTGTCGTTCATGCACACCCATTCCTAGGCGTACTGGAACTGCCGAGGGGACGTTTTCCGACCTTCTTGACACCAAAGTCGGCTCTTGTCAGCTTATGTCGCCTATTGACAGTTGACGAAGTTTATACGTTGCGGCAAAGAGAGGCAAGACTTACAGGAGAAAATATGAACTGTCCTAAGTGTGGGGCCTCCTTAAACCAGGGAGACGGTTTCTGCCAACAATGCGGAGCGCCGGCCCAAAGTGTGCAGGCCCCGATCCAACCCCAAGCCGACCCTGTCCCAATGAGTTCGCCCGTAGCCTCCACCAAACGCTGTCCTTACTGTGGAGAGGAGATACAACAAGTCGCAATCAAGTGCAGGTATTGTAATTCTGATCTAACAAATCAAACAGGCAACCTTCAAGCGCGATCTGGTTCCAACATCGTCTTGAGCGCCCCACCTGCTCAATCATCTGCCGCCCAGACAATGCCATCAATCGTGATTCAAAATGTCCAATCACAACAATCGCCCCACCCTGCGACATTTGTTCCGGGCAACTATAAGAGCCCAGGCACGGCTCTCTTGCTCTCCATTATTTTCCCAGGCGGAGGCCAGTTCTATAACGGCCAAGCGGGAAAAGGCATCCTGGTTCTCTTCACGTTCTGGATAGGGGGCATAACCTATATCTGGTCGCTGTTCGACGCATATAGCACAGCCCAGCGGATAAATCGCGTGGGATTCTAAGACGTGCCCTTCCCATTTAGTATCGCGACTGCGTTAGCCGTGTTTGTGTTGGTCGCGGCGGTTTGCACACTAACTTCAAGAACGGCCATCGAACGTCTGGTAGGCATGGGCGTGCTCCCGCGGATGTTTATTAACGCCGTTCCAATTCTGACGCTCGCTGGGCGCGCTCTCGCAATCGTAATGATTCTCTTCGGGACAGCTGAAGTCGGTTTCACAACAGGGATCCTGTCGCATCGCTGGCTTGAACAGTATGGTTTTTCGACGCTGCTCTTAGTATTGGGAGCTTTTCTTCTCGTTGTGACTTTCAGGAAACCTACGAGCCGGTGAGTCATGATGCTACGACCATGGAATCGCAATTTGGAGGTGGATGATGTCAATTACTGCAATTGTAGAGCCCGGCCCCGCCACCGCAGGAAAGCTCTCCAATCGCTACGCGGATGCGTATCGGGTCGCCGAAGCTCTTGTTAAATTGGGGATGGCAATCAAAATCATCGGATACATAATCGCGGGCGGACTCGTTTTAGTTGCGATTAATAAGTCTAACGGGATAGCCGGTTTCAACGGAGACCTATTCATAGGTGAAGTTGTCGGCGCGCTCATTCCCGGTGCAATACTCTATTTCATGGGTGTACAGGTCTCAGCCCAGGGACAGGTGCTGCGGGCAAGTCTAGATTGCGCGGTGAACACCTCGCCTCTCCTCACAAATTCAGACCGGATTGGAATCATGGGGCTCTAGAATGATGAGAATAAGAAAGTCTTTCCCAAAGATAATTTGTATTTGCATTTCGATAGTGGCTGCGGGCTGCGGCGCGAAGTCTGATGTACATTCTGTCGTCACGGGATTCTTTGAAGAGGTCAACAAATCGAATTTTGAATCCGCCAAGGCGATTTACCTCTCAGCTGCATTGAAGAATGAACTTGATGCGCCTGGCGCATTTAGATCTCATAAATCAGTGCACGATTCTTTTGTGAAACTCGCCGGAATCATCAATTCAATTGAGATAGAAGATCGCCAATTAAAGGGAGAGCAGACTTCCGTTGGCGTAACCCTCACTTCGCCGTTGGGAACGAAGTTTGTTGGAAGCGTTGATTTGATCAAAGAAGACGGAAGGCAATGGAAGATTAGCCATTGGGGTGAATTCAATGCCGTTGGCTCCGTCCACGGAGCCGCTGGGTTAAGAGAATGCTTTTCTGGGAGGTACGGTGCGGGTGTTGCCGAACTCCAGGCAGCCTTGACTGAGAACCCTAGCGACTCCCTGATTCTCCAGGCACTTGGATCATGCTATATGGGGATTCCGGATTTGGTTCATGCAGAGCAAGTCCTTCTGAAGGCAACGAATATGCACCCGGATCTGATGACTACCCCGTATGTTCTATTGGGGACAATCTATAGCTCACAAAACAGGTTGCCCGAAGCAGAAAGAGCTTTCAGAAAAGCCATCGATAACAAGCCCGTCGAAACCAATGACCAGATTATTTGTTACAACGCCCTTGCCTGGTTTTATGCCGATCATGGAATGAAACTTGACGACGCGATAGACTTATCGCGAAAGTCACTCTCGCTCTCTTCTGAGAATCCTGATGCCCTAGCTAGCATCGGTTGGGCTTACTATCGAAAAGGCGACCGGGACAATTCGGTTGTCTACTTGGGACGAGCAGTATCAAAAGCACCGGCAAACAAAACAATTCAGGATCGGTATTTGGAAGTCTCTGTTACTCCCGCCGTCCACAATTCAAGAGCCCAATCGTACCTTGGCACCGGAGATGCAGGGAGGGCATTGGCCGAATGCGACGCGGCCCTTCGAGCAGACCCGAATAACGAAGAAGCGAAAAAAACAAAAGCAGCTGCAATAACAATGTTGGCCCAACAGCATGTGAACTCAGCCCAATTGCTATATGACCAGCGCCAATACGATCAAGCAATTTCCCAATGCGATCAGGCATTGGCATTGGATCCACAAAACCAGCAAGCGTCAGCGCTCAAGGCTCGGATTCAGGAAACGAAGAAAGTGCTCGGATATCAATAGCTGCGGGTGGTCAGTGCGCAATCCTGCCGAGGAGGCGGTAGAAAGATGAGTCGGATCGCAAAAATCTCAACAGGAATCCCACTGGGTTTGGCGCTCTTGGGGAGCGTTGCGGGTCTTGCAGGAGCGCGAACGCGCCCACAGGCGCAAGCCGCGCCTCTCGGCTATGGGCCGGAGGCTTACAACGCATTCAACGCATGCAAAGCGATGACGGTGCCCGAGCAGGAAATCGGCTGCCTCGATACCTGGATGGGCAAATCCTCGAAGTCGGATACGGGCCTCCTCTTTTACGTCTACGCGGAATACTTCAAGGCCTATCCGTTGGTGAAGGACTATCCGAAGGCGGTGGACGCCTGCGATAAGCTCCTCTCGCTTCCGAATCTTGACCCCATCACGCACTATCAGATTCTCCTCGCCCGCGCGCAGAATTTCGTTGCGGGCATGAAGACGAAGGAGCTGAGCACTCCGCAGGCAGTGGGCGCAGCTCGCGATGCCGCAAGGCAGGGACTGAAAGATTGGGACACTCTTAAGAAGCCGGATACGACGTCGCAGGCGGATTGGGACAAGTCCAAAAGGGACGGCACCGGATACCTCTGGTCCGTGGTTGCGCAGACCAGCAGCATCCTCAAAGACCTTCCCGCCGTAATCCAGGCCCATAAATCAACTTTGGGTCTCGATCCCCTCAGCCGTGTTCAGATTGAGCAGTTACTCCGACTGGGTACGCCGGATCCAACCCTGGCCGGTGAGATTCGGGTGCGCGGCATCGCATTCACTCCTACCAAAGCTGATGTAGATTCATTCCGCAGGCTTGGCGCGGGCATGCAAACAGTTCAGGCCCTAGATGAGTTGAGGCCGTTGCTTGAGGAGGCTAAGGCCGAAATCCCAGAAATCGTCACAAAGATTTACCAGGCGCTGAATAAAGGGACTACGGAAGACATCAGTTCCCTTCTCGGTGCACCGATTGGCGATGACCCCAAGAGACTGGGGTACATCTGCGAACGGTCCTCCTATCGAGGCCATTACATTGAGTCGATTGGTGAACGTCCTGGAAAGAGGTTTGAGGTACATGTTCGCGTACTTTTCCAGCCGTTGGACGAGATCGCCGACGTCCTCATTTTCCGCAGATTATTTGGTAGGTTCGTATTGACGGATGTAGAGGAAACACCGAAGGACTGGTTTGCAGGTCAATTCAAGCCGGCGGAAGACCAAGCCCGGCGATTTGTGTATGCCATGAATCAGGGGAATAGCGAGATCGCCAACGGTTTACTGGGGGGCCCTTTTTCCGACGATCGACTTCCGGACCTGAACCTAAAAAGCGGCGATACTCCCCATCGAGAGATATCGGAAGTGCAGGTCAAGGAGGAGAGTCTCTACTCGCACATGGGGCTAAAAATTTTCATAAGCCTCGGCATCCTTGCGAGAGGGACACGAGAGCTCAGTCTTTATCTTCTTCTTGACCCGTCGCTGCAGCCTCCGAAGATAGTTGCCTGGACATATGGTCTTGGCTTTGACGCAAAAGGGTGGATCGACGCTCCTAACGTAGAAGCGACCACGCTTTCGCGTTTTGGCGTTACCTCTTCAAAGACTGTGATGCCGGTTGCAGGGTCGAATGGCATCAGCTTACCCCAATGTATTCGCTGCCCGAGACCTGATTACCCAGACGACGCAAGGAGAAAAAAGATTCAGGGCACAGTTTGGTTGGAATTCGTAGTCGACGCAAACGGATATGTGCAGGATGCGCGAGTAACAAGGGGCGTTGGCCATGGCTTGGACGAAAAAGCTTTGCAAGCCATCTTCGGGTGGCAATTTAAGCCGTCAACCAGAAATAATGGCAGGCCAGTTACGTCTTTAACGACGATCAGCGTAGATTTTCAATTGTTCTGACTGAATGTTCTTCAGTGGCTCGAATAAAGATTACAGGGGAATCGATGGAGCCGATACCGCCATTCGTAAGAAAAACGCAACATCTCGGCTTACAAACATTGTATGGAAGTCCTCGGGCGACGACCAAAACAGTGCCTATACCAAAGAGCGACCGCCGTCCACGACAAGGACTTGCCCGGTGATGAAGTCGGACTCGACGAGGAAGGCAACTGCTTCGGCGATGTCGCTTCCCTTCCCGGTGCGCTTCAGCGGAGCGCGGCGAATAAAATCGGCCTCGAGCTCCGCGGCGTCTCCTTCAAACGTGATCGTCCCCGGAGCCACGGCATTCACCGTAATTTCCGGCGCAAGAGCGCGGGCCATGCAGCGCGTCAACATGATCACCCCTGACTTCGACACGCAGTAGTGCGTGTGGCCGGGCCACGCCAGCAGTCCTCCGAGCGAGGCGAGATTTACGATTCGTCCACGACCGCTCTTGCGAAGCAGCGGCGCGGCTGTCTGCGCGCACAGGAATTGCGAGGTGAGGTTTGTCGCGAGGATTCCGTTCCACTGTGCGTCGGTGATCTGCTCGAATGGGACGTTCTGGAACATCCCGGCGTTGTTCACAAGGATGTCCAGGCGGCCGAATGTTGCTTCAGTCTCCGCAATCAACTGTTTGACTTCCGCGCGAACGGAAACATTTGCCTGAATCGCACGCGCGCGCCGGCCAACTTTTTCGATTTCTTTGACGACCTGCTCAGCCTCGGCACGCGAGCCGCGAAAATTCACTACGACGTCCGCGCCGCGACTGGCCAGTTCGAGCGCAATGCTCCGCCCAATGCGCTTCGCCGCGCCGGTGACCAGCGCCACTCGGCCCGCTAATTTCTGTCCCAACTTTTCTTCGGCCAAGTCATTTACTCCAACAATTCCAGGTGCGCTATCCTACCCCGCTGCCGCCCGGCTCACAAACATGCCTCGTCAATTCCGGCACAACGCGGCTCCTGATAGAATCACGTCTTTCGCAGTATCAAGGCAATTGACCCGGAGGCTCCATGAAACTCGACCTGCTTGCAATCGCGGCCCATCCCGATGACGTTGAGCTGACCTGCGGCGGCACGCTAATCAAGATGGCCGCGCGCGGCTACAAGACCGGCATCCTCGACTTGACCGAAGGAGAGATGGGCACGCGCGGAACGCCCGAGACTCGCCACCGCGAGGCCATGGCCGCCGCGCGCATTCTGGCAGTTTCCGTGCGGCAGAGTGTGGGGCTGCCCGATGCAGGTCTGGCTGTCACGCAGGTGCAGAAGCTGGCGATCGCTCAGCACATCCGCCATCTTCGCCCGTACGCCGTAATCCTGCCCTATTGGAAGGGCCGCCACCCGGATCACTACACCGCAGGGCGGCTAGTCTATGAAGCCTGCTTTCTGGCCGGCCTAAAGCGGCTCCCCATCGCGGGCGAACCGTTTCGGCCCTTTAAGGTGCTCTACACGACGTTTGATTACCCAATGCGCCCCAGTTTCATTGTGGACATCACAAAGGAGTATCCCCGCAGGCAACGCGCTGTACTGGCTTTCAAATCCCAATTCCGCCCAGCCAAGAGCGAATTGAAGGCGCTAAAGAAAGTGCACTTGCCGCTGGATCAGCTAAACGAAAGGGCTGAAGTAATGGCGCGCTATTACGGCGGATTGATTGGGGTCAAGTACGGGGAGGCGTTTGTTGTCCGTGAGATGATGCAGGTGGATGACGTGGTGAAGATGCCCGTCCGCTCAATGTAAGTCAGAAAATAGGCTAGGCGGATTCAAACGACTGTGTAGGGGAATAGCCGGGGAGCGTGGGGCCGTCAGCGGATCGCGTCACCTTCACGCGGACAGGCGCTGCCGAGTCATCCTTTGTGGGCCGGAGGATGGCAAAAGTCGCTAGAGCTTCGGCGTAGAGCCGCGTGACCAAATAGGTTTCGCCCGTCGCGTCTTCCTTCCACACCTGCCCGACCTGAATTTTCATCCTTGCCATTCGTTATTCCGATGGATGAATCTATGGGTTCCGCGCAAGTGTGTCAAATGGAGAGACGCCACTAACGGGGATAGTGGTTCATGGTAACTTGGGCTTCTGGGTCACTTGATTAGCAGCCATCCCGTTGACCATTTTTCACGACCTATCGAGAAAACCTATTTCGCTGGGCAGACATCGTATCCTAAGGAAAATCGGAGTGGTATTCCTGTACGGGTGTATAATGACACCAGGGAAAGCTCCGAGGAGGGTCCATGAGACACCTGCTCCGGCCGTTTGCAGTAGGGGCTCTCGGTTTGGTCGTTGCGCTCGTTCCAGTTCTTGCGAATCAGCAGCCAGCTCAACAGGCGCCGCCGCCAACGACAAACCAGACAGCATCACCCTGCGAGCAAACTCAGCAGACGCAGCAAGGCACGTCGCAACAGAGCCAGGCAACACAAGGCTCGCAGTCGAATCCTGCAAACCAGACGCAGCAAGGTTCGCAATCGAATCCTTCAAGCTCGACGTCTCAATCAAGCTCAAGCGTACCGCCCTGCCCGCCTGCAACGAAGCCACTGAAACAAGGCGACCCCGGTTACAACGCCCCCGTCACGCAAAAACAGAACCCCAACGTCAAACAAGGCTCGAAGCAGGACGTTGACGCCATCGGGAACCGAAACGTCAGCAAGGGGATCATTCCGGATATTTACTCGCTCGAAAAAGAGATCTCCATTGGGAAATACTATTCGCAGCAAGTCGAGCAGACCGCAAAGCTTGTGGATGATCCGGTCATCACCGAGTACGTGAACCGTGTGGGACAAAACCTGGTGCGGAATTCCGACGCGAAGGTTCCTTTCACGATCAAAGTGATTGATTCCGACGAAGTGAATGCATTCGCGCTTCCAGGCGGTTTTTTCTACGTATACACAGGCCTGATTCTGCGAGCGCGGGAAGAGTCGGAACTTGCTGGTGTGATGGCGCATGAGATCGCGCACGTCGCGGCAAGGCACGGCACGCGGAGCATGAGTAAACAGGAATTTCTGAACTTTGCCTTGATCCCGGCCATGATTTTTCTGCCCGGCGGCTGGGCGGGTTACGGCATCTACGAAGGGATGATGAACCTCATTCCCCTTGGTCTCTATAAGTTTTCGCGGGATGACGAACGCGAGGCCGATTATCTCGGCCTGCAGTACATGTACAAAGCCGGGTACGATCCGAATTCCTACATCACCTTTTTCGAGCGGCTTCGCCAGGACGAGAAGCGGTCACCGGGCAGCATCCCCAAAATGTTCTCCGACCACCCGCCGACCGACGAGCGCATCGAAAAAGCTCAGAAGGAAATTTCCGCGGTCCTTCCCGCTCGCGACAACTACATCGTGACCACTTCGGAATTCGATATGGTCAAGGCGCGGCTGATTTCGTACGAGCGGCGCAACAGACTGCTGATGAAGGGCACCGAAGGAAGTTCACCCACTCTTAAGACGAAAACGGAGCAACAGAAAGATGACAAGAATGGAACGCAGACCGGCACTCAAAACGGTGGCGATGATAGCGACCGTCCGGTGCTGAAGAAGCGGCCCGATGGAAGCGGAAACAAATAACCTGTAAGCAGGATATTTGAAAAGCAAAAGGGCGTCCCTCGCAGGACGCCCTTTTTGTTTCTGACAAAACTCCCCGGCTAGCGCTCGGAGACCATCCCGACGCCCTTTTTCTTCAACTCCTCGCCATAGTGCCGGCGGTAAAGAAGGTCCCATTCCTCGCTGCCTTCGAGGATCTCTTTCTTCTGCGAGGCAATCTTTTTGCGCACCTCGAGGTCTACCAGCTCTTCTTCGCGCAGCAGGGCCTGAAGGTAATCCACGATCTTCTGGCGGATGGTGTCGCGATCCTCAATGAATTCGACGTTGTCGTTTTCCACGAGGGATTTAATGATGACATGGGAAAGCTGGACGGTTTTTCCGCGGCTCAGACGCATGGGGCTCGATGGGTCTCCACGATCACAATCCTCTAGCGCAGAATCAGTTTGCGATCTTTCGCAATCTGCGCTTTCACTTTCTTGAACATCTCCTGATATGAAACCCCGGTGCGCCGCATCTCGTCGGAATGATCATTCAGGATTTGGCGGGCCTCTTCGTTCACGCGCTCTTCGACGGCAATTTCTTCGGCCATTGCCTGCCGCACGCGCACGGTAAGGTCACTCGCGGATTTGGCTTCGATCATCTGGTCGGCGAGCAGGCGCTTCACGACTTCCTGGGCCATGTACGTGACGTAATCGCGAGAGATCAGCATTTCTGTCTAGTTCGCTCCAATAAAGTGAGTTTGCCAGTTTACTGTCCGCCTCCAAGGAGTGTCAAGGAAGCAAACGCACTATCGCGCGCGAAGTTTTTGAAAGCGCGTTGACGCAATTTGCGGGGTTCTGTACGATGGTGTGGGGCGGTTAGCTCAGTTGGTTAGAGCGCCTGCCTTACAAGCAGGAGGTCGCAGGTTCGAGCCCTGCACTGCCCACCATCCATTAGCACCCTTCGCGGGGGACGTAGTTCAGTTGGTTAGAACGCTGCCCTGTCACGGCAGAGGTCGCGGGTTCGAGTCCCGTCGTCCCCGCCATTTTTCCGAATCACCAGTCGATGAAAACGATCCCTCGGTCGAAAATGGAAAGAACTACGCCTTGATGATCGAGTGGATTGGGACGGACCCGCTTTGTGTAAGTCTTTGAGAGCATAGAAAGTGCAACAGCAGCCCAGTGCTTTCCATCGTCAGAGGAGATGTAAAGTTTATCGCCCGCTGCCCAGATTCTGCCCCGCTCGTCGCGGCAAATGCTCTTAATCTCTTCGTCCGGATTCGGATTGGGAATGGAAGCTCGTTTTCCGTCTTCCGGTCGAAATCGAAACATTCCGCGGGCAGTCGCGGTCAAAAACCAGCCGTCGTGATCAGCAAAAGAATCAAAGACCGAATCCAGGGCAGCATGTCCTTCGTAAGCCGCAAGTGAAAGGTTATATGTTCCATCCGTATTGTGCGTGAGCTGCAGGAATTCACCGAATTCGGCGTCGAAATACTTTTCGGCTTTGGCGCTTTCCCCCGCTGAAACATAGCGGCGGCCGATCAGCATTCGCCTTCGCATAATTGATTCGGGTAAATCGACCTTGCCGACCTTCCGCCATCCCGTGCCTTCTCGGACCTGCAATTCGCTCTCGGAGATTTTTAGTAACGTACCTTCCGCGGTGGATAAGAATGAATCCTGGAACCGACTGCTTGTGTCGTTCCACGTATCAACGACGAGCATTTTTCCTTGGGTATCAAGCCTGACAATGGCGCGTTCGCCAGGCAACGCGCTGTCGCCAGAAAATGCGAAGACCCCGTTTCCATCATCGCCAAAAGGCTCGGCAAAATCCCAATCTCCGTACTCACTTGAGGATGGTCGATCGGGAAAAAACCACGATACCTTCCATTTGTTGCCATCGAGACGCCACGCCGCGTGCGGATAGTCACTGTCGAGGAAGAGACTTCCAATCGAAGTCTTCCAGATATCAATGACCCCCGCTTCCAATTCCCCGGAAAATTGAAATCGCTCCACCTTTCCGTATAAGACACGCTCAAGTCCGTCTCGCCCCATTACTGCGAACAATTCATCCGGTCGCGACTTTTCCGCGATTAATCGATTCACTGTTGGAGTGTTGCCAACGGAGTATCTCCTGCCACCTTCCCACCTTCCACCCAATGCCACTGTTTTCGTCCAATTCGTGAGCTCGCGATCGGAGTGATAAAGAGTGTGAGCTGAGACAATCCAGTAACCTCCGCATTGTGCATCTTCAACAATATGGTCGATAGGGCCGCGCGGCATGTTGTCGTGTGTCGCGTTGTTATTTCCAAGTCCTCTGCATTTCTGAACAGGGTCTTTCTTATCGTCAACACTTCCAAATAAGCTCATGGACTCAAAGTGGCAGATGTCTTCGGGGCCGTGCTTGCCGATCTGACTGATATAGCCCACATTCATTCCCATATGAGACATTCCGCCATAAACCAGAAGGCGCTTGTCTGCTGTCTGCAAGAAACCTAAAACGCCCGAAATCTCCTTGCTGATGCTGTGCACGCTTCCAGAGTGGAGGTCCATGTATGACAATTCACCACCCCATTCCCCCTTGTCCGTACCCATCCAAAGTCGGCCGGAGTCATCTAATAGGAACGAATTTGGAAAAGCAAAGTTGTTCCCCAGCAAAAGAGGAAAAGACCGCGTCTTCCCGTTCGCATGGACGTAAACAAAAAAAGGGTTTCTTTGCTTCATTTCCACGCTTGCAGAACGGTCATCGTATTTCTTGGAAGTTTCTCCGGGCCACGGCAGTACTTCAGGATAGTTATCAACAACCGCCACAACCATCTGGTCGCTGCTTCCCGCAGATTGGCTGCCGGATAACCATACGATTTTTCCCTCCGTCGCAGCAATAAGCTTTTGGGTAAGCGCAACAGGATCAACTTCAAGAATATGGCCTTCTTGTGTTCCGATGAGCACACGGTTGCGACCGTCGAGTGTGATTGTTGAGGCGCGGCCCGAGACGACCGCCTGTCCAGTCAAGCCCAAGGTCAATGCATCAAAACGAAGCAAGTTGCCAGATTCGGTCAGTGCGACAAAAGAATTCCCGACTCGAACGCAATCTTCTAGGGCGTTGTGATTGAAGTAGTAAGTGAATCGCGCGTGCGCCCCTCCTGGAAGCTGAACTTCCCCTTGGATGGGGGGAGCTACCCGGAGATCAGTCGGAGGTGCGTTGGTCTGATGAGGATGTGTCCAACACGCCAGAAGAATCAGAATTGTCAGTCCTGTGAGGCGGGCTCTCATCAGATGCGATCCTGAATCGAATGATACACCCGGTTAGCAACTTAGGGTTTAAGCTAGAATTTGTAGCGGGGGCGGGTTGTCGAGTATTCTAGTCTCGTCTTCCCCGCCATTTTTCCTTAGCTTGACGTGCCGCGCGAGCCAAAATATATTCCTCACTGTTCGGGCGTGCCGCGCCTGAATGGATCGACCAAATCATGGGCCGAAGAAAACCCCGCCGCCAGCCGTCAGTACCCGCGCCGCAAACAGCCGAAAAGAATAGCGAAGGCATGCCACTATGGAAGCCTTTGCTCCTGCCCCTGGCGCTTTGCCTGGTTTCCGTACTGGCATACGCCAATTCGTTCAGCAGCGGGTTCGTCGCGGACAATCACTACATCATTTTGGAAGATCCCCGTATCCGCGCCGCGACTGCTGAAAATCTGGGCCAAATCCTCAATCACGGATACTGGTGGCTGCCGCCAGAAAAGGGATTGTATCGCCCGTTCACAACACTGACTTATCTGTTCAATTACGCGATCCTCGCCAATGCGGGCCAGCCTGCCGGATATCACGCGGTAAACCTGCTGATTCACTTGCTGAATGTTTTTCTCGTTTACGGCCTCGCTCTGCGATTTCTGCGCAAACAGTGGCCTGCGTTTTTCATCGCGGCGATTTGGGCCGTGCATCCGGTGTCCACGGAAGCGGTAACGAACATCGTTGGTCGCGCGGATTTGCTCGCGGCGTTAGCTGTCTTAAGCGGCTTCTGGATTTATTTGAAGAGTACGGAAACGTCCAGATCGCGCCAGTGGGCATGGCTTGCAGGTCTCGTTGCAGTAACGACTATTGGGGTTTTCTCGAAGGAAAGCGCGGTTGTAATCCTGGGAGTGATCGCGCTTTATGAATTTGCGTTCTGGAAGGAACGTAAACAGGTTCGAGGATTGCTGTATGGATGTCTGGCGACCGCGCTCCCGATTCTGCTGATGTGGTATCAGCGCTCCCGCGTGTTCGCAAAGTCAGCGGCTCCTGTATTTCCCTACGTGCAAAACCCGCTGATTGGCAGCGGATTCTGGGTGGCGAAGCTGACGGCAATTAAAGTCCTGGCGAAATATTTGCGGCTGATTGTGTGGCCGGCAAAGCTATCGTGGAATTACTACTATTCGCAGATTCCACTCTCGCGCGGCGCGATTCAAGACTGGGTTGCATGGATTGCGATCGCCGCCGCAATTGCTGCGGTCATCATTCTGTACCGGCGGAATTCGCTGGCATTCTTTTTTGCGGCCTTTGCGTTCGTGACCATCGTTCCCGTATCAAACCTCGTTATCTTCATCGGTACGATCATGGCCGAAAGATTCATGTACCTGCCCGCGATCGGAATCACCGCCTGCGCTGTGATGGGAATCTTTGCGATAGGCGACCGGATTAAAGTGCGCGCAGCGGCTCCTGTGGTGATGTGTTTGATCATCGCGGCGCTGGCGGCGCGCACTTGGGCGCGCAATTCCGATTGGCATGACAACGTGACACTAACGAAGTCGGGCGTGGAGGCGGCGCCAGCGAGTTACGCGAGCCATCAGTTCCTGGCCACCGAGATGTATCTTGCGGATCCCAGCCACTCCAACATCTACGAAGTGATTCAAGAAGCGGACAAAAGTCTGGCGATTCTCAACCCGCTGCCGGATTCGCTCAACATCGCTGATCCATACGCCAGCGCAGGAACGTACTACGAAAGAAAAGGCGATCTCCGCCTGCAAACAAACGCTGATGGAGCAATGGCTGTCGCCCCAGAAAGCATCCCTGCGTACCAGAAGGCTCTCCAAATCTTGAAGCGAGGAGAGACGATAGACAAGTTGTCCGACGAGCAGAATCGCGCAAGAGAACGCGCCCGCGGCAGACCGGACTCGGAGATTCCACACACGGGATCGCTCGCCCTTTATCAAGAGCTTGCGCTGACGTACATGCGACTCGGGGAAAATGAAAGGGCTCTGGATGCGGCGCTGTATGCGCGTTTGCTTGCGCCGAATCAGCCGGAGACATATCTTTTGATGGCGAACATTCTCTTCAATGGCAATCGGCTTGAGGAAGGCGTTGGAGTGATGGTTCAGGCGTACCTCGTTACCGGAAATCGAGGCGTAATTCAGTCGCTCCAAAAAATGTTTACGGCGGGATTCGATCCCCAGGGTTGCGCTATTGCTCAGGGGCCGAATGGGCCTTATTTGAACAATGCCTGCGCCCCTGTCCACACGATGATCTGCAAAGCGTCTGGAATCCTGATCAACGCGTATACGGATGCGCGGCAGCCCGAACAGGCGGCAGCGATTCGCACTCGCGCTCTTTCGGAATTCAAGTGCGCTCAGGAGATTCTTAAATAAATCTGCATGGAGAATATTCCATTGAAGAAAATCATCGTTCTCATGCTTTTGAGTTTCGCGTTTGCAATGGCGGCGGCAGCACAAATCCCCGATCCAGCGTTGATGACGGAGATTCGCAAAATCCCCGCAATTGACAACCACTCACATCCGCCGCGCCTTGTTGTGCCCGGAGAGCGCGATGATGAATTCGACGCCCTTCCCTGCGACCCGCTCGAACCGACAATGTTGCCAACGATTGCCCGCCCGGAGAATCCGCAGATTCTTGCCGCATGGAAGGCTCTGTGGGGATATGCCTACAACGACCGCAGCGAGGCGCACGTCCGAGAAATGTTGCAGACGAAGCAACGAATCCAGCGCGAACAGGGGGACAACTACTCCGCATGGGTGCTCGGCAAACTTGGGATTGAGACCGAACTGGCGAATCGCGTGGCGGTCGGCCGCGGTCTTGTGCCGCCGCACTTTCGCTGGGTGCCCTTTGACGACCCACTTCTCGTGCCGTTTCCCAGCGGTTCCCTTGCAAACGAGACTCCCGACCGCAAGTTTTTCTACACGCGCGAGGCGATGCTGCTCGAGCGCTACAGCAAGGATTTGGGAGTCGCGATGCTACCCGCAACCCTTCGCGATTATGCGTCGCGTGTGATTACGCCGGAGTTGGAGCGCCAGAAACAGAATGGCGCGGTCGCGATTAAGTTTGAAGCGGCCTACCTGCGTTCACTCGATTTTGAGCCGGAAGGCGAACAGGACGCCGCGGCGATTTACTCCAAGTACTCCGCCGGCGGTGCACCGTCAAAAGATGAGTACCTTCATCTGCAAGATTTTTTGTTTCGCTACATCGCGGCGGAAGCGGGGCGGCTTGGCCTTCCCGTTCACATCCACACCGGCGCGGGCTGCGGCGGATACTTTGAATTGCGCGGGGCAAACCCACTTCTGCTCGAATCCGTATTGAATGACCCAAATCTGCGGAAGACAAACTTCGTCCTGCTCCACGGCGGCGCGGGCGCGTTTTCAGAAAATGTCGCGGTGCTTCTGATGAAGCCAAATGTGTACACGGACTTGTCTGAACTGACCTGGGCAACGTCGCCACGCCATCTCGCAGGCGTGCTGCGGTATTGGCTCGAATGGTATCCGGAGAAAGTCATGTACGGGACGGATCTGTACCCCGGCGCGAATGAATTCGACTGGGAAGAGATCGGTTGGCAGACGAGCCAGACGGGCCGCGATGCGTTGGGAATCGCCCTGACCGGGATGATGGAGGACGGCGAGATTTCTCGCCCGCGTGCCATAGAGATTGCCCGGATGGTGCTGCGTGGCAACGCGCTAAAGCTCTACGGCTGGCCTGATACGAAACGGTAGAACTCCTCGAAACTCCGCTCGAGAGTCCACACAACTGAGAATTAAGAAATCCTCCGGGATTAAGTGACCTTTCAATCGTCTGCTCGTCCTATTGAATGAAGGGTGCGAACTGTACGTGGAGGGGTGTGACATGGGCAATCCTGGGTTTGGCGAAGCTTTGTGGAGGGACCTGCGCTATGGGGCGCGGCTGCTTCGGCTGAATCCCGGGTTTGCCGCAGTAGCCGTGCTTTCGCTTGCGCTGGGCATCGGCGCGAACACCGCGATCTTCCAATTGGTTGACGCCATTCGTCTGCGCACACTGCCTGTAAAGAATCCGCAAGAGCTTGTGGTCGTGCGGATCGCCGACCGGAGCTGGGCATCGGGAAATTTCTCAAGCCGCTACTCAGCCCTCACCAACCTCCAGTGGGAACAGATCCGCGATAACCAGCAGGCATTCTCCAGCATTTTCGCGTGGAGCCCACAGCGATTGAACCTCGCGGTGGGCGGCGAGGCGCGCTACGCCGAAACCATCTGGGTCAGCGGTGAGTTTTTCAATACTCTCGGCGTGAAGCCTTTTAAGGGCAGGCTTCTTTCGTCGGCCGACGACCGGCGCGGTTGCGGACCTTCCGGCACGGTGATCAGCTATTCGTTCTGGCAGCGAGAATACGGCGGAGAAGCCAATGTGCTCGGCCGGACACTCACCCTGGAAGGCCACCCGTTCGAGATTATCGGCGTCACTCCCCCGGAGTTCTTCGGAGTTGAAGTTGGGCGCAAGTATGACGTCGCAATTCCCATTTGCTCGGATCCCGTCATTCGCGGGGAAGAGACAAAGCTCAATGTTCGTCGTGACTGGTGGCTCGCGTCCATGGGACGCCTCAAGCCGGGGTGGACGATTGAGAAGGCCACTGCGCAATTGCAGGTAATCTCTCCCAGTGTGTTTCAGCAGACGTTGCCGCCTTCCTACAATGTCGAGGGGGTGAAGCACTATCTCGCTTATAAACTCGGAGCGTTTCCTGCAGATTCAGGGTTTTCCCAACTGCGTCGCGAATACTCCACGCCCTTATGGATGCTTCTGGCAATCGCGGGGCTGGTTCTCGTGATCGCGTGCGCCAATCTTGCGAACCTGATGCTCGCGCGGGCAAGCGCGCGCGAAAAAGAAATCGCCGTGCGCCTAGCTGTGGGGGCGACTCGCGGACGGCTGATTCGTCAGTTGCTAGTGGAGAGCTTGCTCCTCGCAGGTCTCGGCGCTGCGCTTGGCGCACTGCTGGCGCGTGGATTGAGCCAATTTCTGATCGCTTTTCTCAGCACGGAGGGCAGCCCACTCTTCGTCGACCTTGGCACGGACTGGCGAGTCCTGGGCTTCACGGCAGGGCTCGCAGTGCTGACCACCGTTCTCTTCGGACTTGCGCCCGCCGTACGCGCTACGGGTGTTGCGCCGGGCGCAGTGCTGAAGGCCGCAGGCAGAGGGATGACGGCGGCTCGCGAACGCTTCGGCCTCCGGCGCATCCTTGTCGTTTCGCAAGTGGCGTTGTCGCTCGTATTGGTTGTGGGCGCGCTGCTTTTCGTCCGCAGCTTGCGCAATTTGACGACGTTGAACTCGGGATTCCAGAAAGACGGCATCCTGGTCGTAGACGTTGATTTCACCAAGATTAATGTGTCGAAAGAACGCCGGCAACTTTTCAAGAAAGAGCTGCGCGAGCACATTGCCGCGATTCCCGGCGTCGACAGTGTCACGGATACATACAATGTCCCTGTGAGCGGGAATTCATGGAACGACGCGATTCTGAGTGTCGGGTCGGAACGAAAGAACATGGGCGTCTCATGGATGAATAGGGTCAGTCCTGGGTATTTCAAAACTTTAAGTACGCCGTTACTGGCGGGGCGGGACTTTGATGATCGCGATTCTCTTAGCTCTCCTCTCGTTGGGATCGTAAACGAATCGTTTGTTCACAAGTACCTCGCTGCCGGCAACCCAATAGGCCAAAGATTCCGGGTTGAGGCCGGTGTCGGCGAGCCAGACCCGTTTTATGAAGTTGTCGGCGTCGTAAAGGACACCAAATACGCTGACCTTCACGATGAGTTCGCGCCGATTGCTTACCTTTCCGACATGCAAGAACGAAAGCCGGATCAAGGCGACCAAATCCTTGTCCGGTCGAATTCCCCGCTCATGGGTTTGATCTCCGACCTGAAGCGAACAATCGGGAAGGTTAATCCGCAGATTGACATCGACTTCCACACGTTACGCTCGACCATTGAAGGCTCTCTCTTGCGCGACCGCTTGATGGCCACTCTCTCGGGCTTCTTCGGCATTCTCGCCGGATTGCTCGCGGCCATCGGGTTGTATGGGGTGATCTCTTACTCGGTGGCCCGGCGGCGGAATGAGATCGGTATCCGCATGGCGCTTGGCGCAGGAAGACCAGCCATTTTGCGGATGGTGATGGGCGAAGCGGGGATCCTGCTGGCGGCTGGAGCCGTGGTTGGCACTGGACTCGCACTAGCTTTGGGACAAACGGCGAGTTCGTTGTTGTACGGATTGCACGCCTATGACGCAACAACAATCACGATGGCGATTGCCGCACTGGCGCTTGTTGCGGCGGCGGCAAGCTACCTGCCGGCGTTCCGCGCCTCTCGCGTGGATCCCATGACAGCGCTACGCGACGAATAATTTGTCGCGATCTCCACGGAAGTACAACAAGCCGCTATTGAGGAACGACGTAGATATCGCCCGTGGCGTCAACGCCGCCTACGCCGCGGATGCTGGCGCGAATTGTGTACCGACTTCCCGCATGAAATGTCTGCAAGCCAAACAAGTAGTCATTTGACCGCTGGCCCCAGTCGGTGGATCCGGGCCGAACGATACGCTGGACGACCACTCCATTTTCGCGCAGCTCCATCCACTCAATTTCCACATGGCCGCGGCCGCCGGTGAGCATGAAGGCCACGTCATATTGACCCGGCGCTGTGACGCTTGCAGTAGCGTCCCATTCGCGTTCGGTGAACTGCGCGGCGGCATCACCGGACTGCCAGTGGGCGACAGGAGCGGGGATCGGAGTCACCGGACGATAGTGAACATCGAGGATTTTAAAGCGCTCGATATCCGGCTTCATTCGCTCAACAAATCCCGCGAAATCCCGCGGCCCGCGCGGAGACCACACGGCCTCCGCCAATGCGCACAGGCGCGGCCATGACATGTACTCCACTTCTCTCGGGTGCGGCATGAACTCCGTCCAGAGCTGCGCCTGCCCGCCCAGAATATGTTGCGCCTCAGCGGCACTCAACTCGGGCGCGACCGGCTCGAAATTGTAAATCTGCTCGAGCGGAAGAAACCCGCCGATGGCGAGCGGCTCGAGACGCGGCGCGACCCACTGGTAGTAATCGAGGTAGGTGAATGCCGTTGGCGTCATGACCACGTCATGGCCAGCCTTCGCCGCCGCGACGCCGCCCCCGGTGCCGCGCCATGACATCACCGTCGCGCCTTGCGCGAGGCCCCCTTCGAGGATTTCGTCCCAGCCTACGAGGCGGCGCCCATGCGCCGCGAGGAACTGGTCCATCTGGCGCACGAACCAACTCTGCAGTTCGTTTTCATCTTTCAAACCAAGCTCGCGCATCCGCGCCTGGGCTTTCGGATTGGCGTGCCACGGGCGCTTGTCCACTTCGTCGCCGCCGATATGAATGAACTTGCTGGGGAAAAGTGACATCACTTCTGTGAGCACGTCCTGCAAGAAGTGAATCGTCGAATCGTCAACGTTGTAATTGGAATCCCACGAACCGGTGCCGGACGAGGCGACAAAGGGAGTAAAGGCCGCGTTGCCGCCGCCCTCTTCGATTTGCAGCCTGTTGCCCAGCTCTGGATAAGCCGCCACCGCCGCCGCAGAGTGACCGGGCATTTCGATTTCCGGAACAACGGTGATGAAGCGGTCGGCGGCGTAACGCACGACTTCGCGAATATCGTCCTGCGTGTAATAACCGCCCTGCGGCAGACTCACGGCCTGCATCGGCTGCACGGGATTGAATGTCGTGTAATCCGTCTTGCCGCCAATCAGCGCGAGGCGGGGATACTTCTTGATTTCGATGCGCCAGCCTTGATCGTCCACCAGGTGCCAGTGAAAAACATTCAGCTTGTGCAACGCCATCAAGTCGAGAAACTTCAGGATGAAATCCTTCGGCATGAAGTGGCGGGAAACGTCCAGGTGCACGCCGCGCCAGGAAAAGCGGGGAGTATCTTGAATGGTCGCCGCAGGAATGCTCCACCGAACGCCGTCCACTCGGCTGCGGCGGAGTGATTCTACCGGCAGCAACTGCCGAAGGGTTTGTATTCCATAAAAAAGCCCTCCGGGTGTAGATGCCCGAAGGCGAATTCCGCCACGCGTGATTTCAAGCCTGTAACCCTCGGGGCCAAACTGTCGCAAGCTACGCTCTATGGAGAGATTAATCCCGCTCGGGCTTGGTGTGGCCCTGGGCCGCACAATCGATAGCGGAAAACCCATCGCCGACTGCATGTACCCGCGAAGCTGCTCGGCAAGTGCCTGGGCGCTCGAGGGCGCGACAATCACTGTGCGAGCGGTGAAAACAAATTCACCAGTTCCGGCTTTCACGGATACGGGTTGCGGGATCACTTGAATGGGGCGCGGAGGAGCGGGCGGTGGCGCACTGCTCTTTGAAGCAGGTCTCACCTGGGAAAAAGCAGATCCCGCCGACAACACCGCCAGCGCGAAAATGCATACTGTACCTGCTTTAACAGAATTCATACGGAGCACTCTTTCCAATCGCAGAATCGCGCGCGATGATACCGAACCCTATCATCGAGGGCAACCTCACATCTGTATTTTCACACTAACTGCACACGCAAACTTCTTCGTCTTGCAGTAAGCTAAAATATCTATGGCCGACAAAATCAAGAAGACTGACGCAGAATGGCGTAAACAACTCACCCAAGAGCAATACTACGTTACCCGCCAGAAAGGCACCGAACCGCCCTTCGTGGGCGAATACTGTAATACGAAAGAGTCCGGCACATTTCTTTGCGTCTGCTGTGGCCAACAACTCTTCGATTCAAAAACTAAATTTGAATCGGGAACAGGCTGGCCCAGCTTCACGACTCCTGCCGCGCCCGGGAGCGTCGAAGAGGAATCCGACCATAGCAACGGCATGCGCCGCGTAGAGGTGAAGTGCGCCCGCTGCGAGGCCCATCTTGGACACGTCTTCGAGGATGGCCCTGGCCCCGATGGCCTCCGCTACTGCATCAATTCCGCTTCCCTGCGCCTCGAAAAGGGAAAACCGCGATAGCCTGCCACGAACTCAAGTGTGGTGAAAAAACGCACAGTTAATTCATTCGCGCGGCGCCGTGTATTCGGCGTCGTTTGCATCTCTCCGCTGAGCTAAGGTAATTGAGGGCAACCCAGCCGCCGGACGTAGGGGACACATCGCTTGAGCCGGATTTACGATGCGGTGAAGCGGGCTCAGTCGGAGCACGCAAACAGCAAGGATTCGAGTGCCAAAATTGGATTTGACCGGCGACGCGCTCAACGCATCGCGCTCCAGGTGCCGGTGTTTGTCTATGGCCACGGCCGTCACCAGGAACCATTCCATGAGGAGACGACCTCGCTCGTCGTGAATGCACACGGCGCCCTTCTGCCAATGTCGAATCGCGTGCGGTTGGGCCAAGAGCTTCTTCTGACGAATCCCGCAACGCTCACCGAGCAACCGTGTCGTGTGGTGTTTCTTGCATCAAAGCGATCTCACCGGAGCAAAGTAGGCGTTGCCTTTACCGGCGAAGCGCCCGCGTTTTGGTCGCTCCCAGGAGATACGCCCACGATTCCTGCTGCATGATGGCAAGTGTTGGCAATGAATCCCGCCGGGTCCTCGTCCCCTCATTCATCAGATTTTCATCTGCGTTGGAAGCGCGAAATGGTATCCTCTCGACGCTAGGCGGTATGCGCGCAAGTCTCCTGGGAGGCTCGAGGACCCGTCTTTGGCCCGACCCGTCGCAATTGTTGCGATCGATGCAGGTTCCAACGCCATCCGGGCCGCGATTGCCCGAGCAGATTCCGCATCTGAAATCCACGAAACTGCCACGGAACGCTGGCCCGTTCGCCTGGGCCACAATGTTTTCACAAAGCGCCGCCTCACACCACGTACGATTGCCCGCGCTGTACAAACATTCCGCCACTTCCGCGCGACACTGCAACGGTATGACGTAAAACTCTATCGCGCGGTCGCAACGAGCGCTGTGCGGGAAGCCGTGAACCGTGAAGTGCTGCGCGATCGGATTCTGCGCGAGACCGGCATCCGCCTTGAGGTGATTGACGCATCCGAGGAAGCTCGGCTCGTTTTGCAAGCCGTGCATGGAGCGCTCCGACCTTTGGCACCGCGACTGGTTGTGGATCTGGGTGGCGGCAGCCTTGAAGTTACACTGTTGCGCGACTGGAAGGTCACGCAGTCCATCGCATTGCCCATTGGGACCGTGCGGCTGATGGAAGGCATGAAGCTCACCGGAGTCGTGGACGAAGACCAATTTGAGCGAATCCACCATCGCGTGCTTTCGCTGATTCGCAGCGCCTGGCCTGATCCCCCAAATCTTTCAAGGTATCCGGCAGTATTTTGCGGCGGAAACGCGGAAGCGCTTGCTCGCATCGCTCCCGGCCCGAGGCTGCGCGGCATCCCTTCGATTCATGTGC
This sequence comes from Terriglobia bacterium, assembly GCA_041484365.1. GTDB lineage: Bacteria > Acidobacteriota > Terriglobia > Acidiferrales > UBA7541 > DASTCZ01. The sequence goes on along the minus strand of JBGPHM010000001.1, from coordinate 56,446 downwards.
GGCTGCTGCGCGACCGCGCGTGGGACATCCTGCGCCGCGGTATCCGTTCGCGCATGAGGACATTTCGCGTGCGGCGCGACCGCGCGGAAGTGATGGGCATCGCCGCGGTTGTCTTCCTTTGCCTCGCAGAGCATGCAAAGTTGGACACACTTATTGTTCCCGGCGTAGGAGTTCGCGAGGGAATCCTGTGCGAACTTGCCGCGGAACATTTCGGCGCACCCGGGCTTAGCAGGAATCGCGCCAGCGCTCTTCTCAACCACGCACGCCTGCTCGCGGAACGATATCACTGCCCGATGCGCCATGCTGAGCACGTGCGTTCGCTTGCGGCATCACTATTCGACCAACTCGCACCTGTTCTTGGGCTGCCTGAGGAGATGAGACTCCTACTCGAAATGGCGGCACTGCTGCATGATTCCGGAAAAGCAGTCCACACCAAGGCTCACCACAAACACGGGCAATATCTCGTCCGGAATGCGGAATTCCCGGGAATCTCAGATGAACTGCAGGCGATTCTCGCATGCCTGGTGCGCTACCACGCAAAATCCGAGCCCGAATCACACCATTGGCTCTATGCATCTCTCAGCGTGCGTGACAGGCGCATCGTTCGGGCCCTCAGCTCATTGTTGCGAATTGCTGTGGCGCTGGATGCGGGGGGCTCGCAAGACATTCGCGGACTTCTTGTAAAGACTACGAGGAAGCGGATCCGCGTGCGGCTTTACCTTGCCCACGGGGCCGCGCCAAGCCTTACGGAGCTTTCCCGGAAAGCCCGCCCATTTGAGAAGGAGTTTGATCTCCGCATCAGATTCTCCAGAACGCGGGCGAAGCTCGGCGCTCCTCATCAGCGCGCCGACCTAGGGAGGAATCCTCGCCACCACCAGCGGTCGGAATCAAAAGGCTTGTACAGCCTGACGGCCTGACCAACACCCTTCGCATAGTAGAATGGTGACCTCTATGCTCCTCTGTCTAATGCGCCACGGAATTGCGATTGACCACCAAGACCAGGCGTGTCCGCCGGACCCGGAACGGCACCTGACGGAAAAGGGAATGGAAAGGACTCGTGCCGCGGCCCGCGGACTTCGGGCACTCGGAGTCCGGCCAAGCCTCGTGCTCAGCAGCCCTTACTTGCGCGCAACGCAGACGGCGGAAATCGCATGCGTCGTACTGGATATTCAGGTCAGCGACATCCGCCAGACGGAAGCGTTGCTGCCGGGCGCATCGCCACGGATGCTTTTCGAGGAGCTTTCAAAGTCAAAAGCGGATGAGACGATATGCTTCGGGCATGCGCCAAACCTTGACGAAGTGATTGCGGCAGCCGTTCATGCGGCCAAGGCTTGCACGCAGCTCAAGAAGGCCGGCGCTGCGTACCTGGAAATGGATTCATTCGTGCCGGTGGATGGCCGTTTGATTTGGCTGATGACTGCACGCGCTTTGCGCGAACTCCGCGATTAGCCAGCAGATTCAATGATGACTGGTCTTTGGAGAGCGGATTCTAACAAGTGGCGCGCTTCCGCCAGCCGGGAGGCGAGCGGCTCTTCGCCTCGATAGCCAACTGCTCGAATCACCAGCGATTCACCCCGGCTTCCAGCTTCAATGGATTCGATCCGTGGCTCGACACACGAGGCGAGCGCGGTGGCCAAGCGCACGATTCCGCCGAGCAATTCCAATCCTGGGCGTTCTTTATCGGGGATGCCGCGCCATCCTTCCCAGACTGCTTGATTCGGCAACCCTCCCCGGTGGAATCGTGCAATGCATGCAATCCTCGCCATTTGCACGGCTGACCAACCGGGGGGTGGAGTCTGGCGACGGATCAGGCGAAATGAAGTCTTCTGATGATGACGAGTTCCCTTGACCCGGCCAACATCTCGCGTGATGGCTGCCGCTTCGACGAGGTATCTTGCGATCCGAGGCAATTGAACCAATTGCCGAGCAATATGGACGCCGTCGAATAGTTGGGTTGCAAGCCGAGCCACTTTTCGCGAATGCTTCGGATCGGGGTCCAGGAACGACGCCCACACCGTGAGCCAGTCGATTCGGCAGCGTTCCAGCGGTACCCCCGAGGGCAACTCATCACGCCACTTCTCCCAGCGCGATTTTGTACCATTCATTCTCTCTCGATAGGCGACAAGATGTGGATCACGCACACTCTCGATCGCCGTCCGCCACTTGCGGCGCTCCGATCTGTTTACAATTGGACGTAGGTGTTGCACTTCTAGCCAAAGCACGTCAAGGTCGTGAACCTGCCCCAATAAATCCTGCAATCTCTTCAGTTCCCTTCCCCACGAGACGCGCCGAGCTGGAAGAAAACATTCTACGGAATACCGGAACCGTTTGATTCCGACGCGCAAACGGTGAAAGGAAACCTTGCTACGGAGTTTTATCGCCGCGCGATGGAGGTCATGGGCTTGGGTCCATTGGTGAAGCACGAGTAATTCCAGAGCTGGGCCATTGGCAGGGATGAGACGAACTCGATCCGGAAGCTCATGTGCCCATCTGCGCCACTGCTTTCCGTTAAAGTTCTTCAGTTTCTTGCGCGCCTGACGCACTGCCTGTGCTTCGCGATTCGAGAGTATTTCAATTAGTCTTTCCCCCGAAGCCGTTTCGGCCATTCCCAACCTTGAGATCCATTTTCGCATTACCTGAACGTCGCGCAAATCTCCCAGTCCCCGAAGAAGCCGCCTGGCCACTTTTCGCAGGCGCCGCCAGTCCGGGCTGGGATCCAGTTGCTCGAAGCCAATCGCTGCCGAGCGACACCTCCTCAAGGTGACGCGCAGATCATGCACGGGCTCGGGGCGGAGGCTTTTTTCGGCATCCTCAACCAAGTCGGCCACTTGATTGAGCCAACCGGTCAGCAATGACCACGAAGTGGAATGCCCTGTATCCACAGGGTTTCCATGTGGGCGCTGCTGGGAAGTTGATTTGATTGCGGACATCGGACACAAAAAAGAATACTACGCCGAAGAGAAGGCGCGCTTACATTTTCAAATTCTCGGCCTGGGGCGAGGAAGATCCAGCCGCGGCCGACGTTTCTTGCTTCTCTGGCTCTTCGGGTGTGATTGATGGTGCTACATGCGAGGATGCGGGCGCAGTTGCTGGCGAACTTGCAAGCGTTGATGCGCCGCCGGACGTGACCTCCAAGGCCGGCCGAGCCGGTTCGCCCTCGAGCACCTTCGTGATTCCGGCACGCAACTTCTCAAAGATCTTCTTCGGATCGGGTGTGGCGTCCACAACCTTGAAATTGTATTCGTCGGCCAGTCGATCAAATTGTTCGAGGAGTGAGGTCTGATATCTCCGGAATCCCTCGTACATATCTTCTGTTGAGTACACATCCATGCCTGATTCCCAGTAATCAAATCCGCGCGAGAAAACGACGCGAGGGATCAGGTCGTCCACTGCAATTCGGAGATAGAACACCGCGTCCGGCTTCAACGCAAAGGCGTAAACCTTGCGCACCCATTCGGGATCCAGACCGCGGACAATCGCACGCGCAATCAATGAATAGATATAGCGGTCGGTCAGGACAACAAAGCCCGCGCGTAGCGCTGGAACAATCTCATGCTCCAACCGGTCTGCAAAATCCGTTCCGTAGAAGAGCGTCAGTGTAATGCGTCCGAGTGTGTGCCCTTCCTTCGCGCGCTTGATTCCCTTCCCGACAAGTCCTGAGCGCGAGAGCCCCGTGTCGAGAACGGCGTGCCCCTTTTGCTCAAGCCACTCTTTCAAAAGAGAGATTTGCGTTGAGCGGCCGACGCCATCCGTGCCCTCAATTACAATAAGTTTGCCGACCAAACCGGAGAGATCCATGCCCGGGAGCACCACTCCGTAAGTCTCCTTCTTTCGCTCTTTCATGGAGCCACCCGCAATTGTTTCGCGCGTTCAAGCTTGGATATTACGAGCTCTCGCATCTGTTCCTGCTGCGCTTCAATTGGCTGCGTCGCGTCAATCACCGTCAGGGCAAACTCGGGCACCATCTTTTCGTATTCCTCGATGATGCGCCCTTGAAACTGACGGAAACTTTCGTTGGGGTCCTCGCTCAAACCCAAGTCGAGTCCCGCTTCATAAAACTTAAAGCCGCTGCGCGCGGCGTGCAGGCGACCCATGGAAACCTCGAGAGGGACCCGAAAGTAAAACGTTCCTGTAGGCTTTACCGCAAACGCGTACAGCTCGCGCACCCAAGCCGGATCCAGGCCCCGCGCGGTGTCGCGCGCAAAGGCTGTGTAGATATAGCGGTCGCAAAGCACAATCGCGCCGGCCTTGAGCAGGGGAATGATGTTGCGCTCCATCCGGTCGGCAAAATCCGTCGCATGAATCAGGCAGAATGTTTGCGGCGTAAGCAGCTTCTTTTTCTTGCCGCGCTTGGTCGTGTCCTTCACGACGAGCGAAGAATTCCATTCGCTGAAGACCACACCGTAGCCTTCGGACTTCAGCCACTGGTGCAAGAGCATCAACTGGGTGGACTTCCCCGAGCCGTCTATACCCTCAACAACAAAGAGCCGGCCGGGAAACCGATGTTCGCCATAACGCTTCATCCGTGGAAACCCTCGGGACAGGCGGGGTGCAGAAGCGACGTACGAGGCGCGCTTCCAAAACCAAGATTATAGCAGACCGGATGTTACGAGATGATGAAATCTAGAATGGCTGTAACTGATTGTGTCTTAAGGACTTATGGCCGTTTCCGCCTATTGGCCAGAGGAAATCATTCTCAAGTATTGGTCAAGCCATCGCACCATGTCGGCAGCGTATTCACCGTTGTGTTCCATCACAGTCGATCCGTGAGTTCCGCCCTTTACGGTAATGACCCTTACTGGTACGCCCACCTTTTCCAGCAGGCCGCGCAGTGCCTCTGCGTTGGCATATGGGACCAGCTCATCTGCATCGCCATGAATAAGCAGGAATGGAGGTGCGCCCGCCTTCACATAATGGACTGGAGAAGCATTCATAAGTTTTTCGTAGACTGAAGAGCCGGGTTCTATCGGAGCCTGCACAGTTTCTCCAATCAAGCCGGAGAGAAGACTAAATCCCTCCGGGTTTGCGTAACCGGGGGCCGGAACCAAGCCCGCCGGAGTTCCTCCAGCAATCACACATTCCACGCGCGCACTCTCGCGTTCAACGGGGTCGCGGTCTGCTGGTTTCCCTGCCCCGTCCAGCAATCCGAGAAGACTTGCGAGATGCGCCCCGGATGAGTACCCAACGGCTGCGATGTGCGCAGAATTAATGCCGAAGTCTTTCGCGTGAAACCGTATGTACCTGACGGCTCGCTGCGCATCTTCAATCTGGGCCGGATAATGGAATCGAGGCGCCGCGCGATGATCAATGCTAAACACGGTGTAGCCGGCTTGGACGAGGATTCGCACAAAGGGCGAGACGCCGCTTCGGCTTAGATTCTTCAATGCAGGGGCGCTGTAGCTCGCAGGCATTGACCAACCGCTTCCCTCGATATAAATCGCGCCGTAGCCATTAGCCTTCGCCGGATGATAGACGTCCATGAGGAGGGCCAGTCCCCCGTACATGCCGAAGACGACGTTTCGATCTATCTGGATGCCATCAAGGGCGGGCGGACTTTGCGGAGTTACCTGCTGGGTTGTCCTCTCCTGACCAAACGCGGGTGACACGCAATTCCCTGCGAGCAGCATTGCGACTACGGTAAGTACGGTTGTGATCCGCAAACGTGAAATCATGGCTAAGCGATTCTCCTGTCTGCTATGCGTGCCTTACTCTATCAACTTTCGATTGTTGATTCAGCCATCGGTCAAGTTCGGAGACGTTATGCAAGATCGTTTGCGCGCCTTCTCTACGTAGAGCGGGGCCCTGCAAGCGCCTCGCATGACTGTTCCGCGGCAAGACACCAAGAAAAATCACTTGTGCCCTGCGCGCCGCGATGGCGTCATCCACGTTGTCCCCCAAGTAGACCGCCAGAGATGGGTCGCGCCCATTTAAGATGCGCAGCAAACCATCCGGATATGGCTTGAGCCGATCCACATCGTCCATGGTGACGATTTGATGGAATAGATCCTTCGCCTTCGAGCGGCCCAACGTATGGCTCAGCTCCTGGCGCGTGCGTCCCGTAAAGAGCGATAGCTCGTATTTCTGAGACCAGCGACGAAGGTGATGTGGTGAAATGAGCCATCGTTCGTGAGTGACATTCCCGGGCCGGAGATCGCCCCAGTAAAACTTCATAAATTGTTTTTTAACCTGGTCATAGGTCGCACGGACGCCGAGTTCGCGGATCCATGCAGTCGTTAGTTTCCAATCGTCGTTGTAACCACCCTTGGATTTCCATTTCTGGATTCCCTCAATTGACACTCGCTTGCCCGTGTAGTGATGCACAGTTTGAATTGTGCTGCGGTGAAATGATCCGCGAACGTCAACGAGGACGCCGTCCACGTCAAATATGATCATTTCGACTGACGGCCTCACCAAATTGCCTTCAGCGCGCGGACCAATCGCTTCATCTGCGGCATTGTTCCAATCGTGATTCGGACGAATCCGGGACGGCCGAAAGACATCGGGCGAAGGAGGATTCCCTTCCCGGCAAGTTGCTTCACGATTCTCGGCGCTGTTGGTCCCAAATCGGCGAGAACGAAATTCGCCACGCTGGGAAATACGCGCGCGCCGAACCCGGAAAGAGCCTCCGCGAGAAATTTCCTGCTGCGATGGATCTCTCGAACATAGCTCCGGACCGCCTCTCGGTGATGGGCCACTGCTTTTGCCGCAGTCAAGGCCGCGGCATTCACAGCAAATGCCTCAAATGTTTTGGCAAGTAAGCTTGTCACTTCAGGGCAAGCCAGTACGCATCCTAATCGCAGGCCTGCAAGTCCCGCCGCCTTCGAGAACGTCCGCACGACCGCCAGATTCGGATAACGCCGAATCCACGGAAGCACAGTGACATCTGAGAACTCGCAGTACGCCTCATCCACGACAAACATTGTGCGCGGTGAAATCTGAATCAGTTGGCGAATGGCCGCGGGGTCGAGCAACGTCCCAGTGGGATTATTGGGGCTCGCAAGGAACATCAATCGCGGCGCCCGTCGCAATTCGCGCAGGGCGGCGTCCATGGGGAAGGACATGTCCCGTTCATACCGAATCGTACGAATCCTCGCCCCGGCAATCCCCAGATAAAAGCGGTACATCGGAAAAGTCGGTTCCGCCAGAAGCGCTTCGCTACCGCTCTCGACAAACGTATCCACGATTTGTCGCAGCCCACCATCTGCCCCATTTGAGATAGTCAATTCACTCGGACGGACTCCGTGCCAGCGAGCCATCCAGCGCACAGTTGATTCATACTCCGGGTACATCGCGATTTGCTCAGCACTAAGCTTGCGGACAGCATTCAAAATCGCGGGCGCGCATCCGACCGTATTCTCATTGAAGTCGAGGCGAAGTTTTCCAGACCGGTCACCGGTCGGCAAATTCATTGGCGCCATCTTGCGCACATTGGCAGGTATTGGAACCCTAAGTTTCACATTCCTCTTTTCTAATTCGGCGGCCATTATGCATTTGTTCCCGATGAAGGCCTGCGCGCATTTCTTGCCTCCGAGGGCAAGCGACATTGTCTATGAGATTGTGAGTTTAATGAAAACGATTATTGCGGGGGATTTGTCCTATTCCGACTGTTCGCCGAGGACTTTGTGCACCGTTTGAACCAGGACAGCGCGAGTAAACGGCTTCTGCAGCATGATGCGATCCGGCTCATCCTCACCGTGCCTTAAGGCGGCATATTCCGTGTATCCCGACATATAGATTACGCGCAATCCCGCACGCATCGCAGTGAGCCGCGCGGATACTTCCCGTCCGCTCATTCCGGGCATGACCATGTCCGTCAAGAGAAGATCGATGTCGCCTGAATGCTTTGCCGCCACTTCGACAGCCTCCGCGCCATCCTTAGCCTCGAGCACTGTGTAGCCGGAGAGTTCAAGAAATTCGCGAGCCACTTCGCGGACATCCTTTTCATCCTCCGCGAGAAGGATTGTTCCCTGTCCGCGCGGCGGTTCTTCGTGTGGCCGCTTATCGCGTTCGATTTCCGGGGATTCGCTGACTCTGGGCAAGTAAATCTTGAAGCTCGTGCCTCTCCCCGCTTCGCTGTATGCCCAGATGTACCCGCCGCTTTGTTTCACCACACCATACACAGTGGCGAGGCCCAGTCCGGTACCTTTGCCCTTATCCTTTGTTGTAAAAAATGGCTCGAAAATATGCGCCTGGGTCGCCGCGTCCATGCCAATTCCAGTATCAGATACGGCGAGCATCACAAAACTGCCGGGCACGAGCGGCGGATGAACTCTCGCGTAGCCCTCGTCCAGATCAGCATTTGCAGTTTCGATGACCAACTTCCCGCCATTTGGCATGGCGTCGCGCGCATTGACTGAGAGATTCAAAATTACCTGTTCGATCTGCCCGGGGTCCGCCTTAACGCGTCCAAGATCTGACTTCGTCAGAATTGCCAGTTCGATGTCCTCGCCAATCAGCCGCGGGAGCATTTTCCCCATTTCGATCACGGTGGCGTTGAGATCTATCACGCGGGGTTGCATCACTTGCATCCGGCTGAATGCCAGCAACTGACGCGTCAAACTGGCCGCTCGGTCCGCCGCCTTCTTTATTTGATCAACTTTCCGGAAGTCAGGGTGTTCGGGTGCGGTGCGCTCCAGCAGAAGCTCCGAATGACCTTTGATTACCATCAAGAGGTTATTGAAGTCGTGCGCCACACCACCTGCCAGCCGGCCGACAGCCTCCATTTTTTGCGCCTGGCGGAGTTGCGTTTCCAGCACGCGCCTTTCCGTAATGTTTTCGGCGATGCCCTCAAAATAGTATCCGCCCGCGTCGCGCACCATCCGGGCGCTGAGCTGGACAGCCAGAGCGGTGCCGTCTTTCCTTTTCCACTCGACCTCTCGCCCTTCCACGCGCCCGTGAGTGATCGTCTCGTGCACCAATGGGTCTCGTTGCTCCGGATTCACATAAATGGATTCACGGATGTTTAGAGAGAGAAGTTCGTCCTTCGAGGAATACCCGAGCATCTTGGCCAAAGCCTGGTTGGCATCAAGAAAGCGGCCGTCCGAAGATGTTCTAAAGATTGCGTATGACGCATTTTCGACGAGCAACCGGTATCGCGATTCCGAGTCCCTTAAAACGCGCCGCGCATGGTGCTCTCGTGTTACGTCGCGAAAGGTAACAACAGCTCCCACAATCTCATCGCCTTCGAGCATGGGTGTTGCGACGTATTCGACCGGAAAACATGATCCGTCTTTGCGCCAGAAAACTTCATCGGAAACTCGCCTGGGTACGCCATCTCGAAATACCGCGGACACCGGGCAATCCTCAACGGCATAGGGCGTCCCATCCACGCGGGAGTGGTGCCACACCTTGTGCATCTCCTGCCCCAACAATTCATTCCTGCCCCAACCAGTCAGTTCCGCGGCCGCAGGGTTCACCATCGTGCAGCGGCCCTTGCGGTCCACCCCGCAGACTCCCTCGCCCGCGCACTGTAGAATCAATTCGTTTTGATACTGTGCTTTTTCGAGAAGCTCGCGTGCCTTGCGCTGCTCCGTGATGTCCGTTCCCAGGACAATCACACCGGCGATCTGACCATCATGATCGCGGTACGGGATTCGATGAGTCCGAATTACCTTTTCTTCGCCCGATGCAGCGCGCCACTTGTTGATAATCCCCATCTTGGACTTGCCGGTTTCCATCACTTCGCGGTCTTCGCGCTCGGAATCGCCAGCCAAATCCGGCCATAAATCCGACGCATTCTTGCCCGTTATCTCCTCCGGGGGAAGTCCAAAGAATTCCGCGGTCGCACGGTTCGCGCGAACAAAGCGACATTCACGGTCCTTGAATACGATCATTCCCGGTACGGAATTGAAGATTATTGTATTTTCTTCCTCGCGTTTGCGAAGCTCCTCCTCTGCCCGCTTCCTCTCAATGGCCATTGCAATCTGTGCACCAACAGAGACGAGCAAGTCCATGTCTCGCTGCGAATAGGCGTTCTCATCATCGTAATTCTGGACAACGAGAACTCCCAGAGTCGCCGAAGCAGTCCGAAGCGGCACGCCGAGCCAGGCCGCCGATGGAGTGCCGACGATGTCAATTTCTCCACGCTCCGCAAGTTCCAGAAACGCGCGCTTATTTGCCAGTAACGGCTTCCCGGTTCGCAAGACGTATGCGGAACACGTCCTGCCTACCTTGTGTGGCGGTGGAGCTTTGTCATATCGATCCGCGACGAAGGGGAAACTCACCATCCCGGATTCCTTGTCATACAGCGCCACAAAACAGTTTTCCGCGCTCACGACCGTCTTCAGCGCCTGATGCATCTGCGCAAGAAGTTCATCCAGATTTGAAGTGATATTGAAAGCACGGATGATCTCAACCATCACCTGCCGCTCGGACTCAATCCTCTTTCGTTCTGTGATGTCACGGAAGTTGACTACAACGGCGCCGATGTCCGGATCGTCAAGCAGATTGGTGCAAGTCACTTCGAGTTGTCTCCAGGCATTGTCCTTCGCGCGAACGAGGAATTCTCCCGTTTGGGATTTTCCTGGCTCTGAGACAATGTCAAGCATCAACTGACGGGCGGCTGGCTCGTGCGCGGGATGAACAAAACCAAAACCAACGCGCCCAATGAATTCGGAAGGCGAATAACCAAGGACGCCCTCAAGGCCCTGGCTGGCGAATAGGATCTTGGCATTGGCATCACTGAGAAGGAGTACATCCGGGCTCTTGTCCATGAGAGCGCGAAATCTCGCGCTCTCTTCGATTTCCTTCTTGATTGCGGGAGGCTTTCCGAGGATCAGCCGGGCCATCCCGATGGTCCCAGCAACCTCTCCATTCCCAATTCTCTGGGGTGCGATGATGATTTCGACCGGATGACTGCCAAGACTTGCCCGAAAGTTTAGAGATTCCCCTGCCAGAACCCTGTTGTGCGCGACGAGTATTGGGTCACCGGCGTGTTCACCATCGAGATGCTCGTGGAGGAGTGGCCCCACGAGAGACTGTGCCGACAAACCGAGCGCGTCCAGACCGCTACCGTGCGCAGAGGTAATTCTTAACCGCCGGTCGGTGGTCCAAAATACTGCAGGCGCGGCAAACCCTGGTTCGATTGAGTCAAACCGGAGCGGTGTAGCGGAGCGAGTCTCGGTCTCTCTTGACACTTGTGCCAGGGCGGTAAGACGGACTCCGCCAGGTTCAATTCTGGGTTGCGGGAATGTAATAGCGCGACCATCCACAAGTACTATGTAGCGAAAGGGTTATCCGAAGGCGTTGGGGGGTGAGAATCGGCGGGGATTCCTTGCCTGACACCACTTTCACAAGACGCTTGCGCGTGCTAAGTTCACTCCTCGAAATCAGTCACTGCATTCCAACAAAGGAAAAACACAATGCATTCACCTCTATGGACCAATATGTTCCACCTTGCCTTGCCCATCGCGGAAAAAATCATTCGACCGATACTCGTTTATGTGTTTCTAGTCGGCGGACTTCGCCTTGCAGGCAAGCGCGAGCTCGCGCAACTGAATCCCTTTGACCTTGTCGTGCTTCTGACCCTTTCCAACACCGTTCAGAATGCGATCATCGGAGAGGACAACACAATCACAGGTGGATTGATTGGCGCGGCGACGCTGCTGCTTGTGAACGCGCTATTTGTGCGTTTCTTGTACAGCCATCCGGCAATTGACGAAGCCGTGGAGGGAAAGGCTGATGTCCTGATTGAAGGCGGAAAAGTGAAATCAGAAACCCTTAAAAAAGAACTCATTACGATGGCCGAACTTGAGGCCGCCGCGCATCGTCAAGGTCTTGGCACTTTGGATGAAGTAGACCGCGCCGTGATCGAACCGGGAGGGACGATCTGCTTCATCGCCAAAAAGCCCGCTCCCGATGAACTCCGTCACAGGGAATTGCTAACGCGGTTCGAGCAACTCTCCAACGAATTGGCCCAGCTCAAACTAAATGTTCAGCGTCCAACGGCATGAGAAAGTGGACGTCCCGGCGGAGTTACCGGCTGCGAACGCCAATCCGCTCGCGTGCGACAGCTTCGAGAAAGGACTCGTCTGACGTGAGCCCGGCGGCCGCGCGCTGCCCGTCCGCGAAAGTGATCGCCTGCTCTACACGCACCGCAATCTGTCGCGCCATTCTGATGCGGACTTCCACATCGAGCGCATCGCGCCTCTCCAGAAACGCTTCAATCAGCCGCACCTCTTCCACGCCAAGTCTCGCGGCGCCCAGCGGAATTGCAGGTGTCGCATTCGCCGGTGCGCTTGCCCAGCCAACGGAGAATCTCTCCAGCGGCCGTTCATGCACAACCACGGTGCCCGCAACGAAGTCGCCCAGCCTGCGATTTTGTTTGCTTAGAAGCGACGATGCCAAGCCGACCCCATAGAAGCCTGGGAGCCAGTCCACTATGCGCATAAGATTCCGCACGATCGCCTGCCAAATCAACAGCGGCCGTCCCGACTCCTGAATCACACGCAGGTGCACCACACGCTTGCCGGGGGTCTGTCCATTCCAAATGGATTCAAATATGGCGTAGTAGCCGAAGTACACGATGAAAAAAGAAAGATAAATAATGGCCTGGGCCCAAATACTCAACGCGCCTACCCACGCGGCAGTGCTCGCCGATTGCGATCCCATGATCAGGAGCACGACAACCAGGACAATAGCGACTCCCGTTTGAATCAAGTAATCCACCAGCAGAGCCAGACAGCGGCTTCCCACTCCCGCGAGAGGAAATTCCAGCGCAGTCTGCTCCGGCGTTTCAATGGTAAGCTTGTCATTCCAGGAGCCTATTCCGGGGTCTGGAGCTGACATTTATGCCCTCCGCGCGCTGGCTGAACAAACGGCGCCCCTTTTGGGAGCGACTTACCGAACTTATCGCGCGCTCCGGACGCACCGGCGTCGGCACGCTCTCCCACAAAGAGCTTCAGGAACTCGGTCTATTATACCGCCAGACGGCCTCCGACCTTGCGGCCGTTCGCGAAGATCCGCTGGAGCAAGGCCTGGCGCACAATCTCAACCAGTTGCTGGCGCGCGCGCACAATCTTCTGTACGCGGGACGCAAGCACTCCGCATCCGGTATTGTCCGGTTCTTCGCGTATGACTTTCCCCGGATGTTTCGCCAGACATTCAAATACACATTTGCTGCGTTTCTGCTGTTTCTCTTTTCGGGGCTGGCGGGCGCTTTTCTGTGCCTCCACGATTCCGCATTCGAGAAATATGTGTTGCCACCGAGCATGATCGAGACAATTGACCGTCACAAGATGTGGACAGACTCTGTCTTATCTATTAAACCCCTCGCCTCCAGCACAATCATGACCAACAACATTACAGTTTGTGCTTTTGCGTTTGGGAGCGGAATCTTCGCCGGAATCGGCACAATCTACTTGTTGATTTTCAACGGCCTCTTAATCGGCGTCATTGGTGTTGCGTGCTTTGAGGGAAATATGTCGAATATGCTCTGGAGCTTCGTCGCGCCGCACGGCGTGCTTGAGCTGCCCGCTATATTCATCTCCGGGGGCGCGGGCCTTCTGCTGGCGAAGGGATTTCTGTTTCCGGGATTATTCACCCGCCGCGAGTCCATTTTCCGCGCCGGAGCACAAAGTGCGCGGCTGATGCTCGGAGTAATACCCACACTCGTTGTTGCGGGGATTATCGAGGGATTTCTTTCACCGACAAAATTGCCGCCGTCGCTAAAGTACACTTTCGCCGCGGCATTGTTCACGCTGTTTGCTGTGTACCTCACACAAGCAGGCCGAAAAGAGAACTCCCCACAGAGCTAAGAATCCCCGTCTACAGAAGGCTTCGCTCTTTAATGTCGAGGTACCGATTCACGATCTCCGTCGCAAGTCCGCGCGGCGGGACTTCCATGGCCATCACGCCTTGCTGACGTAAACGCCGCAATAGCAATTCGCGCCGGTGGATCATCTCGATGGCCGCGGCGTGTTCGTACATTTCCGCGACACTGTCGGGCGCCTTACGCCCTAGTGCATTCAGTTCCGGCTGGCCAATCACCCCAAATAAAACGAGGTGCCGCGAGGAAATCTGCATCGCCCCTTCAATCACCTCCGGGGTCGCGGGCGTTTCCGACAAATCCGTCAGCCACACCACCAGACTCCGGCGCTTTTGCGCGGCGAGCAGCGTGTCCGTCGCGCGAAGGTGATCGGCCTCGCTCCATTCCGAATGCACAAGCGAGAGACTTTCCACCATCATTCGAAGATGCGCTGCGCCGCGACCGGGTGGCATTCGCTGCTGGATGCGCCTTCCATAGGCCAGCAGCCCAACCGTGTCACCTGAAAGTAACGCGACATGCGCGAGGCTTAGCCCTGCATTCACCGCGTAATCGAGCTTGCTCGGCCCATCCACACGCGCGCGCAACAATCGGCCCGCATCGAGCACGATCCACACCGTCTGGCTGCGCTCGACCTGATATATCTTCGTAACCGGATGCCCCCGGCGCGCCGTCGCTGTCCAGCAAATGTCCCGGTATTCGTCCCCCGCGCGAAACTCGCGCAATGTTTCAAATTCACGCCCACGGCCGCGCTGCCTCTTAAGGCGGCGCTCCATCTGCACCTGGCGGCTTCGAATCAAAAACAGGGCTGCCTGCTTCGCCTGCTCCAGGTTCGGGTACACGCGAACTTTTTGACGGAGATCCGCTGTGGACCATCGTTCCGCAACGCGCAGCACGCTCTGGCATCTCACATAGATGCGGCCAAATTGTGCGTCCCCTCGTTCTTTTGGAAGGATTGGATATTCGACAAGCCCCTCCTTCCCCGCTGCAGCAAACACTTCTACATCAGGAATGGCTTGCCGGAATTGCTGCGGTGCGTCATCCACGAGACGCGCGTGAACCGCCCTGCGTCCACCATTGTGGACCACAAGGGTGATCCGGCTCTCGGTTTCAAATGCGGCCGGTGAGCGCCACGCTCGTGAGATTGTTAGATATCGAGCGCCGGGAAGGGTAATCAAATCCGACGCCCACACAATAACGACAAACGCATCCCACGCAAGCATCACGTAAGCAAATCGATGCTCCCACCAGGCGGGTGCGAGCCAAACAAGCCCAAGCAGGAGCAATAGAAAGAATCGCGGGCCAAAACCAAATGGCAATCCGCGCCAGGGGATTGCCGTGGCGGATACGTCCGGCGGAATGAGTCGCGCCGGGCCAGAGAGCCGCGATGGAGCAGTGGCGCTCAATGGTGCGGCCTACTTCGGCACTTCTACTGAGGCCAGCAATTCGGTGACTACCATGTCCGAATTCATCCCTTCAAGGTCCGCTTCCGGTTTCAAAAGTATGCGGTGACGCAGCACAGGAGGCGCCGCGGACTTCACATCGTCCGGTATAAGAAAGTCGCGCCCTTCGAGCGCCGCTGAAGCCTTTGCCGCCAGCAAAAGGTTCACGGCCCCGCGCGGACTGGCTCCCAAACTTAGCGCGGGCCAATCGCGTGAACGGCGTACGATTGTGGTCACGTATTGAAACAGCGCAGGCTCAACCCGCACAGCCGCAACTTCCTTGCGAGCAGCAGACAGCCACCCGGCAGGCAATGGTTCGATTCCCACGCGGTCCAAGCTCCGCGGATCGAAACCTTCTTGGAAGTGTCTCAAAATGTCCGATTCCTCCGCGGCATCGGGATAACCAATTCGAATCTTCAATAGGAATCGATCGAGCTGCGCCTCTGGCAATGGATACGTGCCCTCGAATTCAATCGGATTCTGTGTCGCAAATACAGTGAAGAACTGCGAAAGCGCCTGCGTGTTTCCGTCAAGCGTCACCTGCCGCTCCTCCATGGCTTCCAGCAGCGCCGATTGAGTGCGTGGAGGAGTGCGATTGATTTCGTCCACCAGCAATAGATCCGTGAAGATGGGCCCCTTGTGCAACGAAAAAGTCCCCGCCTGCGGATTGAATATCGTCGTGCCAAGAATGTCGGCAGGCATTAAGTCGGGAGTGCATTGCACGCGACGGAAATCGAGCCGCCCGATGAGGGCCAACACTTTTACGGCCAGCGTCTTGGCAAGACCCGGCACTCCCTCTACGAGTGCGTGTCCGCCGCAAAGTAGCACCAGCAACAATTGGTCGAGGGGCGCACGCTGCCCCACGATGGCCTTGCCGAGCTGCGTGCGGACGTGTTCTGCGACGCGTGCTACCTGGTCTGCCATGTTCTTTTCTCCTCGGTTCGTCCTCGGTTCAAATGCAAGAGCCCGGTGTAGTGTTCCAGCGAATCCACAATCCGGAGCGCTTGCTGATTGCTGATGCTGGGGTCCCGTGCCCCACGTTCGGCTTGTTGCAGGGTCTCAAAAAGCCCGGGCTCGTGCCAACCCAGCCTTTCGCGCGCGGAATCAAATATCTGACGGATCGGTGCAGACGGCGGCAGCCCCAGCCGTGTGCATACCAGATATCGAAACCTCTGCCACACGGTTTCCACCGCGCCGGAAGCGACTCCCGCGTTCTTATACAGAGCGCCGAGCGTCTCCACGAATTCAAGTGGGGAGAGCCGCGACTCGACGGTTGGCATTCGAAGCGGGCCTGTCCTTCTGCCAAATGCGAGCAAAAGGAATAAATAAATCACTCCAGCCTGGAGCAACATCCACGGCGCAGGCGTCCCAGCCAGATAGCCCGTAAGTCCGCGCCTTTCGCCGTGATAATACTCGTCCCAAAGCACGCGACCATCACCGGGAGCCCCCACCGAATTCAGCAAAAGATTCAGATTGCCCGGCTTTGTGATTCCCGCGTTTGATAGCGGCATCGAGCTTGCCCACCAAATCACGCGCCCTTCGCCCACGGGGTAGGTCACTACAACTGCGTCGGAACCATGCGCGTAAAGCGGTATTTCCTCTGCAATCGCCCCCGTCCAGCGAACGCTGGACGCCATCGTAATCTCTGGAGTACCGCGTGTGACCGGACTCACAGCCACCGCTGGATACGCGCGCTCAACCGCTTCCCACGGCTTCACGAGTTCCTCATCCGCTTTCGGCATGAAAGCAACAGACATCTCACCAGCCAACAGTACCCTGCCGCCGCGTCTCAAGAACCGCACTAAGCTTTCGCGCTCCTCACTTCCGAGCCCCCTTGGGACTGGGTCGGCAAGAATCAAGACATTCTTCTCAGAAGACTCAGGCAATTCAGTCAGCGGCTGACTCCAACGCTCGACTTCGTATCCCATTTCGCCAAGCAAGAGGTACGTCGCCTTGGCTCCACTGGACCCGGGCGAAAAACTGGACGCCGATGGCGCCGGAGATGCCTCTGGTGGCGCAAGGAATGCCGTCGCTCCCACCATCAACACCATGAGTGCGAGCGCGACGATCAGGAGTTTGCGGTCTGCGCGGTCGAGCGCAATTTGCATCCGAGCGTCTCCAGTTGTTCTATCGCACTTTCAAAGTCCTGCTGGGTGGCGGGAACGTATCCGTACCAGGCCGATTCCATGCTTCGCGTAAGCGCTGCAAGGGCTGGCGCGTGGCCCACTGTTGGGTGAGTCTGCGGTGCAGGAAACTCAACTTTAACAGCGGGATGGTCGGCAAGCAGGCGCAAATACTCGCGCGGAGTCCGCGCGCGGTCAAGCTGCCACGCGCCCAAATCCGCCATGCGATAGACGCCCGCCCAATAAGCTGAATGCAAAGCCGTGCGGTAGTCGCCGCCGCGTGCAGCGGTAAAAGCTTCTTGCGCCCAATCTCGCCAATTTCTCCCTGTCTGAAGTGTTCCTTCCACCCGCAGTGCTTCGCTCCTCGCCATGCGCGTCAGGATGCGCACAACCCACACGGCTATCAGCAAGAACACGCCTCCGATGAGCGTCCAAAGAACAAGAGTTCTTACCGGACCCTTATCCATCAAACGCCCAATCGTATGCTCAAGGATCCAATCGATCCATTCCCCCACCTGATTCCAGATCCGGCTGAGCCAACTTTGATTTCTCACGGTTAGAAACTCGCGCCCGCTGAGAATATGTTCTAGTTTCCCTCGCGCGGTATCTCCGTCAACGGAGGGAGCTGTGCCCGACAATCTCTCCGCCTCACCGCGCATTTGCTGAAGCTGGGCAGCCAATTCCTTAGAGCGCGCCTTCCGCTCGCTGAGGTTTTCTTCCACGTCCTTCAGCGCGCCTGCAATCCACTCCGAGGAAACCTCGAATTGCCGGCCTTCCGCTGTCACAACCCATCCCGAGGGGAGCGCCTCCCTCAATACGCCTATTTCGTCCTTGTGATCGGGCAGCCTCGAAACGGCGGAAGCGAGGCGGTCGAGTTCCGCTTCGTACTGGTCAATCGTTACCGTAGATTTCTCAGCACTTGAGTCAATTGAGGCGCGAAGACGGGGAGACATGCAAAAAACCAGAAGAGAAACCGCAGACCCAATACATAGGCGCAGAGATCCGGCGCGGCATCTCTTGAAATAGGTGCCCGCTATTTCAGCTAGACTCATACTTGAGAAATATTGTTGCAGGTGGTTGTTTAAGCGCCAAGCCGAATCGGAGATCACTTCGCGCATCGGCTAGAGGGCCTGTGGCGGAGGTAGGGCCGCGCCTTGAGTGGCAGGCGCGCTTGGAGGTTGCCCAAGTGCCGCCATCATCGCTTCAAGGTCGAAGGCTTCCTTGCGGATTCGTACGTCGTAATAGATCAGTGCCAACATAATGGTCGGCAACGATCCTGCGAGGATGTAACTGAGAGCTGCCGATAAGTTCGTCCCCAATAGGATCCAAAGGGGCAGTTGGCCCTTCATCAAGCTGGTCGCAGTCAGAATTGCAAAAGGCACCCCAATCATGAATTCCACGGCGTAAACAAGGATCAGCATGACGATGGTTGCCCCGAAAATGCGCCATCGGTATCCCCGGGTCAGGAAGTTGCTTCGACGAAGAGCATCAAAAACGCCCCTTTGCTCCAAAAGGAGCGCGGGAACCGAAATTGAGAATCTAACGAGAAACCAGAAGGCAACCAACCCCGCCGCTAAACCTACAACGAGGCCGAGAACGAGAAAAAACACCGCGTTTCTGTCCCCGGCATACGCCACCAAATTACTTAGGAGAAAGGAGATCGCAAGAACGACCAAGATCAAGAATACGAGGGCGATGAATAGGAGAACGATGTTGAGGCCCAACAAGCGCGGAATCTTACTTGCAAGCTTCCTATACAAATGGCGAACCGTTACCGGCCGGCCAAGATATATTTCAGAAAGCGCAAGAGTAACCGCACCGAGAGCCAGCGCGTACATAACGAGCCGGACCGCGGCAACAACCAATCCAGCGGAGAGATTGCTTTGCATTCCAGCAAAGGGGCCAAGCGGATTTCCAGGCGAACTACGCGGGACGGGGACAAAGTGAATCGGGAAAGCCAGTTGAACAGCAATCGCGAATACAAGTGTGATGGTTTCCGGTAGAACTATTATCCCGCAAAAGAGCCAAAAGTTATTCCGATAGAGCGTAAACGTGCGATCGAGCAACTCCGAAAGACTCATCGGTTTCAGTTCGACCGGAATTACGGGGCTAGCGCTCAAAAGCGTCCTCGGAGCCTCTTCAACTCATTGCTGGCGCCTGTGGTGTGCTGCAGTGCGGAGCCAGCGAATCAATCATCCTTTGCAGATCGACACTTTCCTTGCGAACTCGCGCGTCATAGTAAAACAAGCAGAGTGCAATAGCGAGAAGCGGCGCGGGGATGTAACCACAGGGTCAAGTCAAAATCAAGGACTTGCAGATATCGCGGATTGCCCGAAGGCTTTGCGACTTCTAACTCGAATGTGCAGCAGAGGCCACTGCGCGCAAGCTTTCCCGTGCCGCCTGCACTGTCGCGTCAATATCGGCATCGGTGTGCGCCGCGGAAACAAATAGCGCCTCAAATTGAGAAGGCGCCAGCAGGACGCCGCGGTCGAGCATCACGCGGAAGAAAGCGCCGAATCGCGCGGTATCCGATTTCTTCGCGCCCGCGTAATCCTGAATTCGCTGCGAAGTGAAAAATAGCGTCATGAGCGACGCGACGGCCTGCACCTGTCCTTCGACGCCGCTCGTCGCCAGTTCTTTACGCAGTGCTGCCGCCAGTCGCCCAGCACGTAAGTCGAGCTGTTCATAGAATTTCGGAGCTTGCAATTGTTTGAGCGTCTCAATCCCTGCGCGCATAGCCAGCGGATTCCCCGAGAGCGTCCCCGCCTGATAGACATCTCCAACTGGCGCGAGACGGTCCATGATTTCGCGGCGTCCGCCATACGCCGCGACGGGCAACCCGCCGCCGATAATTTTCCCAAGCGTGGTGAGATCCGGCGTAATTCTGTAATGGGCCTGCGCCCCTCCGTAAGCCAGCCGGAATCCTGTAATCACTTCATCGAAAATGAGCAGCGCGCGCTCGCGAAGCGTAATCTCACGTAATGAATGCAGGAAATCCTGCGCGGGCAGGACTACACCCATATTTGCCGCGACAGGCTCGACAATCACCGCCGCGATCTTGCCCCGATGCGTTTGAAACGCCTTCTCGACGGCCGCGATGTCGTTGTACGGCACATTTATTGTTAGTGCGGCGATTGCCTCCGGCACTCCCGGGCTTGCTGAAATCCCAAGCGTCGCCAATCCCGAACCTGCCTGCGAAAGAAACCCATCCGAGTGGCCATGGTAACAACCTTGAAACTTCAGCAGCAGGTCGCGCCCCGTGAATCCGCGCGCCAGCCGCACGGCGCTCATTGTCGCTTCCGTACCGGAGCTGACGAAGCGGATCTTCTCGATGCTAGGCATCGCCGCCGCGATCCGCTCCGCAAGCTCGATTTCCAATTCTGTAGTAATGCCGAAGCTCGTGCCTCGCCTCGCCTGATCCGCGATTGCGGCCGCAATCGCAGGGTTCGCGTGCCCCAAAATCAGCGCGCCCCAGGAACACACATAATCGAGGTACACATTCCCATCCGCGTCCCATACTCGCGCACCTTCACCCTTCGCCGCTATGAACGGCGCGCCACCAACCGCGCGAAATGCGCGCACGGGACTGTTCACTCCGCCGACAAGGCGCTTTTCGCCTCGGTGAAAGATTTCCTGGGAACGGGGTCGCTCGCGAGTCATGAGGGTGAGAGAGGTTTCTCGGTTCTGCCTAACAACGCTTCAGCCATTTCGCGAGGTCCTTCGCGTGATACGTCAGCACCATGCTTGCGCCCGCGCGCTGAATCGCTGTGAAGATCTCGAGCGTGACGCGCTGCTCATCAATCCACCCGTTGCGCGCCGCGGCCTTCACCATCGCGTATTCGCCGCTCACGTTATAGGCCGCCACCGGCACGTCGAATCTGTCGCGCACCATGCGAATCACGTCGAGGTACGCGAGCGCGGGCTTCACCATCACCATGTCCGCGCCTTCCTCGATATCGAGCGCCACTTCGCGCAACGCCTCCCGCGCATTCGCGGGATCCATTTGATAGCTGCGACGGTCGCCGAATTGTGGCGCCGATTGTGCCGCCTCACGAAACGGTCCGTAAAACCCCGAGCAGTATTTCGCGGCATAAGCGAGAATGGCCACGTTTTCGAAATTATTCTTGTCGAGCATTCTGCGGATCGCCCCCACGCGCCCATCCATCATGTCTGATGGCGCTACGATGTCCGCGCCCGCGCGCGCGTGCGAGAGCGCTTCCGCGGCAAGAATTTCCACCGTCGCGTCATTCTGCACGTCGTTGTCTTTAATCACGCCGCAATGCCCGTGGCTCGTGTACTCGCACAGACACACATCAGTAAGCACCAAGAGTTTCAACCCCGCGTTGCGCACCGCCTCGATGGCTCGCTGAACCACGCCATCTGCGGCAAGGGCTTCCGATCCGCGCTCGTCCTTTTTAGTGGGCAGGCCAAACAAAATAATTGCGGGTACGCCGAGTTGCTCCACCTCTCGGCATTCCTCAAGAAACTTGTCCACGGATTGCTGGAAAACGCCCGGCATGGAGCTAACTTCATTGCGCACGTTCGTCCCCGGGCAAACGAACATGGGATAGATGAGTCCGTGCGCCGAAAGCTGTGTTTCACGCACGAATCCACGCATCAGTTCATTGCGGCGCAAACGGCGAGGGCGTTGTTGTGGATAGCTCATGGCGTGCTTGTTCCCGGCACACATCGTACCGAAAAATAGTCCATTAGCGCAGCTACAAATGATTCGCTCGTGGCCTGTGGGGCCTCAATGGCAACGGGCAGCCCGGCTTTGCGAATCGCCGCTGCCGTCACTGGTCCGATGGCTGCAAGCGGCAGGCGGCGAAGCGTTTCCAGTCCGACCCGTTCCGACAATGATTGAAACGCAGACGAGCTAAAGAACGAAACGACATCGGCCTCCCCGTTGCGGATCGTTGAAACCGCTTCAGGCGATGCGGTATCACAAGCCAACGTGCGGTAAGCGATCACTTCCGTTACAAAGGCGCCTGCTTTCCGTAGCGCTATGGGCAAATCCCCGCACGCCTGGTCACTCCGCGGCAGCAACACTTTTTTCCCGAATAGCTCCGCGCTCAATTCATGCGCTAGTTCCACTCCCTGGAACTCCTCCGCCATGTGGCCGACCAGGAATCCTTCTGCTGCCGCCGCTTCGGAAGTTGCAGGGCCAACTGCGGCCACGAAGAGTGGTTGCGCGCCGGCCTGAGCCGCTTTGGGCTCCACCCCGCGCGCGCGGCATCGGCGCGCAAAAAAATGCGCGGCGTTCGCGCTTGTAAAAAGTAGCCAATGAAATGTAGGAAGCGAAGCGATCGCGGCATCGAGCGAAGTGGTGTCCAGAGGATCCGCGAACGTAATCGCCGGAAGCGCGATGACGGTCGCGCCTAACTCCGCGAGCCGCGCCGTCAACGCGCGCGACTGTTCAACGGCGCGCGTGACCACGATGCGACGCCCCGCAAGCGGCCTCGCGGATTCAGTCTCAGGAAGGGCTGGCAACGTTCCTCCCCACAAGTTTCAAAATCCGCTCTGCGCCGGCGGCGATCAATTCTCCCGCGACTCTTGTTCCAAGGGCCTCTCCGCCACCAAAGTCCCCCGCACAGCGCTTCCGTATGCACTCCGTTCCATCCGGAGATACCACGCAGGCATCCATGATGAACCCATCAGGTACACGTCGAGCCCAAGCGCCGAGCGGCACCTGACATCCCCCTTCGAGAATGCGAAGAAGGGTTCGCTCAGCAACCACGGCATCGTACGTGACGGGATCATTTATCTCGTCCCACACCTTAAGGGCGTTGGGGTCGTCAGCACGCATCTCAATCCCGAGCGCTCCCTGCCCAACAGCGGGCAGGCAGATTTCCTCCGAAATCACTTCCGTGATCCGGTCATTCCAACCCAGCCTGTCGAGTCCCGCCTTTGCGAGCACGATCGCGTCGTAGTCTCCTCGCTTCAACTTCTCCAACCGCGTGTCGACGTTCCCGCGCAAATCCTTGAAAACAAGATCTGGTCTCGCGTGGCGGAGCTGCGCTTGCCGCCGTAAACTGCTTGTCCCTACACGCGCGCCTTGCGGCAACTTGGAAAATGTAACTCCACTCCGCGAGATCAGACAATCGCGGGGATCTTCCCGTTTACAAATTGCGCCGATCCGAAGTCCATCGGGAATCTCGGTCGGTACGTCCTTCATGCTGTGAACAGCAACATCCACGCGATTCTCCAGCAACGCATCTTCAATCTCCTTGATGAATACGCCCTTGACTCCGATCTGATTGACGGCCGCTTGCTGGAAACGGTCACCCGCCGTCTTGATGAAAATGATTGTCGAAGGAATACCGAGAACCTGCAAGAACTCGGCAATATGCTTTGCCTGCCATTTGGCAAGGATGCTTCCGCGCGAACCAATGCGAACCGGTTTCAATGCTTCTCCTGATCCAGGCCAAACATGCGCCGCACCGCATCAAGGTCGGCAATTCTCTTCCGAAGATCGCGCTCACTTCTTACATGTTCAAATGGCGAAATCACAAGACGCTCGAGCAACTCCTCCGCGAGCTGCGCCATTCGCTCTTGTTCCGCGGACGTTAAGCCTTCCATATTTGACAGTCGCTCTCTCAGAAATGCGTTTCTTCCCTGCGCCAGCTTCGCGCGCAAATCGCGCAGCACCGACGTGACTTCCACTCCCGTCTGCCACGCTTGAAACTTCAGAACGTGCTGCTCAATGATCGCTTCCACACGCGGAATTTCTCCCGCGCGCGCGCGCTTGTTGCCCTCCACAATTTCCGCGAGGTCATCCACGTTATAGAGGTACACGTTGTAAAGCTTTCCCGCCTCAGGCGCGACGTTGCGCGGCACGCCCAAATCAATCAGGAAGAGGGCACGATTCGCGCGCGACTGCATCGCCCGCTCCACCATCGCCCGCGACATTACCGCCTGCTCCGCCCCAACGGAGCTGACCACCATGTCCGGCACCGCCAGCGCGCCCTCGACCTTCTCCCACTCGATTACTTCGGCTTTCCACCGCGCCGCCAATTCTCTGGCGCGTTCCGGCGACCGGTTGGCTACGAGCAGTCTTGCAATACCGCGGTCGCGCAAGTGCTCGACCACCTGTTCGCTCACAGTGCCTGCGCCCAGTATCAACGCGCAATGCTTCGACAGTTTTCCGAAAATCTGTTCCGCGAGCTTCACTCCCGCAAAGGCCACTGAAACCGGCCGCGTGCCAATCTCCGTTTCTGTGCGCACGCGCTTCCCCACTTCGAGCGCCGCCTGAAACATCCGGTTCAGGACCGGCCCCGTGGAGCCCATGTCATATGCCGCCTGATAGGCATCGCGCACCTGGCCCAGGATTTCCGCCTCACCGAGGAGCATCGAGTCCAGCCCTGCTGCTACTCGAAACACATGCCGCACCACGCCGTGATCGCGATGGTGGTAAAGACTGGCGCCAAGAACAGCGGGGTCCAATTCGTGGAGCGAAGCGAAATACCGTTCAAGCTGCGGAATCGTTTCCGCCGCACTCTCCTGAGGCACGCCGTAAAGCTCGCTGCGATTGCAAGTGCTGAGCACGAGCGTTTCAGCGAGCACTCCGCGCTCGCGCAGTTCCGTCGCCGCGCGCCCGGCCTTTTCCGGGCTGAACGCCACGCGTTCGCGCAACTCCACGGGAGCGGTGCGATGGTTCAAACCAAGGAGAACGATTTCCATTAGTAAAACCGGTGGTAACGCGAAAGATAGATATTCACGATGCTGTAGCTGAACATCACAAAAACGAAATTGCACAAACAGAGCACTGCGGCTCGCGATCCGCGCCATGCCGTGCTTCGCGAGAGCCACAAGTAAGCCGAATAGAACACCAGAATCAGCAATGAAACAATTTCCTTCGGATCGCCGCTCCAGTAATGTCCATGCAGCCTGTCTGCCCACACAAACCCGAATGAGATGCCTGCCGCAAGCGCCAGCACTCCCACGAGCGCGCTGCTCCGGCACATCCGTTCGAGCACGTCCATCGGTGGGAAACGCCAGAATACGCCGCCGGGTTTTCGCCTTCGCAACAGCCGGTTCTGAATCAAGTAAATTGTGCTGAGCACAAAGGCAAGAGAAAACGCGGAGTACGCCAGAATATTCAGCGTTACGTGCAAAGCAAAAAGCGTTCCCCGCGCAGTCGCCGGATGCGGCGAAACGTCGCGAAAGTGAGAGAGCGCAAATAGCAGGACGATGAGCGGCAGGACAAACGGCCCGACCGCGCGGCCACGGTGCACCAGCTCAAGTCCCAGAAACGTCGCGCCAAGCAGCCACGCGAAGAGTGACAGTGATCCCCACAAATCTTCATAAGGCACGGCATGCAACACGCGCGCTCTCTCAAGTAACGCGAAATAATGCAGCCAAAGTCCCACGAAGAGCGACGCCCCCGCCGCAAGCCCAATGGCCCTGTTCTCCACATAAAGGTTTCGCAAGTAAGCCGCGAAACTCAAAATGTAAAGTAATAGCGTTGCGAGGACCCAGCCCGTCATATTGGTCGCGCCTCTCCAATGAACCACTCGCCCTGATTGAGCTTCATAATTGCTGACGTTATTGTACTCCAGTAAAAATCAGGGGGGACAATTTGCGGGTTCGAGGCTTCTATGACTACTGCGCGGCTTCTTTGGCGGCCCGAATCTCCTGCCACCGTCGCGGACGCCTCCCCGCGGCAAGCACTTTCTTGCGTAATCGGATGGACTTCGGCGTCACTTCTACATATTCGTCGTCCGAAATAAACTCGATTGCCTGCTCCAAACTCAACACACGGTGAGGAATCAGGCGAATCGCTTCATCCGCACTCGAAGCGCGCATATTCGTCTGCTTCTTTTCCTTCGTGATGTTCACATCCATGTCCGAATCGCGCGAGTTCTCGCCGACAATCATCCCCTCGTACACTTCCACGGTGGGCCCGATGAACATTTCGCCGCGCTCCTGCAAATTCCAAATCGCAAATGCCGTGGACACCCCCGGCCGGTCCGCCACCAGCGCACCCGTGGGCCGCGTTGCCATTTCGCCGCCGTATTCCGTCCACCGCTCGAAGAGCGCATGAATCTGCGCCGTCCCGCGCGTATCCGTCATCATTTGCCCGCGCATTCCAATCAGTCCGCGCGATGGCACCATGAACTCCAGCCGCACCCAGCCCGACCCGTGGTTCACCATCTGCGCCAGTTCGCCGCGCCGCTGTCCCAGCGCTTCCATCACCACGCCGGTGAACGATTCCGGGCAATCCACCACCAGCCGCTCGAGCGGCTCCATCTTTCGCCCATTTTCCTCGCGCACCACAATCTCCGGCTTGCCAACCATCAACTCGTATCCCTCGCGTCGCATCGTCTCGATCAAGATAGCAAGCTGCAACTCGCCGCGCGCCAGCACGCGAAACACGTCCGTTGTCTCCGCGTCGGTAATTCGTAGCGACACGTTTGTCAGCAGTTCCTTGTGCAATCGCTCGCGCAGGTCGCGCGACGTCACCCACTGTCCCTCGCGCCCCGAAAGCGGCCCGGTGTTCACCGTAAAGATCATCGCGAGCGTCGGCTCGTCAATCGTCAGCGGCGACATCGGCACGGGTGTCTCCAGACTTGTGATCGTCTCGCCGATTTGAATCCCCTCCACTCCAGCGATCGCCGCAAGGTCGCCGCATGCGACCTCCTCAGCCTCGTCGCGGTCCAATCCGCGAAACGTGTAGAGCTTCGTAATCCGCATCGGAACGATATCGCCTGAGAGCTTGGCAATCGCCACGTCCGCGCCCCGCCGCAGCGTCCCGCTGAACACCCGCCCAATTGCGATGCGCCCCAGAAAGTCGCTGTAGCCGAGGTTCATCACTTGCGCCTGCAGCACGCCTTCGGGATCGCCCACCGGCACGGGAATCGAATTCACGATTGCTTCAAATAGCGGCAGTAAATTCTTCGAGTCATCGCCCAGCTTCACGTGCGCAACACCCGTCTTTGCGTTCGTGTACAGCACCGGAAAGTCGAGTTGGTCTTCCGTGGCGTCTAAATCAATAAAAAGATCGTAGATTTCGTCGAGTACCTCAGCAGCCCGTGCATCGCTGCGATCAATTTTATTCAGCACGACAATCGGCGGCAGCTTCGCCTGCAGCGCCTTTTGTAAGACATATCGCGTCTGCGGCAGTGGCCCTTCGCTCGCGTCCACCAGCAGCAGCACGCCATCCACCATCTTCAGCGCGCGCTCGACTTCCCCGCCGAAGTCGCTGTGCCCAGGCGTGTCTACAATGTTGATCTTGGTCCCAAGGTAAAAGAGTGCGGTGTTTTTTGCGAGGATTGTAATTCCTCGCTCGCGCTCCAAATCGTTAGAGTCCATCACGCGATCCACCAGCACCGCGTTCTCGCGAAAAATGCCGCTCTGCCGCAGCATGGCGTCCACGAGCGTCGTCTTGCCGTGGTCCACGTGCGCGATAATGGCGATATTTCGGATGGCTGGCATCGTCGTTTCCAGATTTATTTGCCGGAGCTTGCTTCAGGACCCCGCGCGCGGCCGCACACAAAAACGGCTGCAAGCGTGAACTTGCAGCCCCCGCATTTCATTCCAAGAGGATTTACAAGTGCAATCGGCCCATTTAGATTAACACACCGCGCCGCGCGCCGTCATCCCGGGCGCTGCCGTTGGTGCGCAACAATACCCGCGCAATGCCATTCTGCTATCATGAAAATGCGTCTCGCGAACGATGGCTACTCATCAAAACACGCAAACCTCCGCGCAGGCCGCGTCGCTTACTCGGAAGGAACTTTTTCTCCGCGCGGCGCGTTGCGAACCCGTTCCGCGCGTCCCCGTTTGGATGATGCGCCAAGCTGGCCGCTACCTGCCTGAGTATCGCGAAGTCCGGCGCAAGCACCCATTTCTCGAAGTCGCGAAAACGCCTGAGCTTGCCGCTGAGGTTTCCCTTCAGCCTTTCCGCAAACTTGGTGTTGACGCCGTCATCGTTTTCTCCGACATTCTCATCCCCGCCGAAGCCATGGGCCTCGGCCTCGAGCTCACCGACTCCGGCCCGCTCCTCCCCGATCCCGTTCGCGACGCCGCGCACGTCGAAGCACTCCGCGCCTTCGACCCCGAAACCGAGACGCGTTTCATCAATGACGCCATCCGCCTTCTTTGCCGCGAGCTCGGCCCCGATGTTCCCGTGCTCGGCTTTGCCGCCGCCCCCTGGACGCTCGCTTGTTACATGGTTGACGGCCGCGGCCGCGAAAGTTTTCCCGCCACGAAATCTATGATGTTTGGCGACCCGCCGCTCTTCCGCCGACTGCTCGAAAAAATCGCGCGCGTCACCGCCGCATACTTGAAGGCGCAAATCGCCGCCGGCGCCTCCGCCGTCCAGCTCTTTGACACCTGGGTCGGCGAGCTCAGCGCTCGTGACTATCGCGAATTCGCGCTCCCCGCGACGCAACTCCTCATTGGCGAACTCGCCTCCGGTGAAACGCCCGTCATTCTTTACACGAAAGCGTCGAATCATTTGCTCCTGCTCGCCGCCGAATCCGGCGCCACCGTCCTTAGCGTTGACTGGCGCGCGGATCTCGCCGAGCTTCGCCGCACGCTCGGCCCGCGTATCGCCTTGCAGGGCAACATCGACCCTTGCCTCCTTCTCGGCCCGCAGGAAAACACCAATCGCGCTGTCATAATTGCGATCACGCAAACCGGCGGACGCGGCCACATCCTTAATCTCGGCCACGGCATTTTGCCCATGACGCCCGTCGAAAACGCGCAAGCATTCATCCGCTTCGGTCAAGAAGTCTCTATCCTTTCCGGCGGTCTTGTCGCCAGTTCCAGCACTGGTCCCACGGTCCGCCCTCTCACCTAGGAAATCGCTCTCATGTCCTCCACGCCCAACGCCGAATTCCAAATCGCCCACGAAC
The DNA here is from genome assembly GCA_041484365.1 of Terriglobia bacterium. GTDB lineage: Bacteria > Acidobacteriota > Terriglobia > Acidiferrales > UBA7541 > DASTCZ01. The sequence continues at coordinate 27,261 of JBGPHM010000001.1, read as the reverse complement.
GCTTCCGCATCTCGGAAGATTTTCTCGCGAAATACAATCGCCCCGGCCCGCGTTACACCAGCTATCCCACCGCGCCCGTTTGGCAGGACACCTTCGGCCCGCGCGATCTCGAGCAATCCTTCGCCGCCGCGGACACCGCGCGCACTCCCGTTTCTCTCTACATGCATCTTCCCTATTGCGAAAGCCTCTGCCTTTTTTGCGCATGCACCGTCGTCATCTCCAAGGACACCGGAGTCGTCCCGCCCTATCTCGCCACGCTCAAGCGCGAGATCGAGCGCGTCGCGCCGCACGTTTCGCGCAACCGCCACGTCGTTCAATTCCACTGGGGCGGCGGCACTCCCACCTATCTCACGCCTGCGCAAATGGACGATCTCTTCAGCTTCACGCGCGAGCGCTTCAACTTCGCGCCCAACGCCGAAATCGGCATCGAAGTGGATCCGCGCGTCACCTCGCGCGAGCATCTCGAAACGCTGCGCCGCCTCGGTTTCAATCGCCTGAGCCTCGGCATCCAGGATTTCCATCCCGAAGTCCAGCAGGCCATTCATCGCATCCAGCCTTACGAATTGACGCGCGACCTCATCGCTCACGCTCGCTCGATCGGCTTTGACAGCATCAACGTTGACCTCATCTACGGTCTGCCTTACCAGACCGCCGACCGCTTCCGCGCATCCGTCGCGCAGGTTCTCACTCTCGAGCCCGACCGCGTCGCCATGTTCAGTTACGCCCACGTGCCGTGGATGAAAAAGCAGCAGGGTTCTTTCCAAACGCATCTCCCCGAAGGCATGGAAAAATTCCGCATCTTTTGCGCCGGCCTGCAATCCTTTCTTGACGCTGGCTATCTCTACATCGGCATGGATCATTTCGCGAAGCCCGGCGACGAACTCGCCGTCGCGCAAGAGAATCGCACTCTGCACCGCAATTTTCAGGGTTACACCACGAAGGCCGGCGCCGACCTTTACGGCATGGGCGTGAGCGCCATCAGCGGCATTGGCCTCTCCTACGGCCAGAATTTTCGCGACGTCCCGGGCTACACCGCCGCCATTGAACGCGGCGGCCTCGCCACCATGCGCGGCTATCATCTCAGCGAAGATGACACATTGCGCCGCGCCGTCATCAATCGGCTGCTCTGCCACACCGTAATTCACAAAACCGAAATCGAATGTGGATTCCGCATCAAGTTCGACGAAACATTTGCCGCCGAACTCGCGCGCCTCCAGGACTTTACCGATGATGGCCTCGTCACGCTTACCGCGGGCGAAATCCGCGTAACCTGGCTTGGCCGCATCTTCATTCGCAACATCGCCATGGTCTTCGACCCCTATCTCGAAAAGCAACAGCTCGAGAGCCGTCCGCTTTTCTCGAAAACTCTCTGAGGCACTAAGCGCCGCGCCTTCATGCCCGCCACCTCTCCAAACTCCGCGCCGGTCGTCGTAATCGGCGGAGGAATCTCTGGCCTCGCCTGCGGTGCGCGCCTCAAGCAGCGTGGCGTCCCTTTTCTGCTCCTCGAGAAATCAGACCAATTCGGCGGCGTGATTCACACCATCGAAGAAAATGGCTACCTGTTTGAATTTGGCCCGCAGGGAGTTCTGCTCACGCCGGAGCTTCGCGAATTATCAGAGCTAGCCGGTCTCGAAGGTGATCTTCTTCAGGCAAATCCCCGCGCGCCACGCTTTATCTGCAAGGATGGCCGCCTCATTCCCGCGCCGCTCTCTCCGCCTTCGCTGCTTAAGTCGCCTTTGCTCCGTACCTCCACAAAATGGCGCCTCCTCACCGAACCTTTGCGCCTTTCGCGCCCGCCCGACGATGATGAATCCATCGCCGACTTCACGCGCCGCAAATTCGGCGAATCGCTTCTCGAAAATCTCGTTGGCCCGTTCGTCTCCGGCATTTATGCGGGCGACCCGGAACTTCTGAGCCTTCGCGCCGCATTCCCTCAAATTCATAAATGGGAGGTGGAATCCGGCAGTGTCCTTCGCGGCGGCATAAAGCATGGGCGTTCACGTTCCAAGGGCGCTCCCGCTCGCCCAAGTCTTCATTCCTTGAAACATGGAATTGGCTCCTTGCTGGATGCGCTCGGAAAATATCTCGGCGATTCCGCCCGCACAGGAGCCGCCGTAGAATCCATTGAACGCATTTCCTCCGGCCCCCCGCCCGCATATCGCATCCACATCTCAGCAGGTGGCCGCGCCGAATCTCTCGACACATCCGCCGTCATCGTCGCCGCCGATCCCGCCGCCGCTGCGCGCCTCCTCGCGCCCATCTCGCGCAAATTTCCATCGATCCTCGATCTGATCCCCTTCGCGCCAGTAACCGTCGTCGCCGCGGGCTACCGCAGCGCCGCGGTCGCGCGTTCCCTCGAAGGTTTCGGTTTCCTCGTGCCGCGCGGCGAAGGTCTGCGCGTTCTGGGCACCGTTTTCAACTCTTCGCTATTCCCAGGCCGCGCTCCCGAAGGGCACGTACTTCTCACAAGTTTTGCGGGCGGTGCGACAAATCCCTCGCTTTGCGACCTACCCGAAGGCCAAATCGCCGCCGCAATCCACGAAGACCTCGCGCGCATTCTGGGTATCAGCGAAGCCCCAGTCATTCAACGCGTCCACCTCTACCCACGCGCCCTTCCGCAATACAACATCGGCCACACGCGCACAATCGCTGCGCTCGAAGAAACCTGTCGCGAATTTCCTGGGATTCTTCTGGCTGGAAACTACCTGGAAGGCCCATCCACCGGCGCCTGCGTCGCCCGCTCTTTCCGCCTCGCCGATAATCTTTCGTAATCTTTCACGGCGCAACGAAGCGCGTCGTGTGCGCCCCGATGCCTTTTATCGGGGAATCCGTCAAATGTCGTCTCCAAACGTTTGCCATTTGGTCACCGCCCTACCCCTTCTTCTTCGCTCTCTGCGCCATCCGAATCGCGCGCCTCTCCCCCGCCTCGCGCCACCGCCGCCGGTCATCCTCCGTCTCCAGAATCAGCGGCGCCACCGTCTTCGGCTGGCGATTCTCATCAATCGCCACAAATGTCACATACGCGCTCGTCGTGTGCTTGTGCTCTCCGGTCAAAATATTCTCCGAAAAAATCTTCACGCCCACTTCCATCGACGTGTTGAAGACTCTATTCACGCTGCTCTTCAAAACGATCAACTCGCCCACGCGAATCGGATTCCGGAAGTCCACGTAGTCCACCGACGCCGTCACAGCGTAACTATGACTGTGCCTGTGCGCCGCAATCGCCGCCGCAATATCCATCAGGTGCATCACGCGCCCGCCAAGAATATTCCCCAGCGCATTCGCGTCCTGTGGCAGCACCACCTCCACCATCTCCGTCCGCGAGGCGCTCGGTGGTTTCCCGGCAACGGCGGGCTCCCCATCTCCCGATGAATTCTGCTTTCCTTTGCCGCTATTGTTCCGCGCTGATTTCGCCATTCGTTGGCTCCTCGTCAATTTGCGTCTGCAATCAACCAGCCTATAATACTTCCCCTAACGCCATGACCCAACCACAACCAACAAAAACTCGCCGCCAGAAACTCGAAGAGTTCGCCGCCGCGAAGCCGAACGACCCGTTCACTCTCTACGCCCTCGCGCTCGAATGCGCCAACACCGGCGATTCCGACGCCGCCGTCCAGAATTTCGACGTCCTGCTGCGCACGCATCCAGATTACGTGACCGGCTATTTCCAGCTCGGCCAGCTTTATTCGCGCCTCTCGCGCCACACCGAAGCGCGCCAGACCCTCACCGCCGGAATCGCCGCCGCCGGACGCACCGGCGACGCCCACGCCGCCGAAGAGATGTCCACCGCCCTGGCCAGCCTGCCCGCCGGCCACCTCTTATAGCGCTTCGCGATTGGATTAGTTTGTCATCCTGAGCGGAGTCCCGATGGTTTATGTCGGGGCACAGCGAAGGATCCCGACCCACATTCCAACTCCCTGCCATCCGCCACCCTAACTCATGTCACCGCGCCGCTCGACGAATCATCTATAATGGATGCAGGTTGCGTCGCACCAGAAAGGACGCACGATCCCAGGGCCCATGACCTCGAATACTCCGAAACCCGAAACACTAGGCCAGCTTCGCCGCAATCCACTCTTCGATCCGCGCAGGGCCGCGCGCAACGTAAAAGACGAAATGCGCGAGAATCTTCTCTGCGCGCTCGAACGCAAGCAACCCCTCTTCGCCGGCATCCACGGCTACGAAGATACCGTCATCCCGCAAATCGTGAACGCCATTCTTGCGCGCCACAATTTCATCCTGCTTGGATTGCGCGGACAGGCCAAGAGCCGCATCCTTCGCGCCCTCATAGATTTGCTCGACGCCGAAATCCCCTACATCGCGGGCTGCGAAATCCATGACCACCCGCTTCGCCCGATCTGCCGCACCTGCCGCGAACTCGTTGCCGCGCAGGGCGACGAAACTCCTATCGCCTGGCTTCCGCGCGACCGCCGCTTCGTCGAAAAGCTCGCCACGCCGGACGTTACCATCGCGGACATCATCGGCGACGTCGACCCCATCAAAGCCGCGCGCGGTGGCCGCGATCTCGGCGACGAACTCACGATTCACTACGGTCTGCTGCCACGCGCGAATCGCGGCATCTTTGCAATCAATGAACTTCCCGACCTCGCCGGAAAAATTCAGGTCGGCCTCTTCAACATCATGCAGGAAGGCGACATCCAGATTAAAGGCTATCCCGTGCGCCTCCCTCTCGATCTCCTCCTCGTTTTCACGGCCAATCCAGAGGACTACACCGCCCGCGGCAAGATCGTCACGCCATTGAAAGACCGCGTCGGCGCGGAAATTCGCACGCACTATCCCGCGACGGTCGAAGAAGGAATGTCCATCACCGCGCAGGAAGCATGGGTTGCGCGCAACGGCCGCAAGACCGTCGTCCCCGATTATCTTCGCGAGGTCGTCGAGCAAATCGCATTCCTCGCCCGCGATGACAAGCGCGTGGACCGCCGCTCCGGTGTCAGCCAGCGCCTGCCCATCGCCTGCCTCGAAACAATTGTCAGCAGCGCCGAGCAGCGCGCCGTGCGCAATGGTGAAGATTCTGTCGTCGCGCGCGTCGCCGATATTTACGCCGCGCTCCCTGCCATCACCGGCAAGCTCGAACTCGAATACGAGGGCGAACTCAAGGGCGCGGAGCATATCGCCCGCGAGCTCGTGCGCGGCGCGGCGGGCCGCGTTTTTTCTCGCTATCTCGGCGAAGCCAACATGCAAAACGTCATCCAGTGGTTTGAGATGGGCGGTGAACTGAAAGTCGCGGACACGAGTTCGTCTGAAGATCTCGTGCGCCATCTCCGCAAAATCCAGGGCTTGCTCGAACATGTGGACAAGCTCGGCGTCGGTGGAAAAGATGGCGCGGCCCTCGTCGCCGCCGCGGGTGAATTTATTCTCGAAGGATTGTGGGCGCAAAAACGCATCAACCGCAGCGAAGAGCGCGGCTTTTTCGCCGAGCGTCCCAAGGCGCCGGATCCGCGCGAACCGAATGCGCGCCCCCCGCGCCGCCAGTTCAATTGACGCATTCACCATGCCCAAAACCATCCGCTACTCGAAATACACCGGCGAACCCGCTGACGGCGTGGACCTCGACAATCTCATCAATCGCCTCTCCGACTTCCTCCTCCAGAGTGGCTTCGAGGGCGATTATTACGGCATCTCCGAAATGGATTCCGCGCGCACCATGGAGCAATTGCGCCGCGCCATTCTCCGAGCCCTCGAAGAAGGCGATCTCCTTCCGGATGACCTCCTCGAAAAACTCCTCGAACAGGGCGAGGACAGCAAAGAAGTCCAGCAGATGCTCGACCGGCTCATCGAGCGCCTGACCGAAGAGGGCTACATTAATCCGCTGCAACCTCCGCAGATCACCGCGCCACCGGAGAAAACCCCGCGCGGTCAGGCAGGCGAGCAGAATCAGGAATCGCAAACTCGCTTTGAAATTACGGACAAGACCATCGATTTCCTCGGCTTCAAAACGCTCCAGGAACTTCTCGGCTCGCTCGGCAAATCCAGCTTCGGGCGTCACGATACGCGCGACCTCGCCACCGGCATCGAATCCGGCGGCGTCTCGCGCCCTTATGAATTTGGGGACACGCTGAATCTCGATGTCGGCGCAACGCTATTCAACGCGGTACGCCGTGACGGCGCCAAAATCCCCATCGAGCTCGACTATCCCGACCTCATGGTCCATCAGTGCGAATACCAGAGTTCTTGCGCCACGGTCGTCATGCTCGATTGCTCGCACAGCATGATCCTCTACGGTGAAGACCGCTTCACTCCCGCGAAGCGCGTCGCGCTGGCGCTCTCGCACCTCATCCGCACGCAGTATCCGGGCGACTCGCTCCATCTCGTCCTCTTCCACGATAGCGCGGAAGAAGTTCCCATCGGCGAATTGGCGCGGGTGCAAGTTGGTCCGTATTACACGAACACGCGAGAAGGTTTGCGATTGGCGCAGCGGATTCTTTCGCAGCAGAAAAAAGATATGAAGCAGATTGTGATGATCACCGACGGCAAGCCATCCGCGTTGACTCTCGAAGACGGCCGCATCTACAAAAATGCTTTCGGCCTCGACCCGCTAGTCGTCACACAGACTTTGGAAGAAGTCGCCAAGTGCCGCAAGGCCGGCATCCTCATCAACACCTTTATGCTCGCCAGCGATTACAGCCTCGTCCACTTCGTCCAAAAGGTCGCGGAGATTTGCCGCGGCAAAGCCTACTTCACCACTCCCTACACGCTCGGCCAGTATCTCCTCATGGATTTCATGTCCCGCAAAACCAAACATATCCATTAGCTCGCACGCGTTCTTAGCGAGCAGAGGCCGCAGCCGTGCGTGCCGCGAGCGGGCGGCCGCAGAGTTTTTCCAGCACGCCGATGGGAGAAATTTCCGGCTTTACAAGCCCTGCGCGCGAAATGATGAACGTTTGTTCGAGGGCGTGCCGCCCGCTGAGGACGGCGTGGGGTATGCCATCCGTGTACACGAGCCACGTGGACATGGGCGGAAACTCCAATCGAGTCTTGGGCGAGTCGGTCTGATAGGTGGCGTTCTCCTTCATGTAGTCGTGAAAGCGGAGCATGAAGCGGTCGTACGCGGAGCGGTCCGGGATGGGAGCGCCGAAGGCGCGGGGGATTGCGGCCCAGCGCGATGTGCCGCCGGATTCGGCGAAGCGTTCGAGTCCGGCGCTGCGCGCAAGGTGATCCGCGAGCATCGGAAAATCCTCGCCGATGTTCCACACGCGCGGCTTCGTGGGATGGATATTAGTGAACACACGGAGAATTCGTCCGCCGTGCGTTGGGCGGCTGGGGAACGCGTCAACGTGCAAGAGGTCGTTGCGCTTGTGGAGCGGGAGCGCGCGGCCTTCCTCCTCGATGGGGCGGAAGCTTGTGTAGTCGAGCGTGTAACGATTGTCGTAAGGAGCGAGGAATCGACGCACGAACTCGACGACCTGTTGCGAATAGTTGCTGAGGACTCCGCGCAATCGCTCCTTCACTTCGACCGCGCCTTCAAAGCCGTTGAGCTTATCCTGCGTGGGACGATAAGAAACGTTTTTGTGGACCGCGGAATCCGCGCGCTTCTGGGAAATGAGGAACTCGCGATCCTCATCCGGAAAATCAAAAGGGGGGCGCGAAAAATAGAGGACCTGGTTCGCCTCGAGCTGCTCGCAATACCAGCGCGAGCGATTCGTAGAGACAGGCCCGCTCCAGCCCCCCGGATACTTGTAATCCGCGACGTCAATCCAGTTCGGCATGCTCTGCCCCCTGCGCTTGCGGTGGACCCAGCGGAAGCATACTCGACGCGATTGGCGGATTCCAGCGTTTCTGTTCCGCGAGGCTTGCGCCCACAAAGCCACACACAAGCTGAAGCCTGCGCCACTGACAGCGCATCCAATTCCGCGATGGTGAGCGCCCGGCGCGGACACGATTCGCATTGGTTCGCGGCGTTGCGCTAACATGAATGCAGGAAAATCGAACGTGTGGAGATTCTGGCGCAAGATGGGCAAGCGGCGCGACGGCGTGAGAACTATCCAGGAAAAAGAACTGGCGCCACAATTTTCCTTGCGCGACGCCGCGGGCAACGAGTACTCGCTCGCGGAGGAGCTGCGCAAGGGGCCGGTGGTGGCGGCGTTCTTCAAGATCTCCTGCCCGGTGTGCCAATTCACATTTCCCTTCCTCGAGCGGCTGTACAAATCTTATGGCAACCTCGCGTCCGGCAATTCTCCGGCGACGTTTCTCGCCATCTCGCAGGACGATGCGCTGGACACTCGCGAGTTCTGCACCGAGTACGGCATCACGTTTCCGGCGCTGATTGACGCCGAGCGGTACGCCGTCTCCAACGAGTACGGACTTACGAACGTGCCGTCCGTTTTCCTTATCGCGCCATCCGGTACCGTGACGCTGACGGCCATTGGCTTTGATAAGGCAAAGCTCGAAGCGATGGCAGCGGAACTTTCGTCAGCCACTAAGCGTCCGGCTGCGGCGCTGTTCCGACCCGGAGAAGTCGTCCCCAGCTACAAGCCCGGTTGAGGGTCGAAGAATTAGGTCCCGGCGGGACCTAAGGCTCCACATTGCCCCCCGCATGAAGTGCTAATCGGCCCACCCCAAGTTGAGCCCTACGACTTGTGCCCTATCCCCCTCCCCCCTTTTTTGTAAGTGTTGGAGATAAAGGACTTACAGACGCAATTTCTGTAAGTGTTGCAAACAAAGGACTTAGATTGTGTACTCATAAGGTAACAGACCCTAGTGTTTTCAATGACTTACGGAAATCGACTTTTGATGGTCTGCAAGTGCTGATTCTAGAGGACTTAAAGTCCAATGGTTTCTATCACTTACGAAGGGGCATCAAATCAGACGATTTTCACTTCTGGCAGGGGCGACAATTCCCGTTTTGGAACTCTATTCGAAACGGTTGTCGCAATCTGCAAGGCAGATTATCATAGAGTACTAAGCAAAGTCAAGAGAAAAAACCTCACCTTAATAACGAAGGGTGCGGCACCTGGCGAGTTGTCCATGTGGATGGTTTTGTAGAGCGTGTGTACGGATCCTTCGCTCCGCTCAGGATGACAACGTAAGGCGGTGGGGCGTGGAATGACTTCAAGAGAGAAGTAACGCAAAGACCCCACTTCCGCCCCCAGGCGGGAGCCTGGGGGCTCGGCTAGATGCTTCTAAGTCGTGTGAGGCGAGTGCCTTTCGCGGCATGTCGCGACGGCAAACCCGTGGTTCCGGCGCGGAGTTGCCTAGAGAATGGAAAGTGGAGGCAGTGCTTCCCTTGCGTCGAGCCATTGTGGTGCTATGCGTGTTGCTGGCTTTGCTTGTGTTGTGCTGGCTTCTGGTACGGTACTTCGCAGCGAGCGGGCAGCGCAAGACAGCAAACGAGCCAATCATCCAAAAGCAGCAGGCGATCTTTGCAAGCCGCACGTTTGATCCGGCCGCGCCGCCGGCCGACATGCCCCCGATGGCGCCCGGGGAACAGGCGGTGTGCGATTCCAATTTCACCTCCAATGCCATCGTAAGCGGAGAGGCGCGGGAGACAGATCCCACGCATGCGATTGTGACCGTTACGCAAATCAAGATGACGCTACAGCTTGCCGTCACCGTCTGGGTGCCGGCGGGAGCAACCGACCACGTGATCGAGCACGAGGAGGGTCATCACCAGATTTCCGAGTATTACTATAAGACCGCCGACGCGCTCGCAGGGCGAATCGCCGCGAAGTACATGGGGAGACAAGTCCCTGTCTCCGGCGCGGATCTTCATGCCGAGATCAACAAGATGCTCCAACAAATGGGCGCTGAGATCACCGACGAATACAGCAAGGAGTTGAACCCGGAAGCAACGCAATTGCGCTTCGACGCCATCACCGACCACAGCCGCAATGATGTCTCGGCAAAGGATGCGGTTGTTGAAGCGATCCGGGAAACGACGCCCCCGCCGGCTTAACCAGCTACGAATCCCGGGATGATTGTTCCTTTGCTACGATAGGGGCATGGCAGCGAAAACATTTAAGGCGACGCTGGAGAAACTGAGGGTGAATCTCGGGTGGATGATTGCGTTTGTGCCGTTTGATGTGAAGAAGGCGTGGGGGATGGGCGGACGGCCAAAAGTGCGAGGCACGATTAACGAGTTCGAGTTCCGGACGTCGCTCTTCCCTACTCGCGAGGGCAGGCACTTTATTCTTGTGAACAAGCAAATGCAGGAGGGGGCGGGACTGTTACCGCTTTCCGGCAGCCGGACAGGCTTGCGTGGTCGAGCGGGAGGCTTCCCAATCCCGCAGGCAAGCTGGAGGCAAGCAAGGGACGCAATGGTTGGGACCACGGTGCAGTTCACGCTGGAGCCGGACACGGAGGAACGCGCGATCCCGATCCCCGCAGAATTGAAGCGCGCGTTGGCGGAAGACCGAATGCTGCTGCGATGGTATGAGAAGTTGAGCTACTCCGCGCGGAAGTATTTTGCATACATGATTACGGGAGTGAAGAGTGGCGAGGCGCGGGTGCGGCGTGCGGAGCAGATCGCGGAGTGTCTGCTCTCGGTGATGGAGGCGGAACGCGAACTGCCGCCGATGTTGCAGGCGGCGTTTGCGGAAGATCCGCGGGCGTGGGAGGGATGGAAGATGATGACTCCGATCGCGAGGCGAGGACATTTGATGGGGATTTTCTATTACAGGAACCCGGAGTCGCGCGCGAAGCGGATTGCGAAGGCGATGGAGGATGCGGCGCGAATTGCCGAGAAACGGATGAAGGTACAAATTCAAAGGCCGGGCAAATCAGGTTGACTATCACCAATTCGAGATGCATAGTCCGCCCGATTTGGGTCAAGCTCGACGTTCGAATAAAACGATAGCCCGTATAAATGCTCTTTGGGGGACACAATGATGGACCAAACCCAGGCGGAAGAATTCATGGCAGGATTACGAGGTGAACTACTGCGGCCCGGAGATGCGGGCTACGAAGAAGCACGGAAAGTGTGGAACGGCATGATTGACAAGCGCCCGGCGCTGATCGCGCGGTGTGCAGGAGTTGCGGACGTTATGCATTGCGTCAATTTCGCCCGTACAAATGGTTTGCTAGTCGCCGTGCGTGGTGGAGGCCATAATGTCGCCGGCAACGCCGTCTGCGACGGTGGGCTAGTGATTGACCTCTCTCGAATGAAGGGCATGCGCGTTGACCCCGCGCGCCGCACGGCTCACGCGGAAGCTGGTCTTACCTGGGGCGAATTTGACCGTGAAACGCAAGCCTTCGGGTTGGCCACCACGGGGGGCCAAGTCTCCACGACAGGCATCGCTGGACTCACTCTGGGCGGCGGGTGGGGACATCTGGCTCGAAGGTATGGCCTAAGCTGCGACAATCTCCTTTCAGCCGACGTCGTCACTGCGGACGGCCAGTTGCGCGCGGCTAGCTCCACCGAGAACCAAGATTTGTTCTGGGGGCTGCGGGGCGGCGGGGGAAATTTTGGTGTAACAACATCATTCGAGTACAAGCTTTATGCCGTTGGCCCAGTGCTGGGCGGCATTTTGGTCTATCCCTTCCAGCGGGCAAGGGAGGTCCTCAAGCTCTACCGCGAGTTCACCACTGCGGCGCCTGAGGAGATGTCCTCCGGGATCGTTCTCATTAGCCTACCAGATGGAACACCCGTGACTGGAGTCGTCGCCGTCTTCAATGGGCCAGTCGCGGAGGGGGAACGTCTATTGAAACCGCTCAGGGAATTCGGACCGCCGATCATGGACCAGATCGGTGTGGTGCCGTATACAGCAGCACACCGATTGATTGACGGCTTCTACCCGTCTGGGCTGCGAAGTTACTGGAAGTCGAGCTTCCTCAAGGGAATCACCGACGAGGCCATCGAAACTATAGTGGACAATTGCTCCAGGCGACCTACGCCGATGTGCCACGGGCTGATCGAACATACACTGGGCGGAGCGGTGAGCCGTGTTAATCGGGATGCCACAGCGTTCCCGCACCGAGATGTCCAGTACACATTCATGGCGCTCGGCGTGTGTGCGGACGCGGCGCAAACCGAAAAATGCGCACAGTGGGCGCGGGGGTTTTGGGAGGCAATGCAGCCCAACTTTACCGGTGGCGTGTACGTAAACTATCTGGGGCGAGAAGCGGACGAGGGTCGCGAGAGAATCGAAGCCGCATACGGAGCGGATAAATATGCGCGGCTAGTGGGATTGAAGAAAAAGTACGACCCAACAAACCTGTTTCGTCTGAACCAAAATATCAAGCCGGATTAGGCGTCGCGGGCGAAGAGGATTGGGAAGGCGATGGAGGAGGCGGTGAGGATTGGGGAGAGACGGACGAAGAGGAAAAGTCAACAACCGCGCCTTTACACACCAAAGAGTGCGGCACCCGGCAAGTCAATTCATGCACCCGCCGACGAGTAGGCACCCGCTAGCGCAGATTTACTTGGTGCAGCCCGCCATTCCCTGCTTGATGGCGTCCTGGAGCTTGCCGTTTGCCCGTTGCTCCAGCAGCGCGTCGAGGGACGGTCTCTTTGCTTTGGGCTTCTGCTTTTGGATGGATTGATAGGCCTTCAGAACACCTTCGGCGCCGGCCGTGTAAACGGCGAGCTTGTCATCGGCCTTTGTTGGATTTTCAATTATGAAAGCGGCCTCGGAGGCCATTTGCTGGGCGATCAACTCGCCGCTGAACGGCTTTTCCGATGCAAACTTCGGCCCCAGGACACCCGTGCAAATGATGACGTGAATGTCGGGAACTTCGATGATCCAGCGGAGAAGCCACTCCCTCTTGTCCTTCATGTCCGCAGATAGAGGATCGTTTTCCAATTCGTGCGCAATCTTGACGGCTTTGGCGCGCTCCTCGGGCGTGGAGGGGCCGCGCTGAGTTTGGGCGCAGAGGGAGCCGGCAATCAGGGCGGCGCAAAGAGTGACACAACACATCAGAGTTATGCTTCGGCGGATGTTCATGGTGACCTCCTCGCAGTTCGGTGACGGCGGTTTGTTGCTTCTACCAGAAAGTGGCTTACGCGTAAAGGGCAAACCCTAGATTGGTTGGAGCGGCCTGGAGGGAGTTAGAAGGATCCTTCGCTGCGTCCCGACAAAAACCATCGGCCCTCCGCTCAGGATGACAATGGTGGGGGTGGCGGAAAGACGAATTAAGGGAAAGGGCCAAAGATCCCACACGTAAATACGACGTGTGGAACATCCAGGCCGGAGAGAATCTTCACGCCGCTCGCGATTTCGATTTCGCAGGCGCCCCTTCGAGCTGCTGAATCGTCGCGCGAAGCCAATCGAGCACGGCTTCCTGAATTTCCGGTGCGTCGCCCGGCCCCCCGAGCGTCGCCACCGTATCCCCGCGTTTGTTTAGCGGAATATGGTGACACGGGACAGCTTCGCCGCGCATTTCAGGCGGAACGAAAGCCATGAGCCAACACTCCGAGCATGGATGCTCTCTCGCCTCTAAACCATAGTTCAGGCAAGAGGGAGAATCCTGGAAGACAGAACGCACTTTGCGCGCTTCCCGCGCGCTTGCGTCGAGAATGATCGTCGAAGTTGGAGCGTTGCCCTCCGCGCGCGCCGGGAGTCTTCCCGGAACCGGCGCGTTGTATCCGCCCAGCTCACAAAACTTCAGCTCTATCTTGAGAGCATTGAGCACCGCTTGTTGTTGATTCTTTGCCATCGTACATTCCCCCACCACGAACCAACAGATGAACTCGATTCTGTAATGTTGCCGTGACGGCGGTCACAGATCACTGTGACATCAACGGCTCACTCCTCTCTTGTCGATCGCTGGACTACCTCTGCTTTCAAGGAACGCCGTCTTTCAAGATCCTAATGGGGATTCTCTATTATCGGAATCCGGCTTCGCGGGCAAAATGGATTGTGAAGGCGATGGAGGAGGCGGCTGTGATTGCAGAAAGACGGGTAAAAACAAAGGGTCAAAGACCCCACACTTAAAAAATGAAATGTTGTGCATCCGACATTTGGTGGGGAATTCATTGTGTCGAGAGCAGGAGAAGCGTACGATGGTTGAGGCACCAACCCACATGGGAAATTCCGATTAAAAATGAAAATCCTGCTGTACAACCCCGATAATGGTGTAACCCGCAACTTCATGCCGCACCTTTGGATGTTCCTGCTGCAAGCGTTGACCCCGCCGGGCCATGAAGTGATCCTGATTGACGGCAATGCGCAACCCATGGATGAAGACGGTATCGCGCGGTTCGTGCGTGAAAAAAAGATTGGCCTGGTTGGCATCGGCGCCATGACGAGGATGGTCGCAAAGGCCTATCGCATGGCCGACGCCGTTCGCGCCGCGGGAGTACCGGTGGTGATGGGCGGGCCTCACGTGACCGAAGAGTTCAACGAGGCGCTTGGACGGGACGGAGGGCCGCGTCATGCGGACGCAGTGGCGCTTGGTGAAGCGGATGAGACGTGGCCAAAGATAGTGGCGGATGCCGCGCGCGGCGAGCTCAAAGAAATCTACGCTCCAGTGGATGATTTTGGCCAGGAGCGCAAACCCACGTTGCAGGACTATCCCGCGATTCCCTGGGAATCGCTCGACATCTCCCAGTTCAATCTAGTTCCGAAGTTTCTCGCGCCGCTGCTGCGGCGCGTACCGGAAAAGTGGGGGACATTTCGCATCATTCCGGTCGAATCCGGGCGCGGGTGTCCCTATGGGTGCGAATTCTGCACGGTGACCGGATTTTTCGGGGATTCAATCCGGTTTCGCACGAACGAAAGCGTGGTGAATGAACTTTTGCTACTGAAGGCACGTGCGCAGAGCGAGGGCGGCCAGATTGCCGTCTTTTTCATTGACGATAACTTCGCCATCAACGTGAAACGCACCAAATCCCTGCTGCGCGCCATCATCGCCGCCAATGCGCAGGTCTACTGGATTGCGCAGGTCAGCGCGAATCTGCTGCGAGACGAGGAGCTGATTGACCTGATTGCGGCTTCCGGGTGCATTTGGATTTTCATTGGGATGGAATCCATTGATCCGGCGAATCTTGCCTCGGTAAGCAAAGGCTTTAATAAGCCTGGCGAGTATGCGGCCGTGCTCGATAGACTCGCCCAACGCAATGTGTTTGCAATCACGTCATTCATCTTCGGGATGGACAACGACACACCCGGCGTCGCGGAGCGCACACTCAAAGAGATTCGCACCTGGGCGCCGGGATTACCCGTCTTCGGTCTGCTGACTCCGTTGCCCGGCACACCGCTCTACACAAAGCTAGCGGATGCGGGCCGGCTGACGAGGCCGAAGCACTGGCTGGAATTCATACCGTTTGCGATGGCCCACACCCCGCTGAAAATGACCATCGAGGAAGCTCATGCCGAGGTGAAGTACGCATGGGACCGTGCTTACTCGCCAGAGGATATCGCACACGCCGTCCACTCATTCGCTCATAAGCCGGTAAGTTATCGCATCAACATCCTGATCGCGCGGCTGTGCTTCCGCGGGATTTATTTTCCGCAAATGGGCGTGATGGCGTGGGTGAAGGTGATTGCGCAAAATCTGCGGACAATCATTGAACTCGTGAAGGAAGGGTTTGAGACCGATTGGGGCGCAAATCCAAGAATCCCCGTGCGCCCGCCCGCGCCCAGCGCAGTCCCGGTGGATAGTGGAAGCTGATGCGGCCGTTGCAAAGGCGCGGGATTACAAAGAATCGGGTGAAGGCAAAAAGCAAAAAAACTCCTCACGTAAAGACGACGAATGAGGCCCCCGCACCATGACCGGCGACCGGCCTACTTCACCTGTCGTGACTTGATGTAGTTCGTCAAATTTGCAATTCGCAATGCCACTTGCCGTTCACCCAACCGATCCATTATGAAATCCGTTCCCCAGATGGGCATCTCAGCCGGCCCATGCGCCTTGAAAACGACGCCATTCCGCAGCACGTCTTTGACATAGTCCTCAGGGAAACTCCCGCCGTGGGTCCGGGTTAACGTGGTTAAGTCGGGAGGTGGTTTGAATGGAGAAGGGCCGGGGTTGGTCCCCTTCAAGTCGCCACCATGGCAAACGGCGCAATGTAGTTTGTAGAGTTCCGCGCCGGACGGAACACTTGGCGCGATGTTTGACTGTATGGATTGCAGATACTCCACGAGATTGGATACCCGCACGTCTCCCCAGTCCATATCCCTTTCAACCTGATGAAAGATGGGTCCCCAAATCGCCATTTCCCGGGAGCCATGCGCCGCGACAAAGACATCTCCCAAAATCATTTGCCGCACCCGTGGTGCGGGAAACTTCATTCCATTGTTCCTGGTTAAGAGAGTCAGATCCGGTACCTTGGCTTTCAACGCGGGCGCTACCGGGCCGTCGCCTTTGGCATCCATGCCATGGCAGGACGAGCAATAGACTCGATACAAGTCCTCTCCTTTGAGAGAGCGGATCAGCGGCGGAAACTGTTCTTGCACGCTTGGCGCCGAATGAGATTGTTTGCTGACTCCGGGAAGCGCGGCGCCAACGAGCGCCAGCGCTAGCGCGAGTTGCAAGGCCCTCTTGAATCTCTTTCCTGTAGTCTTCACACCGGTCTCCTCATCTTAAGAACCTGATTGTACACTCACCGGCGCGACAGACTGGCTCTTTTAGGCGCTGACGAGATTCGGAGCTTTGGTCGGAATGACGGCGGGGTAGGAGTAGAATGCGGCGCACTGGGAATTGGTGGAGGAGGAGAAATGACGCTTGGATTGATTCGATCGGTGAAGCGAATGGTTGGGACGGCGGCGTTAGGTGCAGCGGTGACACTGATCGGGATTGCAGGACTTTCGACAGAGGTGTTTTCGTTTGGGGGCAGCCACGCGGGGACGCAGGAGAAGCGCGCGGAAAAACTGAAGGTCATCATTGACCAGGACAGCCGAGGGCCGGGCGGGACGGACATGCAGTCGATCATTGCTCTTGTGAATTCGCCCAGGACGGATGTGCTGGGGATTACCGTGATGACAGGCGACCAGTGGCGCGATGAGGAGGTGGCGCACACGCTGCGGTTGCTGGAGATCATCGGGCGGACGGATATTCCCGTGGTGCCGGGCGCGGTATTTCCTCTGGTGAACAGCAAGGAAGAGACGGCGGAGTGGGAGAAGCGGTTCGGCAAGGTGGCGTATCAGGGCGCGTGGAACCGGGGAAGGCCCATGCACGGGCCGTGGGAGATTCCTCCGCTAGCCGAGGGCGCGCCGACGATACGCGCGTCGAATGAAGATGCGGCGCACTTTTTGGTGCGCATCGTGCGCAAGTATCCGCATGAGGTGACGATTTATGCGGGCGGGCCGCTTACGAATTTGGCGCTGGCGCAGGCGATTGACCACGAGTTTGCATCGCTGGCTAAGGAATTGATCGTGATGGGCGGCAGCATCCATCCGGTGACGAGCGATCCGGAGTTTCAGGCGGACCCGCACCGCGAATTCAATTTTTGGATGGACCCGGAAGCGTCACGAATCGTGCTGCGCGCCCCGTGGGCGCGAGTGACGGTGACGACGGTGGACATTTCCGTAAAGACGCGATTTGACAAGGCGCTGATCGCGGAGATTGCGAAGGGGACAAGCGCGTCGGCGCGGTATGTGGCGAAGTACGCGCAGGAAAGCTACTTGTGGGACGAACTCGCAGCGGTGGCGTGGTTGGAGCCGGGGATTATTACGCGGACGAGGAAGGTGTACATGGATGTGTCGATTGATCATGGGCCGACGTACGGGGACACTCTGACGTGGGAGGCGGGACAACAGCCGGCGGTGGTGGGGCCGATGGTCGAGGTGCAGGAGGATTTGGACAAGGAGAAATTTTATAAGTTGCTCGTAGAATTGCTGACGAAAACACCCCGCACGTAAAACCTACGTGTGGAGCACGCGCGAAACCGAGATTCCTCGCTTCGCTCGGAATAACGGCGTGGCGGACGAAGAATGATGGCGGGGGCGGGCGCGGAATGCACACCGAATGCTTGACACGGGCGGGCGGGAGAAGTAGGGTGTGCGTCATCAGGTCGGGAGTGGAATTTCACCATTCAAATTAGAAGACCGGTAAAAAGCCTAAAGGAGGCTGCATGATTCGTCGTGCAATGTGTTACGTCACTTTCGCGTTGTTGTTGGGGATTTGTCTGCCCCTTGGCGCGCAAGCGCAGGGGATGACTTCTGATGGATATGTGGATGACTTCGTTGTCCATGTAAAAGGGAGCTGTGCGCAGTACGGAGACCTTGTGAAGAGGCTCGTGGCAGCCAACCGCAGCGGCGGTGACAACTGGCTCGCTTTGCAGGGAACTTATGGCGATGCGACAGTCGTGCGATTCGTCGCCACCCGCTCATCCTATGCGGATATTGAAGCTGCTCAGGGAAAGTTTATGGCAGCTCTGATGAAGGCCGAACACGGCGAAGCAGGCGCGATGAAGCTGTTTGGTCAGCTGGGGGCGTGTGCGGATAGCCAACAGGGCGTGCTGCGCGCGCGCCGGTGGGATCTGAGCCTTGGAAAGCCAGCAGACAATGCGGCTTATGCACAAGTGATCGGCAATACGCGGTGGGTCCGAGTTTATACGGTGCACGTGAAACCCGGAATGGCAGGGCGGTATGAGGCAGCTGTGAAAATGGCAAATGCCGCGATATTAAAGGCCAATCCGAACGCGTCGAGCTGGTTCACGCAATCGGTAGCCGGAGACAACGGCACGACCTACTACATCAGCCAACTGCGGACGTCACTTGCCGGATTTGATTCCACGCAGATGCAGAGCATGCGCGCAATGATGGGCGATGCCGCGTTCGAGGCGTACCAGAAGGAAATCTCGGAAGTGGTGACGCGCACGGACACGGCTATCTATCAGGTGTCTCCATCAATGAGCAATCCTCCGGCAGACGTTGTTGCCGTGGCGCCGAATTTCTGGCGTCCGAAACCGCCGGCTATGCCGAAGACGCCCGCGTCACCGAAGACACCGGCGCCAAAGAAGAATTAACAGCTAGAGAACAAAAAGAGCAAAAAAAAGGACAGGGCGCGGCGAGAAGGAAGACGCCGCGCCCGAACTTTTTTTGGGAATCACGCGGAGTGAATCGCATAGCAGATTAGCGCCGCTTCAATGTGTCGACGGAATTGGAAGCGGCTTGCGCGGGAGCTTTTCGTCGCGCATCGCGAGGTTGTAAATGAGTGATGCGATGACGGCGGCGGATTGCTCAAGGTCGTCACCGAGGATGTGGTCGTAAACGTCCATATTTGTGTGCGGAGCGCGGGTGTTGACGCCTTCCATGTAGTCTCGAATGAACTGAAAACCTGGCAAGCCAATTTCATCAAACGAAATGTGGTCCGCGGCGCCGATGTTGGCAAACGAGACCGCGGACGCGCCGAGGTCGCTCATTGGCGAGAGTAATGCGCGGAAAATCGGGCGAGCGGCTTCGTTGCCCTGCGTGTAGATGCCGCGAATGCGGCCGGTGCCGTAGTCGAGATTGAAATAGGCGTCGAAGTGATCGTATTCGGGCTTGGGTTCGATACGCAGCGGGGCGGAAGAGCCATCGGGGGCGGCGATGCGGCGGGCCAGGTGAGCAGCAACGTAAGCGGAGGACCCAAGGCGCCCCTGCTCTTCCCCGCTCCAGAGAGCGATGCGAATAGTGCGGCGCGGCTTCAGGCCTAGGGACTGGATGATGCGGATCGCTTCGAGAAGCGCGGCGTCGCTCCCGGCGTTGTCTGTGGCGCCGGTGCCTGCGTGCCAGGAATCGATGCAGCCGCCGATCATGACGACCTCATCCTTGAGGTCGGTGCCGGGAATTTCAGCGACAACGTTGTAAGCCATCGAGTCAGTTTCGTAAAAGCGCACGGCAATATTGATTTCGAGTTGGACGGGGATTCCGCGACCGATAAGGCGAACCATGCGGTTGTAGTGCTCTGCTGAAACAGAAACCTGCGGAAGGATTGCGGGCTTGGAGGAGTCCCAGGGGCCGAGGCGTTTTTCGAAAGGGACGTCTGGTGGATATGGAACAACAGCGGAGGTGACATATACAGTGCCGCCGTCGCCGGGAGCGGGAGTGACGACAACGGCCGCGCCTTCGCTCTGCGCAAGCTGCCATTTCAGAAACGCGAGTTGCTCCGCAGCGCGTTGCTCGGCAGATTGCTGGAACGGCTGAGGCGGATTTGGCATCGGCGCGTCAGCAAGCATCTGCAACTCGTCGTCAGATTGGCGATGCGCGGGCGGAGAAAAGAGCGGGTCCACTGCGCGAGCGGGCGTGAACAGAACAATCTTCCCTTTCAACTTCCCTTTGAATTTGTCGAGATCGGCGGCGGTCTTCACGTCGAGAAAAACGGCTTCTCCACGGACGGGACCATTTGTGGCGGGGCTCCATGCTCTCGGATAGGCGATGAGTGGGCTGAAGCCGGGCGAAATCATACTGGCGGAGAAAGATTCGAGCGACCAGCCGCGTCCGAAGGGGCCCCACGGCTCGAGATGTGCGTTGGAGAGGCCCCAGGAGCGAAGCTTGTCGCGAGCGTATTCCTCGGCACGGATGAGGCTGGGCGAGCCGGTGAGGCGCGGGCCGACGACGTCGGTGAGATAGCCGGCCAATTCCATAAGCTGAGAGTGGTTCAACGCTTCGTCGCGGATGTGGGAGATTGCGGCGAGGTCGATCTTTTCGTTTGAGGACTGCGCAGGAGTATGTCCGCCAGCGAGAAACAGAATCGCGGAGATTAAAGTGAGCACGGCGATTGCGCGATGAGTGGAAGATCTGGCGCGTGACCGCGAGGTTTGGCTGAATTGTTTTGACATGCGTATTTTATGAGACGGCCGGAGTATTGGGTGTGTTAACACGAGAGTGGAAGAGTCGTCAGCAGGGATTATGATTCGTCTTCGAGGGGACGTCGCTTGTGCTTGGGCGGCTTGCGGCGCTTATCGGGAATAACACGCTCAGCGGGCGGCGGGCCTGCGACGAGGCGCGCGCGACGGCGGGCTTCGGTGGCGGCTGAAAAGCGTTTGCGGCGTTTTGGCATGGCGAACAAGAACCAGGGCGGGTCTATAGACCCGCCCCTACATGAACAAATCACTTCCCCCTAAACCGCGCTACTGCTTGGTGGCGCGATCCACGAAGGCCGCGATGTTGTTGTGAAGCTGGACGCGGCTTTCGTCATGCAAGTACATCATGTGGCCCGCTTCGTAATACTTCATCCAGATGTGGCTTTGCAGTTCGGCGGGCAGACCGAGATGCAAGGCCATGAACTCGCTTTCGAAAAACGGCGTGGCCATGTCGTAATAGCCGTTTTCAACTTCCACGAGCAGTTTTGGATTGGTGATCATTGCCGCCGCGAGATCGGGTCCGACGTTTGGCGCGCTGGGGAAACCGCCGCCGCCACCTCCGCCGCGGCCGCCTGCGTGCCGCCAGTCCCAACCGCCATTCGCGCCACCTGCAGAGTTGTTATAGACCTTGTCCAAACCAAACTTCAG
This sequence comes from Terriglobia bacterium, assembly GCA_041484365.1. Taxonomy (GTDB): domain Bacteria; phylum Acidobacteriota; class Terriglobia; order Acidiferrales; family UBA7541; genus DASTCZ01. The sequence goes on along the minus strand of JBGPHM010000001.1, from coordinate 5,927 downwards.
TTCTTCGTGGTTGTACTGGTTCAGCAGAGCCGTAAACGCGCCGCCGACGGCCGGGCCTTCCGGGTCACCCTGAGCATTTTCGGCGAGGATGTCAGGTGTAAAGCCGTTGAATCGCGCATCGATTCGGCCGGATGTGAGGCCCTTACTTCGTTGCAGCTCAATACTGAACATGCCGAGCGTGACGCGTAATTTGGCCTTCATCAAATAGTCTTCGCTAAGGCCGGTGAAGTAGGAAAGCTTCTTCGCGACCGCTTCTCTTTCGGCCTGCGGGAGCTTTGCTCCCTTGAAGAGCGCCGAGGCGTAATCGCCCTGCGCATACTGGCGGGCTTCTTCGATGAACGCGGCGAGATTCGCGGGCCGATTCTTCAACGCTTTGTGATACCACGCGACGGCGGCGTAACTCGGGAGATAGTAAACGTAAACGCGGTCATCGTCCGGAGCGAACGTGATGGTCGAAAGGTCGAGCACCGAGGAGATCAGGACGATGCCGTTGAGGTGCATCGTGTACCGCTGCTGGAGGTAATTCCCAACGGCGGCGGACCGAAACGTCCCGTAGCTTTCGCCCATCAGGAACTTGGGCGAGTTCCAGCGGTTGTTGCGATTGATGTAGGTGTTGATGAACTGGCCGAAGGCGGCCATGTCCTGATCCACGCCGTAGAAATCGCGCTCGGCTCCGCGTCCGGCGGCGTGGCTATAGCCCGTGCCCATGGCATCAATGAAAACCATGTCGGTCTTGTCGAGCAGCGTTTCCGTGTTGTCCACAAGCTTGTAAGGAGCGGGCGAAGTGAATTGCGCGTCGGGGGTCCAAACGCGGCGCGGACCGAAAGCGCCCATGTGAAGCCACAACGTGGCGGAGCCGGGGCCGCCGTTGTAGAAAAATGAGATCGGACGCGTGCTGAGGTCTTTTACGTCGCTGCGCGTGTAGGCGATGCTGTAAATGAGACCGGTCGGCTCGCCCGCATCGTTGTGAAGGAGCGTGGTGCTGGCGGTGGCTTTGTAAGGGATATCTTGATTTCCGATGTGAATCGTGTGGTCGGTGACGGAAACTTCCTCGCGTGCCGGCGGCGTTGGTGTCTCGCCGGGCGCGCCGCCACTCTGTGGCTGCTCGCCACCCCTTCCGCCACGACCTTGTCCCTGTCCTTGTGCGCGGACAAGTGCGGCGCTTGCGAGCATCAATACCAATGTCACAGCAAGAACGTTCAAGCTCTTTTGCATTTAGATCGCTCCTCGAGATTAGAAACGTGTTTTTGTTGCGCGAAACTTGTGCGCGCAAATCCTGAAGCCACTTGCGACGCCGGGATTTTATGCGCGGACGGCCGGAGAGTCAAAGATTGTGTACTTACGGCCGCGTGAGTAGACAGACGGCGGACCAGGGGCGCTTGCCCTGCGCGCCGTTCGACTCCGGAAGCATCGCCACGATGCTCAAGAAGAAAGGTAAACGCTTCAATTTCGCGGCGCACTTAATGAGGGAACGCACGTCCGTGGGTTTCCACCCGTATCGCGTGAAGAATGGCGGGCCTTCCGGCGGTGAGAATTTGAACGGGCCGCCCGCACCCTTGAGTTTCTCACCCATCTGCTTATTCAGCATGGCCATCAGGCCGGGCGACCCAAAATCCGCCAACCAGCTCTGAAAACTTTTCTGCGCGGCGAGATCCACGGCAAGCGCGCCGACATCATCGGGCGAAAGATATGCCAGCAGACCCTCCGTTATGACGACAACCTTGTGCGATCTGGCGCCGATTTCGCCGAATAATTTTTGTCGCCCCGCGACATTTGAGAGATCTAGACGAACGCGTTCGAGTGAACACCGGGGCTTTTCACTTGCAAGGATTCCCTCTTTGTAATCGAGGATTCCAGCCAGGTCCACCTCAACCCATTTCAATGACGAAGGCAGATCCATTCGATAGGGACGCGCGTCGAGACCCGCGGCAAGATTGATGACCGTGTCCGCGCCCTGTTGGACCTGAGATTGCACGAAATAGTCATAGAGGTAGGTGCGAGCCACAAACGGCCATTCGTTACCATCCTTGAATGGCATAGCGTTGGCGATTTCTTCCCCTCGGTCGCCGGCCAGGCGGCGCGCGTAAGGGTCGTTGAAAACCGCGTTCGGGCGCTCGGTCTCGCGGGCACGATATGCGGCGACCCAGCGCGCGGTGTCAGAGATGTTACGAATCAGGGGCTCTTTGGGATCCATAACGGTCACGCTATATAACTGTTTTGGAGTCGAAACGTCACGAGGATGTTCAGCCCCGGCAGGACTTGTGACGAATAAGTGTTAATCGTGGCGTAGGGCGGTCATGGGGTCCACGCGACTAGCGGGGCGCGCTTCTTGATCTCCAAAGTAATATTTGAGAATGGACCATTCGTGCGGACGGGAATGTTCAATACATGGCTTCGAAACACCCGCCATGTGGAAACATGACATTCTGCAAACCTCTCATTGTTCCGCCCCTTGTGCCCCTCCCATTTCCAATAATTCCACAGCTTAAATCGGTCCGAGAAACTGCCCTCCATCCACGCGCAGGATCTGCCCCGTGATTCGCCGTGCTCCAGGCCCGCAAAGAAATGCCACAGCGGAACCGACATCTTCCGGGTCCAGGAAACTGCCTACAAGGCTCTCTGCTAATGCTGCATCCTGGATTTGCTGCGGCACTTTCTCAGTCATTGGAGTACGCACCCAGCCCGGCTCAATGACATTGACGAGCACCCCCAAGCGTCCGGTCTCGCGCGCGACGCTCTTGGCCAGCCCGAGCAGCCCCGCCTTGCTGGCGGAATATGCGGCCGTCCCGAATTTTCCCCGAGAACCATTAATTGATCCGATCAGCACGATTCGCCCGCCGGTTTTGTTCTTCCGCATGACCGGCAACGTATGACGAATAAGCAAGAAAGCGCCTCGAAGATTCACACTCTGGACGAGATCCCAATCTTCGAGAGACACCTTCCAGGCGACGGCGTCGCGCGACACGCCCGCGGCATGGATCGCGAAATCAATGCGTTTCCATTGGCGCGCTGCGTGACTGACCGCGGCAGCCACCGAGGAATCATCGCGGACGTCACATTTTATCCATTCAATCCCGGCCGCTGGGGGACGATCGAGGTCCAGTGAAATAGCCTTTGCTCCCGCGGTCTGGAGCGATTGAATGATGGCGCTGCCGATTGCGCCCGAGCCTCCGGTCACAAGGGCAACTTTTCCCGCCAGTTCTGTCACCGGGAATCCTTATGAGCAACCTGCTGTTTTACCCAGGGAGCGATTTCCTCGACTAGCTCCTCGCTCCAGCGCGCTCCCGCAGCCAGACGCTGCCGCAATAATACAAAATCAACCTCGCGGTTTTTCTTGTCGCCAGATTGAAAGGCGCGGAAACCTGCATTGGCTTCGGTCATCATGTTCAGTGATAGCCACGCCCGGTTTGTCTCGCGGTTGCGATCCCAATGCTCGAGTTTGTGCTTCCTCAGGCTCTCGATGGTTTTGGTCAGACAGTCGGGCATCGTATGCAGCAGCTTGGCGCATATTTGTTCGACGGCTTCATCGAGAAGACTGAGATCAATCTCCGCGGAGCCCAGCAACTCCTGGCCCTGTCGCTTCGCTGCACCCGTCTTGAATTCGCCGAGGGCAATTCGCCCGTAGTCGTCAAGGATGCGATCTGTCACAACGAGTGGATTCGCAATAAACGTGCCATTGAGGCGAGTCACGGGAACAATTTGGGTCAATCCACCCAGCCAGTAAAACCGATGAGCACTCCAAGGCTCGCAAAGCGTGGCGCCGTTCATGGCATTTTCCATGCCCACAAATAGCGGCAGGAAATCCGTGCTCCCGCCATCGGGAGCCGACCCATGCTTGGGACCTGCCTGGCTGAACACAGCCAGGTCGCTGGAAACAGAGAAGTCGCACGCCATTCCGATTTCTTGTCCTCCGCCTACTCGCATCCCGTTGACGCGGCAAATCACCGGTTTGTCACAATGCAAAACGGCGGTCACCATGTCATTGAAAAGGCGCATGTACTGGCGATATTCCCCCGGCGCGCCGGCATAAATTTCCGCGTACTCTCGCGCGTTTCCGCCTGAGCAAAACGAGCGGCTGCCCGCCCCCGTTAGCACGACAGCGATCGCTGCCCGGTCATTGGAGGCTTCCCTCAGCGCAAGAATGATCTCTTTGATCATCTCGGTCGTGTAACTGTTCAGCTCTGTGGGATTGTTGAGGGTAATCCAAAGATTATGGAGGCCGGCCACGACAGAACCGTCGCGAGCGTGCACGGCGCGACGCTCCACGAGAATTTTCTTCCACTCGGGAGTTTCCACCAAATTGTGGTTCTTCATACCCGCTCCTTGCTATGCAGTTCCATTTGCGTTTGGCTTCAGGATGACCCGCCGGCGGATCTCTTTTCGCGCGACTGCCTCGAAAACCGCGGGGGCATCCTCCAAGGAATGTTCTTCCACGTACGGCTGAACCGCGATTTTCCCCTTGAGAACAAGGTCAAGCGCCGCGGGGTATTGGTCCGGTGGACACCCCCAATTTCCCCGCGCAGTTGCATCCAGCGCCATTAGATTCGACAGGCGGATTTCCACTTTCTTCGCGGTATACCCAACAACCCCGAGATACCCGCCGAAATCAAGCAGGGCGAAGGCAAGTTGTTGTCCCGCTGTTGTACCGCTCATCTCGAAAATCTTTAATCCAATTCCGCGCCTGCCGCTATCTTTGGCGAATTTTCGTATGGCAGTCTTGACCCCTTTTTCGTCCAGATTCGCAGAATTGATGACACAAGTGGCCCCATGTTTGGAGGCTAGGTCCAGTTTCACCTGTTCGATATCAATGGCCGCAACTGCCGCGCCCAACGAGGAGGCAATCTGAACTCCAAAGCCCCCGACGCCCCCCGCGCCCACAAAAATGGCCACATCGTCCGGGCCGACCTTGGCACGGCGAATCGCTTCCCAGGGAGTCGTAACTGCATCTGCAATCACGGATAGGAGTTCGGGACGAATGCCGGGCGGAAGCGGCTCCGGGACGGCGCACAAACCCCGCGCAGGAACACGCACATGAGTTGCGAAACCTCCATCCCCGTCATTGCCCGGCATGAACTGGTTCCGGCAAATCGTCGGCCGTCCTGCAATACATGCGACACATTGCCCGCAAGGAATCACCGCGGGCACGACGACCAAGCGCCCTTCCCATTTACCAGCGTTTTCGCCGGCCGCGACGACGCGTCCACAGATTTCGTGTCCGAGAATAATCGGAAGCGCCCTGCGCGTGGGAATGCCTTCATACGCGAAACCAACATCGGTGTGGCAAACTCCGCAACCCGCAACCTGAATTACGACTTCATCCGGCCGGGGTTCCAGTGGTGGGAGTTCAATGAGTTCAAGCGGTTTGCCGGAAGTCGCTAACCGGTATGCGTGTGCGCCTTCAATTCGCATGATTATCTTGCTTCCGCTGTTACCTGTCTGTTGGCCAATCGCTTTAACCCTAACAACCCCGCTCCAAGCGCGCAGACGAAATCGCAATCATCGGGGACATGGACCCGAATCTTCAGCCGGTCTTCAAGCGCCTTCACGATTCCTGCCTGCTTTGCCACCCCTCCGATGAGCGTCAACTCACTTTTTAACTCTACACGCTTGAGCAGCGCCCCGGCGCGATCCGCAAGCGACTCGTGGATGCCTCTCAAGATGTCTTCCACACTTACCCCCGCGCTGACGTGGTTGATGATTTCGCTTTCAGCGAGAACAGCGCAGACGCTTGAAATCGGCTGAGGGTGCGTGGCTCGCAGGGAAAGCTCTCCCACCTCTTCCAATGGGATCTCCAGGTATTTGGCGGCCCGCTGAATGAACATCCCTGATCCTGCGGCACATTTGTCGTTGCTCTTGAATTGCTTGACTCTGCCAGTTTCGGTCATACCGATGGCGCGAGTACATTGTCCGCCGATATCTAGGATGGC